>DASPTW010000042.1:0-169675 GCA_035623215.1 Candidatus Acidiferrum sp.
TAGCGGGCTGCAGCCGAATCTTGCCTGGCCCTTCCCGGTAAAAGCGCTTGAGCGTGGCTTCTTCACCCCCGACGAGAGCCACCACAATATCCCCCGCGTTGGCGACCTGAGTTTGCTCGCAAACCACGTAGTCGCCGTCCATGATGTGATCCTCAATCATGGAATTGCCTTTCACCTGCAGCACAAAAGAGTTCCCGCCTCGCGCGAAATCTCCAAGCGAAAGCGTTTCCCGCTCCTCCACCGCTTCGAGCGGCCGGCCCGCGGCGATGCGACCCACCAGCGGGAGTTCCTGGATTCTGCGCTCAATTACCTGCTCCTTCACCGGCTTCGGCAACTGGACAATTTCAATGGAGCGGCTCTGGTTGTAGCCGCGGCGAATAAAACCTTTCTTCTCCAAAGTCGTGATGTGCTTGTGCACGGTGGCGAGCGAAGTGAGCTTCATGCCCTTGCCGATCTCCTCAAAACTCGGCGCGTAGCCGTGCTTGGTTTCGAACGCCACGAGGTAATCGAGAACTTCTTTTTGCCGTTTGGTCAGGGGCATGACCGTACCTCCGCTCCGCTAAACTTTTCCACAGGCACTTTAGGCGAAAAGAAAGCGAACGTCAAGCCTTAAATTGAGATATCTTACTCGGCTTAGCCACTTCTCTCGCAATTCTGAAAGTGCTATACCAAATCCCGATGGGGAATCCCACAAGAGCTTCCACTTCTGTGATCGCGGCCGCAGTCGTCGCCATCCTGGCTGGGCTCCTTTCGTTGCTGACTTGTTCATTCGCATTTCTGGGAATGTCCGTCGTCCCTTTGTCCCAGAGGACAGTACCTCTCCCTCCCCCGTTTCAAACCGCAATGCTCGTCGGCTTGGCAGCAATGTGTGCCCTCTCCATCCTTGGAATCTTCACTGGCGTCGGGCTCATCCGTCTGCGCAACTGGGCGCGAATTTCCATTCTCGTTTGGGGCGGGCTGTGCGTTTTCTTCGGGGGAATCGGAATCCCGTTCGCCTTTCTGCTGCCCATGTTCGCGCCTCTCAATGCTCCTGAGCTGCCGCCAGGCAGCGAGCACTTGGTCCAGTTCATGCTGCTGCTTCTCTACGGCCTGCCGCTGGTGGTAGGGATTTGGTGGCTGATTCTCTTCAACCGCAAATCCGTTAAGGCTGAGTTTGCGGGGGCTGACACGCAAGCCGGTGCCTCGCTTCCACAAAAGCCGCGCTGCCCGCTACCCGTTACCGTGCTCGCGTGGCTTTATGTCACATCCATTCTCAACTTCGTTTTCCTGCCGTGGATGCCGCCCCCGGTCCCAGTATTCATCTTTGGACTAGCTCTCCCGCCGCGGGTGGGCTTGCCGATTCTTCTTGTCAGCGCGCTCAGTCTTTTCGTGGCGGGCGTGGGAATCTTGAAGCTGAAGGCCTGGAGCTATTCCTTCCTCGTGGGATTGCAAATGTTCTGGCTTGCCAGCACTGCCGTAAGCTTGCTGAACCCAAGCTACAAAACCGCGATGACCTCGTACACGAAAGACATGCTAGCTTGGATGCGCCTGCCCCAATCGCAATTCTCAGCGGAAAGTTTCATGCAGCAGTTCGGCTGGATGATGGTGTTAGGGTTAGCGTTCGCGGGCATCATTCTCGGCATCTTGATCTACTACCGGCCGCGCTTCCTTGCAGCAGCTTCTGCGGCGCGCTCTCTTCGGGAACCACGCGTTACTCCCTGAAAATTCCCCGCAACACTCTCTGACTTCCAAGCGCGTTCCGGTGTGGTATTCTTTATTCGTCGGCTCGGCGGCTCGCCTGCGAAGCCATCCTTTCTTGCGCCGCCTCATCCTTCGATTGAGCCACACTCCCCGGGGGGGAGCTGGGGAGTTCACTGATTAGCGGAGGCTTAGGGTAAGAATGTCTACGCTCGCGGAAGTTCCACCAACAACAAAAACGAAACGCGAAGTCATCGACAAGGCGGTGATCCGCTTTGCGGGCGACTCTGGCGACGGCATGCAGATCACGGGAAGCCAGTTCACCAATACCGTCGCTCTGTACGGCAACGACATCGCCACGTTCCCCGACTATCCCGCCGAAATTCGCGCCCCAGCGGGAACCATCCCCGGGGTCAGCGGCTTCCAATTGCACTTTTCTTCCAACGAAGTGTACACACCCGGCGACGCCATTGATGCCCTCATCGCCATGAATCCCGCGGCGCTGAAAGTCAACATCGGCGACTTGAAGGCGAACGGCATCCTCATCGTCAACAGCGACAGCTTCAAAGAGTCGGACCTGCGCAAAGCACAAATGACCAGCAACCCGTTGGAAGATCATTCGCTCGACAAGTACCGGTTGTTCCCCGTCGAGCTGCAGCGCCTCACCCGCGCGGCGCTCCAGCATCTCGGCATCGACGCCAAGGCCATGGACCGCTGCAAAAACTTCTTTGCCCTCGGCATGTGCTACTGGCTCTACAACCGCTCGATGGATCCCACGCTGCGGTGGATTGAAGACAAGTTCAGCAAAAAACCGCTGCTGATGGAAGCCAACAAGCTGGCGCTCAAAGGCGGTTATTCCTATTGCGAGGCCACCGAAGCGTTTCAGACCAGTTACGAAATTCCGCCAGCGCAATTGACGCCGGGACTCTATCGCAATGTCAGTGGCAATCAGGCGCTAGCCTTGGGCTTCGTCACGGCTGCGCAAAAGTCAGGCCTGAATCTCTTCTTGGGCAGCTATCCCATTACTCCGGCCTCCGACATTCTCCACGAACTTTCCCAGTATAAGAGCTTTGGAGTGATCACCTTCCAGGCGGAAGATGAAATCGCGGCTATCACTTCGGCCATTGGCGCCTCCTATGCGGGCGCTCTCGCGATTACCACGACTTCTGGCCCGGGCATGGCGCTGAAGACCGAAGCGATGGGCTTGGCCATCATGACCGAGCTTCCATTGGTCATTTGCGACATTCAGCGTGGCGGGCCGTCCACCGGCTTGCCTACAAAGACCGAGCAAGCCGATCTCTTGCAAGCGCTCTTCGGACGCAACTCGGAAGCTCCAATTCCCGTCCTCGCCGCGGCCACTCCGGGCGACTGCTTCTGGGTCGCTTTGGAAGCCTCGCGCATTGCCTTGAAATATATGGTGCCGGTCATTGTGCTTTCCGACGGCTATCTCGCCAATGGAGCCGAGCCTTGGCGCATCCCCAAGGTCGAAGACATTCCGTCCATTCCGGTTCATTTCACAACCGATCCGGACGGCTTCCTGCCCTATAAGCGTGATCCCGAGACGCTCGCGCGCCCTTGGGCACTCCCTGGCACTCGCGGCCTTGAGCACCGCATTGGCGGCCTTGAGAAGCAGGACGGCTCCGGCAACGTGAACTACGAACCGATGAACCACGAAAACATGGTGCGCATCCGTGCGGCCAAAGTCGCTGCCATCGTCCAGGATATTCCGAACGTAATGCCCGAAGGCGATCCGGAAGGCGACTTGCTCGTGGTCTCCTGGGGTTCGACCGCCGGTTCCATCACCGCCGCCGTCAAAGCTGCGCGTACAAAGGGCCGCAAGATTGGCCACCTGCACTTGCGCTACCTCAATCCTTTGCCCGCAAACGTCGGCGACATTCTCAGACGCTACAAGAAAGTCCTCGTCCCTGAACTGAACATGGGCCAGCTTTTGTGGGTTCTCCGCGCCAAGTATCTCGTCGATGCCGTCGGCCTAAACAAGATTCAGGGCCGGCCGTTCAAGCAAGCCGAGCTCGAACAAAAATTCAACGAACTGTTGGGTATCCGGGAGACCATCCAATGAGCACTGCCACGCTTCCTCCACCACTGAATAAGAAGGACTTCCAAACCGATCAGGAAGTGCGCTGGTGCCCGGGCTGCGGCGACTACGCCATCCTCTCCGCCGTGCAGTCGGTATTTCCAGAGCTTGGCATCCGCCGCGAAAACTTCGTTGTCGTCTCCGGCATCGGGTGCTCTAGCCGCTTCCCCTATTACATGAACACTTACGGCTTCCACTCCATCCACGGCCGCGCGCCCGCCGTGGCCACGGGAATCAAAATCGCCAACCCCGAATTGGAAGTCTGGGTCGCCACGGGTGACGGCGACGCGCTGGCCATCGGCGGCAACCACACGATTCACATGCTCCGCCGCAACGTCGGCATCAAAGTTCTGCTCTTTAACAACCGCATTTACGGCTTGACCAAGGGGCAATACTCGCCCACTTCGGAGTTTCACAAAGTGACCAAGTCCACTCCTTATGGCTCGCCCGACCGCCCGTTCAATCCGGTATCGCTGGCCATCGGCTCCGAGTCCACCTTTGTGGCTCGCTCCGTCGACGTCTTCCAGGGGCATCTGAAAGAAACGCTGAAACATGCCGCCGCCCACCGCGGCTCTGCCTTCATCGAAGTTCTCCAAAACTGCAACATCTTCAACGACGGCGCCTGGTTCTCCTTGACCGAGAAAGATGCTCGCAGCGAGCATGTCCTCCAGCTCGAACATGGCAAGGCGCTGGTCTTCGGCAAGAATCGCGACAAGGGCATCCGCCGCAAGCCCGATGGCGACATTGAAGTCGTGCAACTCGGCAACGGCATCTCTGAGAGCGACCTCATCGTTCACGATGCTCACCACCCGCGTCCGTCTTACGCGTTCCTGCTCTCGCATATGGAACATCGGCCGGGTTTCCCCACTCCTATTGGCGTTTTTCGCGCGTGGGACGACCTGCCGCGCTACGAAGACGTGATGAAAGAGCAGATTCAGGAAGTCGTCACCAAGCGTGGCCCCGGAAATTTGAGCAAGCTCCTGAGCGCCGGCGACATCTGGGAAGTGAAGTAGCTCTCATCGCTAAATTTTGCCGCGGGCGCCGGGTTCGACCCGGCGCCCGCGCTCATTTTCAGGCCGCACTTCCACGGCGTACTCTGCGCGTCGCCTTCCAAAGATTCCTTTGTGCAACCGGCGCAAATCTGCTACATCCAATTAGGATAAGCAGCGGAGCATCCTTGGTCATGGCAGATCCAATCATCCCCGGCGGCTTTTCTTTCCTGGAGGAAGCGGATCCCGTTCCCAAGAGTCTTTTTGTCAGCTTTCCTGAACAGGCAAAGACTCTGACGCTCCTCTACGAGGTCAGCCGCGAGCTCACTTCTATCCTCGACCGCCAGGAGCTTCTGCGGCGCGTCGCCGAGCGCATCAAGAAAATCGTCAACTATGACGTCTTCAGCGTCATGCTCTGGAACGAGCAAACCCAATTGCTCGAGTCCGCTTTCGCTATGCGCTGCAACGATTCCATTCCCGTGCGCCTCCAGCTCCCTCTCCATCAAGGCCTCACCGGAACGGCCGCCGGCCAGCGCCGCGTCTTGCGCGTCCATGATGTGAATGAAGATCCGCGCTACATTCGCTGCGAAACCGGTGTCGAGGCGCGCTCGGAAATCGTCGTGCCCCTGCTCATGCAGGATCGTCTCATCGGCGTCATCGATCTCGAAAGCACACAACCGCGCGCTTTTACCGCCGAGCATGAGCGCATGCTCTCCACTTTGGGCTCTTACATCGCCGTTGCTCTGGAAAACGCGCGTCTCTATCAGGAAACGCGCGATACGCAGCTCCGTCTTCAGCAAGACCTGGATATGGCCCGCGAAATTCAACGAGGCTTGCTCCCCAATGGCGCGCGGGAAGTCCCAGGTCTCGATTTGGGCGCCGCTTATGTTCCCGCGCGGGAGTTGGGCGGGGACTTCTATGATTTTCTTCCCTATGGCCAGGGCCGTCTTGGCTTCGCCCTGGGTGACGTCTCCGGCAAAGGCACGGCCGCCGCGCTCTATGGTTCACTCGCCATCGGCATGCTCCGTGAGCACGTGGTCACGCACCTATGCCCGCCCGCGGAAATGCTCGCGACTCTCAATCATCGCCTGCACGGCGCCAGGCTCGACGCACGGTTCATCGCCATGCTCTTCGCGACTTTCGACGCCGCCACACGGCAGCTCACCATTTCGAATGCCGGAAGCCCATATCCCCTTCTCGTGCGGGACGGTCATGTCGTGTCCATCCGCCTCGAAGGCGTGCCGCTCGGATTGCTTCCCGACACACAGTACGATGAGTCCGTCATTGATTTACAGCCAGGCGACGCCGTTGTTTTTGCTTCCGACGGCATAGTCGAATCGGAAAACGCCGGCGAGGAGGAATTTGGTCTCCACCGCCTTTGCACTCTTCTCGCCGGTATTTCGCCGAAAGATTCCGCTCGTGCCATCGCGGAGAAAATCCTCGCGGAGACCGATACTCATGCTGGGTTAGGTCAAACTCCCCACGACGATCGCACTCTCATCGTGCTGCGCGTTACCGACGAGGCCGCCTCCGACTTCTCCAAACTTCCCATCATCTATTGAGGTTGAGTTCTCTGACGTAGGCGCAGGCTTGCTCGCCTTTGAGGCCTTGCCCAAGCGCTCACTTTACGTGTCATCCTGAGCGAAGCGAAGGATCTCAACCGTTCCGCATCTCGCAGTTGAATCAATGCGCTTCTTGCGCGCCCGCCATGGTCGCCTGCAGCAATTCCGGATTCTTCAGCAGTGGCAGCCACTTGTCGCGCACCGCCGCAAACTCCGGCCAATTCTTCTTTGACACCGGATCCGACGGCGGCAATCCAAGCTTCTCAAAATTCTTGTACTGCCCCTTCTGCAGAATCCGGAAATCCAAGTGCGGGCCCGTGGCCAGACCCGTGTTTCCGACTAAGCCAATGGTCTTGCCAATCTCTACGTGTTCGCCCGTCCGCACAAACATCTTCGACAGGTGCAAGTACATCGTCTCGTACCCGTTGAAATGCGCGATCTGAACCATGTTCCCTTCGCCGCTCTTGCGTCCTGCAAAAATCACGCGCCCGCTTCCAATCGTCTGCACCGGCGTCCCAATCGGCGCGCCATAATCCGTCCCCATGTGCGGCCGGTACGTTTTCAAAATCGGATGGAAGCGCGACTGGCTGAAATGCGAGGTTACCGGCGCACCAAACTTCAGCGGGGAACGCAGGAACGCCTTTTGCAGCGACTTTCCATCCGCCGCGTAGTATCCCGGCTGGCCTGCGGGGTCGTGGAACAACAGCGCCTGGTATTTCTTTCCTCCATTCTCATATTCCGCCGCAAAGATCTTTCCGTACGCGGCTAACTGCCCGTTCGAGTATTTCTTTTTCTCCAGCACGATTCGAAACGTGTCGCCCTTCCTGGGATCCGTGTAAAAGTCGAGGTCGTAGCCAAAAATTTGCGCCAGCCGCAGCGCAAGCTCTGCCGTTTCTCCGGCATCTTCCACCGCGTTAAATAGCGAATCGTCGATGCGGCCCGAGACAGCGGCAATTTCTATTTTCGTGGGAATCTCTTTGATCTGCGCTGAAAAGCCGCCCCCGTCCGGAACAATCTTCAGCATGCGGTCAGTATCGATTTTGTAGTCGATCTCCCGTAGCTCGCCCACCACCGAGCGTCCCACGGTGATGGTATTTCCCGCGCGCACCTGGCGAAGGTTGAACGCGCGCTGCGCTGCCTCGGATGCATTCGCGGCTTCTTCCGCGTTCAGTCCAAACCTCTCCAACGCAGCCATGAAGTTTTGTCCCGCGGCAACCTGTTTCGCCGTCGGCAAAATCACTTGCTCGCGGATTCGAATCGCTTCGGCCTGCGCGAGTTTGACCTGCCGCTCATATTCCGCCGTCGTGGCCAGTCGCTTTTGGAAGATAAATCCGAGAGTTGCCGCCCCCGCCACGCACAACAAAACCACGAAAATCGCGAACCATCGTTTCAATATTTCCCCCCAAGCCACTCGCCGTTCGATTCCCAGTGTCGCGGCTGAATATTTTTCGCTCCGCCGCGACCTAGCAGACTACCGTACACGACTCTTTTGTCTCAACTCACACCGTCCGTCAAATGCGTTTTGCCTTCCATGCGCCCAATTCTCCAATGCTCCCATCCTGCTGGAATTCCCGCCAGTCGCAACCGGCATTGCGCGAAATCCCACAAAGTACTTTCCCATCCACCCGATAAGTGCTTTCTCTTCTATGACCTGGCTTGGCCCCAAAATGGAAATCGGCGTGCCCTATCTGCCTTGAGGTGCCCATATGCCTACCGTCCTGGCTCACGTCGAAGTCAAACCCGAATTGCCCGATGTCGCCACGTGCTCTGAGTGCCAGCGTTCCTTCCGCCCCCGCAGCGAAGAGCAGTCTTGCCTCGAACTCTGCGACAGCTGCTATGAAGAGTTTAAGTATCCGCATGAACGCGTCATCAGCGTTCACGTGCACGCCCGCCCCAGCCGGCCCAAGACGAAGGTAGTCGACCTCTAAAGAAAAACGCTGCGGGGTTCACCCGCAGCGCGAAAAATCTCCACGTTAAAAGAATGAATTTCTAATTGCCCGTGTGCATTGCCACCGCGCGGCCCGCGTCCGCAAAGTAATTCTGCTCTCTCAGTTTGCGGTACATGATGCCGGCAACTTGAGCGGCCGTTGGCCCCTTCACTCGCCGGGTGTTCCCGCGCAGCAGGACCGCCAGTGCAATCTTGGGATGCACTTCATCCGCGTATGTAATGAACCACCCGATTTTCGAAGGCGTCGTGTGGTCGTCGCAGGTTCCTGTCTTGCCGAGCGGCAGTTCGTCTCCGCCCCGGTCAAAGCTCGACTTCCCCGTGCCGTAAAGCACCGCCGCCAACATGCCTTCGCGAATGTCCGGCAGAATCGGGCCGATGTTCAATTCACGCTTCACGCGCGGCGTGAAATTCTCAACCTCTTCCTGGCTGTGCGGGTACTGCAAATAATAAAGCGTTCCGCCATTCGCAAACGCAGCGGAAAGCGCCGCGAGCTGCAGCGGCGTCACCTGAATTCCTTCGCCAAAACTGGACATGCGCGCCACGCCGCCATTTACGGGCGGCGCGCTCGGGAACGACCCCGGATGTTCGTCAGGCAGGTTGTAACCCGCAAGCTCGCCCAGCCCCAGCAAGCGGCCGTACTTCGAGACCGTATCAAAACCCATCCGCGACCCAAGCTGCTCAAAAAATTCGTTGTTCGAGTGCGCCATCGCTTCCGTCAAATTCATGTACTTGCGCCGCGCCACTCGCAACATGGTGTCGCGTGTGATCACGTTTTCTTCCAACGCCGCCAGCGCAATCGCCGGTTTGATCGTCGAGCATGGAATATATCCATCGCTGAATGCTGTCTTCTGATTTACTACCGTGAGGATGCGGCCGGTGTTGGGATCCACGGCGACCACGGCGCCGTTGTATCGGCCGAGTGCGGCAACTGCCGCCGCGCGCACTACGGGATCATCGTAAGTGCCATCATCGGCTTTCGAGGAATCCGCAAACGTCGGCACACCAGGGTAGCGCGTTGCATATTTGTGGGCTCGAGTTGGTGAGACTCCGGCCGCAGGCGCAGCAGGCAACGGCATGGCGCAAACCGTTGCCATCAACATCGCCATACTAACTCGTGCAAACTGCTTCACCGTTCCCACCCTTTTGACCAAGGCCAACCCAAATTCCCCCGGTCGACCTCAGCCAGCCCCACGGCCCGTAATGCAGGGGCCAACTTTTTACCTTAGGCTGCTCGCGGCGTCAACAAACATTCACAAGAACCGTTCGCAGCCGCCACGGCTGGCCGCCAATACCATAGCCGCAGGTCTAACTACTTGCACCCTTTCGGCCAACCGAATTGTCCCTTGATTTGACGCTACTTAGGGCCAATTCGTTCGCCAAGCCGTGTACCCGAGAGGAACACTTCCTCTCAGGATGAGACATATTTTAAGCTTTTGCGTACTATTCTCACAATAGCCGCACAGCCCCAGTACGCTCCTATGTGCTTTGTTTTGAATAGCTGACCGTCAGGGCAGGACCCTGAACTTCCGTCCGGTCAGGATCACCGTCCGGGCATGAAAGTGGAGCTTTCCCGTCGCATCTTGAAACGGCCGTGTGCCGCTCAAGTCCCGCCGCATGTCCTCCTCGAGCAGCCGTCGCACCTCCGCCGCATCTTCCGCGGGCGACTTCGTGGTCTGCAGCCAGCGCTCGACTTCCGGGCATAAATCCTGAAACGTCAGCACCTGATCGGTCTCCAGTCGCGCATCCCGGAAAAGCTTTAAATGCTCGCTCATCGGCAGCGTATGAACGTGCGAGGGATCGCGCAGTTTTTCCCAGTGATCCTGATACGCGTTGCGTTCGGGATGCTCGCTTCCATAAATATCTTCGACGAGAACAATACCCTCGACCCGGCAAACGCGCGCCATCTCGTGCACCACTCGCGCCGGTTCCGGCATGTGATGCAGCGCCAGCCGGCACACCACCACATCAAACTCTTCATCACCAAACGGAAGCTGCTGCACATCGCCAATTCGAAACGACACGTTCGAAACGCCTCGTGTCTTCGTGCGCTCCTCCGCAATCGCCAACATCGCCGCCGTCAAGTCCACCCCGATCGCTTCGCGCGCCGTCCGCGCAAACGCTTCCGCGATGTACCCCGGCCCGCACGCCACATCCAGCACGCGCTCGTTTCCCTTCAACCGCGCGGCCGCCACCAGCCGCCGAATTCTCTCTTCGTCCTTGACCCACGGATTCTCGGCAAACAACTTCGCCTGCGTTGTAAACGACTCCCGCACTACCTCATTGTGTTGCGTCATGCTTCGACTTTCCCAAAGCCCGGCCCCGATTGCAACCGTCGCGCATTTCACACAATGCAAAAAAAGAGGGGCACGATCGTGCCCCTCTTCAGGCTTTCTTCCCAACTGTGAACTGTTAGCTGTCGACTGTCAGCTTTCTTCCTCAGCGTGCCGGCTTCGCCTTCGCCGCATCCGCACCAGCCCCCGCTGCCGCAGCGGCCGCCGCCTTCACCGGCGGCTTTTCCGCTGCTCCAGTTGCCGCGTGCCCGTTCGCCCCGCCCGCCGCACTCGAAGCGCCCGGGATCGGAATTTCCAGCTTCTTCCGCAACGCGTTCTCCAGCTTCTCGCGAATGTCCGTGTTTTCCTTCAAGAACACGCGCGCATTCTCGCGGCCCTGGCCCATGCGCTCCCCGCCGTAGCTCAGCCACGTGCCGCTTTTCTCGACCAATCCTTTGTCCACTCCCAGGTCGAGCAAATCGCCTTCGCGCGAAATTCCCTCGCCATACAAAATGTCAAACTCTGCCTCGCGGAACGGCGCCGCCACTTTGTTCTTCACCACTTTCGCGCGCGTCCGCGAGCCCACCACTTTGTCGCCCTCCTTGATCGACTGGATGCGCCGGATATCCACGCGCATCGACGCGTAGAACTTCAGCGCGCGCCCGCCCGTGGTCGTCTCCGGGTTCCCGAACATCACGCCAATCTTCTCGCGAATCTGGTTGATGAAAATCAGGCACGTCCGCGACTTCGAAACAATTGCCGTCAGCTTCCGCAGCGCCTGCGACATCAGCCGCGCTTGCAAACCCATTTGCGGCTCGCCCATTTCCCCTTCGAGTTCTGCCTTTGGCACCAGCGCCGCAACCGAGTCCACCACCACCACATCCACGCCGCCCGACCGAATCAGCGTCTCTGCAATCTCCAGCGCTTGCTCGCCGTTGTCAGGCTGCGACACCAGCAAATTGTCCACGTCCACGCCTAGCTTCCGCGCGTACGTCGGATCGAGCGCATGCTCCGCGTCGATGAACGCCGCCTGCCCGCCCAGTTTCTGCGCTTCGGCAATCACGTGCAGCGTCAGCGTCGTCTTGCCGCCCGACTCCGGCCCGTACACTTCAATCACGCGCCCGCGGGGGAAGCCCCCCACGCCCAGCGCTGCGTCCAGCGACGCGCACCCGCTCGGAATCACGCTGACCGGCACCAGCACATCCTTGCTGCCCAGCCGCATGATCGAGCCTTTGCCGTACGACTTTTCGATTTGCGAGATCGCCGCTTCCAGCAATTTCTGTTTGTCGTCTGCCATTTCTCACCTCGGTCGAGGAAATTAGGAATTTCGGGAACCAAACCCAGCCCTGTCATTTCGAGCAAAGCGAGGAATTCCTCTTCGCCTTCGCTCGGCTAACCAGGAACAGGTTCATTGTCTTCAACCTTGCCGCGGGGCCGAATCTCACGGGGCCAGCGCTTGTAGCGGCGGCTTTACGCCGCCGTCCGGGAAAGCGCCAAGCCTCAGCTCGGGGACGTAACGAAGTGTGAAGATTACCACTCAATTCTCCTCTTCGCTACCCTTTTTTATCCTGAGGGTCCAACGTAGTTGGCCCCGAAGGATTCTCAGCCTCCGCTTCGTCTTGATCGCCGCCTCGAACCACCACAAACTAAAACCGTGTCATTCCGAGCGAAGCGAGGAATCCGGAGTCTCTTCGTCTCGAATTCGCACCGGTCCCTGCGTCAATCAAGCCTACCGTTCGCAACCGTGCTCCATCTCGTGGTCCCGAAGCCGTGCCCGCGCCGTCTGTTCCCGCTCCTCCAACGCCGCCCTCTCGAACGCCGTCAGCCTCCGCAGCCGGGACAAATTCCTTCCCCGCATGCGCACCTCGAACAGTTCCTCTTCGAGTTTCTCACGTTCCAGACAGCTTAGAACACTGCTCGCAAAACCGCTCATGGCCCACCTGTTGAAAACAGCGAGCCTCACCGTATCACGAAGGCGAACAAAAAGCAAATATTATTGTTCGCCTTATATTCGCCTCTCGGGCACGCATTTACGATTGAGCGGATAGAAGTTCTTGAGCCTCTTCAAGTGCGGCGATGGCCATCTCTCGAGAAACGGTGGGATAGCCCTGTAGAAATTCTTCGAGGGTGTGCCCCCGTTCCAGGGAATCGAAAAACAATTGGAGGGGCACTCTCGTCCCTCGAAAAACCGGTGTTCCACTCAGGATCTTGGGACTTTTAACGATCACGCTATTCCTGGAACTCATACACTCTCCATTAGTGGAATGGCTTCACCGGCTTCAAGCAGATCTTGGACGTACAAATCGATTGCCTCGCGAATGTTGGCGAGTGCTTCCTCATAGCTGTGGCCCCAGGTATGGCAGCCCTTCAACGCTGGACACGACGCGTGCCACGCCTCGCGCCCATCCTCGAACTTGTCCGGCTCAACAACCACTTTGAAAACATACGATTTCATTTGCCTAAAACCCAGGACCGGTGCATGTCATTTAACCACCACATTATCTCACGTCTGCAAGATTCAAAGAGCGTGAAACCAACGCCCAATTCGAATGGAAATTACGTATAGGAGTAAAACCCTCTCCCGCTCTTTCTCCCCAGCCATCCCGCCGCCACATATTTCTTCAGCAGCGGGCACGCGCGATACTTCGGATCGCCCAGCCCTTCCAGCAGCACGTGCATGATGTCCACGCACACATCCACCCCGATAAAATCCGCCAACTCCAGCGGCCCCATCGGATGATTCATCCCCGTCTTCATCACCGCGTCGACCGCTTCCACCGTGGCCACGCCTTCCATCACGCAATACGCCGCCTCGTTGATCAGCGGCATCAGCACGCGGTTCGACACGAACCCCGGCGCATCGTTCACCGCCACCGGCTTTTTCTCCAGCTTCTCTGCCAGCTTCATCGTCGTTTCAAACGTCGCGTCGCTTGTCTGCAATGCTCGTATCACTTCCACCAGCGCCATCACCGGCACCGGATTCATGAAGTGCATCCCCACAAACCGGTCCGCCCGCTTTGTCAGCGCCGCCAGCGCCGTCATCGCAATCGAGGACGTGTTGCTCGCCAAAATCACTTCCGGCCGCAAGATCGCGTCCGCATCCATCAACACCGCGCGCTTGATCTCGATTTTTTCCGGCACCGCCTCGACCACAAAATCCGCTTCTGCAATCGCCTCCATGTTCGTCACTGGATGCAGCCGCCCCAGCACGTTGACCTTCTCCGCTTCCGCCAGCTTCCCCTTCTTGATCTCGCGGTCCAGATTTTTCCCAATCGTCTCCATCGCCCGGTCTAAAAATCTTTGCTCCACGTCCCGCAAAATCACTTGGTATCCGGCTCGCGCGAACACGTGCGCGATCCCGTTCCCCATTGTCCCCGCCCCCAGCACCCCCACCATCTTGATTTCACCAAGATTCACGTGTTAATCCTCCGAGTAAAAGAACCATAGGGAGTAAAGGAGGTCAAGGAACCAAAGAACGCTTAAAAGATGCCGCAAACGTCTCCGTGCTCTCTGTGCCTCTTCCTCTGTGCCCTCTGTGTTAGCCTTTTCGGTCTTTCGACATTTACCGAATGAAATCCGAGTTGCGCTGGAATGCCTTGTGCAGCGGCACACGAACAAGGGAATACCAAACAAACATAAAGGGGATAAAAGCGAGCAGGACGTATCTTCCAACTCGTCGTTCGTAACGCACCGCCTGGTACATCATCCAAAATGCTCCGATGTTTGCGGCAAAGCCAAGGCAAATTAGGAACACTCCGAGAAATGGGTTTTGAATCAACCGCGGCCTGACCCAAGTGCCAAAGAACAAAATCAGGTACACACACATTGGAAGGAACCACGCAAGGAAAAAGCGCCTGGGCGCAAGGTCGGGTCTGCTGTTCACGTCTACTTCAGGATCCTGCAGATTGGCTGGTGGAAGTTCTTCCACCAGTTCAATTTGGCAATCCGAGCAACGCGTAAACCCCGATCGATATTCCGCTCTGCATTTTGGGCAAAACACAATCTGCCGAGTCTACTACAAACAAAGTTAGCCTGGGCGAGAGGGAGTTTCCGCAGTGCCTCTTCCTCTGTGTCCTCTGTATCAATTCTTTTCTGCCCTTCGATTTTTCGAAGATGCAGCGCCGTCGCTATTGCGCGAAGCCACCGCCAACCACGCCGCCAGCGTCGCGAACTTTTCATCCTGCGACCACGGCGAACCAAAGGGCTTCCCAAGTTCCGCGACTCGCCGCAGCAGCGCCGCTGGCTGCACCCGTAGCGTTTTCTTCGCGCTCTCCAAAAGCTCCTTCTCCTTGATGCCTTCGATCTCGAGCCCGCACTTCCCGCACGCATGCAAAATCGCTTCGCGAAATAATTCTCCATCCGCCGTATGCATCAACGGATGCGCCGCCAGAATCTCTTCCAGCTTCGGCAGCGCTCTTCCCGACGCCAGCAACACGCCACAATGACTCAAGCCGTACCCCGCCTCCCGCAGTTTGGCTTGCATTTCCCCCAGCGCGCTACGAGCAAGTCCTCTCGCCTCATCCCTCACTTGCGAAATAAATGCGCGCCCCTCTTCCAGCGGCATCTTCTTCGCCGTGTGATACGGCTGCCGGTACGAATAATCAAAAATCTTCACCAGATGCGGCCGCTCCCGGCACAACACGACCGGCTCGCTCTTCTCCAGCGCGACCGCCACCAGCGCCGCCCACCCCGAATGCACACGAAATCCCACCGCCGCGCTTTTCATCTATTGCCTCTGCTAGAGAGAAAACTTCAAGAAATGGGGAGCTTACAATGGCCTTGCTCAAGCTGCGCACGTTTTCACGCAACTCCTTACTTCCTCTACTTCATTCACATCCTTAACTGCCTACTCCGGCGGTGCGCCTTCGACGACTTCTCTGACAATTTCTTTCGCGCGCTTTTCGTTCGCCGCCGATACAGAAAACTTGGTTTGCTCCCCGAGCATCTCCAGGTGAATCGGGATTTCGTTTTCCTGCATCGCTGCGGTCAGGAATTGCGCAATCCGGTCGTCATTTCCGCTCCACACTTCCACCGCAGGATGCTCCTCCGTGCTCACCACGAGCGCCGGCTCCTCCGCTTTCGCTTCATCGCGCGCCGGAATTTCCAGATCGGCAGGCTCTTCCTCCAGCAGCTTCTCCAAAATTTCTCTTGCCGCCGGAATATCCGTGGACAACACGGCAACCTCAAATCCAAACCGCGGCTTCCAATCGATCGGCAGCGGATCGGCCGTCGGCGCAACTTCATCGTCTCCCAGCGTCTTGTCCGTGAACGGAATTTCCGCCGCCTGCAACTGTTCGAGCAAAGCTGCATGCAGCGCCGGGTCTTCCCCGGCCCACAGCATAACCACCGCTCCTTCCAGCATTGGTTTCGATGACATGGTTTCCTCCCGCCCCCAGTTCACTCTGCAAAAACTCTACTCCGGCGGCGCTCCTTCCACAATCTCCCTCACAATCTCTCTCGCCCGCGCTTCATCTACTGGCAAGACGAAGATCCTGAGTTGCAGGCCGGGCTGCGCCTCGGCGCGAAAGTGAATCCCATTCTCCCGTAATGACATCTCAATTATTTGGCCGGATTTTCTATTATCTCCGCTCCAAATCTCGACGCTTGCATCCTCGGGATACCAATCTTCCGATTTCGAATCGTCACGAATCTCATCTACGGCCTGATCATCTGCCGCCGGCAGTTCCATTGCTGCTTGTACTTCATCATCGTCTGGAAAATCTGCTTCTTCCCCAAGCGCAACCTGAATTCCCAATAGCTCCTTTGCTCTCTTGAATTGTCCGTCGGGCACGGCAATTTGAAATTCTGAAAGGGACTCCATTCGGCGGTCCAAACCACGCGGGAGCTCTTTAACTCGATATGGAATACCGGCGTCCCTGAGTGCGAGGCATGCGTCTGCGCAGCTCGTGGAATACGGGTACTCGACCAATGGCTGGAACTCTTCGCCATTGGCAACTTCGTAGCGCGGCCGAATCTCTGCTTCGTCCTCCGCACTTGCAGTTTTTTCCTTCGGAAGCTCGTAAACCAGGTCCACATCGCAGTCGGTGCAGTGCGTGAAGCCGGGGCGATACTCTGCTTTGCATTGAGGGCAGAACATGGCACGGGAAGTTTACATCAGCGAGATTGGCGCAAGGCACAACCTTCGTTTCGCGTAAGACCAGAATGAGTTTCATTACAAAGTACTTTATGGCGAAAATTAGATTGTGCGGCAATATACATTGCGGTTTCAGCCTCTTAAGCTCCTAAACGAAGCTTATCCCAAATAACTTCAATCACTTACGAGCCGATTGCGGAGCAACCTGGACCCTTAACCGGGCTTTCTGTCGCTTTGTCCGTAAGCCACTGAGAATACGGCACTTGGAGCAACATAAGTTCTAAACGCACTCGCTGCGTCTTTTTGTTTCTCCCGCCCGTATACCAGCTAGAATGAACGCCACAGCTTCATGTCTGACCTCTCGGCAAACGGGCTGGTGCTTCGATTCGAACGCGCTCGCGCAGACGCTTTCCTTTTCCACGCTGATGCGCGATGAATCGAAAACCATCGCGCGCGGCCTGCAGCAGCGCGACCCCGACCTGCTCGACCGCCTCATCGAACAATACCAATACCGGCTGTTCCGCTATCTCGTCTATGTCACCGGCGACAACGCGCGCGCCGAAGATTTTTTTCAGGAAACTTGGATCCGCGTTCTCGAGCGGGGCCACCAGTACGACGGCAAATCGAAATTCGAGGCGTGGCTTTTCGCCATCGCGCGCCACCTGGTGATCGACTGGCAGCGCTCCAAAAAAGCGCAAAGCCTTGACGCTCTGACTGATCCCGAGCTGGAAAACCCCATGCAGTTCGCCAACGAAAAAGCGCCCTCGCCGCTGCAGCAAACGCTCGCTAAGGAAAGCGAAGAAAACGTTCAGTCCTCGTTAAAAAAAATCCCGGCGATCTATCGCGAAGTATTGGTGCTGCGTTTTCAGGAAGAATTGCAAATCGAAGAAATGGCGAGTGTCTTGAGCATTCCCGTTTCCACGGTGAAGTCGCGCCTCTACCGCGGGCTCGACGCTTTACGTGGCGCGCTCCAGGGAGGCACGGCATGAGTGAAAACGTGCATGAGCGCGGCCTGCAGCTGATCGCCAAAGCGCGCGTCGAGGGTCTGTCACAATCCGAGGGCGAATGGCTCGCCGCCCACACCCGAGAGTGCGACTTCTGCGCCGAACACGCGCGGCAAACCGATCGCTCGCTCCGCGCTTTGCGCACAACGGCGATTCCCGTTCCTGCCGACCTTGCCGCCCGCACGCAATTCCGCGTGCGCCTCCGCGCCACGGAGTTGCGCCAGCGCGAGCCGCAGCGCCGCATGCTCTGGCTGGCTTGCGCCGCGTCGTGGATTTTTGGCATTGCCAGCGCGCCTTATGTTTGGCGGCTGTTCGAGTGGCTCGGTCATCGCGCCGGATTGCCCAAGCTTGTCTGGGAACTTGGCTTTGGACTTTGGTGGACGATTCCCGCGGCTTTCGCTGTGATTGTCCTGCTGCTCGAAAACGCCCGGCAATCCGAAGAGCCGGACTGGACCAAGCAAGGCGGCTGAGAGACGCAGGGGCGGGGCTTGCCCCGCCCGCTCGATAACGAGTGGAGAAAAGAGAGAGAAATGTCGGACTATTCACAAAAAGTATCGAGTTCTTTCAACGAGCGGATGCGGCTCATCCGGCTCCGCCGCAAGAAAGAAAATCTCCGGTTCCGAGATGAATTCCTTATCATCCCGCGCTGGCTGATGATTGTCGTGGGAATTAAATATCTGCTTGCGCTGGGAATCGCCATTCCTGTGAATCTTTCTCAACGTCACAATCCGTACGGCAACTTCATGTTTCCTTACGAGTTGCAGAATCAGCCGGTGCTGGCCTCCTTTGCTTTGGCCGGAATTGTGACTGCTGTCAGTCTATGCGTCGCCGCGATCATTTTCCTGGTCGCGTATGTCAACCGCGACGCCAAGCGCCGCGGCATGAACTCCGGCCTGTGGACGTTTCTCGTTCTCGTTTTTTTGCCGGCCTATGTGTTCATCGGCTTCGTAATTTATTTTCTGATGCGCGAGCCCCTGCCCTATCCGTGCCCCGCCTGTGGCAACAGCGTCGGCGCGCGCTTCAATTTCTGCCCCAACTGCAAATGCAATCTGCAGCCTTCCTGCCCGCAGTGCAAACGCGAAATCGCCGAAACCGACAAGTACTGCCCCTACTGCGGCAACGAGCTGAAAACGCCGCTGAGTCCCGCTGCCAACTTGGAACCTTCGCAGAGCTGATTTCGTAAGTTCCCTCAAAAGCGTTCGGCTTGGAACAATTTGGCAATGGCTTTAACGGGATAAAATAGGCGGTTGGGGTGAGAGGGCAGTGGAATAAATCCGTACCGCAAGTAGAATTGGCGAGCGCGCTGGTCCTTGGCATCCACGAGCACAGCAGCGGACGCAATCTCTCTGCAACTCGCCAGCACTCGCCGAAACGCATCGAGCAGGAGCAACTCGCCGATTCCTCTGCCGCGAAATTCCGCGCTAACCGCAAGCCTGCCAAGAAGCGTCGCGGGAACATTGGGATACCGGGGAAGTTTTTTCGCCACAGCTTCGGGAAGATCAGCCAGGCTCACAACATGAGCGGACAGAGTGTAGAAGCCGGCAATCGTTTTTCCATCCGGAGTAATCACGAAAGCGGCCGCGACATGCTTGCTGACATCCTGGCTGGCTTGCCGTTGCAAATATCGGTCGAGTTCCGGAACTCCGCAGGAAAAAACGGAACGGTCGTGTTTCTCTGAGAGCGTTTCGATTCGGTAAGGAGCCGTCTCCGGCGGCTTCACGTCTTGCTCACGATGGCATTGTAGCGGCGAAGGGCTGTTCGCAAGCGGCGGTTTGGCGCGGGAGGACGAACGAGCGCCTTCACAAATGCTTCGCGGTCTCTGCCAGCGAGAACCCAGACTTCATGCTGCTCAATCGCGCGCACCGCCGCATCATCAGCGCTGGAGACGATGAATTCTGATATGGAAGTGCCCTTGAGGCCAGCGGCGTGCTCAATGCGGCGCTTTTGTTCTGGATTGAGCCGGGCTTCCACGCGCGTGCTTTTGCGCAGCCGCTTCGTCCCTTTTGTCATCACTAAGGCCATTGTACGATTCCTCTCAAATTTGGATTGTACGGCAATCAGTCGTACAGAGCAATAAATGCGGGATCATAGGTTCTCGGCGGCCGGGAAGCTCAAAGGCCTTGGCTGCGTTTCGAATTTGGACATATTATCGGGACCATGGGGCAAATGGATTGGGAAAAAGAACGGCAACGCCTGGCAAATTCTTACGCTGGGATGGAGGACGCGGAACTCCTGAGGATCGGCGCGGAGGCCGCTGAGTTAACAGACGCTGCAAAAAACGCGCTTAACGCCGAACTCTTGCGAAGAGGATTGCCACTGCCCCTGGGTACGGAAGAGCCTGCCCTCACGCTGGCCGATGAAAAGGATCATCCACGAAATCTTGTCGTAGTTCGGAAGTATCGCGACCTGCCCGAAGCCTCCGTTGCGAAGAGCATTTTGGACTCGGCTGAGATTGAGAGCTTTCTGGTGGATGAGAATATCGTGCGGCTCGATTGGTTCTACTCCAATCTGGTGGGCAACATAAAGCTCTTGGTGAGCGAGGAAGATGCGGAAGCCGCGGACAAGCTGTTGAGCGAGGGTGTGCCGGAGAGATTTGAAACGGATAAGACAGGAGAATACCAGCAGCCGCGATGCCCAAACTGCCAATCCTGGGACGTCACTCTCGATGGGCTCGACAAACGTCTGACTTACACTTTCCTCATGTTTGGCCTGCCCGTCCAAGTACCCAATCACGGTTGGAAATGCCACTCGTGCGGTCATGAATGGGCCGAGGAAGACCCCCACCCAATCGACAAGTGACACCAGTAATTAATCACGCGTTTTTCTTGTGTTTAGCAGCGTTCGACGGCGAGGGCGACGGCGTTGCCTCCGCCGAGGCACAGCGCGGCGACACCGCGTTTGAGGTTGCGGCGCTGGAGTTCGTAGAGCAGCGTGGCGAGGATGCGCGCGCCGCTAGCGCCGATGGGATGGCCGAGCGCGACGGCGCCGCCGTTCACGTTGACTTTTTCGGGATTGAGTTTGAGCTGGCGCGTCACGGCAATGGCGGCGACGGCAAACGCTTCGTTCAGCTCGACGAGATCGACGTCCTTGTCGCGATCCCAACCGGTCTTCGTAAGCAATTTTTCGACGGCGTCGACTGGCGCCATCATCACCCACTTGGGTTCGACGCCGCTGACGGCCTGCGCAACGATGCGCGCGATAGGCTGCTTGCCGAGACGCGCGGCGTTGCGTTCGCTGGTCACGACGAGAGCGGCCGCGCCGTCATTAGTGCCAGGCGCGTTGCCGGCCGTCACTGTGCCGTCTTTCTTGAATGCGGGCTTCAATTTTGCAAGTGCTTCGAGCGAAGTGTCCTCGCGCGGCGATTCGTCATATTTAATGACAAGCGGCTCGCCTTTTTTCTGCGGCACTTCGATGGGCAGAATCTGCGCTTCAAAGAAACAGGATTTGCGGGCGCGCACTGCTTTCTGATGGCTTTCCACGGCGAACTTGTCCTGCTCTTCGCGCGTAATACCGTATTTTTCGGCGACCAACTCGCCAGTCATGCCCATGTGAAAATTCTCGTAAGCGTCCCAGAGGCCGTCGGCAATCATCGAGTCGACGAGCTTTCCGTCGCCGAGGCGATACCCGGTACGGGCCTGAGGCAACAGATACGGGCAGTTGGACATCGACTCCATGCCGCCAGCCACGACAATTTCCGATTCGCCAAGCTGCACGGCTTGAGCGGCCAGCGCAACAGCTTTGAGACCCGAACCGCAGACTTTGTTGATGGTCATCGCGGCGACGCGGGGCTGGCATCCGCCCTTCAGCGCCGCTTGGCGCGCGGGATTCTGGCCGAGGCCGGCTTGCACGACGTTGCCCATAATGGCCTCGTCGATCTGATTCGAATCGAGGCCGGCGCGGCGAATGGCTTCCGCGATGACTTTTCCGCCGAGTTCGGGGGCGGCGAATCCGGCAAGGCCGCCTTGAAATTTTCCGATGGGTGTGCGGACGGCGGAGAGAATGACGGGAGTTTCCATGGCGAGCCTCCAATGGCGAGACGAGAGAGGAGCGACGGCTCATTATAGCGCGGAGGGGGCTTGGAAACGCCAGGAGTCGTGACGAGACGGGGCGCAGCATGCTGCGCCCCTACAACAGAGCGCGTTCAGTTTGCCGCGGCCGCGCTGGGTTGCGTTTCATCCGCGCTGGGACCATAGAGGCCAGGCACGGGAACGCCAAGCAAACGAAAATAGACGGTGAGCTGCGCGCGATGATGAATCAGGTGATTCAGGCACATCCCGCGAATACAGGCCACACGCGGCAAAGTGAAAATTTCCTTTCCTCCGGCAAGCAATTTCCAGTTCTTCATGATGTCCGCGTCGCTGACGGCCCCGAGCGCGGCCCGCGATTCCGAAACGTTCTTGTCGAATTCGGCGAGAAGTTCCTTGCGGTTATCGGTCTTCGGCGGCTGGAAGCTCGGGCCGCCAACCGGCGCGTAGTCAAGCTCTTCGGTTTTGAGCGTGAACGGAATCCAACCCACCATGGTGGCAACGTGGCCGGCAAGCCAGCCGAGGGTGCCGGATTTTTCGTGGGGCTTCCAATTCCAGCGGTCGTCGGGACAGCGCTCGAGAACTTTGCGCGTGCTTTTCATTTCTTCTTCAAACTCCGGCAGCATCGATTGTCCAATGGTCATAAGGGCCTCCTTGCGAAATGGCGTTTGCAGCGCGGGAATCATGGGCGAACAAAAAGCGAATTGTCAAGCACTACTTTTGACACATCCCCCTTTTTCCCCGGCCTTGCGGCTCTGGTCCGCTTAGTTGCTCCGGGAAGCGGATTGGTTATTTGGAATCTTGAAGAAAAGCCGCGGGGCTGGCGCGCCGCGCTCGAGACTAGCGCTACAGCACCCGAGAGGCGGACGCAATTTAACTTGACAGCGCGTGGACGGGGAAGAAAATGGCGTCATGCCGCACGAGTTCACGACGTCCTACTTGAAGGACTCCACCGATCTTTTCCGCTATTACAAGAAGCTGGGCGAGCGCGCCATGGCGCAATGCTCGGAGGAAGGGTTGTTTGAGACGGTCGATCCGGAATCCAACTCGATCGCCATTATCGTGAAGCACATGTCCGGGAACATGCGGTCGCGCTGGATGGATTTTCTGACCTCAGATGGAGAGAAGCCGGACCGCAACCGCGACACAGAATTCGAAGATCCGCCGAAGACGCGCGCGGAACTGATGGAAATGTGGGAACGCGGCTGGAAGCATCTTTTCGACGCGCTGGCGCCGCTGACGGAAGCGGACATGCGGCGTACGGTGACGATCCGAACGGAGCCGCATTCGGTGATGCAGGCCATTAACCGGCAAATGGGCCATTACGCTTATCACGTGGGGCAAATCGTGTTTCTGGCGAAGCATTTGACCGCGAAAAAGACCGGAAAGTGGGATTCGCTGAGTGTGCCGCGGGGCCAGTCGAAAGAGTTCACCGCGGACGTTGCGGCGGGGAAAAAGTCGCAACGCTAGAAAGTCCGAAGATACGAATCAGCTATGGAAGTGCAAAACAGTCCCGAGCTCATCTTTGAAGTCACGGAAGACTCTGATGGCGGTTACTGTGCCGAATGCTTGACGGAAAATATCTTCACGCAAGGCGATACTTGGGAGGAACTCCGGGCTATGGTCAAGGATGCGGTTGAAGCATATTTCTTCGATGGTCCAAAGCCCAAACGAATCCGCCTCCGCTTTGTTCGTGATGAAGTGCTACCACTGTAATGGAGAATCCGCCAGATTCCGGTGGAAGGCCGCTCGCTATTGACCCCTTAGCGAAAAGTGCATCTCCAGGCCTGCCCGCGTTTATAGCGCGGCCAGATGGTGCTCCCGTGTATTACGGGTTTCCTATCCTCGAGGATGTGACAGTGGAAGGTTTTCAGCTAGGCAAGATTACAGACTTTGAGGCCGGAAATCGCCGCGTGGGCGATGCTTTCGTGGTCGCGCCGGATGGCAGCCGGGCAGGCCTCGTGTGGGAAGTTTGGGAGGAACCATATTTCTCAGAGGTCTGCGCACAAGATGCCGAACGTTGGGGAGTCTGGGGCGTAAGTTTTCCGCACCCGATGGACAGCCGCGAGAATGCGCGCCGGAATCTTGAAGCGATACTTCCCTCTCTCAAACAAAAGTGGGAGCAATGGAGAATAGCCATGCAGAAAGATTCTTCACCCCGTTAGGAGTGAGAACCTCTTTTCTGTCGATGCAGAACTAATAATTGAGACAAGCAACTTCTCGCCCTCAGAAGCGTTCGCTTCCTGTTCGCCTGAAAATCCGATACCCTTTTTGAGATGGCGACGTGAAGTCGCTGCTACGATCAACCAATGGCGACGTTATTCGACATGGAGCCGCTTTTGCCGCGCGGGGAAAGCGGCCTGGCGCTGAACCCGGCGCAGCGGCGCGCGATCGCGCATGGCGAAGGGCCGCTGCTGGTGATTGCCGGCGCAGGCACGGGCAAAACGCGGGTCATCACCGAGCGCATCCGCCACCTGCTCCATTCGAATCCCGAGCTTTCTGGCGAAAACATTCTGGGACTGACCTTCACTGACAAGGCGGCCGCGGAAATGAAGGCGCGCGTCGTGAAGTCCGCGGGCGACCGCGGCAAAGCCGTGACGCTCGCGACGTTTCACAAGTTTTGCGAGAATCTCTTGAAGGAAGCCTCGCCGGAAAGGCTGATGATCGACAAGGTCGATCATTGGATCCTGCTGCGGCGCAACCTGGAACGGCTGAAGCTCGAGAAATACCGGCAACTTGCGGAGCCGGGACAGTTCCTCAACGATTTCGTGGAGTTTTTTTCGCGCTGCCAGGATGAACTGGTTTCGAGTGAGGACTACCAGCGGTACGCGGACCGGCTCGCTGCAAAGCTGAAAGAGGAACGCAGCGCCTTCGAAGAAGATGTTTTCCAGGAGCGTGCTGAAGAAGTGGCGTTGCAGCAGGAAATCGCGCGGGCATACCGGGCGAGCGAAGACCTTCTGCGGGAGAAAAAGCGGCTTTCTTTTGGGTCGCTCATCACCGGCGCGGTAGAGCTTCTCGAGAAAGATGAAAAGTACCGCCGCGCGCTACAAGAGAGATTTCGCTACGTGCTGGTCGACGAATTTCAAGACACAAACATTGCGCAGTTGCGGTTGCTGGAACTGTTGACAGGCGACGTGAAAAACATCGTGGCCGTAGGCGACAACGACCAGGCCATTTACCGGTTTCGTGGAGCGTCTTTCGCAAGCTTCAAGCTGTTCCTTGAAAAGTTCACCGGCTGGCGCGAAGGCGGAGACTCAACGCGCTTTCGCGTGTCGCTGACGGAAAATTACCGCTCGACGCCAAACATTTTGCGCGCGGCGACGCAGGTGATCGGGCAAAACACGGTGAGCGCGGACTTTCCGAAGAAATTCCTGAACGCGAACAAGCGGGAAGGCGAAAAGATTCGCATCGTGGAGCTGGAAACGGAAGAGGAGGAAGCGCGGTGGGTGGCTAGCGAACTCCAGCGCCTGCACGCGACGGGACGCAAGTGGAGGGATTTCGCGGTGCTCTACCGCCAGCACGCGCACCGCGACGAGTTGGTGGAGGAACTGTCGCGGCGCAGAATTCCGTTTGTGATTAGCAGGCTCTCGATTCTCGACCATCCGCTGGTGAAGGATGTGCTCGCGTATTTGCGCCTGATTGCCACGCCCTTCGACGACATCGCCTGCGCTCGCGTGCTGTCGGCCCCAGCGTGGGGACTCGAAGCGGCGGATCTGGTGCGGTTGGCGGAAAGGGCGAGGAAAGAAAAGAAAGCGATCTACGACCTGTTGCAAGCCGAGCAAGGGAAACTCCCGTTTGATTCGTCGCATACGGCGCTCGGCGAACTAGTGGAGTTCGTATCGGAACAAAGGAAAACGATGCGGCGGCGAAGCGCGCGGGAAATTCTGAACGATCTGTACGAGTGGCTGGAAATCGCACAACGCGCGAGCACGCAGGACCGCAAATACGTGGCACGTCTGACGGAATTCGGCAAGGAGTGGGAGCCGAAAAGCGAAACGGGCGGGCTGGCGGACTTTGTCGAGTATCTCGACTATTACGAGCAAGCAGGCGGCGCCATCTGCCTGGAAGACGATGACCCGGGAGACGCGGTGCAATTGATGACCGTGCACGGCGCGAAAGGGCTGGAGTTTCCCCAGGTTTTTTTGCTGCGCGTAAACAACAAGAAATTTCCAGCGACGGAACGGCCGCGCGTCTTCGAATTTCCCGCGGCGCTAATGAAAGAGGGCGAGCCCGCCGAGCAGTTCCACATCCAGGAAGAGCGGCGGCTGTTCTACGTGGCGTTGACGCGCGCGCAGAACCGGCTGACGATTACCACGCTTACGGAAAAGAGAGGCAAGATTCCCGTATTTATCGAAGACATGCTAATGGAACCGGCGATCAAGCGGCGGGACGTTCAGCAGCTCAGCCCCAAGGCGCCGGAAGCAAGCGCCGCCGGCAAGAAAGCACGAGGCTCAGTGGAAGACGGTCAATTGTTCCCAGTGTCGTCTGGGCCGCCGAAGATTTTTTCGCAAATCGCGGACTGGGCGGAAATCTTTCACCCACCCGCGCCGGAGCCGCTCCTGCTCAGCCCATCGGCGGTGAATGGCTACCGGAGCTGTCCGCAAAAATACTTGTTCCGCTATTTGTGGTCGCTCAAGGAAGGGCCCAAGGCTGTGCTGACGTTTGGCAGCGTGATGCACACGACGATCAAGCGCTTCATGGGCCAGCTCCGCAAAGGCGCGAAGCTGCCGTTTGAGGAAGTGGCGCGCATTTTCGAAACGGAATGGACTTCCGCAGGATTTGAAGACGATTATCAGGAAAAAGGATACAAGGAGGATGGGCTCGAGCAATTGCGCGCGTTTCATGCGGCGGCCATTGCCAATCCACCGGAGGTTCTCGAACAAGAAAAATCCTTCGAATTGCCCCTGGAGAACAACGTCACCATCCTCGGCCGCATGGACCAGGTGAATTCGCTGGGGCGCGACGACGTCGAAATCGTGGATTACAAAACGGGCAAGGCGAGAAAAGATACCGACGCGAAAAAAGATTTGCAGCTCAGCCTGTACGCGCTAGCAGCAAAAGAGATTTTCGATTGGAACCCGGTGCGGCTCGTCTTTCATTATCTGCAGAACAATCAGACGCAGGTAACCACGCGCGATTCGAAGCAACTGGATGAGGCAGAAGGGATCGTGCAGGAAACCGCCGCTGACATTCGCGCGGGAGAATTTCCCGCGAAGCCGGGATTTGTCTGCCGCAGTTGCGCGTACAAGCCCATCTGCCCGGCGCACGAAGAAGCCTTGAGCGCATAAACACTTGTTGAAAGTCCGTGCTGTTTGTCAGTAAGCATTCTTCCGGGAGAATCTCCGATGAGCCGAAAAAATCTTTATCTGGTCTTTTGTGTCCTCGGAACCGCGCTGCCGTATTGGCAATTCGTGCCGTGGGTCCTGCAGAACGGATTACGTCTGAGACTCTTTGTCGAGCAATTGTTCGCGAATCGCATTGGCGGATTCTTCGGAATGGACGTGCTGGTGTCGGCGGTGGTGCTGATCTTTTTTATCCGGCGCGAAGGCAGGAGGCTCGGCGTGCGCCATTGCTGGTTGCCGATCATTGGAATTTGCCTGGTCGGCGTCAGCCTGGGTTTGCCGCTGTTTCTCTATTTGCGAGAAAGCGCACTGGAATCGCAGCAAACTTCCGCCAAAGCGTAAGCTTCGCAGCATGACCCGCGTTGAGCAAATTAGCGCTGCACGCCGCCGACGTAATAGCCTTCGCGAGCGAGGATCGTCAGGCCTTCGCGTTTCACGCGCACTTCGATGGAGTGATACTCGGCGCCGCGGTCGGTGCCCACAGGATTGTAGGCGAGCGTGTACTGGTTGCGGGCTTCCTCGGTGACGCGCGAGTAGAGTTCTTCCATGGCGCGGCTCTTCAGGCCGTAAAAGACGTCGCCGCCCGAATCGTGGCAGTACTTCGAAAGGCGCTCAAACTTGCGGTTGAAATAAGCAGTTCCCACGCCGATCCCGTAAACGGCAATTTCGTAGCGAAGCAATTCCTTGATGGTTGTGTCGTAATTGTTGGTATTGAACTTGGGCGCATTCACGCCATCCGTGATCAGCATGATGATCTTGCGCCGTTTGCGGTCCGGGTCGCGGTCCTTGAGCAATTGAGCGGCGGCATATACAGCATCGTCGAGGGCTTTCGTGGGCTGACCCTTGAGCATGATGGTGGTTTGAGGAACCTTTGGGGATTCTCCGGTTGACGAGTGGCCATTGATCGTTGGCCCTTCGCTGATAGGCTCGCTCGGCGGGGCCACGGAGGTCTCCTCATCCAAGCGCGTGCGCTTCAATTCGGTAAGCAGCTTGTCCTGGTCGCTGGTGAATCCATGGCCCGGGTGGAAAAACTCGTCGAAGCGGCAGACAAAAGCTTCGTCGGTGGTACTCAGCCCGGCCACGATGGCGCGCAGGCTGTCGGCCACCGCCTGGGCGTCCTTCGATTTCAAATCGTTGTCCACCAGCACGACCATGGACAGTGGAACTGGGTCTGTTTTGAACGAGATGATGTGCTGCTCGATGTTGTCTTCAAGGATGCGGAAATCGTCCTTGCGCAAATCGGGCACCAAGCGGCCGGCGCCGTCCTTCACAATAACCGGCACAATGACTTCATTCACCCGAACCCGCACCGTCGTCTGCTGGTTGTCTTGCTGCACCTGGGGCTGCGCGGGAGGCTGCGTCGGCGGAGGATTCTGCGTAGCTGGCGCGCTGGAGGCTTGCTGAGGCGTTCGGCCGCTCAAGGGAGCAATCGCCAGCGCCAGCAACACAAGCAACCCTGCAACCGCGCTTTTTCGTGGACTTTTCATATTCCTCGGGCCAAACTTCGGGTTGAAATCTTCTGCACGGGCGGCCACGACCGCGCATCCCTTGCGCCGCTCCGTGGCATCCTATGAAAGGACTTTAGTCCCGCGCGGTTCGCTTGCCGGGTATCTTTCTTGACCAGGAAATTATACATGCGTTCCTCAACAAAAATTGTGACGTACTGCACAGCGGCATTGGTTGCATGGACGCTGGCCATCCCCGCCGGTTCTCAGGAGCCTGCCCAGGAAACGCCCACCATCAAGACCCAGGTCAACCTCGTCAACATTTTCGCCACCGTCCGCGACAAGAAGAAGCACGTCATCACCGACTTGAAGCAGGAAGACTTCCACATTTTCGAGAACGAGCAGGAGCAGAAAATCGCGTTCTTCACAACGGAAACCACCCTGCCGATTACGCTCGGCTTGCTCATCGACACCAGCGGCAGCGAGCAAAACCGCCTGCCCGCCGAGCAAGAAGCCGCATCTAAGTTCCTGCACCAGGTCATGCGCAAGGGCGATGAAGCCATGGTTGTCTCGTTCGATCTGGATGTCGATCTGCTCTCCGACTTCACCGACGACCATGCCCAACTGAGCCGGGCCATCCGTCGCGCGCAAGTGAATGCGGGCGGACCCATGATCACGCCCGGGACGCTGCCTTCCGGGCCGAACGGGACGCACCTATATGATGCTGTCTGGGTCGCGTGTGGTGAAAAGTTGGCGACGGAAGCGGGCCGCAAAGCGCTGGTGATTATCACCGACGCCGAAGACTTTGGCAGCAAAGTGACCGTGCAAGAGGCCATCGAATCCGCGGAAAGAACCAACACGGTCATCCACTTCCTGCTGGTGCACGATCCCGGTTACGGTTGGCGCCCGGATATTGCACACAAAATGGCGGATCAAACCGGGGGCCGCGTCATTGAAGTCAATTCCGAGAAGCACCTTCAGGAAGCGTTCGACCAGATCGCAGAAGAGCTGCGCCAGCAATACACGCTGGGCTACTACCCGACGAACGGCGCGCGCGACGGCACCTTCCGCAAGATCAAAGTGGAGACCGCGGACAAAGACATGAAAGTTCTCGCCCGCAGGGGCTACTACGCGCCCAAGGGCTCCGGCTAGGCTCCCTAGCCTCCATTTCGTCTTCCCCTTCTTCCTTCCAGATGGAAAACCGGGCGCAGTTTGCCTGCCGCGCAAGGCTCGCTGTCGGTGGCGTGTTTCTCGTTGCTCCTGCTGTTCCTCCTTCTTCCTCGGGTTTCCACCCCCACCCGCCCCGGGTGTTTTTGCAAAGAGTGCGGAAGTGATTGAAAACGAAAGAGATGCGAAAATGGAGAGCGCAAAATAGTGCGCAAGTGATTGAAAATAAAGGGGATGATGCGTGGCACCGGAACCAGGAGCAAGAAGCTTAAGGACGACACCAGCAAGAAGGGAAAAAGCAGATTCCCCCGCCTCGGGCTTCGCCGCCGGCAATTCGTTTGTCCAAAACGCAACTAACCCACGCGCCATGCCGCAGACTCGGCTCGTGCCGACTGCGAAACACTTCATCCCCAGGACCATTGACCTGCGCAAAGAAGGGCGCGAACGTCAATGTAAGGAGTTTTGTGCCCTATTCCCGGGGAATAGGAAGATGGAGACAGCCACCAAGGCCGGCAGGTATGAAATTCTCGGCGAACTGGGCCGCGGCGCTATGGGTGTGGTTTACCGCGCCAAAGACCCGCTGATTGGCCGCATCGTGGCGACCAAGACCATCCGGCTCTCCGAGGAAGGCACGGGGATGTCCCATGCCCAATTGGTGGAGCATTTCCAGACCGAGGCGCGCGCCGCGGGACTGCTGTCCCACCCCAACATTGTGGCCATCTACGACGTCGGCGAATCCGAGGGCGTTTACTACATCACCATGGAATTGGTGAACGGCAAGAGCCTGCAAGCGCTGCTGGACGCGGGGGAGAAGTTTCCGCTCACCCGGCTCCTGCGCATCATGGAGCAGGTCTGCTCCGCGCTGCAATTCGCCCATGAAAACGGCGTCGTGCATCGCGATATCAAGCCCGCCAACATCATGCTGACCCGGGACGATTTCGTGAAGATCACCGATTTCGGCACCGCCAAGATCCTGCAATACGGCGCCGCTCAACAACAGGGCGTTGCCATGGGCACTCCCGGCTATATGTCGCCCGAGCAAATCAAGGGCAAAGCCGTGGATGGGCGCACAGATATTTTTTCCCTGGGTGTGATGCTGTACGAAATCATGACGGGCCAAAAGCCGTTTCGCGGCAAAGACGTACCCTCAATCCTGTACCAAATCCTGAAAGAAGAGCCGGTGCCGCCGCATCAGCTGAATCTCAACATTCCGCAGGGCGTCAGCAGCACCATCTTGAAGGCGCTGGCCAAGAGTCCGCACCTGCGTTACGAGAGTTGCCGCGAATTGCTGGAAGATCTGAAGCACTTCCGGCCGGGCGTCACGCGCATCGATAGAAGCGCGGAGGTTTCGGCCACGCCGGCAGTGCGGCTTGCCACGCCCGAAAAGGCGGAGAAGAAATACCACGTAGAGGCGCCGCGAATTCCCGGCGTCGAACCACGTCCCAAACCGGCGGCCGCTCCGCCACACCCTCGGCCCTCCCCGCCTCCAAATGACGCCTCAATAAGCAATTCTCCTACAAAGAGCCAGCCTCCCATCGAAGGCGTTTACGCGGGGCCGCCGTCAAAACTGAATCTCGCCAACATTGTGCGCTTCGCGAAAATTGGCGGTGGCGTCTTGCTGGCGCTGCTGCTCGGATCGTTTGCCTTCAAGACGATTGGCCGCATGCAGCGGCCCGATTCGGATACGCAGCCCGCCCCTCAGGAGCAAATTCCTGCGCCGCAGCCGCAGAGTACAGAGAAGGAGTCAGTATCGACGGCGCCTTACGTTACCGCGTCCAATCCCGAAGTTGCTTCGGTCGCCGAGTTGGCGCAGCCCTGGTCTTCCAAGAGGTTCTTCTTTCACAGTTTGACGCAATCGAAAGACGTTTCGGCGCTGATTGTTCGCTTGCCTGGTTCTCCGTCGGAAAGCAAATCCTATTGGGCATTTTCGCTGGACGCGCCGTTCAGCCAGTGCCAGTTTGCGTACGTGGACGACATCACGAAGCTCGCTTCCGAGTACGGATTCCACGCCGCGCACCCCATGGTCGTGAATCCTTGCAGCCGGGCCATCTTTGATCCGCTGCAACACAAAGAGCTCCCCGGAAACATCCTGGTGCGCGGCGCCATCGTGCAGGGATACGATGTGCGGCCGCCCTACGGCATCGAAGTGAAAGTCAAGGGCAATCAAATCCACGCGCTGGCGATGGAGTAAGCTCCCGCGTCTGTAAGCTAATGAGCGTCTGAACGTAACGGTTGTAGCTGTACGCGGAAAATCGCGCTCACCGCTCAAGCTGGCGAACCACCAAAATCACTTCATCGCAGGGGCGACAGAACGGTGTTCAAAGGCGACGACTCTTTTCGCCGGGAGCCCACTCTCATCCACTTGCTCGAGAATGCGCAGGGGAATGCGCAACTCGTTGCACGCGGCAACGGCAGCGTCACTGAAGTACAAGAGCGTCACAAAGGTCCCTTTCTCCTTATATTTGGCGCGGGCTATAGGACCTTGCGTATCGGAAGGATCCGTCGTGTAAATCACGATGGATGGTGCTGCGCCGCCACGGGAATGCTCTGGCGCTTTACCTGCCTTGAGCGCCTCCGCCAGGCGCGCTTGCGGTAGCGAACCAGACCAAATGTCATCCAAGGTTAAGCCCACAACGGCGAACATTTTTCTTACCAACCTTTTTCTATCGTATGGGGATGGTCCAGGAAGCGGAGAAATTTCGCCCTGTGCTGTCACTGATAGATCAACACACGCCAGTCCAAGGACAATGACAGCCCATTTCTGCCCAGCTGAGCTAAGGTCCACGATTTAGAACGGGCTCGGGCGTTTCGGGCGCGTTTTGACGAGCGGTTTGCGCGGGACAAAGTCGTCGCGGTTGGCGGTTAAATACACGAACGACGCCACAATCACCGCCATCTGCTTCATGTCCGGTTCCTGGATGCGTTCGTAGACGTCCATGTTCGTGTGGTGCGTGCGCGTGTCGTATTCGATGGGGTCCTGAATGAACTGGAAACCCGGCAAGCCCACCGCGTCGAATGAGAGGTGATCCGTTCCGCCGGTGTCGCGGATGCTCAGCGTGGTCATTCCCATGTTGTGAAACGGCTCCATCCATTGTTGAAAGAGTGGAGCTACAGATTCGTTGCCCTGGAGATAGACGCCGCGGATTTTGCCGCTGCCGTTGTCGACGTTGTAGTAGGCGTCGAGCTTGGCCTGTTCAGGCAGCAGCTTGAGAATCTCTTTGTCCGATGCAGCAGGGTCCGGCTCCCAAGAACCGAAATGCTGCTTCACGTACGCGCGCGAACCAAGCAAGCCCTGCTCTTCTCCCGTCCACAAACCGATGCGCACAGTGCGGCGCAATTTCACGCCGGTGGCTTTGAGAATGCGCATGGCTTCCAGCATCACGCCTGAGCCCGCCCCGTTGTCCGTCGCCCCTGTTCCCGCGTGCCAGGAATCAAAGTGCCCGCCAATCATCACCACTTCATCGGCTTTCGCTTTGTCCGCGCCCGGAATCTCGCCGATGATGTTGAAAGAATCCAAATTATCTTCATAAAACTTGCTTTGAATGTCCGCCTGCAGCACAACGGGAACCTTGCCATCCAACTTCTGCAGCATGCGTACGATGCGTCCGTAGTTTTCGGCGGCCACGGTCGCGCGCGCTGGCGCTGGCGGGTCCTTGGGGTCGCGTCCACCACCCGATTGCACAAACACGGTGCCGTCATCCCCATTCGAGGTCCCGATCCACGCGGCAACGCCCTCTTCCACAAGAAACTTTTGAATCTTCTGATTCAACTCTCTTTGTGCGCGGAATCGCGCGTAGCGATCTTCCGGCCGCCCCGCGGGAATCTCTTGCGTGGACTCTTCCACAAGTTCGGCGTCGGTGTAGCGATGGCCCTGCGCTTCAAACCGCGCCTTGATCTCCGGCACCTGCGCTGTGAGTACAAATTTGCCTTTCAGTTTGCCGCGATACTTCTCAATGTCCTCTTCTTTTTGAATCGGCGCATAAACTGCTTCCGCGGTGACCACGCCGTTGGTGCCCGGCGTCCAGGCCTGCGCGTAGCCAATCAGCGGAAACGGCCGCGGCGAAATGGCTTGCAGAGAAAATCGCTCGTTCGACCAGCCCTTGCCGAACGGTCCCCACGGTTCGAGGTGCACGTTCGCGAGTTGCCACTCTTTCATTTTGCCGGTGGTCCAGTCTGCGGCCTGCTTGATGTCCGGCGAATTGGTGAGCCGCGGACCGTACACGTCGGTTAGGTAGCTCATAATCTCCATGATTTGCGATTTGCCGAAGCCTTCCTCTTTAATCTGCTCGATCGCCTGCAAGTCCGCCGTGCTCGGCGCCTGCGCGCCCAGCGGCACTGCCGCCACCAATACAAACAAAATCACTAAAACATTCCGATACTTTCGCACTCTCAGCCTCCGATTAGGTTTTGTCACTGCCCCTAGCATTGAATTGAACGGATGGAACCGGCCCACAGGATTGTAAGACTAGTCGTGAGACGGCAAAAGTCCAGAATGCGTTTCAGGTTCAATAGCCGCGAATACTTCGAAGGCTTTAGGAGATTCGGAAGGGAGTGCGGGCCAACTACTTAATGGTTCCTTATGGTTCCTTGCGGCGCGCCAGTGCCAGGGGTGTTTGGACCCTTGGTGTCGCGATTGGCGCGAGCGTAATAGCCGCGGCGCGCCCGCACTTGATAGCCCTTGTGCTCGGGAACATCGATGCGAATGCGGTGATAGCGGCCATCAAGAACGTAATTGGCGGGAGCATAGGCGATCGAATACTGGTTGCGAAGTTCGTCGCCGATATCCTGGAAAGATTGATCGAGATCGTCGACGTGATACGGGAAAAACGAGCGGCCTCCGGTCTGGTCCGCCAAATCCTGCAAAATTTTGTCGCCATCCGTCAGATGATATTTGCGGTCGGCGGTTTTGGCGGGATTGGTTTCGGAGAGTGAAACCCATTGCGTGCTGGTGCTGATGGTGTAGATGACCACGCTGTATCGTTGCGCCATTTCGATAGCATCCGAGCGGGTATGAACAGAGAGATTGTCTTCGCCGTCGCTGATCAGGATCATCACGCGGCGAACAACGTCGGGTTGGTCGCCGGGCGGACGCGGCGGATGGCTCAACTGCGTCAAGCAGGCTTCGAAAATGGCGTCGTAAATCGCGGTGCCGCCGCCGGCCCGGGTGCGCGTGATCTGGTCGCGTAAAGCGCTGGTGTCGCTGGTAAAGCCCTGGATGATTTGCGGCTCATCGTCAAAGGTCATGACGAAAGCTTCGTCTTTGTTGCGCCGCAGCACGCTAAACAAAAAATTCACCGAAGCGTCTTGTTCGAATTTGATGCGGTCGCGGATGCTGTTCGAAGTATCGATCAACATGCCGATCCGCAGCGGCAAATCCGTCTGCTTGCTGAAATACCGGATATCCTGCGGCCTGTTCTCGTCAAATATTTTGAAATCTGCTTTTTCCAGATCCGGCACCAATTTATTTCGGCGATTCAAAACGGTGAAAAGGACGTCGACGAGATTGACTTCGCGGACGAATTTCTCTCCGCTCTGCTGTGGCTGCTCCTGGCCCGGAGTTGGATTCTGAGCGGGGGTTGGCGATTGCGGTTTGGGATCGGTTGAAGGCTGTTGCGCCCGGTCCGCGAGGGGCAATAGCAGCAGCGCCGCCATCAAGAAAATCGGAATGAGGCTCCGTCGCATTTCAACTGATTATAGGTACGGTGCGAGCGCAGCGTCAATTCGTGGGAGCGAGTCGCCGGCGGCTTCGCAAATTCTTCGGAGGAAGTCGCGCAACTCGGCGGGGAGCGGCGCGCGAACTTCAATCCAGGTTCCGGTGCGCGGCTGCGCGAATCCTAATTTTGCGGCGTGAAGGAAATTGCGTTCGAACGGAGGCAGCGTCACTTTCCCGATGCGCAACTGCGCTGCTGCTCCGTACAGAGTGTCGCCCACCACCGGATGCTTCAGCGCGGAAAAGTGCACGCGTATTTGGTGCGTGCGGCCGGTGTGAAGTTGGACCTCGACCAGCGTGGTGCTGTCGATGGTTGCGAGAGCGCGCCAATCGGTGCGCGCTTCGCGAAGATTGGTGATGGCTGCGCCGCGCCAGGATTTTTTCACGGTGGCCATGCGCGTGCGGTGCACAGGATCGCGCCCAATGGCGAGCTCAATACTTCCCTTTTTCTCTTTCAGAACTCCCTGCACGAGCGCTACATAGGTTTTCTGGATGGCGCGCTGGCGAAACGCTTCGCCCAGCTTCGCGTGCGCGGCGTCGTTCTTCGCCACCAGGATCACGCCCGAGGTTTCCTTATCCAGCCGGTGCACGATTCCAGGCCGCAGCGCGTCTCCGCCTTTCGAAAGCGCTTGCCCGCGTCCGAGCAGCGCGTTGACCAGCGTGCCCGAGACATTCCCTGCCCCCGCATGCACGGTCATTCCGGCGGGCTTGTTGATGGCGGCGACATCTTCGTCTTCGTACAAGACTTCCAGCGGAATCGCTTCCGGCTTGGCAGACATCGCGGGGCGTTCGGTGATCTCGACTGTGATTTTTTCGCCTCCGCGAAGGTGTGCCGACCCTTTTGTTGTAGTCTTGCCGTCGATTTGAATTTGCCCTAAGTCGATCAGTTCTTGGACGCGCGTGCGGCTTAGTTCAGGACAGTGCACTGCGATGAACCGGTCCAGCCGCTCCCCGGAATCGGAAGACGCGGCTACAAATTCGCGATGAATAGCCTTTTCGGAGGAAGGCACGTCTCGATTATAAGCGAATCGAATTTAGCCTGAATTCCGAAGTTGAAGAGTCCACTTACTTCTTGAGACGGGAAGTGCTAACCAAAGAAGAAGAAACCAGGAACTCGCCTTCCGCGGGCTCGACGGGATCTATCGTAATGGTCCAGTCGCGCTCGCTTCGTTGGAAGGCCTGAATCCGCAGATAGTAGACTCTTCCGGCTTCGACGGTAATGGTTGTGGCAGAGCCCATGCGTTCGGCTGTTTTTTTAAAAACGCCGGACTGCCATTTCGTGCACACCTGATGATCGCCAGGGTCCGCAGAGAAGAATAAGTAGGACTTCCCCTTGTTGGCGCCGATCCATGAACCATCCATGCCAACGCGCATGGTGGGCCCGCCCGCAATGTCCTCGATCACGTAGACTAGCGCTTTGCCCGCCTCTGGCTGCGCCGCCGGCCCATTTTTCTTGGCGCCAGTTACGTCAAATTGCGCCTGATTTGCGCCGCAGCCGCCGTTTCCGGAGGGAGTGGCGGGAGGTTCCTGAGCGAAAAGAGGAAACGCAAAAAGGAAGAAAAGGAAGAAAATGAGACCTGCTGAGTACTTTTTCTTCATACTCATTGGACGCACTGCAGTGCGGCCTAGTTTCTCCAGGTACTTTCGAGGCTAACAGAGAGAAATTGTAACCTGCCCCAATTGCCATTGATGACGCCAGCTAATTCGCGCGGATCTGATAATCCTCGACCTGCCACTTTTTCAAAAACCGGCGCGCCTTATTGGCGGTCGCGTAACGCGGGTTCTTCAACTGGCGGCGGACAAAGAGCTGCACGTCGTGCTGCTCTTGGATGGCCGGGAAGAATTCGCCGAGGGCCAAGATGGCGTGGCCGATCACTACGTTGCGGCACTCCGCCTTGGCGTAGCGAGCGCGCTCGACGCCAAGAATGCTCTTGGCAATGCGGTCGGCAAGGTAGGGTTTCGCGCGAGCGATGGCGGCAGCGCCCTGCATGGTGTTGGCGGCATCGATCAAGTTGGGGCCAGGGATGGGAGCAAGGTAATCGTCGAGAATCCCATCAATTTTGTTTTCACGGTCGGCCGGAGCCAGATTGCCAACCGTCACCATAGCGTTCCAGCGGAGGATACTGTTGTCATCGCGGAGCGTGCGCACCAGAATGTCGAAATGAGGATAGAGCGCTTCAGGGGATCTCTCACTCAGGATGCGTAGAAGTTTGGCGGCAGCAAAGCGCGTGCACGGGTTAACCGAACCAAGCGCGTCAATCGCGCCGAGCAGCAATTCCGGATCGCCTTCGGCCTTCTTTGCCAAATCGATTAGGTCGGGCGAGCGCTCGCTCAAGGCCTTGGCCATCAAGGAGGAATCAGCAACTTCGACTAGAGCTGGCATAGAACACCTCTGTTGCCAGTATCGCCCGCGGGGCACGAGGGTCAAGGATGGGCATCACACGAAGGCCGTTTAAATGAACAAGAATCGTGTGCTCTGCAAGTTGGAGGAGCAACGGTCTATATGAGCTTGCCGGTGGAGGAAAGCTTTGCGTACCAGTAGCCCGAATCCTTGATGGTCCGCTTTTGCGTTTGAAAATCAACATATGCCAGGCCAAAACGCTGAGTGAAACCTTCAGCCCACTCGAAATTGTCCATCGAGCTCCAGTAGTGATAGGTGCGGACGTCGGCGCCGTCTTTGATGGCCCGTCCCAACGCGTGCAAATAGCCGCGCGTGAAATCGATGCGCCGCTGGTCGGCCACGCGGCCATGTTCGTCAGGCCCATCTTTATACGAACAGCCGTTTTCTGTAATTTCCATCGGCGTGCCTTTGTATTCGCGAGCGATGCGCATCACCATCTCGTAAAAACCATCGGGCCAGACTTCCCACGGATAGTCGGTGAGCGGGCCCTCCTGCGCGTCAAAGTAATGCACGCCCGTCGCGGAATCGCCCGCGCCGGGAGGAATGGCCGAGATAAGCTGGCGGCGGTAATAGTTGATGCCCAGAAAATCCAGCGGCGCGCGGCACAATTCCAAGTCGCCGGGCTTCACGCCCATCAGTTCCAGCGGAGTCGGACCTGGAAACGCAACGGGGTATTCGCCTCTCAGGGCGGGATGAACGAACCACACATTGGCAAGCGCGTGCGCGCGGTCGGCTGCTTTGCGGTCTTCTTCCGATGAAGTAGCGGGCTGGCAGTGATACATGCTGAACGCCGTGCCCACTTGAAACTTGGAATTGACGGCTTTCATCGCTCGGAACGCCTGGCCTTGCGCGAGATTTACGACGTGCGTGGCGCGCATGCAGTCGAGAAAATTCTTTCGCCCGGGAGCGTGCGTGCCATAGGCGTAGCCCAGAAAGGTGAAAACCCAAGGCTCGTTGAAAATGCACCAATGAATGATGTGGTCGCCCAGGGCGCGTGTCACGATTTCTGCGTAGTCGGCAAAACGTCCGGCAAGATCCCGGTTGGGCCAGCCACCCGCATCTTCTAATTTCTGCGGCAGGTCCCAATGATAAAGCGTGCAAAGCGGGCGAATTTTTGCTTCATGCAAGGCGTCGGCGAGGCGCTTGTAATAGTCCAGCCCTTTCTGATTGGGCGCGCCTGCACCGTTGGGCTGAATGCGCGGCCAGGAAACCGAAAGGCGGTAGCTCTTGAGCTTCAGTTTTTTCAGCAGCTCTAGATCTTCTTTGTAGCGATGATACGAGTCGCAAGCCACATCGCCTGTAGTGCCACCTTTGACGTTGCCCGGCGTGTGCACGAAGCGATCCCAGATCGATTCGCCCTTGCCGTCCTCGTTCCAGGCGCCTTCGATTTGATACGCCGCGGTGGCGGCTCCAAAGAGAAATTGCGGGGAAAATTGAAATGGTGCGTCGTGCCGCTGCGGCGAGGATTGTTCCGAAGAGAGAATGCTGCCAGGCGGCAAAATGTAGAACGAGGCTGCCGCGCCCAGCGCACTGGTCAGGAATTCGCGGCGGTTGAAGTTTTTCCATTGGCTCATCGACGAACTCCTCCGTGGTGACGCTCAATTTTTCGACGGAGACGTTGCGTGCCTGGAGCCGAATAATAAATCAAGAATGATTAAGACGGCGCCGATCGTGATTGCGGAGTCCGCAACATTAAATGCCGGATAGTGATAGCTGCCAAGCCACACTTCAAAAAAGTCCGTCACCGCCCCTTGATAAATCCGGTCCGTCACGTTTCCTGCAGCTCCCCCAAGCAAAAGGGCCAAGCCTGAAGCGGCTAGCACGCTGGTTTTTCCGGCAACAAGCAACCACGCGAGCACTCCAATGACAATCACGGAACCGGCAATGAGAATGACGCGCATCGCTGTCGAAGAGGAGTCCGACAGCACACCAAAAGCGATTCCAGGATTGCGGCTGTGCACCAGATAGATAAAGTTGTGGATCAACTCGTGGCGCCAGCCCTCCGTGGTCCGCGCTTCAAACCAGGCTTTCGTGGCACGGTCAAGTATGACGATTGTCAGAGTGAGCCACAGCCAGCGGAGGCGAGGAGGGAGATTCATGAGCTAAAGGAACTAGAGGAGAAGAGTCTCTCTTCGCGTTTTCTCGCCACTCGCCACTCGCCACTCGCCACTCTCTTCATCGGCTCAGTTAGCCGCCACGCCAGCGGAAACGTCTCGCTCGATCTCGGCGAGAGCGCCCGAGCAACGCTCGCAAACCGTTGGGTAGCGGGCGTTTTCGCCAACGTGTGTCGAATAGTTCCAGCAGCGCTCGCACTTCTTGCCATTCGCCTTTTGAACTTCGATCTTCCAATCGCCGAAAGGCGGCGGAGTAGCGCCTTCTTTCGTTTCATCAACAATCTGAACCTGAGAAACGCCAAATATGAAAGGAAGAATTTTCTCGTAGTGCCTCAGGAACTGGACTCGAGGAGCATAGTTGGAGCGGATGACGATTTTTGCTTCTAAAGAATTGGAGAGAAACTTATCTGTTTTCTTTGTTTCGAGTTGTTTCAAAACATCATCACGGAATTCCAAGATGCTTCGCCAGCTTGTTTCCAATTCTTGAGCGCCTACTTGTTTTAGGTCGGCTGCCTCTGGGAATAGCGCCATGTGCACGCTTTCCGGCTCGCCGGCAGCCTTCGGCAGATACTTCCAGATTTCTTCGGCGGTAAAAACGAGGACTGGCGCGGCGAGCCGCACGAGCGCGCTCGCAATCTTCCAGATCGCGGTTTGCGCCGAGCGGCGCGATTTATTCTTCGCGGCTTTCGTGTACAGGCGGTCCTTCAGCACATCGAAATAGAACGCGCTCAATTCCACAACGCAATAATCGTGAATCGCGTGATAGACGCGGTGAAATTCGTAGCCGGCGTACCATTCGCGGCACTTCGTCACCAATTCCGCAGTGCGGTCTAGCATCCAGCGATCAATTTCTTCGAGTTGTTCATTCGCCAACGCATCGCGCGCTGGGTCAAAATCACCAAGATTGCTCAGTGCGAAGCGAAACGTGTTGCGAATCTTCCGGTACGCTTCGCTGAGCTGCGTCATCACGCGCTCGCTCATCTTCACATCGGCCTGATACTCGACCGACGCCACCCACAGGCGCAGCAAATCCGCGCCCCAGCGCTCGCAAATTTCAATCGGATAAAGGGCGTTGCCCAGCGACTTGGACATCGGGCGGCCCTGCTCGTCGAGCGTCCAGCCATGCGTCACCACCTGGCGGTAGGGCGCGGCGTCGCGCACGCCCGTCGCCACCAGCAACGAACTGTGGAACCAGCCGCGATACTGGTCGGGGCCCTCCAGATAAACGTCGGCCGGCCACTCCGGGCCTTTCAAAACCGCAAGATTGGAAGAGCCGGAATCGAACCACACATCCAGAATGTCGTTTTCCTTGCGCCATTTCGTCGCGCCGCACGAGCATTTGATACCGGCGGGCAGCAATTCCTCCGGCGTGTGTTGGTACCACGCGTCGGCGCCTTCTTTTTCGAACCACTTCACAACATTGCGCAGAGCCTTGTAGTCCTCGAGCCGCTTGCCGCACGCGTCGCAATAAAAAACGATGATCGGCACGCCCCAAAATCGCTGCCGCGAAACACACCAGTCCGGACGGTGCTCGATCATTTCGTACATGCGGTCTTCACCCCACGCGGGGAACCACTTGACCTTGTGAATTTCTTCCAGCGCTTCCGCGCGCAGTGTTTTGTCGTGCCCGTTCGCGGCCTGGTCCATTTTGATGAACCACTGTTCCGTGGCGCGAAAGATCACCGGATTGTGGCAGCGCCAGCAGTGCGGATAAGTGTGCTTGTAATCGTGATGGCCAAGCAGCGCGCCGCGGTCTTGCAGCAATTTGACGACGATCGGATTCGCGCTGAAGACATCTTTGCCTTTGTATTCGGGCAAGCCTTCGAGATATACGCCCTTGTCGTCAAGCGGCGCGTAAATCTCCAGTCCATATTTTTGGCCGGAGTAAAAATCGTCGGCGCCATGCCCCGGAGCGGTGTGCACGATGCCGCTGCCCTGATCGAGCGTGACGTAGTCAGCAAGAATCCCCGGCACCTGGATAGACACAAACGGGTGCTGGAACTTCATGCCTTCGAAATCGCGCCCTTTGTACGTAGCGCGAACTCTTGCCTCCTTAATTCCGCATTCGGCTTGCAACGCCGCCACGCGTTCCGCGGCCAGCAGCAGCGCGCCCTTTTCCGTATCGACCACCGCGTACTCAAAATCTGGATGAAACGCCAGCGCGCGATTGTGCGGCAGCGTCCATGGCGTCGTGGTCCAAATCACCGCGCTTACGCTTGCCCCGACAAAGGAGGGGTCACTTCCGATTTTCGCGGCATCGCCTTTGCCGCCTCCAACCGCGCCGAACTTCACCCAAATCGACGGGCTGGTGTGGTCTTCGTATTCGACTTCGGCTTCCGCCAGCGCGGTGCTGTCGTGAATGCACCAGTACACCGGTTTGCGCCCACGGTACACGTAGCCCTTCTCCATGAAGTCGAGGAACGCGCCCGCGATAGTGGCTTCGTAACCGAAGCTCATCGTCAAGTAGGGCTCGTTCCACTGGCCAAAAATGCCGAGGCGCTTGAAGTCACGCTTGTGCTGTTCGACGAAGCGCGCGGCGAATTGGCGGCAAAGTTTGCGAAACTCCGCGGGCGGCACTTTGCCTTTTCCGCCAAGCTCTTTTTCCACCTGCGTTTCAATGGGCAGACCGTGACAATCCCATCCCGGCACGTACGGCGCGTAGTGCCCCGCCATGCTCTTGGTCTTGACGATCAAATCTTTGAGAATTTTGTTCAGCCCCGTGCCGAGATGAATCTCCCCCGTGGGATAAGGCGGCCCGTCATGCAAAACAAAAAGGGGCTTGCCCTTGCGGGTTTCCAGAATGCGCTCGTAAATGTTTCCGCTGTACCACGCTTCCAGTTGCTTCGGCTCGTTCTGCGGCAGGCTGGCCTTCATCGGGAAGTCGGTCTTCGGCAGGTTCAGCGTCTTCTTCAGTTCCAGTGGCTCGGCCATAGTGAAAGCGTCTGCGATGTCCCTTCGTTCGTCTATTTGGTCTCGCTCCGTAGCGGCGCCCTTTAGGGCGCCATCTTTCAAGTTCCTTCCCAACTTCAGCGAAGGCAAGTCAGTGCAGGGGCACGATATATCGTGCCCTTCTTAGGTCACGAACCTGGGGAGACAGAACACTAGTCTTCTTCTCTGCCATCGTACACGATTTTGCAGCCGATTCGGCAGCGACCGGCCAAGGGTCACCTCTCTCGGGAAAGGTGTTCACGAGGCCAAACGTCGTATGATTCCGTGCGCAGAGCTAGGGGGCAGCTCAAGATCAGCAGGTCATGTCCGCGGGTTTCCGCAAATCACTTTTGATGTGCCGTCATCCACGCGGCTGTAAGGAACATAAGCCCTAGGGCAAAGCAAAACGCTTTGCCTAACCAACTTGGCATGGGACGCTTTCCTGAAGATGTACCTGCGCGCCCCCAGAAGAATTCTCTTATCGTGAACCCTGCAACTATAGACCCGATGCCTATTATAGTAGACACCACACAGCATAACGTGGCTAGCGGTCTCAACTCGCTTCACCTAACTCCTTACAGCTATCTTTTCCGAAAAAGGATGGTTTAGCGTAGGCGCCAAAACCATACCAACCAAAATCCAGATTGGGCCCGATTGTTCCATCACCGTTAGCCATGACCCCGGGCGGGTGGGGCATTCTTCGTCTCGGCTTTTTCTGCTCACACGCCTCGCTTAAAGTAACCACAATTAAATGATACAACAAAGCAATAATGGAACCTTCCGGGGTGGCCTACCCTTTGCGGTTTTCAAAGGGTGGGCCACCGTTGTGCGACTTCTTGTCGTACTTAGACTTACAACTGGCTTTGTTAACTTCCTTTACTCACCACGCGCTCCACGATGATTGTCATCCCGAATCCCCGCTTGCCCCGAGCTTCGAGGGGCAGTCTTTGCGGGGTGAGGGATTTGCTTTTCGTTCTTGGGTCGCCTCGGCGTGGGCATGTCAACAAAGCCGCTTACAACTGTCAACTGTGAACTGTCGGCTGTGAACCTTCCGCGCGACTTCAATGCCGTTCTTTCCTTACTTAGAGCTTACAACTAAGGACTTTGAACTATTCCGGCATGCCGTCCTTTCGTTCAGGTGTAAGGCGGGAAACAATGGAAGGCAGTTGGGCTAACTATGTTAGAATGAATTACAGATGGTGTCAGCCGCTGGTGGCGCGCACAACCTTTCCCGGCCTGTGCGAATCGTACCGGTATGGGGATACCAAACGCGGGATACCTGCGTCTAATAAATGAGGTTAACGGTGCCGGGCAAATTCATCGATTTACTGCCATCTGAAATTTCAAGGGCGGAGCGTTCGTCCACAGGTTCAGCTCCGGCCGTCCCTGTGCCCTCTTCGGCGGTGCCGAAGTTCGGCCGGCCCGATATCCTGATCCCCGATAATTTCTGGTCGAATCTTGTGCAGTTCCTGACGGAGCGGCCGGTCAAGGTGCGCGAACGCAAGGATGCGCCGTTTACGCGCACGTCGTTTGGAGCTGGAATCTTCAGCAACTTTTCGGATTTCTTCAGCTCAGGCCCCGCGCCCAAGGGCCCAGTGAATAGCCGTTTGGCGGTTTCCTGGGGCACGAATTTTGGCGGCTTTGGCACACGCATCAGGGAATTTTTCGCGCCTCCCAAGCAGGTGCCGCTTCCTGCGGGCATTCAACCTGTAAAAGTAAAAGATATCTGGTCGAAGGACGAAAATTTCGGCTGGAGCCAAGCGATTGCCATTGGAATGCACATCCTGGTGGTTGCCTTGCTCGTCGTTCCAATTTTCACCCACGTTCTGCCGGCAGCGACGGAAGCTAAGAACAAAGTCGACGTGATGCCGTTGGATATTTCGCCGTATATTGCGAAGCTCCCTGCGGGCGCGAATAAGGCGGGAGGCGGCGGTGGCGGCGGCGAGCACAATCCCCTGCCCCCAACAAAAGGACGGGCGCCAAAGTTCCAGTGGACGCAATTTACTCCACCCATGGCGGTCATCAAGAATCAGAATCCGAAGCTGGCGATGGATCCTTCGCTGCTTGGCCCGCCGGATTTGAAGGTAGCGAACTCGAATCTGACGAACATGGGCGATCCGCTGGCCGCGTCAGTGAATTTCTCGGGCGGTCCCGGCGGCGGGAGCGGAATCGGAACCGGTGAAGGGACAGGAATTGGAAGTGGCTCGGGCGGTGGGCTTGGCCCTGGCGAAGGCGGAGGCACGGGTGGTGGAATGTTTCGTGCCGGCGTCAATGGCGTCGGCAAGCCCGAATGCATCTACTGCCCCGATCCCGAGTACAGCGATGAGGCGCGCAAGGCAAAATACCAGGGCACGGTTTTGCTCGACGTCATCGTTACGGCTGACGGGCGCGTTTTGGATCCGCGGGTCATCAAGGGCCCTGGCTTAGGGCTTGAGGAAAAGGCGATGGCGCAGGTGAAGAATTGGAAAATGCGTGCGGCTATTGGCCCGAACGGAAAGCCGGTCGCGTGCCGCGTGCAGATTGAAGTGCTTTTCCGCCTGCTCTAATTCAAATCCTGTTTTTGTATGACGCGGGCGCGATTCTTTCGCGCCCTCTTTTTTTTGCAACGGGCTCGTCGCAACGAAATCGACCAGTGCACCATTTTCGGGCAACCAATTTCTTAGGCTGCGCTTCTCATAGCGCGTTTGGTGCCCGCCTCCGAAAGGTGCAGGGTCGAGAGCCGGAGGCCGCGTGGAGGCCTGCTCATGCGCGATCCATTTTCGCGGCTCCTTTCGTCATTTCAGTCCTCTCAGGATTCCTTGCTTCAGCGAATTCGTGAAAACTTTCACCAATTGCTCACGCCAGCGCGAATCTTTCCTTCCTCCGCCAACGGCGCGCCGATCCACTTGCTGACGCAGAAGCGCGGTTCACTCGCCAGCGGACCGCGCGTCGTTTCTTTCCTCACGCACGGTGCGGTGATCTCTGCGTTGCTGCTTTTGGCTACGAGTCGGCCTAGCACCAATCGCGATCCATGGCCGCCAAGACCACAGCCTCCACCTATTTTCTCCGCACCGGCAGCTTTGCTCGATATTCTCCGCGGTCACAACCCAAACGGGGGCAATGGCAGCGGCACGGGGCATGATTCCCTTCCGCCTACACAAGGGAATCTTCCTCCAAGATCTTCGATCCAGCTTCTCAAGCCGATCATCCCGCAGAACCGAGAGCATGAGCTTCCCGTGCCTCCGACGATTTTGGATCCATCCGCGCCACGTATTCTTGCTTCCGTCGACAACATTGGCCTGCCTTGGATGCAGGACCGAAATAATTCTTCCGGCCATGGCAAAGGCAATACGATCGGTGACGGTCCGGACGATTCGATCGGTAGTTCACCCGGCAGTGAGGTAGGTGTGGGCGGCCCCGGAGGCCCCTACCGACCTGGACTGACGCGGCCGGTGTGTATGTACTGCCCCGATCCGCAATACACGGACGAAGCACGCAAAGCGAAAGTGCAAGGCACGGTCACGCTAAAGGTGCTAGTGGGCGCGGATGGCCGGGCGTCTCAGGTCCGTTTCGTGAGCGGAGTCGGTCTGGGGCTGGATGAACGTGCACTGGAAACGGTCCGCGGCTGGAAATTCACGCCGGCAAAGGACGCTGCCCGCCGCGCGGTTCCCTCGTGGATCACGATTGAAGTGGTCTTCCGGCTCATCTAGACAGGTTTCTGATTCGCAACAAAAAGCTGATACCATTTCCCTCCCATGTCTGTGCGACGCTGCGCCACCTGTGGCAAAGAATTCGAGCTTCGATTTGGCGACACGGCCACGACCGTGAACTGCCCGACGTGCGACTTGCAGCAGTGGGAAGCCGCGCAGGCTCCGTTGGCGCCTCAAGCCAGTGCCGCGGCCATAGATTCTCCTTCTTTCCCCATTACGATCGGATTGATTGCCATAAACGCGCTGGTCTTCGCGGTGATGGTTCTGCGCGGTGTTTCTGCGCTCGATCCAACTCCCCAGGACGGGATTGCGTTTGGCGCGGATTTCGGCCCGCTGACGTTTGGTGGCCAGTGGTGGCGGCTGGTGACCAGCATGTTCGTGCACTTCGGCGCGATTCACATCGGGCTGAATATGTGGTGCCTCTGGAATCTTGGCCGTGCCGCGGAACGCTTGATGGGACGGGCTTCGTATTTGCTGGCCTATTTCGTCAGCGGAATATTTAGCAGCATCGCGAGCGTGTACTGGAATCCGATGGCGGCAAGCGCCGGCGCCTCCGGCGCGATTTTTGGTTTGGCGGGCGTACTCGTTTCGTATGTCTACTTGAAGAAGACGCCCTCCCATCTGCAGATCAACAAAAACATGCTCGGGAGCCTGGGGACATTTATCTTTTTCAATTTGGTTTATGGCGCGGCCCGGCCCGGAATCAGCAACGCCGCGCATCTCGGTGGACTCGTGATGGGGCTTGTGGTGGGGGCGGTGCTTCCCGCTGCAGGCGATTCGGATGCCGTGCGGCGGACGCGGCTATCGATCGTGGCCATTGTTTCGGCCGTCGCGCTGACCGCTTCCGCCCTTGGCGCGCAGCGCCTGCGTTCCGGAGTGGGCGAGCTTGCTTCCATCCAGGAATTGATCTACCAACACAAAAGCGACGAAGCTATCGCCAAGCTGGAGGAGCTCACCACGCGCCAGCCGCAACTGGCCAGCGCGCAGTTCATGCTCTCTTCCCTGTACTTCAAAAAAGGGCAATACCAGCCCGGCATTTCCGCGCTCGAAAAGGCATGCGCCGCCGATCCTCAGAATCTCGGGTACCAGCAGCAACTCGGGGGCTCCTACATCACTGCGGGCCAATTCGACAAGGCGGTTGCGATCTTCCAGAAAGTAGTGCAAGAGGATCCGAATAATGCACGCGGATTTCTCGGATTCGGGTACGCGTACATGGGATTGCAGAAGTACGACCTCGCCATTTCCGAATTCCGCCAGGCCGCGGCTCTCGACGCAAAGTCTCCCGGTCCGCAGTACGCGCTTGGCCAGGCGCAATTGAAGGCCGGACGCTACGCGGAAGCGCAGGAAACGTACCGGCAGATGGTCGCGCAGTTCCCCAATGACCCAAGAGCCCGGGCCGCATTGGATTATGCCTCGCGCCAAGCCAGCGCGAGCGCTCCCTAAGCTCTCCGAGAAATACCGCGTGGTGATCAACCGTGAGAAATTCTTTCGGGTTGAAGGGGACCTGCAGAATCAGGACCACACTATATCCATCAAGCTTCCCGCGTGCTGCCCATTTCGATTACTCCAGCCGAAACGCAATCGCATGATTTCCATTAGCTACGGCGCCTACTTCCGGTTGGCTCGTGATCCAGGAGTTTCTGTGATCGATTTACACAATCCAACTTCTCGTGACCGATCTGTCTCAGCTTCTGAATAACCGCGAGCTGGACCCGATCTTCGCCAGGCGCTCTCAACCCAACGTTCCGGGATCGCGTGCTGGGTATAAGGGACATCGAGGCAGAGTTCTCACCGCGTTTGAACGACAAGCCCCTGGCGCGCGTGCTCAAGGAACATTTGCGCCGAACTGGGTGATTCCGTATCTAGCTGAACCCCACCATTCCGAACAGGGACAGCGGTATCTTGCGGCAAAGCTTCGCCGTAGATAATCATTAACTCGGTTCGGTGATCGGCTGACGGCAAATGAAACATACGGACCATAACAGTGTTATGCGGCAACACAAGGTGTTGTTTCGTAAGCAGCTGTTCCAAGGCTTCACCATCCGATCCCTGATCTTCCATGAGTAAGACCCCAAGATTAGGCATGCTTTTCACGTCATAATTGAATTGGAAATTTCCTATTTGCGTTGTTCGCATGGAAGCGTAATCGTAAGTCAGATGATTGGTCGGCAGGAAATGCTCAAACTGTATTAAATAGAATTGCTCAACAATATTGTCGCGGCCTGACCTCGCAAATACGTACTGTTCTGCTTCGGCATTTCCATGAAGGTTTACCTGTTGAGTGCCGACGAATCGAAACCCTCTCCGGACGCTCAACTCTGCCTTGGGGGACTCCTCTGAAAAAATTGTTCTACCTCTAACGTGTCGCACTGCATTCGCGCTAGTCCCGTTACCTCCGTAAGTAAATGTCGCAACCCCGAGCACTAAGCCCGCTGCCGCGACAACCATGGCGCTAACGCTCGACAGGACTTGTCGTTTCATTGAGTGCATTTCATAATCCTCCTCCATAACAGAAAGATACGCTCGATAAATCGTGAAAGTTCCCGTCAAATTTGCGTGCCAGCCATAGGTCCTCAGGAACGCGCTTATCGCCATCAACTCCCGAGTCGTCGGCAATCCGGAAACTGACCCACAACGGTTTGTTGTTGGGTAGAAAGAGCCGACTGAGCGGACGCATTCTCGGAGTCGAAAAAATTATTCAGGCCGCAAGTGTGCGGCAGGAAGAGGGATTTCATCGCGCAAAAAATCGCGCGATGGCGCAGAGTTCTCGCTACGCTCGAAATGAAGGCGGCTGGTTGATTTTGCACGGTTAGCACCTAGTTTCGGGGCGGATTCTTCATCGCTGCGCTCCTCAGAATGACAATCGCAGCCCTCTGCCGGTTACATGAATTTGCGGCGCTTGAAGGCGGAGACGTCGGCGGGGTCGAGGTCGAACCACTCGCCGTTTTTGCGTTTGGCAGCGAAGCGCGTATGCCAGTAGGCCTCGATGCCCGGCGGGTCGTCGGTGGAGATGACGTGAACGGAGAGCAAAGGTTCGGGAAGCTGAAGACCCAGCTCATACTCTCTGCGGCCGGCGGCGTTGCTGCGGCCAATCTTGAAAAACTTGCCGGATTTCATGAGGTAGACGAAACCCGCGCTAGCCGCAGGCGAACCGGGCTTGCGCCTGGATGCCCGGATTTGTGAAAGGTGGCCCTCGCACAGGGAAGCAATGTCTTCCAATCCTTCCCTGGTCCGGCAAAACTCTAGCAATCTGGCAAGGAGACTGGCCTTGGAGCCGAATCTTTCAAAAACCGTTGCGTTGGGGAAGGTGGGGTCAGCGCGAGATTGCATCAGAAGATCGCCCTGCGCGGGAATCCTTCCCAGAGAGCGCGTCAGTTCGATGAACTTTTCGAAGAGGAAAGCGTCTTCGTAGGGAACGGTAAGCTGATTCGGGGTGTACCCAGCTTCCCTGACGGCATCTCCCCAGCGTGCCCAGTATTTTCCTATCCAGTCGGATTGGCGGATGCCGGTTTCTTTCAGAAAACGATCGCGACCCAAGGGAACGCCGCCGTTGGCTTCGGCGGTGCGGCGAATCTCCTGGAGAATGTGTTCCTTGTTCATTGGTTCGTGCGGGGGTTCGTGCGGGGCCTCGTGTGGGGGCTCTTCACACGGTTGCGGCGTTGGCGGGCTGGGAAGGCGCGGGGCACCGAAGCAGGCTGTTACGTATTTGGTTATGCGGCTTTTCAGACCGCGGGAAGAATTCGTACTCATGAGAGATTCCTAGCGCCCTTGGAGTATTGAGTCTTGCGAACATTGAGTGGCGTGCAGACTCAGAAAAAGCGGCGTCCCTTCGAGGCTCAGGGTAAACAAGCCGCCGTACTTCAAAATGCCGGGCTAAAGCCCGGCGCTACGAAGGGCAAACGAAATAGAAAAGCAGATCCCTCACCGCCGTTCGCGAGAACTCGCTCGCCCGCTTACCGAGGGCAACGCGCCGTCCCTGGCGAAGGCGGGCGGGGAGTAGAGACAGGCCGCCTGCAAGATGTTGCAGACGGGCAGGGCAAGCCCCGTCCCTACACTACTTCCGCGACGCAACATGAGTTGCAAAGCGGTTCCTAATGGCGCCCACCCAAACGTAAACGGTTTGATCGCTTTCGATGCGATCGTCATGAATCGATTTGCGGACTTCGCCGGAAGCGATCAGGCGCTTGAGGACGGTTCCAAGCGAAGCTCTAAAGTTCTTATAGTCGTTCACGGGGAAAAAGAGCTGATCGAGCCGAGCGGTAACCTCGCTGGTGGTAAGCCCGCGAGATCCGGCAGTACGCAAAGTGGTGCGGATGGCGTCGGTAAGGCCGCCCAGATTGAGCTCCAGAAGCTGGTCGGTGGCTTCGCTGTCGTCGACGAGAGTGACGAGGGCGGCAACGCGGCGCTGCTGTTTGGCGATGCGAACCTCGAGCTCCTCGCGCTGGCGAAAGAGAGCGGCGAGCTCCTCGCGAGCTTTGGTGAGGGCGGCGTCGGTCTTGGTCTGATAGGCCATCGAACTGGTTATACATCATGTCTAAGCATATGTCAATGGAAATGTATAATGGCTTCTGTTTCGCTGGTGATCCGCTCTTTACATAAGAACTAAAAGCAGATCCCTCCGCCTCGGACAGCGGAAGACCGCTGCCTGAGCGTCGGGATGACATTAGGGGGTACGTTGTGGAAATAGTGAGAAGGGGCCGCGAGGAGACTAGGACAGAACCAGCAGCACAGACTAAAGTCTGTGCCACAAAATCCCGGCTCGTTCTTTGGTTGTCGCGGTTTGCGCAACTTCGTGATCGTTGCTTGACCGCGGCTGGCCGCAATCTGCTACGATTTCGCCATGAGAAAAGCGAAACTCTTTCCGCTCGGCGTGCTCGCCGCAGCTCTTTCGTTCGGTGTGCCCGCGTCGGCCCAAACTGCGCCAGGCTCGCTGGAGTTCACCGCGCACATTACTCCCACCGCGGCAAAAGCGGAGCCGGTGCGGGATTTCACGTTTTACATTCTCACCAAGAGCTACACCGAAATCGTCAAAGAAGTTGAAGGAAAGGATCCCGTCCCGCAGCGCGACGAATTCATCGACGGCCTGAAAGTTTCTCCGGAGCTGCGAACCTGGCTGAAAAATCATGACGTCATGGACCTCACCTCACCCGACATCGACAAACTGATTTCCTCCGACGATGTCATCAATGTCCCGGAATTTCTGCTGGCTTACCAGCGGTCGAACAGCGGCGGCGTCACCAAGGGCCTCCCCAAGCCGAAATACAAGGAGGAAGACAAGACCAAGGATCCCGAAAAGTATGAAAAGCTCCGGCAGGATTATTTGAATGCGCTGAGAAAATTTATCCGGTCGTATCCGGAAACCGTTTCCGGCGTGGAGCTGGAGCTGGACGGCGTGAATCCCGAGAGAAAGTGGTCGGCCCTGCAAAAAGACCGTAACCGCCGCGTCGAGCACACCGCACCGGATATGGCGCAGCTCAATTTTTTGGCGGCGAAGGTGGATACGGACCTGAATGGCCACGCTTCCGTGTCCGGACTTGCGCCGGGAAGTTACTGGATTTCTTCGCTGAACTTGCAGGCCGATGCCGGAGACATGCGCGTGCGCTGGGACGTCCCGGTTAAGATTGAAGCAGGCCAGACGACGCGAATCGAGCTGTCGAATCTGAACACGACGGAAAACCGCAGTTCCACTCCCTGAGGCGCGAGCGCGGCCGCAATGGGCAGGCCTCTGCACTGGATCATTTTTAATCTTTTTGTATTGACCGCCATCGCGCTCGATTTGCGCGTGTTCCATCGGCAGCCGCACAAGATCGGGTTGCGCGAGGCGGCGGTTTCCAGCTTCGGCTGGATCGCAATTTCGGTAATCTTTGGATTGGGATTGCTGCATTTTTGGGGCGAGCAGCCCGCGCTCGAATTTTTTACGGGCTATCTGATTGAAAAAGCGCTCAGCGTAGACAATTTGTTTTTGTTCCTGGTGATTTTCCGCGCCTTTGCGGTGGAGGACCGGCTGCAGCACCGCTTGCTCCAATGGGGCGTCGTTGGCGCGCTGGTCATGCGCGGCTTGATGATCGGGCTGGGAGCCGAACTGATCGGGCATTTTTCCTGGGTACTGTATTTGCTGGGCGCGTTTCTCGTCTACGCCGGCATCAAGCTGTTCTTCAAAAAAGAGGACGTGCACCCCGAAGACAGCAAAATCGTGCGCTTCGCCAACCGCTATTTGCGCGTCACGCGCGAATATGGCGGCGAGCATTTCTTTGTGAGAAACGCGGGCAAATTGTTCGCAACGCCGCTGTTTCTGGTTCTGTTGGTCGTGGAATTCACCGACGTGACCCTGGCGATCGATTCGATTCCCGCGGTTTTTGGAATCACGCGTGACCCGTTCATCGTGTACACATCGAACGTGCTGGCGATTCTCGGCTTGCGCGCGCTCTACTTTTTGCTGGCTGGCGTGATTGACCGGTTGCGCTTTCTCGACGAAGGGCTGGCCATCGTTTTGGTGTTCATCGGCGCAAAAATGATTGGCGAGCGCTGGCTGCATATCCCGGTGGGTATTTCGCTTGGGGTGGTCGGAGGCGTCTTGCTGATTGCGCTGCTGAGTTCAGTGCTGATTCCTCCGAGAAAAAAGCCCAGTTCTTAGTCAGGTTCCATCATCAGCTCGTCGACGTAGCACCACATCCAATCCTCGCCGCGCTCGAACGATCGAATGACGGGATGCTTGGTGGCGTGAAAATGTTTAGTGGCGTGCTTGTTTTTCGAGGAGTCGCAACAACCGACATGGCCGCAACTCAGGCACAATCGCAGGTGCACCCAACTGTCGCCCATCTTGAGGCATTCTTCGCAGCCTTTCGTCTTGGGCTTGACGGGCCGAATCTGATCGAGGTGACTACAAGTCTCGGCCATGCCTGCCTCCTGCAAGATTACTTCGCATGTTGTATAGGAATTCGCACTTGAAAACGCGTGTCGCCAGGAACGGACTTGACGCTGATGTTGCCGCCCAGGTTTTTGATGATGCGGCTGACCACATCGAGGCCAAGGCCGGTGCCCTCACCGACACCTTTCGTGGTAAAAAAGGGATCGAAGATACGGGATTGCACTTCGGGAGGAATCCCCGAGCCGTTGTCAGCGATTTCGACAAGGACAAAATCGTTCTCGCGGCCCGTGCGGATGGTCAAATTGCCGTTGCCGTTCATGGCGTCGGCGGCGTTGTCAATGAGATTGGTCCAGACTTGATTGAGCTCGCTCCCGCTGGCCATGACCTTGGGCAAATTGGGAGCGAAGTCGCGAGTGACGGTGATGCCGCGCTTGAGCTTGTGATGCATGATGGTAAGAGTCGTCTCAATGCCGCGCTCGATGTCCACTTCCTGCACCGGGGCCTGATCCATGTAGGAGTATTCTTTGATTGCTTTGATCAGATCGGAAATGCGCGCGGAACTATGTTCGAGTTCCTCGGCGATGCGATCCATTTCGAGCAGCGTAGCGAAGCGCGTGAGTTCGGGACCGACAGAAGCGCCGGCCGCTGCCGCGAAGCGCTCCAGATCCGCATCGGTAAGATTGGCCTCAGCGAGCTGAGGTGCAAGCTTCCACGCATCGGCGACGTTGTGCGATTCGAGCCAGGACTGAATGGCCTCTTCGCGTTCGACGCGCGCGAATTCGTCTTTGAATTGAGTGGGTTTCAAAGAGGAGCGAATATCTTCTTCCGTTTGCGCGAGCTTGGCGCAATCCTCGGGACCGATCGTGGTGCTGCGAGCGGCAGAGCGGAGGCGGGCAAGACAATCCCGCAGTGCCGCGGCCGACCGTCGCGCGGCCGCCGAAGGGTTGTTTAGCTCGTGCGCCAAGCCGGCGGAAAGCTTGCCCAGCGCGGCCAGCTTTTCGTGCTGTTGTTCCTGACGCGTGACGTTGCGAACCCGGTCCGCAAGCAAACCCACCAAACGCCGGACGAGTTCGGGAAGGCGATGGAACATCTCCTCAAAATGCGAGACGTGGAAGGCCAAGTAATGAGAAGGAACGACGGCCCGCCCCGTTACGGAGATGACTTTGAGGCGGGAAAAAGGAAGCATGCCGCTGACTTCCCCACTATTCATGGTGAATGCCGGGCCGTCGGCTGGACCACGTTCTGCTCTGGCGCGAATTTCGCCTTCGAGCATGATGATCATGAACTCAGGCTTGTCTCCTTCGCACATGACGATGTCGCCCGGGGAAACGCGGAGCTCCTGGCACCGGGAAACAAACCAGAGCAGGTCGTCCTGCGGCAGGTCAGAGAAGACGGCGATCTTGCGCAATTGCTCAGCGAGTTGTTCGGGAGGAGTGGTTAGCAGTTCCGTCATGGCCGATAAGCTCTTTTTGCGGCGTGCATCATTGGACTTTGGCCAGGTATTGATGCATGAATTGGACGACGACCGCGCCCTCGCCCACTCCGGAAGCGACGCGTTTCACCGAGCCGTGACGTACATCGCCCACGACAAAAATTCCGGGCACATTGGTTTCCAGCAAGTTCGGGTCGCGTTCCAGCGTCCACGAGCCGGGTTTCTTTCCGTCGCGAATGAGGTCCGGACCGGAAAGGATGAAGCCATGGTTGTCACGCTCGATCAGGCCGCCGAGCCATTCCGTGCTCGGCAGCGCGCCAATGAAGATGAACAGGCTGGTAGCGGGAAGGTCCTTCGTTTCGCCCGAAGGAGCGCATTTGACCGTGATGCCGGATAGACGCGATTCGCCTTGAACGCCAACCACGCTGGTCTGCGTCCAAACTTCGATGTTTGGTGTTTGCTCGATTTGTTCGATCAAGTAGTGCGACATGGTGCTCGCCAGCGAAGTCCCGCGGACGAGCATCACGACTTTTTCCGCGAATTTGGAAAAATGCATCGCAGCCTGGCCGGCGGAATTCGCGCCGCCAATGATATACACGGTTTCGCCCTTGCAAGCGATCGCTTCGGAAGTGCCGCCGCCGTAATACACGCCCGCGCCTTGCAGCCGGTCGATGCCCGGAACGTCCAGCGTGCGCCACTGCACACCCATGGCAAGAAGCAGGACGTGTGAAGAAATTTCCGAGCCGTCGGCGAGTTTCAAGTAACGGTACGGACCATCGATGCGAATTCCCGTGGCTTCCTGAGGCGACAAAATCTCGACGCCAAAGCGCTTCGCTTGCGCGACAGCGCGCCGCGCGAGGTCGCTCCCCGTGAGGCCTGAAGGAAAGCCGAGATAATTTTCGATGCGCGAGCTGAGTCCGGCTTGGCCCCCGGGCGCTTCGCGCTCGATGATGACGGTGCGCAAGCCTTCGCTGGCGCCGTAGACGGCAGCGGCGAGTCCGGCCGGCCCCCCGCCAACGATGGCGAGGTCGTAGAAATTGGTTTGCGCGTGGGTGCGCAGGCCGATTTTGTCGGCAACCGCGGGTAGCGGAGGCTCCGCAAGCCGCGCACCGTCAGGAAAAAGAATCAATGGAAGCGTTTCCGCCTCCGGGCCCAGCGAATTGACAAGCCCGCGGACTTCGGGATCGCTTTGCGCCAGTTCGACGTCGATCCATTGATACGGTACCTGATTGCGCGCGAGGAAATCGCGCAGTTCGTACGAGCGGTTGGACCAACGCGTGCCGAGAACGCGAATGCCTTCGTACGGCGGACGAAACGTTGAATTCCAGTCGTGCAACAAATCGTCGAGCGCAGGATAGAGTTTTTCTTCCGGAGGATCCCAGGGCTTCATCAAATAATAGTGAACGCGAGCTTCATTGATGGCGTCAATCGCCGCGCTGGTATCCGCATAAGCAGTGAGCAACGCCCGCTTGGCCAGCGGATGCATTTCCATAGCTTCGGCGAGGAAGCCGACACCGTCCATTTGAGGCATGCGTTGGTCGGCGAGCAGGAGAGCGACGGGGTTATTGCGGGCCTTCAGTTCACGAAGCGTGCCTAGAGCGGCGCTCCCGGAAGTCGCGCGCATGACGCGGTAGCGGTCGGAATAACGGCTGCGCAAATCGCGCTCAATGGCCCGGAGGACTTCGGGATCGTCATCTACCGTAAGCAGGACAGGCTTTGGCATACCCCTCAGATGACGCGAACGCGGATTTCGTTGCGTTTATTGCGCCGTTGATCCAGCCAGCGGCCAGCTTCAAATGGCGGCTCGCTCACGCTACAATTCTGGATGCTCTCATGTCCAGCCCTTTGACTTCAGCGATTGCAGGTCTTTCCGCCGCCGATGCGAGCAAAAGAGAAGCCGCAGCGGAGGAAATTTATCGTCTGGGCCGAGCGAAGGCTGGTTCCGCCATTTCCGATTGGTGGAACGACAGCGAACTTTCCGCTCTGCTTCTGGCGCCCAGCCCCGTCGTGACCGTCGGCTTGGCCGTGGCGCGCGAAACTTTCAGCCCCATCCGCATCGCCAACGGAACGCCGCGCCTCGCGGAAGTTCCCGCCGAACAAGATGCGGAGGAATTCGAGCTGCATTTCGCCAAGGATATGTCCCTCGACATTCTGACTACGCGGGAACCGGGCGGCAACGGGGCTATCGCGAAATTCCTGGCAAAATCCGGAGAAGGGGTACAGCAGGTGGAATACCGCTGCTCAAATGTGGACCGCGCAACTGCGATTCTCAAGGAAAAATTCAAGGTTTCTCCGGTTTACCCGGAAACGCGGCCCGGCGCCGATGGCACGCGCGTCAACTTTTTTCTGGTGGCGTCGCCCGATGGCGGCATGGTATTGATCGAGCTTTACGAGGCGCCAGCCGAGCCCAAAAAATGAGTGGGAACACTTAGAAAACGGACTAAGAGAAGCTACTTTGGAGCTATAGAAACTTCCGCAGGTTCCATGCTTGTTAGCGGCCCCTATCAACTTCCGAAAGGAGTTTCTTGGTCCTTTCATCTGGGGCGAAATCATCGTCATTACGAATAAATATCCCAATACTTTCAATTTTTTTGGAGTTGGAAATTTTCGAATTGGTACCCTCGCTGTCGTCACAGTTGATCGGAGGGTCCACATCAAAGGAATTCAGAAAAATCGAAATCTCAATAGAATTGAAAGAAACCTTTTTCACGTCTGCGTCCAGAGATGAACAATGCTTTTGTTTTTCGAGAGTCCTGAAGGGATATGTCCAAGTCTGAACGAGCCCTGTTTCTGTCTTCACTTTTCCATCGGCGTCGAAAGCGATCACACTGATGGCGCCCGCTCCATAATCTCCATAGTTGCAGATGACCAAATCTCGCTTATCGCCCTGTCCAGGTATCTTCTGGCAGATCCCCATCGGGCCATCCCTATGGAAAAAGGACAGCCTCCGCCACGAGCCCTGTTCCTTGCGCAGGAGAAAGGCGCTAGCAAAACCTTCTGCATGACTAAAGCAAGAAAAACCGGAGCTCAAGAGAGCCTCCGTTTTGCCAACGGAAGTAAAACTCCCGAACAAAATGCGGTTAATTCCTAAACCACCATTTAAGGGGCCTTCAGAGCCCTCCACCATAAATTCGGGGCAAACTCTGCAACCGGTCTCAACAAAATCGGCCGGCTTGTCGCAAAGGGCTGATCGCATCGCAGTAAATTCTTGAGGGAGTTTCTCGTTCTCCGAAGCCTGGGTTCCACACAACAACAAAATAAGAATGTTTAGAAGCTCTGAGATGATCATAGCTGGGAAGCTCCCTTTCGACTTCAAACCACGATGACGATTCTGACTAAGAGTTTACCGACACGACTGGTGGTGATCCTCGGAATCTTGACAGTTTGTTGAAAATAGCAACCACTTGTCATTCCGAGGGCGGTTTGTGCCCGAGGAATCTGCCTTTCTTCGGTTCTTTCGAAAAGCAGATCTCTCGCTCAGCCTGCCTGCCGCAGGCAGGCTCGGGATGACAACCCATGAGGAGCTTTTTTAGCAAATTCCTAAACCTCAACTCTCTCCGTAAACGGGGATCGCCGCGCCGTGAATGACCTTGGCGTCGTCGCTGCACAGGAACAAGATGACGCGCGCGATTTCTTCAGGCTTTGGCCACTTCGAGAAATCCGCGTTAGGCATTGCTTTGCGGTTGGCTTCCGTGTCAATGATGCTCGGCAGGATGGAATTGACGCGCACGCCCGTGCCCTTCACGTCAGCCGCAAGAGAATCCATCATCGCCAATGCCGCAGCCTTGGACGCGGCGTAAGCGGAAGCGCCGGCAGCATGATCGAACGCGGCCTTTGCCGCAACGTTCACAATCGCGCCCCGCCCCTGTTTCAGCATCGCGCGTACCGCGGCTCGCGAGAGCGCATAGCCCGAACGAAGATTCAAAGCTAGCATCTGCTCGAAAACTCTCGTGTCCATTTCCCAGAGCTTCAGTCCGCCCGCATAACCTCCCACCGTATTCACAAGCGCGTCCAGCCGGCCGTGTTTGGCGAGGATTTTTTCGATGAGCTGGCGCACCGCCGCTTCATCGGTGACGTCGACGCTGTGGCCTTCCAGGCGCGCAGAGTTCGTGGCAGCCGCCGTCTGGGTGGCGTCCCATTCGGGCTGACTGCGGTAGGTAACGACGACCTCCGCGCCTTCGTCCAGAAACGCCAGCGTCACCGCGCGCCCCAAGCCGCCGGTCCCGCCTGCCACTAAAACTACCCTTCCATCGAATCTCACGCTCATTACTACACCTCGTTGCTCCGGGCTTCCTCTGAAGTCATGGCTGTTTCCGATCCACCCACTTCGTCATCAGGAACCGATCGTGATCTTCATAACCGGTTCGACGATAAAGCTCGAGCGCGGGATCATTTCCATCGTCCACTTCCAGGTGAATCGCGTTGACGCCCATCTCGCGCGCCATTTGTTCCACATATTCGACAGCCCGGCGGCCAAAGCCGCGCCGCCGATACGCCGGGGCGATATACAACTCATCGATGAAGGCATCATGGCCATGGAATTCAAAGCTAAAGCCGATGGTCAAAATGATGTACCCGGCGAGGTCGACGCCGTCGAAAACCAGCCAGATTCTTCCAAATTGCGGCAGCGTCAAAAATCTTCGAAACGTGGCGCGCGCAATCGCCTCGTCAAAAACAATTTTGCCGGGCTCTTGCTCGGCGAGGCTGCGCATCATGGGCATGAGCGCGGCTTCATCTTGCAAAGCCGCTTCTCGAAATTCCAATTCCGGCAAATTATTCCCCGCTTTGTTCGATGAGCTTGGCTACCAAGCCGGTCCAGCCCGTCTGATGGCTGGCGCCGATGCCGGCACCATTATCGCCGTGGAAATATTCGTAGAAAAGAATCAAATCGCGCCAATAGGGATCGGTATTGTAAACCTCTTCTCCCCCCGCCACGGGGCGCCGCCCTTTCGCATCGCGCAGGAAAATGCGAATCAAGCGGCGCGAAATCTCCGCAGCCACCTGCCAGAGGTCCGCTTCGTTATTGGAATGCGTGGGGCACTCGACTCGGAAATCCTCGCCGTAATAATGGTGAAATTTCTGCAGCGATTCGACCAGCAAATAATTCACGGGAAACCAGATGGGACCGCGCCAGTTCGAATTGCCTCCAAACAGGCCCGTCGTGGATTCCGCCGGCTCGTATTGAACGCGATTCTCATTTCCGTTGACGTTTACTTCGTACGGATGATCTTTGTGGTAGCGGGACAGCGCGCGGACACCATACGGAGACAGAAACTCGTTTTCATCCAGCATTCGCGCGAGCACGCGCTTCAATTGTTTGCGGTTCACCAGCGACAGCAGCCGCCGCACGCCGCGCGCCGACCGTTGCGTCATTTCAATGTGTTCCGGCACGTCCGCATGATTGTCGACAAACCACTGCATGCGGCGCTTGAATCCCGGCAAGCGGTCGACGATTTCCGGCTCCAGCGTCTCCACTCCGAACAGCGGGATGAGCCCCACCATCGAGCGAATCTTGAGGAAGTGCTGGCTGCCCTCGGGCAAGCGCAGCACATCGTAGTAAAAGCCGTCTTCGTTGTCCCACAGCGCCATGCCATCCACGCCGATGTCATTCATTGCGTGCGCGATGTAGACGAAGTGCTCGAAAAATTTGCTGGCCACGTCTTCATAAGCTGGATCTTCCTTGGCCAGCTCCAGCGCCATGGCCAGCATGTTCAGGCAGTACATGCCCATCCAGCTTGTCCCATCGGATTGCTCGAGATGACCTCCCGTGGGCAATGGCGCGGAGCGGTCGAACACTCCGATATTGTCGAGCCCGAGGAAACCGCCCTGAAAAATGTTCGCGCCGTCGGGATCTTTCCGGTTCACCCACCAGGTGAAATTCAGAAGCAGCTTATGGAAGATTTTCTCCAGAAAACCGCGGTCCGCCACACCGCGAACGCGCCGCTCGATTTTGTACACGCGCCACGCAGCCCACGCGTGCACCGGAGGGTTCACGTCACCAAAAGCCCATTCGTAAGCGGGCAATTGTCCGTTGGGATGCATGTACCATTCGCGTAGCAACAAAATCAGCTGGTCTTTGGCGAAATCGGGATCGATAAGCGCGAGCGAAATGCAATGGAACGCCAAATCCCAAGCTGCATACCACGGATACTCCCACTTGTCAGGCATGGAAATAACGTCGTCGTTGTAAAGGTGCGTCCAGTCTTTGTTGCGGCCCCTCCAGCGGTCTGCGGAAGGTTTGGGACTGGCGGGATCGCCTTCGAGCCAGGTGCGCACGTCGTAATGATAAAACTGCTTCGACCACAGCATGCCGGCAAAGGCCTGGCGCATTACCGCCCTGGCATCGGCAGAAATGTGCTTTTGAATCCGCGAATCGTAAAACTCATCCGCTTCCTTTTGCCGCGCCGCAAACACTCCATCAAACCCTTCCTCGAAATCGTCCGTGGCGGGAACACCCTCACCGCGTTCGGCATGGCCCGGAGAAGTGATAATGCCAGCAGCGGCGCCTGACTCGCTATTCATGCTGCCAAGGGGCTCGAGGTCGGTGAGGCGTAGTTTTAGAGTAGCCGAAGCGCCTGCATCCAGAAGCAGAGGATAGTGCGCGGCCACTTTTGTGCCCATCAACTCTGGATTGACCGCTGCTTTATTGCCGCGGATCACGTACTCGTGAAACGCATCCTTGACGTAGGGCGAGCGGCTCCGGAAGTTGAAAACCCTCTCGTAGTTCGTTTCGTTTTCGGTGAATAGCAGCTCGGACGTTCCGGCGCAAAGAAGCCAGCGTTTGCCATATTGCCAGTGCTGCAATTCCACGCATGCGCTGCCGGGAAAGCTCGCGGCTTTTCTCGCCATCGGGCGGCGCAGGTCCTTGCCCCAAGACCACGTATTGCGAAACCAGAATTGCGGCAGGACGTGCAGCTTCGCGGCTTCCGGCCCGCGATTTACCGCGGTGATTCGGATCAGAATGTCTTCGATATCCGCTTTGGCATACTCGACAAACAGATCGAAGTAGCGGTTCTCGGAAAAAATGCCGGTGTCGAGCAATTCGAATTCCGGCTGGCCGCGGCCCCGGCGCTGGTTTTCTTCGACGAGCAATTCATACGGAAATTCCGCCTGCGGATACTTATACAGCATGCGCATGTAGCTATGCGTAGGAGTCGAGTCCAGGTAAAAGTAGCACTCCTTGACGTCTTCGCCGTGATTGCCCTGATTCCCTGTCAAGCCAAAGAGACGCTCTTTCAGGATGGCATCGCGGCCATTCCAGAGCGCCAGCCCAAAGCACATCAATTGGTGGCGGTCGCTGATTCCCCCAATGCCATCTTCGCCCCAACGATACGCCCGCGATCGCGCGTGTTCGTGCGGAAAGAACTCCCAGGCCGTTCCGCCGGCGCTGTAGTCTTCGCGCACCGTTCCCCACTGGCGTTCCGAAAGGTACGGTCCCCAGCGCTTCCAGTACTTTTTGCGGGTGCGCGATTCTTCGAGGCGGCGGTCTTCCGTCGTTTGGATGCGTGACATGGCGCTGGCCTTTAAGGGAAAGCTCACGCTATGGTCGCATTTTTCGATTAAAAAAGAAGAGAAACGTCAGTAAAAAGGTGTCTGGTCCGGCAAGCCTGGATTCGCAGCCGCGTTCGGAGCGATGTTCTACTTGGAAGAAGAGCTTTGCGGTGATGGCGGCTTAGCGGAGCGCAGTAAGATGATTTTTGTGCCGCCGTCGTCCGTTGCCAGATCGACCACGCGAATTTGATCCCCGCGCTCGCCTACAAATGTAATGTCTTCATCCGCGAAATGGGAATTGCGAAACTCTTCTGGAAGTTTTTTGGGTCCGGCATCTTGGCGCGCGAACTCGGCGCTCAGGTGTTCGAGATACCAATTAAGTACGAACTCGCGCGAAGCATTCGTGTGATAGGTGCTCGAAACCACTTGCGGCTGATCAATCCCAACCTCGGCAAGGCGCGCCGCCTCCGGGCCTGGAAGCACCAGACTTGCTGCGGGATAAACCGGTAGCCCTGGCCCGACTTGCTGAGCCTTTTCCAGCCTGTAGTCTCCGATGGGCGTACGTACCGTCGTCTTATCGCTGGAAGAACGCAGCCCGAGGGCGTTGATGACTCGGGAGGCCATTAGCAAGCCTCCCGCAAGGAGCGCGCATACGCCACAGGTCATGGCGACCATCATGAAGAGGAGCGACTTGGAGGAAGGGGCTCCCCCCGAACCTGAAGCACTTTTGGCCATGACTGAATTTTTCTCCGCGAGCTGCCTGAGCGCGCCACGCCAGCGCTAGGAAGCGAACCAAAAAAACCTGCACTACTAATCTCGAAGGGTCCGATCTACTTCATCCCCCACCCAAAAAACGCGGCCTCGGGGCGCACTCGAGGCCGCGCGAAGCTCCCGGCTGTCATTTACAAATCACTGCGTTGGCAGCATCAATTGGGTGAATCCGGTCGTATTGACGTCGCGGAACATCGGCGTTCGCGGCGGCAACAGCGAAGGTGTCAGGAAATTGTTGTCGAACGAATAGCCGCGGTTTGGCGGGCTGTAGTTGTTGCCTCCCGAATTGAAGAGGCCGCTCGCCTGGCGATTGTAATAAAGGCTGAGGATCGAACCTGTGTAGTTCAAAGTTCCGCCCCAGCTTTCCAGGTAGCGCATGAAGTTGTGCACACCACCATCGGTGCCAAAGTCCTGGCTCCCGTCAAGCGCCGTGGTATCCCAGCTTGGAATGGGAAACGAGATTCCTTTTCCGGCTACCACACCAACGCGGTAATAGGCTGTGTTCGCGGGACGATTCCCGGCGTTGAACGGGGAGTTGAACGTATTGACGTCGTGCCAGTCGTTCGAGAGGAAGGTGAAAGCGTCAGCCACCACGGAGGCTGCCACGTAGGGATCGCTGAATCCATTGCCCGCCGAGTTGGCATTGTAGTCGCCCTGGATGTAGACGGGATTCTCCGCGGCAATGGCAAGACCGCAGACTACGCCTCCTACGCAGGTGGGCAGGCCGATCAGATTGCCGTTGACCATCTTGACTGCCCGGCGGAAGAGAGGCGAAGGATTCTGACGCCCCTCGTTTGGATAGACGAGGAAGGTCCTCGGCCACGGCAGCCCACCGTTTGGACCCACGCATAGCGGATCCGCCACCGTTGCCGCGAGAGTGTTGGAGAAGAGTGTGTTGGCCAGAATGCTTCCGGTGCTATCCACCAGACTCGGTGGGAAAGTAACCGCTCCGTAGGTATAAAGAACTCCGGTACCATCCAGGTCTTCACCGGTGTCCAGAGTTCCATTCGGGCAACCGTTGACGTCGGAAGAGTCTACGAAATCGCTGTAACCGTATTCACCCGTCTCATGCCCGCCAGGCGAGAGCGGGGGCCAAGCGCTGGTGAAAGCGCCAGTCGGCGCATAATTGCCACGGCGGTCGGAGATGTACACGACGAAGTTGTTGGGAGCAACGTTGGCATCCTGAGTACTCGGTCCGCTTGTGCCAATGGTGCCCTTGAACCACCGCGCCAAATTGTTGACGTCCAACTCGACATAGTTCATCAGGCCGCCGAGGGTAACCGAGTTGCTGAAGTTCGCTGTCCCGCTGGCGACAGTGTAGGTACCAGTCGGCGGGCTTTCCCGGTTGTAGCCTTCCCGAGTATCGAAAAAGACGTTGGGCCAGAAGTCGGAAGTCGACGGCGTCCAGCCGGCCAGGATGGTCTTGGTGGCGGGATCGACGCCGCATACTTGAGCCACCGTGGACTGATAAGGCAGGTTCTTGCCCGCACCAGAAGGCACTAGCGCGCCCGTGTTGTAGGCCACCGAAGAGGGATTGTCGCGAATGCGCTCCAGGCGAATTACGGCGTTAGGGTGAGGATCGAGGCAGCTGCCGGTGTTGAACAAAGCGGCGGTATATGTCCCGCTCGCCAGGGACGCCGAATTCTGATAGTTCAGGACGGCCGTGCCGCCGGTGCCCGGATTGATGGTGGGAAGCGTCGGGAGGGCCGGGGATACGCCCAGAGCCATGTTCGCGGTCGTGCCGGCCCAATTGGGGTTCAGGTTTGCGCCGTCATACGATTGCGGCATAGGGTTGATATTCTTGCCCGCGTAACCCAGACTCAGGATTTCCTGCGTAACGTCTTTATATGTACCGCAAGGGTTGCCATAGGCCGTCTGCGCATCGATCTTGATGTAGCCGGTAATAATTTTGGTTCCGTTGGGCTGCCAGTAGCCATTCCCTCCGTTGACACCTGGCAAGTACGTAGTTGCTCCAGTCGCCGCGCCGGAAGCGCCTAACGGCAGCGGTGTTGTCCCCGCAGTGGTCATGGCAGTCTTTAGGCTGGTGGCGTTCGTGGTAACCCAACTCGCCACCGGCAGGGCGAGGTCCGCAAGATTGAAAGGCGCTCCAGAGCTGACGCAAGGCAGCCCGGTGATATCCGCCGCGTTATCGGAGATCAAAATCCTCAAGCTGGCTTGCGAGAAATAGCGCTCGCCGAGTACGCCTGGAGCCGAAGTATTCTCTCCGGCAACTGGCCGACGAATGATGTCGATTGGCGATGTGCTGCCCAGAAGAGTAATGGTCAGGTTGAGCGGCTTCACGCCGTTGCGAAGATTGCCGTTGTAAGAAGCGGAGATCGAAGGCCAGCTCGAATTCGCAGGGCCGCCCAAACATCCCGTCTCGCTGCCTTGTCCGAAGCCGAGCGCCTGGAAGGCGCTGCCGCCTTTTGTGATTTCAACGCTGCCCGGGTGGTTGCCCGTTGTGGACTGTGGGGCATTATTCGACAGGCAGTCGCGGATGACTTGGCCGACTACCGTCACTGGGCTCGACAACCAGAGCTGCGTGACGGTCGTCTGCGTGGGCGTGGCGTTTGCCGGCCCGCCGCTGGCCACGAACAAGTTGCCGTTGGTGGCCACGCGGCCGCCGAAGTTAAAGTTCGGACCGGGGAAGAAGCTCAAGTCCGTCTGCGAAAAGATGCCGAATTGGAAGAGCGGGATGCCGACCGTCTGCGTGGTGCGTGTCAACTTGACCTGAGCTCCCGTATTGGTCAAGGCACCCACGGTGAGGGTATAAGTCGTTTCCAATGCTGACATTCCCTGGTACGCGCTGGAGCCTGAGGTGATTTGCGCGTAGTTAGCCTTGGGATTCCCATTGGTATCCACTGACGACGGAGTGATCGTATAGGTGCTGTTACCTTGGGCGTCAACATAGGATACCCCCGTGCTGGCGGGAAGCACAGGAACCTTGGTCGAGACCGTCAGCGCGTTGATCTGGCCAATGGTGGGCGAATAAGTTGTGCTAAACAGAGTGCCGAGGTCGGCCGTGAGTTTTTCCATACCCGACTCCGCGCCGTAGAACGCCCTCAGCTGGTCGCTATCCATGCCGGAGAGCCTTTGCCCTTCCGAGACCAGCAGCATGAAGCCCACGACCATGGCGGCCATGAGCACCAGCAGCAAGAGAGTAGTGATTAGGGCGATGCCCGCTTGCTTTCGCATGTGAGTGTTCTCCGATTTCATGGTGCGATTCCTCATTATTTGTAGGTATCGAAATAGGCCATGCTGCGCAGGGCGACTTGGGTGGCCAAATTGGTGCGCGTGTATTGATTCGAAAGCGCCGCTACGTTGGTGGTGCGCGCGCCAAGATACACGTTTACCGAGCGAATCTGATTCTCATTATCCGTGCTGGGGACCGTTCCTTGATTCACCGGTGGCGGGGTAGTGCCATCCACAAGATTGAACGTAAATTGCAGATTCTCGAAAGTTTCCGCAACCGGCTGCGGCGCATTGAAATTGACGGCACGCATCAGGCGCGGATGCTTGGGATCGGCGGTTGTATCCAGGTAATAGGTGATCATCCAGATGCGCGTCGCGGACGTGTTGGGATAGGAGCCACCCGCATTTTGCAGCTGCTTGATGGTGCCCGCAGTTTCGGTGGTGGTGCGTCCATTCAAGTTGAAGGCATCGCCGGAGGCGAAATTCAGAACCTGTCCGGAAACGCTGGTTACGGTCTGCAGAATGCCGTTGGAATTGTTGGCGTTGTAGATCATCAGGAGGTCGCCGGGATTGACGGGAATCCCCGCGGAGCCGAGGACGACGCAGGTGGAATCAAAAGTGACCGAGGATCCCGTTGCCGTGAGTGAGCCGCCCGGGCAGCCCGTGCCATTGATCGGCTTCGCATCCAGCGCGAGCGTATTGTCCGAATACAGAGTGGTGATTATGTCCGTGGGTGGACCGCTCGTTCCGTCCGGGCTGGTAACTGTGGGGCCTAGGGCGTTGCCAGGCTCGATGGCGGGGAGAATCACGTTGCAACCCGCATTTGCGGCATTAGGACCATTGAAGACCAGGGTCAGCACAGCGGGAGGCCGATTGACCTTACCGCCCGTGTTACAGCCGGCGGCATTCACCGTGTTAGGGATGGAAATGCCGCCTGTAGGAACGCCGGTGCCGGTCTGAACGAGGTCCTGGACAATCAGGTTCAATCCCGCGCGCATGTTGTCGCTCATGTCCGAGGCTTGCGTTACATTCGTATTGGCTTTGGTGGAATCGCGAAAGAGCATCACCGCCGCCGCCAGCGCGACGGAGGTGACCCCGATCGCCACGAGCAACTCAATCAAAGTGAAACCAGAATTCCTTTTCATGCTTTCCCTCTCGCCGTCCTCAGGAGAATTCCGCGATATAGCTGATGAGCGTGTATTGACGGAACGTTTTTCCCGCCGTGTAGTTCATGGTGATGGTGACTTGTCGCAGACCGGACTCACCGGGAACGTCAGCGATCACGATGGTGCGCGTCATGTTCGTCAAAGGCATGACGATGTCATCTGCCGTTCCTAGAATTTTGTCCGGTCCAGGGCCAAGAATGACCGTGTCGGGCTGTGTTGTGACATCATCCGCCGTGCCATAGAGCCCGTCCGGGCCCGGCGCCAGAAGTGGTTGGGGCCCCACTATAAAAATCCCGTCGCTTGTGCCTCCGGATCCGGTAACGTTTCGGATATTGGTCCAGGCCAGCACTTTCGAGTCGCGCGCCGCAAAGATGGTTTCCACCGCTTCTTCCGCTTTCTTCTCCGCGATGTAGTCCAATTGCGTCATATTCGCGACTTGAATGCCCTGGGCGTAAACCGCGGCTAGCGACAAGATGCCGAACGAGAGAATGGCGATAGCGATCATGGCTTCGAGAAGCGTGAAGCCGGTTTGCTGCTTGCTTCGCGTTGCGCGGCGCATCGTTCCCCCCTATTCCTGCCACTGGGTTCCATCCCAGTGGTATTCGCGAACTCGGCCGGTGGCCCCCAGAATGGTGACAGCTCGAGCAGTTAGTGGACTCCCCGTAATGCCCAGGAATGCTGTGCCGTTCACGTAGTTGTTGTTTCCATCAATGAAGGCACCGTTGGTGGTGAATTTCATGATGGGAGGGCCGCCGGAAGCATTTTCAAAGTAAATAGCGGCGCCATTTCCAAATCCCATCGGCGTGTCCGGAACCGCCGGGGAGGAAGTAAACAGCATGTATTGCGCGCCCCCTTCAAAGGTGTAAGTGAGCGGTGCCGGAGGGGTTCCCGTTACCCAAAGCTCCGAGATGGTCAGTTGGTTTGTGCCCACGAACTGGACCTGGACTTCCCGGCGGTGTGCGATGGCCTGTTCGCGTGCGGTGCGCAACCGGTACAGCAACTGATCCATGGCTGAGTTCGCTTTTGCATTCGGCAGGATGGTGGTCCACTTAATCATCGCCATCGCCAGAACGATGAAAATAATGGCGACGGCGACGAGAGTTTCAATCGCGGAAAAACCCGTCTGAGATCTCTCTTGCTGCTTTTTCATGCTTTACTCCAAGCGATTTCTGCCGCCAAAAACACCTGTTGGCAGCTTACAAAATGCACGAGTACGCCCAAAGATATACGCAGGTTAAGCCGTGTATTTGTATAGATTTACGAAGGATGGGGCTTGCCGGATTTGGCATGGATTGTTACGAAAAGTTACAAAGCGCGTTGTCAGAAGTCTCGAATCGAGTATCTGTACGTAGTATTCGGAAAAAGCTCCTTGGAGTGTGGCGGACCTCGAGAGACTTCTTGATGGCAAAAGCCTGGTTCGCGGCGTGGAAGCTCGGAACTGGGCGAAACCGGAGGTTCACAACTTTCGTTGTATTCTAGGTGCTTCCTACTGCATCCATGCTTTGAGCGCATTCTCTGAGGAGACGACGATGTTTCAGCTTCAGCGTGAACCATTAACGGCAAGGGCCAAGGTGGGCGGAAATCTTGCTGGAATCGTGGTGGCAGCGACGCTTTTGCTGCTCGGCCCCGCGGCGTTGCGTACGGCAGCACAGGATCGTTCCACAGACGAACTGCACCGGCTGAACCAATCGGTGGATGCATTGATCAAGAAAGTTTCTCCCAGCGTGGTGCAGATTCTAGTCACCGGCTATGGCCCGCTGGAGGAAGGGGAGCGCGGCAACACTACAACAATTATTGGAAGGCAGCGCGCCATTGGCTCGGGTTTTGTGATCGAAGAAAGCGGATACATCGTAACGAATGCGCATGTGGTGAACGGCGCCCAGCGCGTGCAGGTGATTTTGCCGAACCCCAACGCGGAGAGCTCTCTCGATGCGGCGCTATCCACACGAACCAGAATCGTTCCGGCGCGGATTATTGGCGTATCCCGCGAACTCGATCTTGCCGTGATTAAAGTGGAAGCCGGAAAGCTGCCGGCCCTCGTTCTCGCTAACTACCGCAAACTAGGGCAAGGGGAGATGGTGTTCGCGTTTGGTAGCCCGGAAGGGCTGCGAAATTCCGTCACCATGGGCGTGGTTTCCGCCGTGGCGCGGCAAACCGATCCAGATTCGCCGATGGTGTACATTCAGACCGACGCCGCCATCAATCCGGGAAACTCAGGCGGCCCGTTGGTCAATGTCAGCGGCGAAGTGGTCGGCGTAAACACGTTTATCCTCTCCCAGTCGGGTGGCAATGAAGGACTTGGATTCGCGATTCCCAGCGGTGTGGTTGGGGTCGTGTACAAGCAATTGCGCCAGTTCGGACACTTGCATCGCGCACAAATTGGAATCGGGATTCAGACCATCACGCCAACGCTGGCAGCCGCGCTAAAACTTCCCAGGGACTATGGCGTTCTGATCTCGGACGTGACGCCGGACAGCCCAGCCGAAGCAGCTGGTCTACAAATCGGCGAAGTGCTGGTTGCCGTAGACGGAAAAGCAGCCGAAAACGTACCCTTCGTGGCATTTCGATTTTCTTCGGTGGAGGCAGGGGAAAAAGTGCACCTCGATGTGCTTCGCGGCAATGAGCGGCTGACGTTCGACCTTCCAGCCGCGCAGCCGACGCATGATATGGATCAAGTGGCGGCCCAGGCGGACCCGGAAAAAAATCTAGTACAGACGCTGGGAATTCTCGGCATTGAAATCGATCAGAAGATCGCGGCGATGGTGCCGGATTTGCGTGACCCCTTTGGAATTTTTGTGGCGGCGCGCGCAACTGGCGCGAGCGTGGAAGTGCCGCTGCTGGCAGGGGACGTGATTCGAACGCTGAATGGCCAGCCGATGACGACTCTGGATCGATTGCGGGCGGCGCTGAAGGCCTTGCCGCCGGGGGCACCGGTCGCTTTACAGATTCAGCGGGACCAGAAGCTGCAATTCCTCGCGTTTACTCTCGACTAGCCATAAGCAAGGGTCAGCAAGGGCGCAGCATGCTAAGTGACTGATATAATTGGCTTTATCAACAAATGAGGTCGGATTCGGGAATGCCGCCCGAGCCGCAATGTAAATTGTAATAAGATATAATTTTCAGGACAAAGTAATTTGTGACACAAAGTTACTGTGTCGCATTAGCTACTCGCCAGGACCCTGCTCTAGACTTGCGGATGTTTGCGCTGCTTCGTTTAGGCGTAAAGAAGGCCGCTGTCCGCGCCCAATCCAGAAAGTTCAGTCAGAGTGTTGGTCGGCCCCTGCACCACAAACCTGCGGTGATAGAGATGGAGTGCTCGCAGCCCGGCAAGTTCCTCGCCGCCGCCGGCTCTTCCCGGCCCGCCGTGCAAACAACTGGGGACCACGTTGCCGTGGCCAGTATGTTGAGCGCCCACCGAGGAATCGACGGCAACAATTCGACCGTGCAGGTCGCCGATTCCAAGGATCACTTGTTGAACGAAATTGGAATCGTTGGAGAAAACCGAAGCCACCAGCGAACCGCGGCCGCGGCGCGTCATTTCAATAAGATCTTGCGGATTGTCGTACGCGATGACAGTGGCCACCGGACCGAAGACTTCCACGTCGTGAACATTTTTCGCGCCGAGGCCGTTTTGGCAGGCCAACAGTGTGGGTTGGACGAAGGCGGATTTTTGCGGTTCGGCGTCGACAAGCGGGAATTGTTCGCTGCCGCCAAACACAACGGAGCATTCCGCCTTGAGTATTGTGAGGCCTTCGAGGCAGGCTGCCTGCTGAGCTTTATTGACGACCGGCCCCACATTTACTTCGGCATTGCGCGCGTTTCCGACCTTCATCGAACTTAGCTGAGCGGAAACCGCGTCGCCAAACGCTTTGAGATTTTGCCGGGGAACAAAAATGCGGCGGATGGTCGTACATTTCTGGCCGGCTTTCAAGGTCAGCTCTTTAACAGCTTCTTTTACGAGCAACCCGAAGAGATCAGAGCCAGGAGCGCAATCCGGCCCAAGAATCGCGGAATTGATGCTGTCGGCTTCGATGTTGACGCGAACGGAGCGCCGCAGGACGCTCGCATGAGAGCGCACGCGCACCGCCGTGTCCGCCGAGCCGGTGAACGAAACGATGTCTTCTTCGCGAACGTGGTCGAGAAGATCTCGCGCAGAACCGCAAATCAAAGAGATTGCGCCGGGAGGAAGAAGGTTCGCTTTGACGACGTCCTCCACCATTTTGTGCGCCAGCCAGGCAGTAGGAGAGGCCGGCTTCACCAACACGGGAACTCCGGACAGCAATGCGGGCGCCGCTTTTTCGCAAAAGCCCCAGGCAGGAAAATTAAATGCGTTGATAAAGACGGCGACGCCTTTAGCCGGAACTAGGAAGTGCTGCCCGCTGAAAACTCCAGTCTTCGAAAGTGGGAGGACCGCGCCTTCTTTCAGCATTTTTCCTTCGGCCAGGGTGCGCCCGATTTTTGCGTAATACTTCATGGTGTAAATCGCGCCGTCGACATCGAAGGAAGCGTCCGCCTTGGTGGCGCCAAGATTGAGAAGAGAAATCCGAAAATATTCGTCGCGATTGGCGGAAAGGACTTCGCCAATCCTGGCGAGCAAATCCGCGCGTTGCGCGTAAGTGAGCTGACGCAATGCCGGGCCACCCTGGGAACGAGCGAATTCGAGAGCAGCGTTGAGATCGAGGCCCCGGGATGAAATGCGCGCGAGTTCGTCGCCCGTCACAGGATCGACGAGCGACTCTCCGGGGCCCGCGCCTTCCACCCATTTGCCGGACACATAATTAGGAAGCTTCATTTGGAGGTTCTCCATTGGTGGCTGAAACAAGAGCTCTAACTGCTAGAATAGCTAACAGGTCAGAGGCCTGCCGAAACAGGCATTATAATGCATGTTTGTACGAACAAAATCCAGTGATTTTTGACGCCAGTCAATGCAGAAGCCTTGGCCATTTCCTTGAAAGCTGAACATTTAGACTGCTGGACTGTTAGTGAACGTGCGACAAGATGGATTGCATTAAAATGCCATTTCTCACTTGACTGGACTAGGTCAATTTGTACTATACTGCAGACTCCTAGTATATCAGTAGGAGCGCTCCCGCGAGCACGCAATCTAGAGTTTCGACCTTAGCCGGAACAGCTCCGTCAACCGATGAGGAGTTTCTGGCGTTTTTGGGGAAACGCGTGCGCGAACTGCGCAATCGCCGGGGCATGACGCGCAAAATGGTTTCTCGCGAAGCAGACGTTTCCGAGCGGCATTTGGCACAAGTGGAAGCCGGCGAAGGAAATATTTCTGTGGTGCTGCTGCAAAGGATCGCCGGCGCACTGAACGTGCCGCTGGCGAGTTTTTTTGCGCCGCAAAGCGAAGAACCCGCCGAAAAACGATTGATCCAAAGATTTTTGGAACGTCTGCCGAGCCACCGGCTGGAAGACGTCGTCTTCCGCCTGATGCGCGATTTCGGGCACGAAGAAAAAATGCGAAGGTTGCGCATCGCGCTGATCGGACTGCGCGGAGCCGGTAAGTCTACGCTGGGAGCAAAACTCGCCGCGGAGATGAAAGTTCCCTTTGTGGAGCTGGACAACGAAATCGAAAAAGACACGGGAATGCCACTCGACGAAATCTTTTCGATGTACGGGCAGTCCGGCTACCGCGCGATCGAACGGCGAACGCTCGAGAGAGTATTAAGGGAACAAGAGCACTCCGTGATTTCCGTCGGCGGCGGCGTGGTTTCCGAAAAAGAGACCTACGATTCGCTCCTATCGCACTGCTACACCGTGTGGATCAAAGCACAGCCGGAAGAGCACATGGCGCGCGTCATCGCTCAGGGGGATTTTCGAGCGATGGCGGGCAACGATCAGGCCATGGAAGACTTGCGACGAATTCTGGAAGCCCGCGAGCCGCTGTATAAGAAAGCGGATTTGTGGCTGGACACTTCCGGAAGCACTGTTGAAGAAAGCCTGGCGAAACTCAAAGCAGAATTGCAAACACATTTGCAGTAGGAGGAATTCGTGGACGTAGCCGTTTCTCAAGAGCTGCAGCCGAAAATGGCCGCAGTGAATTTCCAGATCGATCCAGTGCAGTACAAACATTGGCGCCTTTCGTTCGATGCGCCCGTCGCCACGCTGACGATGGACGTGGCGGAAGATGCCGGCATCCGCCCGGGGTACAAACTCAAGCTGAATTCTTACGATTTGGGCGTCGACATCGAATTGCACGACGCGCTGCAGCGCATTCGGTTTGAACATCCGGAGATTCGCACAGTGGTCATCACCAGCGCGAAAAACCGGATTTTTTGTTCCGGGGCGAACATTTATATGTTGGGGCTTTCCTCGCACGCGTGGAAAGTGAATTTCTGCCGCTTCACGAATGAAACGCGCAACGGCATCGAAGATTCGAGCGCGCACTCCGGGCTGAAATTCTTGGCAGCTTGCAATGGAACGACGGCCGGCGGCGGCTACGAATTAGCGCTGTCGTGTGACGAGATTGTGCTGGTGGACGATCGCTCTTCCGCGGTGAGCTTGCCAGAACTTCCCCTGCTGGGCGTGCTCCCGGGAACGGGCGGGCTGACGCGCGTAACGGACAAGCGGAAGGTTCGCAAAGATCATGCCGATATTTTCTGCACGAATCAGGATGGCGTGCGCGGACAGCGCGCGAAAGACTGGCGGCTGGTGGATGAGATCGTCAAGCCACAGCAGTTTGCCGAGCACATCAAGCAGCGCGCGCTGAAACTGGCGGAACAAAGCGACCGGCCGAAGGATGCGAAGGGAATCAAGCTGACGCCGCTCAAGAAAGTTACGGATGAAGACGGCCTCCACTACGAATATGTGGACGTGCAATGGAACCGCGCAGCGCGCACGGCGACGATTACGGTTCGCGCGCCAGAGACCGCTACAGAGCAAACGGTAGAAAAAGCGCTGGCGGCTGGCCCCAATTGGTGGCCGCTCCAAATGGCGAGAGAACTGGATGACGCCATCCTCAGTTTGCGCACGAATGAACTCGAATTGGGGCTGTGGATCCTGAAAACGACCGGCAACGCCGAAGCCGCGCTTGCGATCGACAAATTCCTGCTGAGCCATCAAAACAATTGGTTCGTTCGCGAAGTGCTGGGAATGATGCGGCGCACCTTCGCGCGGCTGGAAGTTACTTCGCGTTCGATGTACGCGATTGCGGAGTCTGGGTCGTGCTTCGCCGGAACGTTGCTGGAACTGGCGCTGGCGGCGGACCGCGTCTACATGCGGGATACGGAGGAAGGCGCAAACGCCGAAACGATGACGCTTTCGGAGATGAACTTCGGCGCATTGCCGATGGTGAATCATCTCCCACGTCTGGCGGCACGTTACTACAAAGATACTACGCAGATCGAGGCTCTTTACGCGCAAATCGGCAAAAAACTGACGGCCCGGGAGGCTCTGGAAGCAGGGTTGGTCACCGCGGCGCCCGATGATCTGGATTGGGAAGATGAAATTCGCCAGGCGATTGAGTCGCGCGCCGCGCAATCGCCGGATGCGCTGACGGGTCTTGAAGCAAATCTGCGCTTCGGCCCGGCCGAAACGCAAGAGACGCGAACGTTTGGGCGGCTCTCAGCTTGGCAAAATTGGATTTTCAACCGGCCAAACGCGGTTGGTCAAAGCGGCGCGCTGAAAGTTTACGGCACGGGCGCGCCGGTGAAGTTCGATTGGGAAAGAGTTTAGAAGCCGGGTTTCGAGTTGGTCCTGCTGAGGAGCGGCAATGATTAATTACACGGAAAAAATTCCGAACAACATCGATCTCGGGAGAGACCGCGTGCTTCAGCGCGCGCTGGAACACTGGCAGCCCGCGTTTCTGGGCTGGTGGTTCGACATGGGGCCGACCGAAAGCCGCACCCACGATGTGTATTTGCGGACGGCAGTCAGCGTTGAGCCGGATGGCTGGGCGCAATTTGGTTACGTGAAGATGCCGGAGTACCGCTGGGGAATTTTCTTGCAGCCGCGCGATGAGCAGCGACAAGTAAATTTTGGAACGCACAAAGGGCAGCCGGCATGGCAAGAGGTGCCCGGCGAGTACCGTTCGATTCTGCGGAGAATCATCGTGACGCAAGGGGATACGGAACCGGCTTCCGTGGAACAGCAAAAAATGCTGGGTCTTTCGTGCCCGTCTTTGTACGATCTGCGAAACATTTTTCAGGTGAACGTGGAAGAAGGGCGGCATTTGTGGGCCATGGTCTACTTGCTGCACCGCTATTTCGGCCGCGATGGCCGCGAAGAAGCGGAAGCTTTGCTCGAGCGGCGTTCGGGCGACACCGACAATCCGCGTATTCTGGGAGCATTCAACGAGCCGACGCCAGACTGGCTGGCGTTTTATATGTTCACGTTTTTTACCGACCGCGACGGAAAATTCCAGCTTTGCGCGCTTGCGGAGTCCGGCTTCGATCCTTTGGCCCGCACCTGCCGATTCATGCTCACCGAAGAAGCGCATCACATGTTTGTTGGCGAAACGGGCGTGAGCCGCATCATTCAGCGCACCTGCGAAGTGATGAAAGAGAACAAGGTGGATGATCCCACTGATGTGCGAGCGCTGGGCGTGATCGATTTGCAGACCATCCAGAAATACTTGAACTTCCATTACAGCGTGACGCTCGATCTTTATGGTTCGGACGTTTCCTCGAACGCCGCGAATTATTTCACCAGCGGGCTGAAGGGGCGCTTCGAAGAAACAAAGCTCAATGACGATCATCAACTGGCGGAAGCCGCTTATCCGGTTTCGGAAGTGGTGGGCGACAAAATTGTCACCAAGAATGTGCCGGCACTGACCGCGCTGAATGAACGGCTGCGCGACGACTATATCCGCGAGATCGAATCGGGAATAAGCCGCTGGCAGCGCGTGATTGACAAGGCGGGAATTCCTTTCCGGTTGACGCTGCCTCACAAGGGCTTTCACCGGGCGATCGGCAATTTCGCGGGACATTTCATTAGCGTTGACGGGCAAGTGCTCACCGAAGAAGCGTGGAAGAACCACGAATCGGAATGGCTGCCGAGCCCGAAAGATCATGCCTTCGTGCAGTCGCTGATGAGCGGCCGCGTGACGGAACCGGGGAAATTCGCAAACTGGATTGCGCCGCCGGCGCGTGGGATCAACAACCAGCCGCTGAATTTCGAATACGTTCGCTTTAATTGAGCGAGCGCAGCACTGTAGCGGCAGCTTTCAGAAACGGGCGTTTGTGTTTGTTCAGCAGCCTGTTAGTTGCGAAAGAGAGCTAGGCGAAAGCGGCTCGCATTGGTTGTGGTCAAATTCAAATGGGATTCAAAGGATGCCCAGAGTTACTTACATTTCGGCGAAGGGCGACGTGCGGGAGATTGACGTGGCGGTGGGCACGACGGTGATGTCCGCCGCGCTTAAGAATGGGATTGACGGGATCGTCGCGGAATGCGGCGGCGTGTGCATGTGTTCGACGTGCCACGTTTTCGTTGACGAAAAATTTTACGACCGGCTTCCTCCAGCGAATGACACGGAGGAAGCGGTACTCGAAATTGCCGCCGTGGAGCGGCAGGCGACGAGCCGGCTGAGTTGTCAGATCAAAGTCACCGAAGAGATGGACGGATTGATCGTGCGTTTGCCTGAGAAACAACGCTGATGAGCGCCGGAACGGTCATTGTTGGAACGGGCCAGGCCGGATTTCAAACAGCCGCAAGCTTGCGCGCGGAAAGCTACGCAGAACCCATCACGCTGATCGGAGAAGAGCGGCAAATTCCTTATCAGCGGCCGCCCTTGTCGAAAGGATTCGCTCTCGGCCAGCAGGATTTTGAGAGCGTCGAACTGCGTCCGGAAAAATTTTATCAAGACCATCGCATCAACCTCATCACCGGGTCGCGCGTTACTGCAATCGACAGGGCTGCGCGAGGAGTGAAGCTCGAATCCGGAAAAAAGTTTTCGTATGAAAAACTGGTTATCGCTGTCGGGAGCCGCAATCGGAAGTTGGCCCTGAAAGGAGCGAATCTCGATGGAATCGCTTATCTCCGGTCCGTCCAGGAGGCGGCTGTCATCCGAGATCGCCTGAAAAATGCAAACGCGGTGGTGGTGATTGGCGGGGGTTTCATTGGACTGGAACTGGCCGCAGTGGCGCGCACGATGGGAAAGAGCGTGAGGGTAGTGGAAGCGCTCCCTCGCTTGATGTCGCGCGCGGTGCCTCCGATGATCTCCGAGTTTTTTCGCCAGGTGCATGTGGGCAAGGGGATCCAAGTGATTTGCAATGCGACCGTGTCTGCGATTGAGGGCTCGGACGGAAGCGCGCGGAGTGTGGTGCTCAGTGACGGTTCGAGATGCGGGGCTGATTTGATCATCGTCGGCGTTGGCGTGGTTCCCAACGTTGAGCTTGCGCAGGGCGCGGGACTTCCCGTTGGGAATGGAATTGCGATTGATGAATACCTGCAGACCGGCGATGAAAATATTTTTGCGATTGGTGATTGCGCGGAATTTCCGTGCACGTTTGCGGGGGCGCGAATTCGGCTGGAGTCGGTGCAAAACGCCGCGGATCAGGCTCAGTGCGTGGCTGCTACGATTGCAGGGCGGCGCAGCGCTTACAAAGCGTTGCCCTGGTTTTGGACGGATCAATTTGAAGTGAAGTTGCAGATGGCCGGGATTTCCCATGGGCACGACCGCACAGTTACTCGCGGGAGCGCAGAATCTGGGAAATTGTCGATTTTTTATTTCAAAGGCGAGCGGCTCATTGCCATCGATTCGATCAATCGCCCGCTCGACCACATGATGGGGCGCAAGCTTATGTCGGCGCATCTTCCATTGACACGGGAACAGGCTGCGGATGAGAGTTTCGACCTGAAACATCTCGCGCATGCTGTGGGCGCAGCGCATCATTGAGTTTCGCAAGCGAGCGGTAACAAATTTAGGGGGATGAAGCAGAGTGCAGCCGATCATCGACATCCACATCCACATCATGCCCTACAGCATGGTCAAGCCTTCGGCACTGGAGTTGATCACAAAAGGGCGCAAAGACTACGCGGATGTCGAGCGCTATTGTAGCGATCCCAAAGCGTTTCTCGCGTTTCTGGACAGCCTGGGAATCGAGCGCGCCGGGTTGATCAATTATGTCGCGCCAAAAATTATCGGCTTCACACCAGAAGTTAACGACTGGAGCGCGAAGTATTGCAGCGCGGCGCCGGATCGATTGATTGCATTCGGTGGAGTTTTACCGGGGACAGTGCCCGATCCCGGCGCGGAAGTGGATCGGCTCGCCAAGCTTGGCATCCGTGCCATCAAGATGCATCCGTCGCACCAAGTGCTGTCACCCAACGACTACATGGACGGCAACCGCGGACTTGCGGCGGTCTACGAACGCGCGCAGGCCAACGGCTTGCCCATCATGATTCACACCGGCACTTCCATTTTTCCGGGGGCACGAAATCTGCATGCTCAGCCGATGCTTTGCGACGATATCTCGGTTGATTATCCAAATCTCGTGGTTATTCTCGCGCACGGTGGCAGGCCCCTTTGGATGAATGAGGCTTTTTTCCTGGTGCGCCGCCACAAAAATATGTACATGGATATTTCGGGCATCCCTCCGCAGAAACTAATGGAATACTTCCCGCGCATCGAAGATATCGCCGACAAAGTTCTTTGGGGCACAGACTGGCCGGGACCAGGCGTGCCGGAAATCAAGGGGAATATCGACAGATTCAATGCTTTGCCCATTGGAGCGGCCGCCAAGAAAAAGATTCTTTACGATAATGCGGCTCGGCTTTTTCCTAAATGAGAGCTGCTTCAAGCGGGCGCTTCGCTTTTTGAGCAATTTGTAGAGTCAAATTGCAGGGAGTTTCTGGAGAACCAGGGGACCCATGCAAATCTTCGACGCGTCGATCGAAAAAACGCCTCGCGAAATGTTGCGCGTGCTGCAGTTTCAGAAGCTGCAGGAATTGCTTCATCTCGTGCATGGCGCCAACCGGTTCTACACGCGAAAGTGGCGCAAAACGGGCATCTCGCTTGGCGAAATCAAGTCGCTTTCCGACGTTCGCAAACTTCCCTTCACTACAAAATCCGAACTGATGCAAGCCCAAGAAGAAGCGCCGCCGTTCGGAACGAACGCAACGTTTGCGGAAAAGGCATACACGCGCGTTCATCAAACTTCTGGAACTACCGGCACGCCACTGCGTGTGGTGGATACGCCGGAGAGCTGGGACTGGTGGGGCAAATGCTGGGGCCACGTATTGCGAGGCGGGGAGGTCACTGCCAACGATCGTTTGTTCCTTCCGTTTTCGTTCGGACCGTTCATCGGCTTCTGGGCCGCGGTCGAAGGAGCGAAGCAACTTGGCGCGATGATGATTCCCGGCGGCGGGTGGGATTCCATGCAGCGGTTGCACATGATGCGTGATCTGGGCGCAACCGTGATTTGCTGCACGCCGACGTACGCGCTTCGCTTGGCGGAAATCGCCCGCGAGCAGCGTTTTGATTTGCGCTCCATTCCGGTTCGCGCGCTGGTTCATGCGGGAGAGCCAGGCGCAAACGTTGCTCGCACCAAGACCCGCATTGAAGCAGCTTGGTCGGCAAAATGCTTCGATCACGCCGGCGCTTCGGAAGTCGGCGCGCACAGCTTCGAATGCGAACTTCAGCCCGGCGGAATTCACCTCATCGAAAGCGAATTCATCGCCGAAGTGATTGATGTAAATACCGGTGAAGAAGTACCCGCGGGCGAAACCGGCGAATTGGTGATCACGAATCTAGGCCGGCCGGGGTTCCCCGTCATTCGCTACCGCACTGGCGATCTGGTACGGTTGAATCTCGCTCCGTGCGCTTGCGGGCGCAGCTTCGCGCGCTTCGATGGCGGGATTCTCGGCCGAAGCGATGACATGGTGACGATTCGCGGCGTGAACGTTTATCCTACGGCGATTGAAAATGTCATCCGCCAATTTAACGCTGTCGACGAATTTCAAATCACCGTGAAGAAGCTGCAGGAAATGCACCACCTTGAAGTGGAAATTGAAGTTGTTTCGGGCCATGACGCCGAGGGCGTGCGCACGCACGTGGAGCAGGCTCTCTACCGCGCGTTATCGCTGCGCCCCACCGTTCTTCTCGCAGAACCCGGAGCACTCGCGCGTTTTGAGATGAAAGCTCGCCGATTTCGGCGGTTGGGACCGAGCTAGTTCCTCTCCTTGACGTGGCTGTCCGCACACTGCAGAGCTTGAAAATCGCGGGCGATTGGCACAGGCTGCCTTTTCATCAGCAGATTCTGAACGTGTGTTCGTTTTATGAACTTGTGTTCAGATTTCCTTGACAATCAACCACGAAAGAGAGAAACTGTGCAGGCGGAGCACTCCCGGAAATCACTGGCTCCCGATCGTGGAGAACGAGCTTGCAAGGCGTTCCTTCCAAGAATCCGCGCAATGGACGTTTGCGACGCCGCTTCCTTGCCCGGCGCCTCGAAATTCTTCGCGCTGCAGGCAGGGAATTTCGCGTCCGCGGCTTTGCCGAGACCGGCATGCGCGACATTGCAGACGCCGCTTCTCTTTCCCCCGCGAACCTCTACAACTACTTCCGGGGCAAACACGAAATCCTTTTCTTCTGCCAGGACAGCTCGCTCGATCGCATGATTGCTGCCTTGGAAAAGGCTCGGCACTTGAAAACCAGCGCCGCTGCCAAATTGCGTCTCGTCATCGTGTCGCACTTGCGTTGCCTGCTCGATGAAGTCGAAGGCTCCGCCGCACACCTCCTAACGAATGCGCTGCCGCCTCGTCAGCAGCGGTATCTGGTTGCGAAACGCGATCGCTACGAGCTTGGCGTGCGCAACCTTGTCGCCGCTGGAATGCGCAGCGGGGAATTCGTCTCGGGCGACGCCGCCCTTGCAGCACGCGCCATGCTGGGCGCCTTAAATTGGAGCGTGCAGTGGTTTAGTCCCGAAGGACCGTTGAGCGCAGCAGAAATTGCGGAAGGCTTGGCGGACTATTTGATCCGCGGCTTGTTGGCGAAGCCAGATTCTCTGCAACGTATCGTCGCCGAGAGAGCAAGAATCAGCCAAATGCAAAATCAGGCAGAACAGCAGGCACGAAAGAAATTTGCGGTTGGGTAGAACGCCCGAAAGGTAAAGAAAGTGGCCACACTCCCGGTTGAATCGCAGAAAACGGCGCAAATGCGTTTCACGTTGAATGGCGAACAGGTGGATGTTTCCTTCGCGCCTTACAAGACGCTCCTCGAAGTTCTACGGGAAGACCTCGGTCACACCGGAACAAAACATGGCTGCGAACTCGGCGAATGCGGCGCTTGCGCCGTTCTATTGGATGGCAAGCCGGTACTTTCGTGCCTGGTTTTGGCGCTGGAATGTGAAGGGCGGCAGGTCCTCACGGTCGAGGGGCTTTGCGAAGATGGAAGGCTTCATCCCCTGCAAGACACTTTTGCCGACCTCGGCGCGGCGCAATGCGGCTACTGCACCCCGGGAATCCTTGTCACGGCAAAAGCACTGTTAGACGCGAACCCGCAGCCGAATCGCGATCAAATTCGCGAAGCGCTCTCGGGAAATCTCTGCCGATGTACGGGCTATTTGCAGATTTTCGAAGCCGTCGAAGCCGCGATAGTAAAAATCGCGAGCGAAACGAACCAAAGTGGAGCGGCCAAGTGAGGCAGCATGTCTAACCCAAAGGAATTTCCGCAGCAACCAACAGCAGCTTCTTCCGTCGATGGCGAAAACCTCCGCGTCATCGGGGTTCCGCGCCGCCGCGTCGATGCTCGCGCAAAAGTGACCGGCCAAACCCGCTTTGCCGACGACATTTTTCTGCCTCGCATGACCTATTGCAAATTGCTGCGCTCGCCGCATCCGCACGCCCACGTTCGAAAGATCGATTTTTCACGCGCCCTCGCGCATCCGGGTGTCTATCTCGTCCTCACAGGCAAAGATCTCCCCATCCAGTATGGAATCCTTCCGGTGAGCCAGGATGAGCAGGCGTTGTGCGTCGATCACGTGCGCCACGTCGGCGATCCGGTTGCCGCCGTGGTAGCACGCGAAGAGCTAACTGCATTTGAAGCGCTGGATCTGATCGATGTCGATTATGAAATCCTCCCCACGATCTCCGATCCGGAAGAAGCGCTCGCCACACGCGAGCCGCGCATCCACGACTACGGCGAAGAAGGAAACATCCACAAACTGGTGGCGCTCGAATTTGGAAATGTCGAAGAAGGTTTCTCCCAAGCAGATGAGATTTTCGAGGACACGTTTTTCTATCAAGGAAACACGCATCTGCCGATCGAACAGCACGCTTCCGTGGCCATCAAGGACCCCGATGGAAAACTTACGATCTGGTCCAGCACGCAAACGCCCCACTATCTGCACCGCGCGCTCGCCAAAGTGCTGGAAATGCCGACCGCGCACATTCGTGTGATCGCCACGCCTAACGGCGGCGGCTTCGGCGGCAAAAGCGATCCTTTCAACCACGAAATTGTCGTGTCGAAAGCGGCGCTGCTGCTCGATCGCCCAGTGAAAATCTGCCTCACGCGCGAAGAAGTTTTCTACTGCCACCGCGGGCGCCATCCCGTGTTGATGAAATTCAAAACCGGCGTGAAAAAAGACGGCACGATTACCGGAATGCATTTGCGGACGCTGATCGACGGTGGCGCGTACGGCTCGTATGGCGTCGCCAGCACGTTTTACGCGGGCGCGCTGCAAACGACGACCTACCACATTCCCCGATATAAATACGAAGGCTGCCGCACATTCACGAACAAGCCGCCCTGCGGTCCCAAGCGCGGGCATGGCACTCCACAGCCGCGCTTCGGGCAGGAAGTGCAGCTCGACAAAATCGCCGAGAAGCTCCAAATCGATCCTGCCGATTTGCGTTTGCGAATCGCGGAATCCTCCAATACCGTCACCGCGAATTTCTTCCGCCTGGGCACTGTGAATCTTGCCGAGTGCATCCGGCGCATCGTCAAAGTTTCGAATTGGAAAGAGAAATTTCGCAGGCTGCCCGAAGGTTGCGGCGTGGGCTTCGCCTGCTCCGCGTATCTAACCGGCGCAGGTCTTCCCATTTACTGGAACAAGATGCCGCATTCCGGCGTACAACTGAAATTCGATCGCAGCGGCGGCGTCACGATTCTTTGCGGCGCGACGGAGATCGGCCAAGGTTCCGATGACGTTCTTGCCGGCATTGTGGCGGAGGTTCTCGGCATCGACACTTTCGACGTTCGCCTTTTCACGGGCGACACCGACCTCGGCCCCGTGGACTTGGGTTCGTACTCGAGCCGCGTCACCTTGATGGCCGGGAACGCGGCGTTGCAAGCCGCTGAGCGCGGCAAAGCGCTTCTCGCGGAAGCTGTCGCCATCAAACTGGAAATTCCCAAAGGAAGAATTCGCTTCGCGAATAAACGCGTTTTCGATTCCGCTGCGCCGGAAAAGGGCGTCGCTTTCGCAGAAGCTGTTTGCTTGGCGGAAGCACGGTTCGGCACGATCGGAACGGTCGGCTCGTATACTCCGCCGAAATCGCCCGCTCTCTACAAAGGCGGCGGCGTCGGCCCATCTCCTACTTATTCCTATTCGGCCGCCGTCGTCGAAGTGGAAGTCAACTCCGCCACGGGTTGGGTCACCGTGCCAAGAGTCTGGATTGCGCACGACATCGGCCGTGCGCTGAATCCCACGCTGGTGCGCGGGCAAGTAGAAGGCGGCGTGTACATGGGCCTGGGCGAAGCGCTGATGGAAGAGCAGAAATTTCGCCGGCTGCCGAAGCGGCTCTCGCACGCGCTGGTGCACAAGTTTCCGTCGATCCTCGAATACAAAAGCCCCACGTCGCTCGATATGCCCGAAGTTGTTACCGAATTAATTGAGGAGCCAGATCCCCGCGGCCCGTTTGGCGCGAAAGAAGTTGGCCAGGGCCCGCTGCTTCCCATCATGCCTGCGGTGGCAAACGCGGTTTACGACGCCGTCGGCGTTCGAATCGACGAAGTTCCCATCACACCCGAAAAAATCCTGAAAGCGCTCGCCGAAAAGAAGGCTGAGCGTGAACCGCGTTTTGGCCCTGACCATTTCCCGCATGTGAATTGGCCGGAAGCGCTGCGTGTTCCTCCGCCCTGGGAAGGCGGCGATGGCAACGCCATCAACGAAGTTCACCATGGCAAACCCCAAATGCAAAAAGAAAAGGTGCTCACGCCATGATGCGCCTGCCCCTTTTCGAATTTCGCGTGCCTGCATCGGTAGAAGAGGCCGCGCGCATCCTCGATGGCGAAGGCGGCAACGCGATGCCGCTCGCCGGCGGCACCGATTTGCTGCCCAACATGAAGCGCCGCCAGCAAATTCCGAAAACGCTGATGAGTCTTCGGCACATCGCGCAACTGCATCAGTTGCAATTGAGCGATTCCGGCTCGCGCCTCGGCGCCTGCCTCACCCTTTCTGAAATTGCAGCAGATGCGCGCTTCCGCAACGGATTCACCGCTCTCGCGCAAGCCGCCTCCTTCGTTGCCACGCCGCAAATCCGCAACGTCGCGACGCTTGGCGGGAATCTCTGCCTCGACACGCGCTGCAACTATTACGATCAAAACTACGAGTGGCGAAAATCCATCGGCTTTTGCTTGAAGAAGGACGGCGACACCTGCTGGGTCGCGCCGGGCAGCTCGAAATGCATGGCCGTTTCCTCCACCGACACGGCTCCCGCGCTTATGGCCCTTGGCGCGCGCGTCCGGCTAGTCTCGCATGGCGGCGAGCGCGAAGTGCCACTCGCCGAGCTCTATCAAAATGACGGCATCCATTACAGCAAGCGCCGGCCCGATGAGTTGCTCACGGAAGTTTTGCTCGATTCCTCGCACGGCTGGAGGAGCGCGTACTGGAAGCTGCGGCGGCGTGGCTCGTTTGATTTTCCGGTGTTGTCCGTTGCGGCAGCAGCGCGATTTTCCAAGAGCGGCACGGTGGAAGAAGCTCGAATCGTTGTTGGCTCTGCAGCTTGTCTCCCGCTGCTGGCAACCGAAGCCTCGAAATTCCTGGTTGGCCGCGCTTTGAATCACGAGACGATCGCCGAGGCTGCTTCACTCGCTTCGCGTATCGCCAAGCCGCTTGATAACACCGACTTCGACATGACCTGGCGCAAGCGCGTCACCGCGGAATTTGTCACGAACGCCTTGCGCGAACTCCGCGGCGATGACATGAGCGGCCATCGGCTGCTTTTAACTCGCCACTCGTCGAGTGTTTGATTTTTTTGCCGCGTCTTAGCCCTTACGCGAAGTGTCATTCACTTCGTGTTTTCGACCAGCAGCGCGATGCCCTGCCCTCCGCCAATGCAAGCGGAAGCAATGCCGTAGCGCAATTTGGAGCGCCGCAGTTCGCGTGAAAGCGTGACCGCCAAGCGAATGCCGGTTGCCGCCAGCGGATGGCCGATCGCAATCGCTCCACCGTTCACGTTCAATTTACTTGTGTCGATTTCCATCTCGCGCACGACTGCCAGGGTCTGTGCCCCGAACGCTTCGTTGATCTCAATGCGGTCGATTTGCCCGAGCGTGAGGCCCACGCCATCCAGCAGCCGCCGGATTGCCGGCGCCGGCCCCATTGCCATTGTTTCAGGAGGCACTCCGACCGTCGCAACTGCCGCGATTCGCGCAAGGGGCTCAATGCTCTTTGATTTCGCATACACTCCAGAGCTGACCAGCGCTGCCGCCGCGCCGTCTACGATGGCAGAGCTGTTTCCTCCCGTTTGCACGCCACCGAATGCCGGCCGAATCTTCGACAGGGTCTCGTAGGTTGACGAACGAATGTGAGTATCTGCGGTAAGTTGCTCGACCTCTCGGGGAAGCTGAATTCCGCGCGGCTTGTAGCCGGCGCGCTCGAATTTCTCGCTGACCAACGGAACGATTTCGCCGGAGAGAAAGCAGCTTTTTTGTGCGGCCAAGGCACGCGAAAAACTCATCTCTGCGAAGCGGTCCACGTCTTCACGCGTAATCTTGTACACCTTGGCCACGGCCTCGGCGGTTTCACCCATGGTGACGCCCGGAGCCGTATCGAGCAGCGCCTCCCAGAGAAAATCCTTGAACTCGACTTGCCCCATGCGAAAACCATTGCGGTGCGTGAACGCGGCGACGGGATTGCGGCTCATCGATTCCGTCCCGACGCACAGCCCGAGCTCAATTTTTTTCAGCGTGATGGCGTCCGCCGCTTGGCTGATTGCTTCGATTCCCGTGCCGCACACGCGCTGCACCAGCAATGCCGGCCGGTCGATTGGAACATTCGCATACAAGCCAATGTGTCGCGGCAGCACATACGCATCAAAGCTGGCTTGCGCCACGCTTCCAGCAATGACCGCGCCCACATCGGACGGGGAAATTGTGGCGCGCTCTAAGACTGCGCGCGCCACTTTGATTCCCAAATCGATAGGTGACACTAGTCCCAGGATGCCATTGTAGTCCGCGAACGGAGTGCGCACGCCATCCAGCAGCCAGATGTCGTTGTAGGCGATGAACTGTCCTTCGGAATTTGCCGTCATACCCTGCTTCCCTTCAATTGTTCGGTCTGATCAGTTTAACCGGAACGCTCAATGCGAGCGAGGAATCTCTGCGAACACCCTCTTCAAATATTTCATGTCTGTTGAAAATGGCACGTCTCCGACTGTGGTGATGACAGCAGGTTTGGTCCGGGTTACGACTTCGCGAAAGTTTAAAATGCGCTCCTCCTTGCCGGGATGGTCCGGAAGAAAAAACTCCAGAGGCAACGTAACGCCATATGGACCATACGGAACGGATTGAGTTCCGAGCAGGCCCGCGAAAGAAGAAGACGATGCGACGGAATCCGGTACGCAAAGCACCGATTCCCAATGTTGCCGCCAAATGGTCTCCCAGCTTTCGAGTGCGTTAGCCCCACCTTCGAGCTGAAGCACGGGTAAAGCCTCATAAAAGCGCGTGACGTTGATAGTCGGCGACAGCAGGCTCATCCATTCCTCGCAAATCTTCGCCGTGAGTCCAACGGAAATCCGTTCATGGATAAAGATGGCGTCGGCCCCGGCCTCCAAGAAAGTTGTCGCCACTTGCGTTGCCACCGAACTCGCAAATTCAAGCGCTTGGGCGGGCAAATCCTCAAGGCTTTTGTCCTGGCATTTGTATGTTTGTGTCAGCAAACCTGCCAACGCCACCGGCCCGCTGACGCTTGCCATCAGGAGAAAATCGCGATTGGGAAGCGCGTTCAGTCTGCGAATCACTTCAACTGCCACCGGAATTCGTCCGTTCTTTGACGCCTCTTCGGGTGAATGGAGCCCCGGTGGAAGTTCACCAGCTTTTGCTGTGCTCTTCCACTCGACTCGCGGCGGCTCGTCGTCTGACGTCCGTTGCAATGTTGCACCTAGGGCTTCGACTTCCAGAAACGCGTCGAAGTAGCACGCAACGCCATCCGCTTGCAGATGGCTTCTCATTTGCCGTGAAGCGTTCACAATCTTCGTCGGATTATTCAGAAATCCGCTTAGCGGGATATTTTCCACTTTCGCGCCAAGCGCAAAAACAATTGGCAACAACAGCGGGCGAGGCGGCGGCTCCCCATTCAGCAAATTCCTGGCTATCTGTCGTGCGGTGAGATTCACTTCGATCCGTCATGGCCTGAAAACAGGTCCAGTGGGCTTTCCATCCGGCCAAGTCCCGTAAAACTGCAACGCTTCCTTCGGCGGACTCTGCTTGCTCCACTCTTGCGTGAATTTTTCGTACGGCACGCCGCGCGCCAGCCGCGCTTTCCTTTCTTCTTGGCGAAGCTGCTTCGTTTTTTCGGAGTCGACTTTTCGGCGTTCTGCGTCGTACGCAACCTTATATATATGTTGTGCCGTCCAATCCGAAATGATGTTCTTCTTCAGGTCCTCCATGATGGATTCCGGATCGCGGTCCAGTGGATCCCCGTAACCGGGACCGCCTCCGCTGAACCCAAAGAGCAAATCTCCTTCCTGATAGACCTTGGGCGTCCTGGCGACTAGTTCGTAGGTCCACTGGCCGTGAACGGTCTTTTTATCGAGCATGTCGCGCAAATCCATCGTCAATTCAGAATCCGCTTTCTTCATGTCGTCGAGAAGCGCCGGCTTGCGCACACTCATTCCTGGAATCGGCGGTGATGCATATCCGCCAAACAGCGGCTGGCCGAGCGGCACTTTGCTCCCGTTGCCCATGCACAGAGAAACCATGTCGCTGACTTTATGAATCATCCACTGCTGCACCGCTCCGGCGCCGCCGCGGTGATGGCCGTGCCCACAGGAATCTTTCCAATGTTGCGACAGCAGCACGGTCAACGGCAGCTCGCTTTCGACTTGCTCGGAATCCGGCGCCCGGCCAAACGCGCACCAGGCAAATCCATAGGAATCCATGCCGTCGGTCGCTGCGCGGCCGCCCTGACCCTGTGTGTTCAAGGAAAATGAAAGCACGTCGGAAACAGCGAGCTTCCATTGCGAAAGGCCCGCGCAGATTTGCGCTGTGTGCTGGCTGCCCGGCGCGGCAGTGACCTGTTGCCAGAGGTTGGCGCTCGAAAACGCCATCTTCGCAAAACTATTGTGCGTGGCATTGCGGCACTGCATTCCGATGTACACGCAGCAACTGGTTGCGGCGGATTTGTCTGGATTCAAGATGATGTTCGGCGGAAAAAGAAAATCGATGGGCGCAAACGTCGAGCTACAAATCGGCAGGTCATGAAAAAGATATTCGTACATGAAGTTTGCGATGTGGCCGACGACGGCTTGCGGGTGCACGTTGTAAGACGACGGATTCTCGGGAGACGTCCCATCAAAATCGAAAATCAGCCTTTCACCTTTTTTGATGAGCGTCAGGTTGCAGGCACGGACCAAGGCAGGCATCCATCCAATCGCGTCATTAAACACCACGGCGCGGAACTTCCCTTCCGGCAACGCTTTGATTTTTTGTCGCGCGCCGGATTCTGCTGTGTCGACCATTTTCCGGAGCAAGCCGATGAGATATTCTTCGCCGCGCCTTTCCACTAACTCCATCAAGCGCACGCGAACGCGATCGGCCGTGGTGCAACGCGCTCGCAAGTCCGAAATAAACATGGCCGGCGCGCGCAGGCCGTACACTGAATAAAATTCCAAGAAATCGTTGCGAATCTGATAATTCTCTGCAATTTTGATCGGGGGCATGTTCAGCCCCTCTTCATAACGCGATTTTGCGCTCACCGGCATCCCGCCCGGCTCGACGGCGCCCGTTTCCGTCGTGTGGAGCGCCGCCGAAGTCCACGCCAGCAGCTTTCCGTTGTGAAAAACGGGCATCAGCGCGACTTGATCCGGATTGTGAATCCCGCCATACAGCGCATCGTTGGTGTACCAGATGTCCCCTTCGCGAATCCCAGGATTTTCCGAATAATTCTTCAAAATAAACTTGATTACGATCGGCTGAATGATGGCGTGCAAATACGTCCCGCACGCCGCGTTGATCAAATCTCCGTTCGCAGTGAAAATCGCCACCATCGAATCGCCCGAGACTCCAAAATAGCTGCGCGAAGACCGCACGAAAATCTCCATCGCCTCATCCAGAATGTCGTTCGTGATCTGCACGCCAATTTCGTAATCGCCTTCGCGCAGCTTCTTAGCGCAGTCCTTTTCGTAATCCGTAGCTTTCGCGGGTTTCAGCCAGGCGAGCTTTTCCGCTAGCGTCGGTATGGGCATGAGTCTCCTTGCGTTCCGCTTTTTAGCCTTCCAGAATTCCCAGGCCGCGTTCATCCACCGAAAATGTCATAGCCGCGGGCACGACCAGCGTCGTATATTCCCCTTCAACGACGGCCGGGCCTTCGACCACATTTCCTGGCCGCAGCGATTCATACGCGAAAAGCGGAGTCGTTCGAAACGCCTTGTCGCCCGGCCAGTACACCGGCCTCTCGCCCTTGCGCGCCGCGCCCGGGTCGCTTCCTTCCAGCTTCATCTTGGGCAATTCGATTTTCTTAGTTGGAACAATGGCCTTCAGGATGAAGCTTTCGATGAATACTCCTCCCTCAGGGTTGACGACAAACGGGCTGAACGCTTCGCTGAATTCTTTCTCGAACGCGGCGCACAGCAGGCGCACATCGTCGACGCTCCGCAGCGCTAGTAGGGGAGAAAGTGTACGCTTCACATGAAACTGCCCGCCGTAAAGCATATCCAACTCCAACACGAACGTAGCGTCCTGCACATTCAATCCGTCGGCAATCAGGTCACGCTTTGCTTGCTCCACCAGGTTTTCTACTGTTCGATTGAAGGCTGAAAACTCTTCAGTTGGTTTCTGCGTTCCCGGTTCGAGCAACGTAATTTTCTTCGACGCTTCGTAGACGTGCATGATGTCCATCGTCGACGAGCCAAACGCGCAAAACACCGGCGAAAAATGGAAAACCACAGCTTTTCTCACGTCTCCCTTGTAACCCTCGACGTGCGTCGCGCCGGCCCCTCCACCCACAAACAACACGAAATCTTCCGGACTGTACCCGCGAAGATGCACTTCTTTCATGATCGCCGAAGCCATGTTGCCGTTCACGATTTTTCGAATCACCTCCGCGGCTTGTTCGATGTCGATCCCAAGCGGCTTGGCGATTTTTTCGCGAATCGCCTGCGCCGCTGCGTTTTTATTCAACCGCATGCGCCCGCCAAAATAATATTCAGGATTGATGTAGCCGAGCACGACGTCGGCATCGGTCACCGTCGGATCCTTGCCGCCACGATTGAAGCAAACCGGCCCCGGCATCGAGCCCGCGCTTTTCGGTCCCACCTGCAGCTGATTTTGCAGCAGCTTGTTCAGCCACGCGATCGAGCCGCCGCCCGCGCCGATTGACAGCGTCTTGATCATCGTGATGCCCACCATCCAGCGATCGATGATCGGCCGGAAGTCGTAGCTGCGCACGCTGTCTTTCACCACCAAGCCGACATCGAAGCTCGTGCCGCCCATGTCGGTCATGATCACGTTGTGGTAGCCAAGCGTCTTCGCGACGTGATGTGCGCCCATCAATCCGGAAACTGGCCCGCTGTTGAACGTGCGGCTCGCGGTAGTGCGAAACACTTCCGCGATTCCGCCCGAGCTTTGAATCATCAGCAGAGGCTTCTTGTAGCCGCGCTCGCGCAGCTTATCCCACATCGCAGACAGTTCGATTTGCATGGAGCGCTGCAAATACGCATCGAGAATCGCCGCCAGCGTGCGCTCGTATTCGCCGAGCTTTCCCACCACCTGGCCCCCCAGAACAACCGGCAAATAGCCGATGTGAAATTCCTTGTACTCGTCGCGAATAATTTCCTTCACGCGCTTCTCGTGAACGGAATTGAGAAACCCCCACAGCAACGAAACGACAAAGCCGCGCGCCCCACGATTCACCAAGTACCGAACTTTGGCCCGCAAATCGTCTTCATCGAGAGGCCGGATCACATTCCCGCGCGAATCGACGCGCTCTTTTGCTCCGACGATCATGTCGCGTGGAATCAGCGGATCCGGTTTTTTCTGGATCGCTAGATTTCTTCTTTCCTGCACGCGCGTGCCGTCAATCCACTGTGCGCCTCGCCCGATCAACACGACGTCTTCGTGACCTTCGGTCGTTATCAAACCAAGCCTTGGCCCTTTTCGCTCAATCAACCGGTTCATCGCAATCGTCGTCGAGTAGCGGATCATGTCGACCGAAGGCAGCAACTCTTCCATCTTCAAACCGAGCGCGCTTGCACCTTCTTCGATTACTTTGGAAAAACAAACGGAAAGGTCATAGGGAGTCGTGGGCGATTTCTTGATCAGCGTTTTCCCGCCGAAATTCAAAACCAGGTCGGTGAACGTTCCCCCGACATCGATGTCGATGGAATTCATTGCGCGGCCTCGATGCGCTGCGCGCGAATCACAAACTCACCGCTTCTCAAGCGTTCTTTCAAGCTGTTCAAGTCGAACTCAATGTCCCAAGTGATGGGATGTCCTGGCGGCAGATATTCCGTTTCGATCTGCGTGCCACAACCGGGACAATAAATCTCCACGATTCGCACCCACAGCGGGTCCGGGGAAAAGTTAAATTCACCGGAGACAATCGGCGGATGAATCTCTCGTGGATCGCGGTCGTGCAATAAGCATCCCTTTTTGTAATTCTCGCGCGCCGGCCCGATGTCTCGGCCGCAGCGGTTGCAGAGCCAGCGCTCGCGGTCCAAATCCAAGTCGAGATATTCCGTGACGCGGATGCGGTTTTCCGATGACATTCGCTATCCTCGATTTACTTTCGCATTACCGTATTCATCGATGACCATCGTCCATCCTTCCGGAACAAAATACGTGCTGTTTGCGCCCTCCAGCACAGCACACCCGGTGACGCGATTGCCGGGTTGCAAAGCCTCCCAGCGGTAAATCTTCGCTTCGCTATTCGAATTTCCCCACGCAACTTTTCTGGTTCCCTTGAGCGCATGCGTGGAATCGCTTCCTTGCACGCCCTCCATGGCAAACACTGGCTTGGGCATGGCCTTCCTAATCTTGACGCGCATCAATTCAATCGCGATGCGCTCTCCGTTTATTCCCGTTTTGCGCGCGCACCATTCGCGCAGTGTCTTGAAATCGCAAAACGAAGTTTCCGGATAGTCCACCGTCACTGCAGTCTGTCTAGGAAGGGCAATGTCCAACTCGATCGAATCCTCGATCCCATCCGGCTTGATTCCTTCCCCCAGGAGATCTCTTCGGCCGTCGGCTCGAATCTCTTCCAAAATTTGGTTCAGCATGCCAAAGTCTTTTTCTGAAATCTCCGCGGCCGGAAGCGCGCGCTCGTAAACGTGCGAAATATCCGAAACTGAAGAGCCGAACGCACTGAACACTGGACCCAGATCGAAGAAATAGACCTGCTGCACGCCGGCCTTTTCGGCCACGCCGCAGGCAAAGAGTCCGCCGTTGCCCCCATAGGCAAATAGCGAATGCCCGTCAATTCCTCCACCAAACTCAGCGCTCGAAGCCACAATCAGATTGGCTACCGATTCGAACGCCGCGCCGATGATTTTCCTGCACGCCTCATCCAGAGAAATGTGCAAAGGCTGCGCAACCAGCTCTTCCACCACGCTCTGCGCCGTCTTCAAATCAATCGGTTTCGTTCCCCCCAAAAAATAATCCGGGTTGATCAGCCCGGCGGCAACGAACGCATCGGTCAGCGTGGCTTTATCGCCGCCGAGGTTGTAGCATGCGGGACCCGGCAGCGAACCCATGCTCTCCGGGCCAAGCGCAATCTCGCCCGGTTTGCCGTCCGGAGAAACTTTCACCACGCTGCCGCCGCCCAGCGCGATCGACCGCAAATACGGCAGCGAAATTTTCACGGGGATGCCAAAGAAATCGGACGGATTTCGCTGCACCGGAGCCGCGTCGCGCAGCACGCTCACCTTGGCAGTGGTGCCGCCGACGTCCAGAGCGACGACGTTGCTGACCTTGTACGCCCTCGCAAGATGCGCGCTTCCGTGAATTCCCAGGATCGGCCCGGACTCGATGGTGTCGATGGCCTTGGTTTTGGCAATTCCCGCAACGCCTCCATTAATATGGCTCACCAGAAACGTGCCCATGTAGCGGTGCCCTTCGCGCAAGTCGTCCTCGGCTTTGAACAGCGTCGCGGCGAGAGCCCCATGCGTGTACGCGTTGATGATCGCGCAATACGTGCGCGTGGCATCGTCGGCGCTTTTCGAAATATCGCTCCCCGCCAACACGGGCACCGATCCAAGAAAATGATCGGGATACTGCTGATCGATGATGCGTTTGATTCGAATCTCGCGCTCGGGGCTGCGCTGCGCGCCCTTCAAGCTCACGCAAATACGCCGGACTCCACTTTCCAGGAGCGACCGTACCCCATTCATGATTTCCGTATCGCTCGCGCCCTCGTCGATTCCAATCACATCTCGTTCGAAGAGAAGGCGATCCAGCACCATGCTCCTGGGAGCATCGCCGTACAAATCCTTCTCGTGGCCTCGAGAAATCAGCAAACCGATTCGCGGCCCGCGAAATTCCGCCAGCACATTGGACGTGATCGTCGTCGACCAGCGAATCAGTTCCAGCTTTTCGAGAAATTCATCGATATCCGCGAACCCGAGTTGCGCTGCGCCCTGCGTCAGGCAATCAAACAGGCAAACCGTCAAGTCATGCGGCGTCGTGTCGACCTTTACGCACACCAGTTTCGGCCCATCAATGAAAATTCCATCCGTCAGGGTTCCACCGATGTCGATGTCCGCAGTTAGCACAATGGCCTCATGAATTTGCAGAACCGAGCACGCGCTAGTCGCGCCCCGCCTCAATGATTTTCTCCGCGAGCCCCGAGGGATTCGTGAACATCACCTCGTGGCTTCCTGACATTTGCACCAAGCGGTAAAGCCCCAGCCGGTTCGACATCCGCGGATGCCAGCCCCATTCGCCCGGAGGCAAGGCGATATCTTCGGTGGCGTTTATATAACTCTTTGGAATGTCCAAGGAATAGAAATCTTTCAAGTCTAGCTTGTCTTTGGAGGGCTGAAGGGGTTCCGGCGAGAGCAATGCGTAAGTGCGCTTGGCCGCTTCCAGATCGCCATCATTGATAAACGCTTCGCGCCACACGGGAAACGGCAGGAGAAACGACTTGTCCGGCGATTCGTTGGCCATCCGCTCAAAAAGCGCAGCCGTGGCCGGAGGTGACTCGTCCATGACGCTGTGGCCATCGCGCACGACAAAGCCGTTTTGAAAAACCAGGCGCCTGATTCGTTCCGGGACAGCCTCCGCGACTTTCGAAATAAACGTTCCGCCAAAACTGTGGCCCACGAGAATGAAATCCGTCAGGGAATTCTTGACGATGAATTCGACGAGAGATTGCACGCACTTCGCGTGGGTCACGTTCTTGTCAGCGCCTTTTCCGTACCCCGCCGCCGTCGGCGCGAATGCTTTGTGCCCGCGCGCTTCCAGTTCGCGAATAACTTCTTTCCAGGCGCTTCCCTCATGCCAGGAACCATGCACCAGTACGAAAACCGCCATCAACACTACTCCCCGGAATGTTGAATGCTACGGCTAACAGAATATTCAAACTTCGTCTCAGCGATTCGAACGGCCAGCCAGCAAGTTCTCGGCAGCCGGAAGGTTTGTGAGTTCCATCAGGAGCGAAGCTGCACTTTCGCGCTCCGGTCAAATCTCCAGAACAGCGAGGAACCTCTCTTCCTTCGTTCTCGAAGCATGAAGGTTCCCCGCTACGCTCGAAATACGACGGATAGCGTTTTCCAGCGGTTCTTAGAAAGTAAACTTGGCCGCGAACTGAAGCTGCCGCGGGTTCAGCATGGTTCTGGGCAGACCGAAGGTGCCATTCGGCAAAGCTGGAATAAACAGACTCACAGCAGGACAAGTTGGAGCAAAGCCGCATGTCGGCAGCGAACTGGTAATCGGCGTGGGAGCGAGACTCCCGATACCGGGAATGACTATCGCGCCGGCGCCCGTCGCCACTGGGCAAGCCGTGGACCCCACCCCTTGCTCGATGGCAAGGGTTGTTGCGTCTTTGTAATGGCGGGGAATGGCATTGCCGCAAAAGACCGGTGAACCGTACACAGAAGTTACCTCATCCACGTTGGCGCGATTCAATACGTTGAACGCATCCATCGTCAAGTCCAGCTTCTTCCCTTCACGCAGATGGATAGTTCGCCCCACGCGTAGATCCCAGGTGCGCAGCGGATCGCCGATGTAGGTGTTCCTGGGGATCATCGTCTGGCAATTGGTAACGGAAGGACACCCGGAGCTGAATGGGGCGCCTCCAACGCGGTCGGTCGCTACGCCGGCGACGTCTTGGAGCGTATTGTTCCCATAGAAAATCGTGAAAGGCCGCCCGGATTGCACAGTAATGATGCTGCTGAATGAAAAATACCGGAGGAAGCTCTTCTCCGGCGCGGTTGCGATAAAGTTGGTCACAAAGTGGTGGCGCACATCCTGGTTGGAGTTGGCACGCTCGTCGGAGTAATCAAATTGGTTCACGGGAAGGTTGATGAACGTAGTGAAATTCCCGTTATCGAGCGTGTGCGAATACGTATAGTTGGCGGTTAGATTAAAGTGCCCGCCGATTCTCTCCCGGCCCGAAACCGTCAGGCCGTGGTAGGCGGCTTTGGCTACGTCATTGTTGTAGTCCATGAGCCCTGCACTGATCGTTTGCAGGCCGGAATTGAGAGCGCCGCCAAAGAAAGGCCCTAAACCCGCCAGCGCACCCGTGCCAAGCGTTGGTGCGCCCGTGCAAGCCGAGAGTGTTCCATCGGCGTTGACCAGTCCGGGCACCCACTCTCCAGGCGCTGTGGGGACCGGAAGCGCCAGGGGGTCGGTAGGTGGCCCCGACTTCGTCGTGCCCACCGGGCACGGTATGTTGATGTTTCCTCCCCGAACCAGCCTGTGCGCACCAACAAATTGATAACCGAGGTTGAGGGCAAACCCGCCTCCAAGCTGCCGGTCAATTTCAAAGCTGGCCTGTTCGGAATAGGGGATCTTGCTGTTGTGCTCCATTCCTCCTTCGCCTACACCGCACGCACCGTTCAAAAAGCACGTGCCGGACATTGAAATCACTCCCGCCTTGTTCTCGACGGCGTCATAGCCACCCGTTGCGATAATTTCTGCAGCGATGGCCGCCGCTCCTTGGGACGCCGGGAACCCAAACAGTTGGTAGCCCTGGTTGGCCTGTCCCAGATTAGACTCAAGATTGGGAAGGTTCTGCGCCAAGATCCCAGCCGCAGTGCAAGCGGCGGCTATCGCCGCCGTCGGATGATTTCCGCAGAGATAGCCCGGAGCCACTTTCTGCGTATTCGGAACGAAGAAGAAGGTCAAGTTGTAGCGGTCGTCAAACATACCGAAACCAGCGCGAATCACAGTCTTGGAGTCCGGGGAGTAGGCGAGGCCCACTCGTGGTTGCCACCCGCCATAATCAGGGGCTACATACTGGGACAAGCCCGACTCGAATTCCCACCGCAAGCCATAATTCAGAGCCAGCTTGTGGGTGATGCGCCACTGATCTTGGGCAAATCCCGCCCAGTAGCCATGGTTAATCACGTGACTGTAGTTGTTGAATAGCGAGGGCTGATAAGCGTTCGCCCACGTCGAGGTGTTAAGCGGATTGTTCGTGGCAGTGACAAGCGGCTTGCCGCTGGTAAACGTCGGATCGGTTGGAAGCGGAGTGCCTGCGTACGTGAACACAACCCCATTATCCCCAAGAACGGGACACCCCCCAGCGGGCGCAGCGGCTGCAGCCACATCCGCCGGCACTGGGGCCGGAGTGGGCAATTTAGAGTTGTAAAACGCAGCGAAAGCCGCGAAGCAGCCGAGTCCCGGTGAACTCGGTACGATTGCTCGCACTGGCGTAAACCCTGGAAAGTTATCGAGGTCCTTAAGGTAATTGCCGTCAAAGCCGAACTTCCACACGTGCTTGCCCTTGACCCAGGAAATCGAGTCTGAAAACTGTATGCGGCTCTCGTACTTCCTGTCATCAGTTCCAAAGTTATGGCCTAGTTCCAAATCGTTCGTGATGCTGAAGTCGGGTTGGCCGGTCATGCCAGGGAAGTTGTAATGCCGCCGGGCCCACTGAACCAACACCGTGTTCACAAGGTTGGATTTCAGCGAAGAATCGAGCGTGCCGAAAATCGATTGATCGCGGATGAACAGGTCTCGCCCGCCGCTCGGAACTCCAATCCCGCCGCCGTCGAGCGTCTGCCCTACCAGCGCGCCCGTCAATCTTGTATCCTCTACGTTGTAGCGAACTCCCAGGTGATTGTTAAGGTTGATCTGGTGGTCCAGCCGGACGAAACCCCAGTCATCGTTCGTAGTCTTCAAGAAACCATCGAGGTAGCTAATGTCCGTGCCATTGCACTGGCTCAGCCCCGTAGCGCACCCTTCCGGTGCCAAGCCCATCAATGCTTTGGCATCATCGATAAGCTGCAAATTATTGATGAGATCGGGCGGATAAACCGGCGACTCAGCGCGCCGCTTGCCTTCATAATTGGCGAAGAAGAAGGTCTTGTCTTTTTGGATGGGGCCGCCGAGCGTGCCGCCGAATTGATTCTGCCGCAATTCATGGGGCAGAGGCGCGGGCTGGAGCATGTACCGCGCGTCGGTGGCGTTATTCTGCAAATACTCATAGACGGAGCCATGCAAATCATTGGTCCCGGGCTTGGTCACGATGTTGACGATTCCGCCTGCTGCGCGCCCGTATTCCGCGCCAAAGCTGTTGTTCACCACGCGGAATTCCTGCACCGACTCCTGCGGCGGCGTGGAGCGTTGCACGCCGGTGAGCATGCTGACGAAATCCGCGCCGTCCACCGTTACCTCGTTGCTGAACGAGCGCATGCCGCCAAAAGAAATTTGCGACGTCTCAAAGTCCGTGAAAGTCGTGCCCAGGCTGGTCCGGCTCGTGGCCACTCCAGGGGTAAGGAGGGCAAAATCCGTGAACAGCCGGCCGCTGATGGGCAGTGAATCGATCTGTTGGGTTTCAACGACCTGGCTAATCTCCGTCTTGGTCGGCTCGATCACTGGCGTTTCCGTGGTGACCACCACTTTTTCTGTCCCGGAAGCCACCTTGAGGGTCACGTCGAGCGTTGCCGTTTGCCCCACCGTCAAAACGATCCCGGTTTGCGTAACCTTTGCGAACCCAGAAGCCTCCACCGTCAATTCATATCTTCCGGGGGTAAGGTTTGGAACCGCGTAGAAACCGTTCTCGTTCGTCACCGCAGAAGCCGTGCGGTTCGTGTTCAACTCCCGCAAAGTGATGTTGGCTCTTGCGACGGTGCCCCCGCTGGCGTCGCGCACCGTTCCATTAAGCTGGGCGCCGCTGGCGCCCACCTGCGAATAGGAAGGTTTCCCCCAAGCTGCGAGAATCACGATCCCAAGCAAAGTCAAAAGAGAGAAGCGTCGCGCCATGTTTCACCCCTTATGGAAATTATGGAAACGATTCGAACTGTTAATCCCCAAACGTCAGATTCTGAATACACCCCGGTGGGGGAAGGTCTATCGCTCTCCCCCGCCGGTTGTCAAGCCTTTAATCGGGCATTCGTGCGAATATCGCGCAACCGGATTCTTCCTGGGCCTAAAAGAAGAATTGCGGCAGGCTGCGGAACGCGCTGGGGCCGCGGCGCTTGGTGCGGCGGCTGTCGGCGGTGCGGGAAGCGGCACCAGCGACAGTCCGCGCATGGTGACGCCATCGCAGCTCTGTGAACGGTCAAAGATCTTCAGGATTCCGTTTCTTGTATTCATCGGCGATCGGCACCCCCTTTGGCCACGGATTCTTCGGGGTCCGGCGTTCGAATTACCCCAGCGTTCGAAGCGAGTTGCTCGATGCCGGCTCGCGGCGGAGAAGAGAGCTCGGCAAGCGGAATGAAGTTTCCGGGGCGACTGTCGCGCCCAAGAAAATAGTTGATCCAGGAACTGGTGCGCTTCAAATCGCGGCGCGGGGGCGGAACGTAGATTTGTAAATCGTCGATGCGGCCGGCGGCTTTTGCGCGTTCGTAAACGCCCACCCAGATGCACGGTTTGTCTTCGACTTCGCAGTGGCCATTGCTCGTCCCGCCGCAGGGGCCATTGCGAAGATTCTTGGGGCAAGTTTGCGGACAAACGTATTCCATGTAACTCAAAACGCAATTTCCACAGGTTTGGCAGCCGAACAAAGGCAATTTGATCGCAAATTCGAATCGCTCGATGGCGTGAGAGAGCGTGGGCTTTTTGTCCGCGATTCGAAACAAGCGAACCAGAAGATTCCGCAGCGCACCCTTTTGATTCACCGGAAAAATCCGCCCCATGGCATCGAGCAGGCGCGGAACAATTCCGAGCTTCTTGGGCGCGGCAACTTGCGACTTAAAGAAGTAAAAACCATTCTTGGGCGAGTAGTTGAACTCTTGCTCCAGTTCTTCCCATCGAGGGCTCAATGCTTCCGATCTCCGGATGATCCATCGAACATGATCGGCTTGGTGGTCGCCACCGAGATAGGCTCCCGCATAGCCGAGACCCCGGATAACCGCCACCATCCGTGCGGCGCGTTCCAGCCGCGCAACTCTGGCCGTGTCGGCCACATTGATCTCGGAGCGAACTTTTTCCAGCAGCTCCGGCGAAACCCAACACCCCGGCGGCTCGCCTTTGGACATTTTTTCTGCCGCCTTGCCGCCCAGGATATAAACATTTCCAAGAACCGGCCGGCGAATGGCGTGCCCATCCATGTATCGCTTCAGCTCGCGGAATTTCTGCATGTCGTACCCAAGCTGGGTGATTACGCAATCCGCGCCCGCCGCGATTTTCTTCTGGAGCTTCAAATATTGGTAAGCGCAATCCGGCTCCGTGTACTTGAACGGAGAAACGGCAACGGAAATCCAGAACGGCATTCCTCGCTGACGTGCTTCATCGATGAGGCGCACGAGCTGCACGGAGTCCAGGTCGTACACCGCTTCTGGGGGCTGGGGAGTAGTGGTTTTCGGGTAATCGCCAGTCAACGCGAGGACATTTTCGATGCCGAGCGCGCTTAGATCTTCAAGCGTACGCCACGCGGATAACCTGTCGCGGCCAACACAAGTGAGATGAATGTTGGGAGTGAGCCCACGCGCCCGCGCTGCCGTACCTACGCGAACCGGATCGTGTCCCAATGCACCGCCCGCATAGCTTGTGATGCTACCCGCAACGACTCCTGGAACCTGGCCCAAATTGGAAGCCACTTCGAGCAGGCGCGCTTCGCGCGTCAGGCGGCTGGCTACAAGTTCGACGACGTAGCAGAATCGCCCGGCGTTCAGAGATTCCCGGAGTGGATTTGCAGAAATCACATTAGTGCTTCAATTCCTTGCGAACCAAATGCGTGCCCCCGACCATAGCGGCCAGCTTGGCAAACGCAACATCGCGCGAAAGGTGGAGCAAGCCGCAATCGGGCAGAACAAACAAGCGCTCCGCGGGAATCACTTCCAGCGCCTTACGAATACGCTCGGCGACAAGATCCGGCGTCTCGACGGCTTGCGTTTTCACGTCAATCACACCGATGCCCAATTCGAATCGCGGCGGAAGTTCGCGAAATATCTCGAGGTCCTCGCCGCCTCGCCGCGCGAATTCGAGCGTTATTTGCTGCACATGGGCATCGAGAATCCCCGGCATCAAATACTCATAACTTCCCTCCCAGGATGGCTTGCCGTAGCGATTGCCATAGCAGATGTGCACGGCGACTTTGGCCTCGACTCCGTCCACGAGCAAGTTCAACGCTTTAACGCCCCACTCAAAATCCTCGGGAAAACCGGAAAAGTACGGCTCATCAACTTGGATGAAATGAGCGCCGGCCTTCGCGATGGCTTTCAGCTCGGGATTCATCACGCGCGCAAGATCCATGGCGAACTCCTGCTCGCTGGGATAGTGCTCGTTGCGGATGCGCTTCGAAAGCGTGTGCGGGCCGGTGATGCAGAACTTTGTTTCCCTTTCCGTGTTCGCGCGCAGGAATTTGAAATCGTCGACCAGCCCTAGCGGCCCAATGGGCAGTTTGCCCTGCACTTTGCTGTCGTAAAGATCGTAGTGAAACTTCTTGGTGGCGTGGTCGATTTGCACGCCGGGAAGCCGCTCGGCGAAGTAATCAATCATATTGTCGCGGCGCAGCTCTCCATCGCTGATGATGTCGAGACCGGCCATCTCCTGATCCTTGATGGCGGCTTTCACCGCAGTGTCGTGAATCTCGTCGAGGTCCCGGCGGCTGATGCGCCGCGCGTAGTATTCTGTTTTGAGCCGCTCGAGCCACCCCGGCATCGAGTAGCTGCCAACCACCGTGGTAGGAAGAATCGGAAGTTCCATCACTTCTACTCCCGCTGCGTCGTATAAAGAACCGATGTGCGCGAACCCGGGCGGTAATGAAACGGCGCAAAGTGCACGTCATATCCCGCGCGTTCGCCGACTTCGCGCAGCAGCACGCCATTCACCCAATTCACAATCGAGCCGTCCAACTTCCCGGGTCCATGAAATCCCAGCCGGTACTCGTTGAAATTCGTGACAAAAATATCCTGCACTTGGAGAAAGCCGCGCGGATGGAGCAACGGAACGGTGTTCTGAAAACTTTCCAGCGCCCCAGAACTCATGTGAAAGCGCACGTCGCTCGGCGCCCCTTCCAACGCTTCCTCCAACTGCTCCTGATGCAGCCCGGTGGGCAACGCGACATCCGGCAAATCGTCCAGGCTGACTAGCCGCTCCTCAAGCCGCATGGCCTGCCAAACTTCTTGCCAGAACGCCAGCCCGCGCTTGCGGTCTGCGAGATAGTCCGGCCCGCCTTCGAGCAAGCGGTGCACAGTTCGCGGAATATCCGCCGCGGGAATCTGGAATTCGCCGCTGATTCGCGCCGCATCCGGCGGGGGAATGTACGCGCGCACTTGCACGGCGTAAAGCTGCCCCTCTCTGCGCGCAAACTCTTCGTCGGGCAAGTTGTCGTACACATTCGTCAGGTGGATGTGCAAGACTTTGTGCCGCAGAAAGGCGAGATTCTTCAGCGGATTGAGAGCATCCAAAACGACGAAGCTGCACAGCTCCAGATGATTTTCCATTACGGGGCGCGATCGCTCCAGGGTCGCCAAAGAATAGTCGCCCAACAAAAATCTCAGCCGCGGATAGTATTTCGTTCCTCGCTCCGCATCGAGCGCGCGAAAGCGATCCATCCAGAGGCCGGCGCGCCTCCCCATCCCCACGCCGATTTCCAGCACGAAAATTTCTTCCGGCAATTGCTTGCGACTTTCCAAATCGCGCAGCAGCGTCCAAAAATCAGCAACGCAATCCGCTACCGCTGCGGGATGATTCGCGTCCGACTTCCCTCCCGGCAGCGCCTGTTCGTAGCCGCGCCCCGTGAACTCTTCCCATTCAGCGAGGCGATGCCAGTAGAGCCGGTTAAATCCCCACGCGATGCTCTCCCGAAATGACCGAAACTCTTCGAGAAACACCGCATCCTGCGCCGGCGCGGGCACATCGCTGCTCGGCATCGCGCGCAGGATCGCGTCGCGCAGCGCGCCCGGGGTCACTTGCCGCATGTCGATATGCACTTCCAGCGAAGAGCATTCGCTGCGGGGATCGCTTGTGGATCCTATCGCCATGACGCATTCCCGAAAATTCTGCCGGTACTGGATCCAATCCAGATGCACTCTCAGCCGCGCAAATTGTTCCCGTTCGAGCCGGCCCTCTTCCAACAGCGCATAAAGCGTGTCCACCACTTCCTGCGTGGTGCTCGCGGCCGGCTTCCGGTGCAAATGGTTCAGTTGCAGAATCATGATCTACGAGCCGCGCGATGCCTCCGCTCCTTTATTCTGCAGGCGCCGCGCGAGCACGGCTAAACCGTCGCTGCCTGCTTCGCCACCACGGATTTCACCGCCGCCACAATTTTTTCTTCATTGGGCAACACGTAATTTTCAAGCGGCTCGCTGAACGGAATCGACGTGTCCAGCGCGGTCACGAATTTCACCGGCGCCTTCAACGCCTTGAGCCCATGCTCAGCCATCTCGGCCGCAATAATGGCTGCCGCCGAAGCATGCCGCGTCGCTTGATCCACCAGCACCAGCCGGCCCGTTTTCTTCACCGATTTGAGAATCGTCTCGATATCCAGCGGCGCGAGCGTCCGCGGGTCAATCACTTCCGCGCTGATGCCCTGCTCGGCCAGCATTTCTGCCGCCGCCAGCGATTTCTTCACCATCCATCCGGTAGCGACAATGGTTACGTCCGTCCCCGCGCGCTTGAGGGCCGCAACCCCAAACGGAATCACAAACGAGCCTTCCGGCACCAACTCCTTGTCCAGCGTCAGCATGTAGTGGTGTAGATAAACGACGGGGTTGTCGTCGCGAATCGCCGCAGCCATCAGCCCTTTTGCGTCGGCAGCCGTCGAGGGCAGCGCCACTTTTAGCCCGGGAATTCCCATCATGGTGTGATAGACGCAATTCGAGTGCTGTCCCGCCCACCCCGCCGCAAAACCGTAGCCCGCCTTGAATACCAGCGGCACTTTCACTTGCCCGCCCGACATGTAGCGCAACCGGGGCGCTTCATTGATCAGCTCATCGAATGCCACCAGCATGAACTCGCTCATCCACAATTCCACGATCGGGCGCAGTCCGGTCATTGCTGCGCCCACGGCAACTCCCGTCTCCGCGGTTTCCGAGATCGGCGCGATGCGAACGCGTTTCTTCCCGAACTTTCGCAAAAAAGGATCGCGCTCGGTCATCGCCAGATTTTGGCCATAAAACACAACGCTGGAGTCGCGTTCCATCTCTTCCATGATGGCTGCGGCAATCGCTTCGCCGTACATCATCTCGCGCGCCATGATTCCTCCTCCCTACGCGTACACGTGCTTGACCGCTTCCGCGCCTGCGGGAGCCGGGCTGGCCAGCGCAAACTGCACGGCATCTTCCATTTCCGCGCGCGCTTTTTCTTCAATCTGCTGTGCTTCGGTATTTTTGAGAATGCCCTTCCGCAGGAGCGAAGCCCGAAACCGCGGAATCGGGTCGTTCTTCACCGCCGCCGCGAATTCCGATTTCTTTCCGTACACTTCCACCGCTTCGTGTTCCGGGAACTGCGTCGGAACCGGTGGCACGGTGATGGCGTTGCCGTGTGCGCTCAAGCGGTGGAACTTCGCTTCAATCAAGCTCGGCCCTTTCCCGCTGCGGGCTCTTTCGGCAGCTTTCTGCACTGCCGCATAGACTTTCAGCGGGTCGGTGCCGTCCACCGTCACGCCCGGAATGCTGAACGCCTCTGCCTTTTTCGAAAGTGGATCTCCGGCGATGTAATTCGCGTCTTCGAGGCTGACATGCGTGTAAGCCTGGTAGTGGTTGTTCTCGAGGATGTAAACGATGGGCAGTTTCCACACCGCGGCCAAATTCAACGATTCGAAAAACGCTCCCTGCTTGGTCGCGCCGTCTCCGAAAAAGCAGTACACCACTTGCCCCGTATCCTTCACTTGCGCCGTCAGCGCTGCTCCCGTGGCGTGCGTGATGGCCTGTCCGATGATTCCCGAAGTGCCGGGAAAGTGATGCTCGGGATCGGCCAAATGCATCGAACCGCCGAAGCCGCCGCAAAGCCCGTCTTTTCGCCCGTAAATTTCCGCCATCATTTTTCGCGGCGAAGTTCCCAGCACCAGCGGATAACCGTGGCAGCGATAGCTGGGCATGGCCAGGTCGTTTTTCTCCCGCGTCGCCAGGGCGCCAACGATGGTGGCCTCCGCGCCGTCTCCGAGATGCGTGTGGCCGCGAATCACGCCGGGATGCTCGACAAAGGTGCGCTTCACCCGCGTCTCAAACTCCCGGATGCGCACCATTTGCGTGTATATCCATTTGAGCTGATCCTTCGTCAGCGCTTTCTTCTTGGCCATCGCCCTTCTCCTCGTTTCAAAACTCGGGCAGAGCTTCCCCTTTTTCGCCGATACAGCCCAGCGGATCGCCAACGGGCACTTCCACATCGACCGCCGCGACAATTTTCAACAGCACGCCCCCCGCAGGCGAATCGAGTTCGTAATTCACCTTGTCGGTCTCCAATTCGACGATTGGCTCGCCTTGCTTGACCTTGCTGCCTTCCTTCTTGAACCAGCGCACTACCCGCGCCTTGGTGGTCGGGATGCCGCCGGATTTCGGTACTCGCAAAATCGTGACGATTTCAGCCTCCACCGCGCATCAGCTCAATTCACTGCGCGATCCACCTTGGCCCAATACCGGCTCCGAATGGCCTTTTTATCGGTCTTGGCCGCGGGCGTTTTTGGAATTTCGTGCCAAAATTCCACGGATTTCGGCGACTTCACGCTGCCCAGCCGCGCTTTGCAATGCGCGATAATGGCTTCCTCGCCCCGCGGCTCTTCACCGCGAAGGACCACGATGGCCTTTACCGCTTCGCCCCATTTTTCATCTGGCACGCCAATCACCGCGCAATCGCGCACCTCGGGAATCTCCATCACGCACGACTCCACCTCCGCGCAATATACGTTAAAGCCGCCGGTGATGATCATGTCTTTCTTGCGGTCCACGATGTAGAAAAATCCGTCCTCATCCCGGTAGCCCACGTCGCCGGTGTGATGCCAACCAAACGTGCGGATTTCTGCCGTGGCTTGCGGCAAGTTGTAGTAGCCACCCGAGACCAGCGCTCCGCGTGACACAATCTCTCCGGTTTTGTGCGGCGGCAAGAGATTCCCGGCATCATCCATGACGGCCAGTCGCACTGCTGGAGTTGCCTTGCCGCAGCTTCGCAAGCGTTCTTGGTGATCGCCGGCCGCGGCGGCCGCCACCGTTTCCGTATCCAGGTAGGTCATGTACATGGGACATTCCGTCTGCCCGTAGGACTGGCACACGCAAGGGCCAAAAACTTGTACCGCCTTTTTCAATTTGTCCGCTGAGACCGGCGCGGCAGCAATTAGCATTCTTCGCAAGCTCGAGTAATCGAACTCCTGCAATCGAGGATGCGCCAGCATGGTGTAAAGGGCGGTGGGAGGCAGAAAAATGTGCGTCACGTGATAGCGCTCGATGTTTTGCAAAACCTCCAGCGCGTCGAAAGCCGGCATCACCACGTTGGTCGCGCACATCGCGAACATCGCGAACGCCACAACTCCTGCGGCATGGGAAAGCGGAGCGGTACTCAAGCAGACCGGCGCGACGTCGTCACAGCGCAAGCACAGATTCGCGGTTTCCACCATCGTGCCCCACGACAGGCTTGTTACCATCACGCCTTTCGCCGGCCCGGTCGTCCCGCCCGTTGGCACAAGGCCCACCAGGCGGTCGATATTCCCGCGCGGATCGGCCCAGTCAATTTCTCCGCCCTCGCCGCCTTGCGCCACGAAGGATTCCAGTGGCGCGTCGCCGTCATTTTCCGCGTCGAGGCAAACGAAGTACTTTAACGAAGGCAAGAGCGCTTTCATCTCGCGAACTTGTTCGCGGAAGCTGCTGTGATAGAAAAGCCAGGACGTTCCGGAATAGTTCAAGAATTGGACGTTGGCATCCAGCGCGTTCCTATGATTCACGGGAACCCACACGCCGCCCGCCCGCATTATGCCCAGCATGCAGAGCAGGATTCGGGCGTCGTTGGGAGAAAAAATCGCCGCGCGCTCTTCCCCGCGAAGTCCGCGCGTCCACATCGCGCGCGCGATTTTGTGGCTGGCTGCGAGGGCCTCGCGATAGGTGTATTGCGTGGCGCGATCGTTGATCGCGATGCGGTCGGGAAAGGCCTCCGCTCCCTTGTCGAAATAATCGATCGCTCGCATTCGCGCGGCCCTTTTAGGAACTAAGCTTGGCCCGGGACAGGCCGAAATTCTCGAGCGTCTGAAGCAGTTCGCGATGCCCGAAGGCTTCGCACGGCGACGCAAATCCCACTTTGCGCGGCGCGGCATAGGCCAGATGATGCGCCGCAAACGCCTGCACCAAGCCGGTTGTGCGGTAGGCGCACGTGCCAAACATGGTGCATTGCACGGAGTTCATGCTCCCGCGGCCCAACACAACGTCGATGGTTCGATGCACCCGCGTATTTTCGCGCGGCGGCGTCCCTGCTTGCACGGAATTTGCCATGGCTGCGAGTTGCTTCTCCTGTTCCTGCTTGGGCAAAGGACGGATTTTTTCCTCGAAATGCTTTTCCGTGGCGGCCACGGTTTCCATGATTTGCCGGTCGAGCAGGCCACCAAGAGTTTTCACATTCGCGATTTGTGGATGATTCTTAAACCAAACGGGGTGCGGAAATCCACCCCAGGGCAGCGCGAGCTGCGTCTGGATGCAGCCGTGCGCGACCACCTCATAAGCCTTGGCGCGCGGCCAGGGTTTGTATTCATTTTGTTCGAGGTAGCAGGCTTCCATGGGGATGCTCGCGAAAATGGTTTGCGTCGACCCGTAGGTCGGCATGCCCAAAAACATGGACAAAATTTCCAGAGTGTCGATCCCACCCGCTTCCAGACAGAGCCTCACGGCGATGTCGCTGACCGAACACATATAGGCGGTGGCCGGAGCGGCAACCAGTCCTTTGTCGGCAAATTTCGGACCCCAATTCTCTGCGACTTGGCGAACCCAGATCTGCTCGCCGCTGATGTCGATGTAGTGGCAGCCGGCCTTCAGGCAAGCTTCGATCACCGGCGGGCCATAGTAGATGCACGGCCCCACGGTGTTGCAGACCACTTTTGCGCCGGTGAAGAGTTTCGTGAGTTCCTCAGGGGAGCCGTGGACTTCCGCAATCTCGTAGTCTGCGCTTTCAATTCCCGGGACATGGCTCAGGACTTCCTGAAGCTTTTTCAGGTTGCGCCCCGCGGCAATAAAGGGAACTTTGTATTCGCGTAGGAACTCCACAATCAGGCGCCCGGAAAAGCCGCTCGCCCCGTGAACCACTACCGGTCTCTTGCTCATTGAACCTTGCCCCTCGCCCTTCATGGGCTTTCGCTTCGTCGATAAATTTTGCTGGCCAGCGGCACGATATTAGGCTAAAGTCTCTTTTTTGCTAGTAGGCACCTTTTAGGTACCTAGGTTCAGGAGAGCCCATAGTATGGACGCCCTCAATTGTCCCGTCACTCTGACCACACGCATCATCGGCGGCAAATGGAAACCCTCGATTCTGTTCTACCTCGAAGGCAGGATCCGCCGGTTCAACGAACTGCAAAGACTCCTCGTCGGACCAACGAAGAAAATGCTCACCCAGCAATTGCGCGAGCTCGAGCGCGACGGCCTCGTTAACCGCAGGGTCTACGCGGAAGTGCCGCCCCGCGTCGAGTATTCGATGACCAAACACGGCGAGAGTCTTCGGCCCATCCTCCGGCAGATGTCGGCCTGGGGCAAGAAACATCGCGCCAGGTATTCCGCAAACTCAAATTAGCGCGGCTCTTCGCTTCCCCTGTAAAGCCGCTCCCAGCCCCTGAGTTCCGGTCAGTTGGCGACCGCTTCCTTCACCGCCCCATGCCCCTCTCGTACTCGATAGGTTTCCTTTAATAACAGGGCCACGACAAAAAGCAGCGCTGCCCCTCCGGCCGACATCCATAGCGTTGCCCCAAGCCCCTGTGATTCCGCCACTCTCCCCGCAAGCACAGGCGCGACCGTCGCGCCGAGAATTTCCGCGCTCAACGTCGCAAGCCCGATGGCCGTCGCGGCAAATTGCGGGGGCACGCTTTCCGTTGGCACAAGCACCAGGATCAGCGCCGCAATTCCTTGCCCCGCGTTCGTTAAAGACACGATTGCCGCGAGAAGCCACGGGTAGTTGTACAGCGGCGAAATCAGCAGCGCCAGGGGCACTACCGCGATCATCACCGCCATCAGCAGCAATACCGGCTTGCGCCCCCACTTGTCGGACAGGCCAGGGAAATACAACGCAAAGAAAAAGCTTCCCAGCCCGCTCGCGCCCATCAAAAATCCGGCAGTCGTCGGCGCCTGATGGGCCACTTCCGTGATGTACAACGGCGCGAAAATTTGGTGCAGAAACAGCCACGACACAAATCCTGCGGCGCCTGCACAGCACAGCCACATATTCCGGTAACGCAGCACCGACAGAAAATCCCGCACTTTCACCGCTTGCCCGTGCACGCTCGGCACATTTCGTCTTTCGGGCTCTTTGACAAACTTCCAGATCAGCGCGCCCAGCGCGAATCCCGGCACGCCGGAAACGAAGAACGCCCATCTCCATCCCACTCGCGCCGCCACCTGCGTCGTCAACACCGGCGCAGCCGCCAATCCCACCAGCGCCGCCGCGCTCACCACAATGCCGATATTTCGCCCGCGCCGCGACGGCGGCGACGATTCTTCAATCAGCGCTGTCATGATCGACCACGCCGGCCCTTCCGCGATTCCCAGCAGCGCGCGCACCAGCAGCAACTGCTGAAAATTGTGCGTGATTCCCGAAATCCACGACAGCATCGAAAACAGAAACACCACTGGCACGAGGATCGGCTTTCGTCCCACGCGATCCGACAACGCGCCAAAAAACAAAGTTGACACCGCCCAGGTCACCGCCACCGCCGACCCGAGCAATCCCACCTGCTGCGTGCTTAAATGAAATTCCGGAACGAAGTACGGAGCCAAATAATGCTGTGACGTGCGGTCCAGAAATACCGTGCCCCAGGTAAAAAATAGGATCGCGACCAGCGTGTTTTCGTACCGCTTCCCCTTATCCATACCTCTCCCGGTCCGATCGCATGCCGGTCGTTGCTTTGATTGCCTGCTTCGATGTCTTCTTTGTTCGCTCTTTCTCTTCTGCGACTCGCGATTCGAATCCTCTCACCGCAAAAACATGCACAACTCCAGGGCGGCACACCGCAGGTGATGCAAAAACCTCGTCTGCAATTCCTGGATGGACACGCGTTGCGCGTGCACGCCCACATTCAGCGCCGCCACAACTTGCCCCGCGGGGTTTCGAATCGGTACCGCGACCGCCCGCAGCCCGTGCTCCAATTCCTGATCCACGATGGAATATCCGTTGCGCTGCACGATTCTTAAAATCTGTCGCAACTTTTCCACGCCCACAACGGTTCGTTCCGTGAATCGCCGGAACTCGATTCGCGACAAAATCTCTTCCGCCTCTTGCGGTGCCAAATGCGCCAGCAAAATTCGCCCCATCGTGGTGCAATACGCCGGCAAGCGGCTTCCCACTCCCAAATCGATCGACATAATCCGCGTCACGTTGGCCCGCGCAATGTAAACGATTTCTGTTCCATCCAGCGTCGCGATCGAGCACGACTCCCGCAAAACGTGGCTCACATGGTCGAGAATGGGCTGCGCCGCCGCTGCCAATGGCATCGACGAAATATAGGAATGTCCCAGCGTCAAAACTCTGGGACGCAAATAGTAATGCCGGTTGTCGTCCGATCCGGCGAAGCTCAGTTTCAGCAGCGTGTACAAGCAGCGCCGCACCGCTGCCCGCGAAAATCCCGTCTTCCCGCTGATCTGCGAAATGGTCAGTTCGCGCCTGGTTTGCGAAAACGCCTGAATCACAGCGAGGCCGCGAGCTAGCGACGTCATGAAGTTCGGATCGCCTTCCATGTCGTTCAGCGGCGTGGCGGGAGGTTGCGCCGCTTCCAGCAATCCTGCGGGCGTGGACGCCATCCGCGCTTGCTTTCGCGCCACCGCATCCGAAGGTTGTTTTCTGTTCGCTCCGTTCGAATCTTGTTTTCTTACTACCGCATCTGCAGCTTGCTTTCTCGCTACGCCGTCCGAAGCCGACTTTCTTGCTGCCCCGTCCGGAACTTGTTTTCTTGCTACCGCGTTCGAATCGATCGCTGGCATAGGTTTCCCTTTGGGAACCATCCTTTCGAAGCGCACCGAGGATACACGAAATGAGCGATAGGCGCACAGAATTTCGATAATCGCCTTGACGCCGATTCGAATGAAGTGGCATAAGATTCGAGCGCAGCGGCAAGCATGGAGTTGAGCAAACGAAGCAGCGCCGAGTCTTGGACTGAGAAAATAGCAGGAGCAATGCAATGTCGAACATAGTGGGTTACCGTGGGCCTTATCCTGGGACGCAACCGAATCATCTTCATTCGCCGTACGTTTCTTCGATCAAGCGGGCGCCGCTGAAACCGCTCGTTCGAATTCCTCACACACTAACGGAAGTTACAGGACCGCAGTTCGGCAGCGAATCGGTCGATCCGAAAGCGTGCGATCTAACCAAGCAGCATTCGGGTGAACCGCTGGGAGAAAGAATCGTCGTGAGTGGCCGTGTACTGGATGAAAATTCGCGGCCCGTTCCGCACACACTGGTCGAAGTGTGGCAGGCAAATGCGGCGGGACGCTACATGCACAAAGTCGACCAGCACGACGCACCGCTCGATCCTAATTTCACTGGCTGCGGCCATGTCCTCGCTGACGCCGAAGGCCGCTACCGCTTTGTTACGATTCGTCCCGGCGAGTATCCCTGGCGCAACCATTACAACGCGTGGCGTCCCAAGCACATTCACTTCTCCCTTTTCGGGCCTGCGTTCGCGACGCGGCTCGTCACCCAGATGTATTTTCCGGGGGACCCGCTGATTCCGTTCGATCCGATTTTCAATTGCACGGCCGACGAAAAGGCGCGCAACCGCCTCATTTCCCTCTTCGACTGGGAAAGTACCATTCCGGTGCACGCACTCGGCTACCACTTCGACATTATTCTTAGCGGCCGCGAAGCCACTCCGATGGAGGAATGACATGAGCCTGCAAGCAACAACTTCGCAAACTGTCGGGCCTTATTTTTCGATTGGCCTCACGCGGTTGAAAAAAGTGGACCTCACCGCGCCAGGCGTTTCGGGCGAACGCGTCACCATCTCCGGCCGCGTTCTCGATGGCGACGGAAATCCCGTTTCCGATTGCGTCATCGAAATCTGGCAAGCCAACAGTCACGGCAAATACGCGCATCCGGAAGATGATCAAAAAAAGCCGATCGAGCCCGGGTTTCAGGGCTATGGAAGAATTCCGACGGACGAACTCGGCCGATTCAGCTTCACCACTATCAAGTCAGGACCTGTTCCCGGGCCGAACGGCAAGACGCAAGCTCCGCACATCGCCGTTTCGGTTTTCATGCGAGGCTTGCTGCGGCGCCTCGTCACGCGAATCTATTTTCCGAACGAGCCTGCGAATGCCGGCGATTTTGTTTTGAGCTTGGTTGAGCCGGAGCGGCGCGCGACACTCATCGCAAAGAGAAATGCAAATGAAATTGGGACGCTCGAGTGGAACGTGATTCTGCAAGGCTTGGACGAAACCGTTTTCTTCGACTTGCTGTGAAGACGGAAAACCTTCTGAACTGGACTAGCGTCAGCCCCACACGCGGCGGGCGGTGTCCACGACGAGCTGGAGTTTGGCCCACTGGCAGTCTTCGGTGATGAGATTGCCTTCGGCGGTCGAGGCGAAGCCGCATTGTGGGCTGAGCGCGAGATTTTCCATGGGCACGTATCGCGCGGCTTCCTTAATGCGTTGTTCGAGCACTTTCGTGTCTTCCATCTGCGGGACTTTTGTACTCACCAAACCCAGCACCACAGTTTTGCCTTTAGGAACGAAGCGCAACGGCTCGAAGGTTCCGGAGCGCGCATCATCGTATTCGAGAAGAAAGCGGTCCACGTCGAGAGTAGTGAACATCTTCTCAGCGATGGCATCGTAGCCGCCTTCGGCGTACCAATGGCTGCGATTGTTGCCGCGGCAAAGATGAATTGCCAGCGTCACGCCCGGGCGGCGGGCAGCCTTGAAACACGCATTGTCGGCTTTGATGGCTTCATCGAGTGCCTTGTCCGGCTCCATTTTCATTTCGGTGCTGATCCATTCACGCCATTTGGGATCCATGTAGTAGCTGTAGCGCGGCGCGTCAATCTGAATGTAGCTCACGCCCTCGGAAGATAATTTTGCGAGGTCGCTTTTCATAATTTCGACAATGTCGGCCAGCAGAGCAGAATGATCTTTGTAGACTTTGTCAGTGATCCCCGCTTTGAAGGAAATCGCAGGGAATTGCGTGGCGCTGGGGAGCGTCATCTTGATGGCCACAGTGCAATGCTTTTTTAAGAACGGCAGCTCGTGTCCGGTGAGCGGACGAATCTGGCGGAGCTTTCCCTGGACAACCCCCGTGACGTCACTCACCGAGGCGGCCTTCACTTCGCCAGCTTTCCAACGCCGCGCGACGGCATCGCCGTAGTCGAAACCCTCGACGGCGTCGTTGAAATCGCTCATGAAATTGCGCCGGCGGAGTTCGCCGTCCGTGGCGACTTCGAAGCCCAACTCTTTTTGTTTGGCGAGTACGCGCTGAATGTGCTGATCCTCGAGCTGGCGCAGTTTGTTCGGGTCTTCTGCGGCGTTGGCGCGGGCTTCGAGCAGCTCGGCTGGCCGCAGGAAACTTCCTACGTGATCGGCCCGAAATTGTGCTGGCATTTCTCTCCTCCTAAGAAAACGGATCGTAAAAGTCTCGAGTCGAGGGAGCCGGCAATTCGGAGCCGCGCCTCCCCAGCGCTCTTGAGATGCTGATGGCAAAACCGCGCACCAAAATGATTTTGTGAGTCAGTTCCTGCAAGCAAAATCGCGGGGAAGGCCCGGCGATGCCAAGAGCGCCGATGGGATGGCTGCCGCGCATGAAAACGGTGGCAGCCAGGCCAAAAAGTCCTTTCTCGAGCTCCCCCGAATCCGTGGCGTAGCCCTGGTGGCGCACAAGCGCCAGGTCTTCGAGCAATTGCGAGTACTTGATGATGGTGTTGGAAGTGAAGCGCGGCATGCCATTTCGCCTGGTGATGGCGTCCACTTCCTTTTGGGGAAGATAGGCGAGAATGGCCTTGCCGGCCGCAGTGCAGTGCGGCTGAAAAAGTCCGCCGATGGGAGTGCGGGCGGTGATGACGGTGTCGGGAGGATCGACGCGGTCGAGGCATACGATCCCACCGGCGCCAGGGACAGCGAAACTCACACTTTCATTGCAACGGCGGGACAACTCGACAAGGAAGCCGTGGATGTCGTTGCGGAGCGAGCGGGAGTCCAAAGCGCGGCAGCCCAGTTCGTGAAGACGAAGACCCAGGCGATAGCGTTCGTTGTCTGAATTTTTTTCGATGATCTCGAACTTGGCCATGGCGTTGAGCAAGCGGTAGACGGTGGTTTTGTTCAAACTCAAATCATCGGCCAATTGCGTGATGCCCATTTCGGGGCCGCAGTCGCCAAGATGCAGAAGAATGCGCAGGGCCTTTTGGAGAGATTTGCTGGAGCCGGGAGGCTCGGGATCTATGGGCTGCGACCTTTTCTTTCGAATGGAGCGAGAAGGCACGATTGCGTTCCCTTGAGCTTTGATTCCAGGCAGATTTTGCTTGATGACCGGGCCATTGTAGTCAGACTCGCGGGATAGTCAATATGAAACGTAAATTCACGATGTGAAACAAAGCGAATAGGATTGACAGGAGCGCGCAAGCAGAGTAAGCATGTCCCACTCAGATCGGGAATCCGGAAGGCGAATCCCATCGCTCTAGGGGAAAAACCCGTCCGAAGCAAAAAGGGAGGTCACAATGAAGAATTGGGCCCGTTGCAGTTTCCTTCTGCTCAGCGCGCTATTGTTCTGCTCCGCTGGATTAGTGCAGGCACAGGAGAAAACCGTGAAGAAGGCGCCGATCCAGAACACATCACCAGTTTCTGGAGAGGAGATGTTCAAGACGTATTGCGCGGCTTGTCATGGAAAAGACGCCAAAGGAGCGGGGCCAGCAACCCCGGATTTGAAAACAACACCGCCAGATTTGACCACGCTGGCAAAGAGGCACGACGGAAAATTTCCAGAGGATTACGTAACTAACGTCCTGCGGAACGGGGTCAAAGCGCCAGCGCATGGCAGCTCCGACATGCCGGTATGGGGGCCGCTGTTTGCGAAAGTGAGCGGCGAAGACCAATCCATCGTCAACATGCGGATTTCGAATCTGGTGCGCTACCTGGAGTCCGTGCAGGCGAAATAGACGTGGAAGAAACGGAATGAGGTGTCGCTCGTTGCGCGGCGAGAGCCTTCGGCATGCGAAGTAGCAACAACTTCAAAAGGGCAATGAGCCGCGATGAGTGAGCCCTTGCTATCAGCGGAACCTTTCAACCAGCGCGCGCGGTATGAGGCACTGATGGAGGTCGTCCGCAGCCGCATGACCAACCGCGCATTTGCGCCATACGAGGTGCCGCGGGAACATTTCGAACTCATTCTCGAAGCGGCGCGGCACGCTCCCTCCGGCGCCAACTCCCAACCGTGGCATTACATCGTAGTGACCGATCCGGCGGTGAAGGAAATCATCGGGCAGACGTTTGTGGATGAACAACAAGTCCGCACGCGATTGCACATGGGATTTCCGACGCCGAACTACAACGGGGTAAGAACCGCGCCGGGCTTGATTGTGGTGGTGGCGGATTTCCGGTTTGTGCGGGCGTTTCCGATTTTAAAAGACGATTCCGAACTTGCGAAGCGGTACCGGGAGAATGCGGAGCGAATCCTGCTGCAGTCGGTGGCGGCTTCGACGATGTCCGCTCACCTGGCGGCAGCAGCGCTGGGTTACGCGGTGTGGTGGATCACGGCGATTGGGCAGGAAGATATCCAGAAAAAACTGAAGCCGCTGCTAGGGGTTCCCGAAGAGCTGGCGGTTGTGGATGTGATGTGCTTCGGCCCGCCGCTCAAACCCTCGTATAAACGCTGGAAGAAATCGCTCGAACAAATCATGAACTGGGACCGGTTCAACCCCGCGAATTTCCTCACCACGGAACAAATCGACGAGTGGATCAAGACAATGCGGCACAAAGTGATGTACCGCGACGAATCGAAAATCGACTAAACCCCGAATGCCCACGAAACCCAATTTTTACGGCTGGAAGCTGGTTGGCGTGCTGTGGCTTCTGGATTTCCTCAACATGGGTTTCCCATTGTACGGCGGAACGATCATCCATTCCTACATGAGGAAGCAGATCGCCCTGAGCGGAGCGACGTATGGCTTCGGATTCACTTTGCTGAATTGGTTCGTCGGAGTTCCCTCGGTAATCGTGGGGGCAGTGATCGTGCGCTGGGGCATTCGTCGAACGTTTGCGATCGGATCGGCGTTGATCCTCATTGGCGCCTTGTGGCTGGCGGTCATCACCACAAAGCCGTGGCACTATCTCGTGGGGTTTGGCGTGCTGGCGGGCACGGGAATCAGCTTTGGCACGATTGTTCCCGCTGCAACGGCAGTGACGCGTTGGTTTAAGCGTTATCGCGGGAGGGCCATGGCCATACCGTTGAGCGCTTCCGGATTTGCTGGCTTCGTCATCGCACCGCTCATCAACAAAGTCCTGGCGGCAAACGGCGGAAATTGGCGCCAGGCCTGGGAAATTGTGGCAGGCGTGGCAATCCTTTCCGGGATCATCGCGTTTCTATTTGTAAAGGAAAGGCCGGAAGATCTGGGACAGACGGTGGATGGCGAAGCAATGGCAACAGCGGCTTCGGCTTCATCACGGGTGACAGATTCTCTGGTCAGCAAGTACCCGTGGACGCCGAGCCAGGCGTTTGCTACTCCAGCTTATTGGATGATTGTTATTGGCGGATTGGCCTGCCAATACCCATTTTTCTTTTTCACGGCGCACTGGGTGCCACACCTAAAAGGCGCGGGCGTGCAAGCGGGGGACGCGGCGTTTGCTATGGGCTTGTTCGCGCTGGGCGCGGTGGCGGGACGATTGATCGGCGGCTGGCTGATGGACCTGTTGCAAGCACGCTATGCATTCATCCTGGGGCTGTGCTGCTACTTTGCAGGGACAGTGCTGGCGCTCCGGGCCGGCCCCCACGCGTTGTGGACTGCGTATGTGGCTGCCATTTTGTACGGAGTCGCGTTTGGCTGGACTTTCATTTGCCTGAATACGGCCACGGGGCATTTTTTTGGACCCGCGGCATATCACAAGGTGAACGGTATGGCGCTGGCGCTGGGAGGGTTGATTTGCTCCCCGGCAGGCGTCATCGGTGGAAGACTTTTTGACGTTTATGGGAATTATCGATTGGCGTTTCAGCTCAACATGCTGATTGCCGCAACGGGAATCGTGGCGCTGTTTTTCGCAAAAATGCCCACGCCACCAGTGGAAAATCACCAGCCGGCGGTTTCGAGAGTTGCGCAAGAAACATAAGGAACCGTGGCAGGCGGGAATTTACCAGTCCGCGTATTTCGTGCCGTCCAGTGCGGTACCTGTCGATTTCGAATGAACATCAAAGACGTTTCCGCCACCCCAACTCGTGGCGTCCGGGTCGTCCTGAATCGAGCGCAAACTCCATTCGGCGCGGCCGGTCATGGGATCCACAGGAATCCGGCGAAGGAAACGCTTCTTTTGTCCGCCGGAGCTGCCGTACTCCACTCCCTTGACTAACGTCTCAAGGTCCGGGGGATACCCTTCGCTGCCGACTTCGACGCGGACCAAGTTGAGATCAGCCGCATCCTTAAAATGGTCGATGGCGTCGCGCATTTCGCGGAGGTCTCTGCGAAGCTCCGCTTCCTTTGCGCGGATGACTGTAAACCTCAAGATGGGAAGCGCCGCAGTTGAGAGAATGAGCAAAATGCTCGAGGCAAGGATTAGCTCAATCAGAGTGAGACCGGCTTCGCCGCGGAAAACCCGCTTACGCGCTCTCATTGGGCCTCTTCGAACCTTCCGTCCAAGCCCGCGTTCTCATACTCGGACCATTCCAGTTTACACAATTGGATGCAAGGATCAGGGAAAAAGAGCGCCGTTGTGCCGGCGATTTTCCAAGGCTTAGCCCCTTATTCGCTATTGGTGTTCCGGCCAAGCGCTATGTTTTGGCCGGCATTTTGGGATATGGTATCTGGTAGCCATCGCAAAGCTGCTTTGTAGCGCTTTTCCGGGCGTTGAAGCTGGTTCGAAGGACTGGAAGCCCCTTGATCAACGGCAAAATCGTCGCGGTCGTGATGCCCGCTTACAACGCGGCGAAAACTCTGGAAAAAACGGTCTGCGAACTGCCCGAAATTGTGGATTTGAAGATTCTTGTGGACGATCACAGTTCGGACGAGACTGTGGACGTTGCTTCGCGCCTCGGGTTGCGCGTCTTCGTGCATGAAAAGAATTACGGTTACGGCAGAAACCAACAAACTTGTTACAGAGAGGCTTTGACTGCCGGCGCGGATATCGTGGTCATGGTCCATCCCGACTATCAGTACACACCTCTCCTGGTGTCGGCGATGGCAGGCATGATCGCGTACGGCGTTTATGATGTGGTGCTTGGTTCGCGAATTCTTGGAGGCGGGGCCCTGAAAGGTGGCATGCCCGTTTACAAGTACATTGCCAACCGGTTTCTCACCGCCGCGCAAAATCTTTTTACCGGTGCCAAATTGTCGGAATACCACACCGGCTTTCGGGCTTTCTCGCGTGAGGTCCTGCTGAGCTTGCCCCTGCTGGAAAACTCGGATGATTTCGTGTTCGATAACCAGGTATTGGCGCAGTGCATCTGTTTCGGCTATCGCCTCGGCGAAGTATCCTGCCCGACGAAGTACTTCAAGGAAGCTTCCTCAATTAACTTTGTGCGAAGCGTCAAGTATGGGCTGGGAGTCCTCGTAACGACTTTGCAGTGTTTCCTGCAAAGGTCGGGGATTGCGCGCTTCCGTCTGTTCAGCCCCAAGAGCCGAAAGTTGCTTCAGGATTATTACCTTCCCATCCGCCCGGGTGACGCGACCGAGACTCCGCGTCCCGGCCAGGCTGGATCATGACTGCGATGAGATTCAACAGAGAGGACGGGAGAAAAGCATGAAGGGCGTAGTCCTCGCAGGCGGAACGGGATCGCGCTTGTTCCCGCTGACGCGCGTGACCAACAAGCATTTGCTTCCGGTCTATGACAAACCCATGGTTTATTATCCGATTCAGACGCTGGTTAACGCCGGGATTCACGAAATTCTTCTGGTTACGGGTGGGAAAAACGCCGGCGAGTTTTTGCGCCTGCTCGGCGATGGCCACGATTTTGGCCTGAAGCACCTGGATTACACCTATCAAGAGGGCGAAGGGGGAATCGCAGAAGCGCTGCAATTGGCGGAATATTTTGCGGCAGGCGACAAAATCTGCGTGATCTTAGGGGACAACATCATTGAGAACACCATCTGCCAAGCGGTGGCGAGCTTCAAGAAACAGAAGAAAGGCGCGAAATTGCTTTTGAAGGAAGTGGAAGACGCTCACCGGTTTGGCGTTGCTGAGATTCGAGGAGAACGCGTCGTCGGGATTGAAGAAAAGCCCAAAGTCCCGAAATCCAATTTTGCGGTAATCGGCGTGTATTTCTATGACGCCAGCGTGTTTGAAAAAATCCGCAGGCTGAAACCTTCCGGCCGTGGGGAACTTGAAATCACGGACGTTAACAATTTCTACGTTGAAGAGGAAAGTCTGACGTGGGAGTTGCTGGACGGGTGGTGGACGGATGCGGGGACGTTTGAATCCCTGCTGCGCGCGAACAATCTGGTGGCCAGGACAGGCGCTAACAAAATTGGGGTCGAAGCCTCTGCAACCGCGAGTTCACACCGGGAAGCTGGCCGATGAAGATCCTGGTAACCGGCGGCGCGGGATTCATCGGATCAAATTTCATTCGCTACGTTCTCCAGGCGGGTCGTGGATACAGCATTGTTAACTACGACAAGCTGACTTACGCGGGAAACCCCGCAAATCTTGAGTCCGTCGGCAGCAATCCCAATTACAGTTTTGTCCGTGGCGACATTTGCGAAGCCGCGGACGTAGAGAAGGCGATGCGGGGCTGCGACGCTGTGGTGCATTTCGCAGCCGAATCTCACGTCGACCGGAGCATTTACGAACCCGCACCGGTCATCCAGACGAATGTGACCGGGACGTTTGTGCTTCTGCAAACCGCCAGGAAACTGGGTGTGCCGCGGTTCGTGCACATTTCGACGGACGAAGTTTATGGTGATATTCCTCCCAACGCTTTTTCGGATGAAGATTCCCGATTGCGGCCGAGCAGCCCGTATTCGGCATCGAAAGCGAGCGCCGACCTTTTGGTGCTGTCTTACGTGCGGACGTATGGATTTCCCGCGATCATTACACGCTCTTCCAACAATTATGGGCCTTGCCAGTTCCCAGAAAAATTCTTGCCCTTGATGATCACCAACGCGCTTCACGACAAAGCGCTTCCGATTTACGGCGATGGCAGGCAAGTGCGCGACTGGCTTCACGTGGAAGATAATTGCCGGGGAATTCTGTGCGTTTTGGAGCGGGGCAGGCTGGGCGAAATCTATAACATCGGGGGATCCGAGCTCCACGAAAACGTAGACGTGGCGCGCCAGCTTTTGCGGCTGATGGGCAAGGACGAAAGCTTGATTGCATTTGTGGAAGACCGCCCGGGCCATGACCGCCGGTACGCGGTGAATTGCGCGAAGATTGGCGCCGAGCTGGGTTGGAAGCCGGAGGTTTCGCTGACAGAAGGCCTGCGACGAACTATTGATTGGTACAAAACCAATAAAAAATGGCTCGAGGCGGTCCGTGACGGCGAGTATCGCTCGTACTACGAGAAATACTATGAAAATCGGAACAGCTCGCTTCAAGCCGTCACTCAGCCCGCATCGCGGACCAGGACGATACGGTAGGTCGTTCCGTAACGTTTGAGTTTTTTTCTAGAAAGTTGTGGGCAAATCAAGTTTCGGAGTCCAATGCAGACGAAGACAGTACCTGCCGCAGCATGATCGAGCGAATCGACACCGCGTTGCCTGACGTTTTCGAACTTAGGCCCAAAATATTCTCCGACGAGCGCGGGTTTTTCATCGAAACGTACCATCAGGCGCGCTTCCGCGAACTCGGGATCAAGGAAAATTTTGTTCAGGACAATCATTCCTCTTCGGTGCGTGGGACGCTTCGCGGTCTTCACTACCAGTTAAGGCATCCGCAAGCAAAGCTCTGCCGCGTCATTGAAGGAAAAGTTTTGGATGTGACGGCGGATATTCGAGTTGGCTCGCCGCATTTTGGCAAATGGGCCAGCGTAGTGCTGTCCGCCGAACTGAAAAATCAGATTTACATTCCCGTGGGATTTGCCCATGGGTATCTGGTACTAACTGATGAAGTCCACTTTCTCTATAAATGCAGCGACTTTTATGATCCTGAGGACCAACGAGGGATTTCCTGGGATGATCCTGATCTGAACATCTCTTGGGGGATTGCAAGTCCCTTACTCTCGCAAAAGGATATGAAGAACCCGAGGTTGTCCCAGATCGCCGCAAAAGACCTTCCGCAGTATTCCCGCAAATGAAGCCAAAGATTCTGCTTACAGGGAAGACCGGTCAGATTGGATCGGAGCTATTGTCATTGCTGCCGGAGCTGGGCGAAGTGATTGCGCCGAACCGGAAGGATTTGGACCTGCTCGATCTTGAGAGTATCCGGAACGTGGTAGGTAGCGTGAGGCCAAATCTGATCGTTAACGCGGCCGCTTTTACTGCTGTGGATGCTTCGGAGTCCGAGAGCAACACCGCCTACGCAATAAACGCGGAGGCGCCGGCAATACTCGCCGAGGAGGCCAAGGGGATTGGAGCAGCAGTCCTCCACTATTCCACTGACTATGTTTTCGACGGGCGAAAGAGAACTCCCTATGAGGAAAACGACGCCACTGGCCCGATCAACGTCTACGGCAAATCGAAGTTAGCAGGCGAACAGGCCATACAGGCTTCTGGCGTGCCTCATCTCATAATTCGCACCGCTTGGGTTTATTCCACGCGCGGACGGAATTTCCTGTTAACAATCTTGCGGCTGGCAACGGAGCGGGAGGAGTTGAGGATCGTCCAGGATCAAACCGGATCCCCCACCTGGAGCCGGGAGGTTGCAGCATCAACCGTCCGGATTTTGGCGCAGCTCCTGCAACGTGGAAATCCCGCAGACGGCTTTTTGCATGCCGGAGGGACTTATCACATGACGGCGGGCGGCCAAACGACTTGGTACAATTTCGCCAAGGCGATTCTCGAGGCTGCAGCTAAAGTTCCCAGGGAGGCTATGTGGCTTTCGGCAGCCACGCGGGGAAGGCCTCTGATCGCCCGCCGCGTTCTTCCAATCTCTACTGCAGAATACCCGACACCTGCTTCGAGGCCGGCCTATTCCGTTCTTTCTAACTCTCGCCTCGTGCAAAGATTTGGGTTTTCGCTGCCGGACTGGCGCGCAGAGTTGGATCAGTGCTTGACTTTGCCTTTGGTTGGGCTAAATACCTGAACTAAAGGTTTGAAAACTTTGGCCGGAAGACCCGGACTCTACCTGGGCGATCCTAATCAGGCATGTACAACGCCTGACCGGCGGAGTCTAATCTCTTTATCGCTCAACTGAACACGACACGCATCAGGGGTACGAAGTCTTACTTGAGTAGGACTGACAAGACATAGGGTGGTGGAACCCGTTCGCCACCTTTTACCTGAACGTCGATATAAAAGGCTTGATCCTGCCAACGGTACATTCGCTCGGAATCCTCCGTTTTTATGAAAATTGATGTGAGATAGTAATTTCCATCAGCGACATCTAAAGGGACTTTGCAGGACATTGTGTGGCCGGTGGTTGTAGCAACCACATTGGCGTCACAACGAAAGGCCGTTGCCATATGCCTTTGCTCCGGACTGAGCGTGTCATATGTTTGCCATGTCAGGGATGCCGCCTGAACATTTACACTTGGAAACCATTGCGTCTCAAGCACCAACGCTGCGCCTCGTTGAACTGTATGTTTTGGTTTGGCCAGTGCGCTCGATGTCCATATGAGGCCAATTAGCGCAATTGCCAGAAGTTGTTTGTACACGCGCCCTCCTTTTGCTGAAGAGCCCCGGTCAAGCAGCAAGAAAGCCTGCTGCCTTGCCGGAGCTGACATGTATGGACGACATAATTCGCAAAACACATTGAATGTCCGCTCGAATCGCGGGAACTGTCAAAATTAGCAGTCCGCAAGTTTTGTAGTTTCGTGACGCGACTACCTAGGGGCGGGTTCAGGGCATCCGACTTCTTTCACCTACCAAGTCATAGACTTCCAAGCACATAGGATCGCGCACGGCCAGAGAACGAAGAAACCGGCTGCTCAGAAATACGGAATGTGTCAACTGTTAGACCACGGCTATTCCAAACGTCCCCAGCGAAAAGTGGGACCGATTGTGACCCGCACAAAGTTCTGCCGATTGGTAAGCAAATTAGGAAACAAATGCGTGTTGATCCAGTCGGTTGTGACTCGGAGGCCAACCCGCTTTGATACGTTGAGGTCGAAGCCACCTCCCAAGCCGAAGAAAAGTCGCGTATCTGTCTGGTGAGCGCTAGGGACAGGAGCCCCGAGTAGCTGTAGCAGCCCGACCAATTGGGGCGGCAAAGTGACATCCGCCGCAGCATGAATTCCTCCAAGGCCGGGACGGCCCAAGAACGTGACTTGCCGCCACTTTCGCCAATAAAACTGCGGACCCGCGGCAAACGTATAACTGGTCGCCTTGAACGGTACGTTCACGGAACTGGGAGGGGGCGCGCCTAACGGGGCGGCCTTGATCAGGATCGGCGCGTAGACCGTACTGCTCCCGTTGATCGTTCCGCCTCCACTGATGATGGAATCACCAGAGGCGCTGAAATCTGCGCCTAGTGCTATCCAAGGTTTCAAGGTGACGCCAAAATCGACGTCGAACCCGCGCTGCGACAGACTAAGCCCAGGATTATTGAAATAATCGAAGCCGGTGTACACGGTGTACCGGTTGATGCTAATGCTTTGCTGCGCGAACGCAGGTGCACAAAGGAAGAGGGCGAGACTGGAAAAAGCTATAGTTTTCATAAGCGCCATCACTTTGTTCAGAGAAGTGAATACGAGTCCTGCCATTGAATCGCGGATTGACCGAGGCTACCCACCAGTTTGAACGACATCTTCAGCGAGAGGCCGCCATCCCTCATTCACGCTTCCGCAATAAACTGGCGCAGGCTCGGTGCAAGAGCCCGTTCAGAGTGGTGAATAAGAGCGACTCCCAAGCCTTCATCGTACTCAAGTGAATTCGTTTCGCAGCAATTTGCGCAGAGCCAGAAATGTTGCACCGCATGGGTGTTCGCTGGACGGCTGTCCTCGACAGGGCGTTTGGGGAAACGAAAAAACCGCCCTTGTCGATAAACAAACTCGATTGAACAGTCTGGATTTGAACACTTCCAAATCATCTAGCCCTCCATCGGCAGCCCCTGCAGACGCCGACCATGTTCGGCCTGCTTCCCGGATGTCGTACGGTGAGGGAATAGTAACTAGGACTTGAAAGCTGTCACCTGTCACTTTTGACAGGCACGGCATAAAACGTCAGGACGCCGCTACCAGGAGGGGATTGCCCCTGTTCGTTCTGACAGTTCAAACAAATTCGCCGGAAGAATAGGCTTGGCCCATCTCTCGTTAGAGCACACGGGAGGCGGCCACTCCCCCCCAGCTGGAGGCGTGGATTGGCCGCCTCCTGCATTCTTTCACGGAGTACTGATATCGGCCGGCACTTCGCCCGGTGGTGAATAAGGGCATCGCTGGCATCTAGCCTAAGGCTTTTATCTGGTGAGCTAAAACCCAAGGATCAGCAGCATTAAGAGAATTGCAATAAGCTTTGCGGAGCTTCCGCAAAGTTGGTCATTCAGTATCGGCTCTTGCGGACAACCCCGTCGGCTAGGAATGTTCATCGGGGCTGATCTGCTCAAGGAGTGTTCGGATTCGGTAGGAACGCTCTTCGCACTGAGCCGCTACTTCTGCGCTGGGCCGCGATTGGAGTGCCCGTTCCTGCTCCTCAATGAGCCTAAGAACCTCGCTCAGGATCTCTTCTTGCTCACGGTTCTGCATCATTACTCTATGAACACTTAACGTAGGCTAACTTCCTTTTAGACTCCTAGAAAGGCCCGGCTGAGCCCCAACTCAGCCTCAAACCAAGTCCCCAGGCACTGGACCCATCTCGGAAGCGGGCGGGAGCCTATGGCCTTGCACGGGGCGCGAAGACTGTCAAGAGTGACAGGCTCGCTTCGCTAGGCCTTGGCCTTCCGCTTAGCCCAATTCCAGGCAAGTCCGCGAACCAGAAAAAATTGCAGATATAATGTCGGCGATCTTCGCCTCCATATTAATCATGACTATCCTCAAATTTGGGAACCTATCCTGCAGGTGATCGAGATCGTGAGTATCCAATGCGCTTGTGTTGACGGGGTCCACCAACAGCACATCACAGGCTGACTCGATGATCTCCGCAGTAATGCTAGAAGACGACTGTTGTGCGTCTACCAATGAAATGCCCACTTGATTCTTAAGGGTGCGCGCGAGCGCACCGCGCAGAAGCTGATGGTCGCTCAACAAGAAAACTCGAATTGGGAGATGCGGGGTCCCCACTACTGATCTGGTTGTTGTCGCAGGTTGCAGAGGTAATAGTGTCTGAGCCTCCATGGCAACTCCTCCCTGTCAAGTGTGCGGAGGAGTGGAGCAGGGAAAGCTACTTACGGGCAACTGTCAAAAATAACAGTGTCCCGAAAAGCTTGTCCTCGACCGCCATTGAGAGAGAACTTCAGGTGTGCACAGGGGTGGCAGTAAATTATGGCTATATACGAGGGATTTGCAATAGGCTCATGTCCTTTTGCTTGCTGTTATTCGGGTTCGACGACCACGAACGTAGTGTTTCCTCCTCGATTCACCAAGAGCATAATCGGCTTTTTTCCCGCCTGGCTGGTTAAGCGATCGTAATCGCCCACCGAGGTAACTGGCTGCCGGTTGATTTGCTCGATCACGTCTCCGCGCTGGAGGCCTGCATCTGCGGCGGGTGAACCGGAAGGCACGGTCAAGATTACAACACCCTTTACCTGGAAGCCCAACCCAAGCTGCTGGCGGATGTCGGCGGTAAGTTCGCCAACCTGAACATCTCGCATCGCGTTGTTCTCCGCGGAGCCACAGGAGTACTGCCCGGGCCTTTACTAACCGGCGCCTCGGCCAGTGTTAGGTTCACGTCGCGCGACTCGCCGTTGCGGTTTACCTTGAGGCGCACGGTAGTGCCCGGCGTCATGGCTCCGACTTTGAGTCGTAGCTCGTTCGGACCGCCGATGGGCTGCCCATCCAGCTCCGTAATAACGTCGCCCCTTTGTAAGCCAGCTTTCGCACCCGGACTGTCCGGCTGGACGTCGCCGACCAAGGTGCCCTTCTCGGGCGGAACACCGAACGCTTTTGCGAGTTCAGGCGTAACCTCCTGAATGCCGATGCCGATATAACCGCGCACGACCTTTCCGTGTTTCAGGAGATCGTCCATGACATGCTTCGCCATGTTGACGGGAATAGCAAAACCGATTCCCTGGTTCCCACCGGAGCCGCCCGAGAGGATCGCGGTATTGATTCCGATCAATTCACCGCGTGAATTCAAAAGAGCACCTCCAGAGTTGCCGGGATTGATAGCTGCGTCGGTCTGAATGAAATCCTCGTAATCCTCCATGTCGAGACCATTACGCCCCGTCGCGCTTATGATTCCCATAGTGGCCGTTTCACCCACGCCAAAGGGATTGCCGATGGCAAACGCAAAATCCCCGACTTGCAGTTTTGACGAATCTCCAAATGCGATTGTCGGCAGCACTGTTGCGGCGACTTTAACGACCGCAATATCGGTCTTAGGGTCGGCACCGACTACCTTTTCCGGGAACTGCCGCTTGTCTGCGAACATCACCGTGATGTCCGACGCCTTATCAATGACGTGATTGTTGGTGAGAATCGAACCATCCGAGCTAACCACAACACCCGATCCTAGGCCCCTCTCACGCTCCTGCTGCGGACCAGGGGGGAATTGTCCACCAAAGAACTGCTGAAAAAAGGGATCACTAAAGTATGGTGCTTGGGGCACATTTACGATCCGGGAAGAAAAAATGCTGACAACAGCTGGGAGCGCAGGTTTAAGCACAGTCGCGAAGCCCAATTCGGAGCTAACATCGTCTCCACCTCCTTCTCCACGAGCTGCGAAAATCGGTGCGACCTTCACACCGCTGACGAAGGGGCGCCGGCCCCAAGCAGGAGAAAAAAACCAAACAAAACTCCGATTATGAAAATAAATGCCAAAGAGAAAACTAGCGCTGACTGGCGCACCTGAATTGTTTTCACGCCCAGGAAGAACTCTGCAAAGTTAAAGCCTCCTTGGAAAAGCATATAGGTCCTCCCAAGGATTTCATTCCGTGTTCGCGGGAGACTAAAGCAATCATGGGCATTCACACACTGTCAGAAGTGACAGCTCGACGACAGTGAGATATCGGCTTCATAAGCAAATGCGGTAACCGCGAGCGCAAAAACATATGGCTCAACCCTCTGGCGCTGGAGGCACATCTCCGCCGGCGAAACGGCTCCGGCCCTGCTTGCTCCAGAACAACGACGGTCACATGGTCGGAAGCATTTACTTCTAGTAGCAGGTGGTTGAGAAGCGCGGAGATCGTTTCTCCAGGCGGCAATTCGCCAGGTATTTTCGAAGGATACTGATAATGCGGTTCAGCGGTTTTTTTCTTTCGGTTCTTTTTCTCTGTGGATTTGCCCCATTTTTGTTAGCCGAGGGGCACGCTGGTGCCCCTCCAAATTCTCCGGTAGAACGCCGCTTGCGTCTGTTCAACACTCATACGGGTGAGCGCATCGACATAGTCTACCGGCGTGACGACGTTTATCTCGACGACGCACTCGCCAAGCTGGATCACTTCTTGCGTGATCACCGCACCGGCCAGGAGTTCCACTACGACCCTCAACTGTTGGACCTTCTGACGGACCTCACCGCCGCTGCGGGTAAGCCCGACGCCGAGATCGAAGTCATCTGCGGCTACCGTTCGCCATGGAGCAACGAATTCCTGCGTGCCCACACTGCTGGCGTTGCCAAGCACAGTCTCCATATGCAAGCGAGGGCAATCGACGTTCGCCTCCCTGGCGTCTCCACACTGGATCTCCGAAATGCGGCTCTATCGCTTCGCCGCGGAGGCGTCGGGTACTATCCTCGGTCAGGATTCATTCATGTTGATACGGGCCGCGTCACGCAGTGGTGCTTTGGCTGTTCCTGACCATTTGTTCTTTGATGATCACAAGCCAATGCCAATGCTGCTAGGCCAACGTTTTCACCGAGATGAGCAGCTCACATAAATGCGGCGGAGTGGGAATTCAAACCAGCGGTTCTTACTGATGGCAAGGCTGTGGCGGTAATTTATCCCTTCCGATTCTTTTTCAAATTTAGGTAGATACCCGCTCCCATTTGTACCTAACCCTCTGTGGCCTCTTAAGTGCGCTAGTTCGTGGAACGGCATTGAGTGGGATTCCTCTTGGGAATCGAAAGCAGTTCTAAATACCACCGTTGCCAACACCTCCGACTGTAAAAACTGACAGTTTGGTCCGATAACCGCGGGCGGCAGATTCATAAGAGCGATGGCAGGCGAGGTGTGGAATGGCGACAGTCAAGGAAGTAAATTTCGTGTTCAAGCCTACAACCTGACAAATACGCCTCATTTCGCGAACCCAGACTCGGATTTGAGTCATGGAACTTTCGGGCAAATCAATAGCGTTCAGCCTAATAGCTGGCGCCAAGTTGAACTTGGCTTGCGGGTTACCTTCTGAATCTCCCTCGCAATTAGGTTTTTTACCTCGGCCAGGGCCTGACTCTGGCCGAGCTTTTCCAAATGGAGGTGCCGAACGTCGCTTCGACTCGCCGGACCGCTCGAGTCAACTGCTCATAGACTCCCTTCCGCAATGCAAAGGGTGCGTGCAGCTTTGCTGCTTGTTCACTCACGAGATGGCCGGCTGTCGAAATGCGTTCTGATGAGGAAACCACACAAAACTTGCTTTAGAGCAACGACTCGGCCCCCGTCATGTCCGTATCATGGAACTCGGGGGCCCCCGTACAGGTAACCGTTTCAATGCCGCTGGGTATCTGTGCTGCATTCGAGACTTCGCCGGAGCGCCTAGTCCGCTGACTGGATCGAGGGATCTGCTATGCACATCCCGGTGAGTCTGCTTGTGGTGTTTTTTGAACGTAGTGCCTTATAAAGCCGCCCGACTAAATGAACGAACCAACTACTCGTTTCTCAAGTATTGAGGGTTCTTCAAAGGACCTATCTCCAATAGGAGCGGTCCTCTCGTCCGGGCACATGTCAATCGGATTTAGCAATAAAGTGAGGGAGAAGAACGCATGATAATCGGTGATCGATTGCGAGACTTGAGAGAGGCGAGGAACCTTTCGCAGGGAGACATCGAAAAACGCACTGGTCTGCTTCGTTGCTACATTTCCAGAGTCGAAAACGGCCACACTGTTCCGAGCATCGAAACTCTAGAGAAGATGGCGAGGGCCGTTGACATTCCCATGTACCAACTCTTTTATGACGGAGATAAGCCGCCACAGATTCCGAGCGCACTCAAGGCCGCTAATCGAAGACAGAAAGACGATTGGGCTTCGCGGGGCAAGGGCTTACGGATGTTCACGAAGATCAGGCAAGCCATCAGCCGCATGACTGATGCTGATAGAAAACTTCTCGCGCACATGGCCCAGAGGATGAGCCAACGAAGCCGGGCAGCTTAAGATCACCGCGGATGGCCCAAGGGCGATACCAGCGCCGCTGGTGATGTACTTTGTGCCAGTATTTCAGTCCACTTTCTCGCGGCTCTACAGTTTCCGGAGAAGGTTCCTGTGCCTAACATAGTGCGATTGCGATGCTGGCTTAACGGGTTTCCAAAATTTCCCGGCCGTTTGCTGCTTGAATGGGACGAGCATTCTTGAAATACAACTTGGCGAACGCGGCCAGTTGAGCCTCGGATAGGGCCACAGGAGTTTTCATTACGTACCAGGTCACCCCCTCGGAACAAGGTGGCGTGGTAAGCGAACCAGTAAACGTGTAGTATCCGCGATCAGCTGGAAGCAGGTCTGTGGCGTTGACAGTTGCTCCGGAAACATCTGCTGCTTTCTCTTTTTCTTTCGGAATATTCTTCCAGACTGAATCAATAAGCCCGTTAGCTTTCCCCTTCTTCAAAAAGACTGCAACTACGGCCAGACGGCCCTCCCCATCTTGGTGTACCAGGTGGGCCACCATGTCGTAACCGTGTCCGTTAACAAGTTCCTCGCTCGGGTGATGAAAATGAAATTGCTTCAAAGTGTAGGTTTTATCGCCCGCCATCAGAGTACTGCCCGTCGGGTAATTGACTTGGATGGTGTGACCGTTATCGATTATGTTCAGCGACACGGAATTGTAGTCGAATTTAAGCGCCGGCAAGTCGGTCTTTCTGGCGTCCCTAATGTCGATGGGGGATTGTGTTCTGCCGCTTGAACAGGCCGCGTAACTAGAATTGAGTTTTCCCCATTCATTGGGCCCTTCTTGTCCGCTGTAACTCCAGTGCGCTGGCGTTTCCTGGGTGCTTGCTAAAACTGGAGCCAGTATGATGCACATGAGACCCGAGCGGAAGCATCCTCTATGGAAAGCTGGAGTCTTCATTCTCAGTTCTCCCAGCGCAGTTTGAGAGGCACCCTAGCTTGAGTGCTTGTGCCACGACGCGAGTGCCCACGCTGCGTGCCAACGAGGTAGGCCTATGTTTTTCCGCGAAGCTAAGAGAGGTCACGCTCTCACTCAGGATTGCCTGGCGGTGCCTCGCGGATTCTTTCGACTCAAACCGCCTTTGAGTCCTTCTCGTGGCGAAGGGAATAGTAATTACGTCCAGAAAGCTGTCACCTGTCACTTTTGACAGGTGCGGCGTAAATCGTCAGCGCATCGCTGCCAGCAGGGGTTTGCACTGTTTATTTTAACAGTTCCAGCAAATGCGTCGGAGAACTACGATCATTGAGTCAGAACGAGGCTGAAGTCGAGGAGACGGTCGCTTTCCTCCTGAGCTGGGTCAGGTTCAGAATGTCGGCCGCCTCCTTCATGCTTTCAAGAAGTACTGATACGGCTACTGCATTCCGCTCTCTCCGATGGCCATTTCTCGAATAAGCTGCCTGATTCGGGAGTAAGTGAGTCTCGCCGGTCAGAATTAGATTTGCAATTATTCGCCTGCTTTTGCAGCTCTCGTTTTGGGAGGCAGAGGCACACGAACATGGATAGTAGTTCCAGCCAGCGGCTTCGAATCAATCGAAATCGTCCCGCCAACCAGCCGAACTCGCTCTTGCATACTTGTGACGCCCAGACCTCGGTCTTGCATTGCTGCTGCGACGTCAAATCCCTTGCCTGAGTCGCTCACACTGAGTTGGATCTCGCCATGCTCTTCTTGAATCTCTACTTCAATCCGTTTCTGGCCGCTATGTTTGGCCGCATTGTGCAACGCTTCTTGCAGCACTCGAAAGAGGCATAACGAGATTTCGGACGGCAGAGAGTCGGGCAGTCCAGAGCTCTTGAACTCGACCTCCATCCCCTGTCGCACTGCGAACTCGTTACACCAGCTTTTCATGCCTCCGACGATACCGAGATATTCTAGTTTAGAGGAGTGTAATTCGTGCGATAAGGCTTGGATGTCTTTCGATAGCTCTCCTACCCGCTCTGAGAGTTCGCGCGCCCAGTTCCACACTTCGGAAGGCGTTTCCTGGCGCGCTTGGACCTGTCCGAGTTCAATCGCCAACATTGCAAGACGCTGGCCGATGTCGTCGTGAAGCTCTCTTGCTATACGGGCGCGCTCTTGCTCCTGAGCTTCGACCAACTTTCGGGTCATGCCTGAGAGTGCCTCTTCTGCCTTCTTGCGCTCGGTGATGTCACGTGAGATTCCTGACGCTCCGACGACGTGGCCCTCGGCATCGACTATCGGAGAGATCGTCAACGATATGTCAACTAGGGTACCGTCCTTCCTCTGGCCCACAGTTTCGTAAGGCTTCACCGCTTCGCCCCTTATTACCCTCTCGAGGTTGCGTTGTCCCTCCTCAGAACGATCTGCGGCCCTGAGAAAAGAAATATTGTTGCCCAATGCTTCACTCGTGGAGTAGCCAAAAAGAAGTTCCGCACCTTTGTTCCATTCTGTAATAGTTCCACGAACATCCGTACCGACAATTGCGTCGCCGGAGGATTCGACAATCGCGGCATACAAGAACCGAACTTCCTCCGCCTTCTTCTTTTCTGTTATGTCCTCAACCATTGCAACAATCAACGGAGGGGTGTGACTTAACAAAGAGATACTCAAACGCCCCCAAACCAAGGAGCCGTCTCGTCGAAAAAAACGTTTATCTATTTGATAGTGATTTATCGAACCGGCCCGTAGCTGCTCAAAAAGCGCCCAGTCTTTCTCGGCGTCCTCGCGAGGAGAAAAGTCGACACAGTGCTTGCCACGCATTTCCTCTTCGCTGAATCCAAGCATCGAGCAAAGGGCGGGATTGACGAAGAGAGGCCGCCCTTCTAGGTTCTCCAACGCAATCCCGATCGGACTTGCTTTGAACGCAGTATAGAAGAGCAGGTCGTCAGGTCTCGCAGCTGGTTCTCTCTCTTGCTGCATATATGCGATGACCTAAATTGCGACGTACCTGCGGAGTATAAGCTTCAAACTCGGTTATGGCTAGCCTTAAAAACACAACTTGCAGTCCGGCCCCCCCAAGTTGCTGCTTGTCACCATGCAAGCCTAGCCCGGACTCAGGATTGAGGTTAGAAAAGCAACGATGACCGAGAGCAGGGCTGCATAAGCAGGAAAACTCCTGGTGTGGTGCTTTTCAATCAGCACCTGTGGCCCCCGCTAATCTGCTCGTGGTCCTTTTTGAATGTAGTGCCCTATAAGGCTTCTCCCAGGAACGATCTTTCTCGGAGAAGTTACGTGGGGAGAAGGACCGGTGCAGCCTCTTACGATCCTTGTGGTCGAAGACTCTGAGGTTTTCAGCCGGTTCATCTATTCGCTGCTGCAATCCTGGGCGAAGCTCCAAGTTGAGATGGTCTCGGACGGGTTGGAGGCCATCCAAAAGGCTACAGAGATACAACCGGATTTGATTCTCCTGGATATCGGTCTGCCGACACTCAATGGAATGGAAGTAGCTAAGCGTATTCGTGAGTTCGCTCCCGCCGCAAAAATCTTGTTCATCAGTGTAGAGGCTGATGTGGATCTAGTAAGAGAGGCCCTTGCCCTGGGCGCAGGCTATGTCCATAAGCCTCGCGCTCAGCGTGACCTGCTATCCGCTATTGAAGCAGTTCTTAGGGGAGAACAATTCGTCAGCGAGGGTCTTGGGTGGAGTAGGACGACGGGTGCTCCCCAGCGCCACGAGGTACAGTTTTATTCCGACGATTCGGTTCTTCTAGAAAGCTTTGCTCGCTCAATCGTCACCGCTTTAGAAACCGGCAATGCTGCTATCGTAATCGCTACGAAGTCACACCGAGAGAACCTTATTCAGAGATTGAAGGCAGAAGGCATAGACGTAGATGGCGCGGTCCAGCAAGGGACCTACACCTCGCTCGACGCTATCGAGATGCTCCTGACAATCATGGCGAGTGGCGTGCCGGATGTCGTTCGGTTTTTCGAGGGTCTTTGTCGATTCATTGCGTTAGCGGCCCAAGCAACGAAGAAAGAACATCCGCGCATCGCGATCTGCAGTGAATGTGTCGGTCTTTTGTGCTCGCTAGGGAATACACAGGCCGCGATTCGGCTCGAAAAAGCTGGCAAGTATCTGGTTCAGGCATACAACGTAGATATTCTGTGTGCGTATCCGTTGAGCAGTTTTGACGGCGGGGAAGACAACCACGCGTTCAAACGCGTCTGTGCCGAGCACACATTCGTTTATTCCCGGTGAGTACTGCTAGTCCGCGCGGCTCAGCTTGGCTCAACTCCCGGTTACGAGATTACCCGAAAGCTCGACACTATAGCGCGAGGGCCGTGATTTAGGACTCTCATGACTACAAAAAACGCGAAGATACTGGATGCGTGCCCCGCGATGGGCCCATTCGATGGCAGCATCCGTAAAGTGGGCTCCCGAATTGCCACACCGCTTCGCCACGTTCCTTTAGTTGGTACTTGAAAACTTGGGGATTGTTCATCCCATGCGCCTTGCCTTGGCCGGCTGCCAGACGGCGCTGTCATTTTTGCCAGCTTGCGCGACCGATTCCTTCCAGAGTTGAATCACACGAGGTGCAAATGGTCTTACACACGTTTGCCCACGGAGGAAAACTATGCCAATAAAGACCCCGAAAGAGCTTTTTGTGATGCTCCTTACCGACGTACGACAGGGTAGCGAAAAAGCTGAGAAGATCTACGATGAAATAGGAGAGCTAGTTCAGGATCCCCACATCAAAGAAGCGTTGCAGGCGCGAGCGTTTGTCTCAGGCAAGGTCTTTGCCACGCTCGACGAGTGCTTCAAACTTCTTGGCGAGCAACCCGCAAAACTCTCTGGGCGTTTACAGGAGACGTTGATTGAGGACTTTCGGAAGGAGTTGGCTGAAATCCAGGGTCCCATCGCCAGACGCGTTTTCGCATTGGTGAAGCTCAATCACCTTGCGCAGTTTAGGATCAGCGAGTACCGCGCCCTAGTCGCAGCAGCCGAAGTGGCGGGGCATCATGGAGTCAGCCTGCTTTTGGAAACCTGCCTTGCGGACAGGCTGACGTTTGTGGAACGCACACAACGCTTCCTCAGAGAATTGGTTGAGACGAAGATGGCCGAGCGCGCTGCGGGAGCATCGGCATAAGACGTTTGACGAAAGTCCCCTTCGTACCGGTCCGCTTGCAACCGCGGCGGACCGGTGCCGTCGCGTCAAATGTTTGTCCGCTCACGGTCTATCGACGATCGCCTAATGGGCGGCTCTTCGGGTGGCCGGCACCTCTAACTCCAGGTATGTCGCCTTACCGACAAGGTCCCCACGAAATGCACTTCCCATCTGGGACATGCGGGGCTCGGGGATGTATTCTCTCATAGCGTCAACACCTGTGTTGCCGATTCCCATCAAGCTTTCTTAAGCAAGCGTGTAATCCATACCAGGATCACTGCCCCGATGAACGCAACGATGATTGATCCGATCATTCCGCCGCCGTGCGAGATTCCCAGCATGCTAAAGATCCATCCCCCGAGAAAGCCGCCCAAAACGCCAAGGATAATGTCGACCAATATTCCGTAGCCACCACCCTTCAGAACCATACCAGCGAGCCATCCTGCTATTAGTCCAACTACAAGCCAGGTGAGAAATCCCATGTCTGTTTCCTCCCTATTTGGCAGAATCGCTGAAGCGTGGAAGACAGCACGCGGAGTGGCCGATTAAATCACGGAGCAAAAATTGGAGGACCTGTCAAAAGTGACAGACGCAGACTTCTCACCTGAATCAACTCTCGGTCAGTTCCCTAACCCGTACCGCGACCTGCTTGTACTGTTTCCCGTCAATCAGATGAGCTGAGAAGGCCGCTCTGCGCGGGATGCAATACGCTCCTATGAACGATCTGCTCGAAGCACAGAGAAAACGAGACCATTGCTACAGAGCAACGACACCGGCCGCTTAAGAAGCCAGTCTTCTACTTGCATTGATCCGGTACATGTTTAGGTCAAGCCCGTAGAGGAAGCTATGGAGTATTCGGTAACGGTACGGCGCACACCGGTACGGGAGTCAAAAGAAGTTCTCTACCTCCTAACGTACCGCAGGGAATGGGTGCCCGAGCTGAATTGCTGGCGGTACACGTTAGTGGGGCAGCAGAGAATGTGATTTTAGTTTCGACTAACCATTAACTCTCTCTTACGAGCCAAGCTCACTTCAATTGGAGATCCCAGAGCCATTTTTGTAGTTCTTCACGCGGGGATAGCATACGGATGCCCCGTGGAACAAAAGCTATAATTGGCGAAGTCAAATGGTCCGACGATGCGCTGATTAGGCGCGGCGACGACGCTTGACCTGCAATTGTGCTAACGATCGCGCCAAAGACGCGTTAACCGAAGCCACTTCTTCATCAGCTATCTTTTCCCGCAAGCGAGCAGCCGCCCGTTGCCGTGCCTCCTCAGCTTTGGCTTCATCGATGTTCTCAGCAGAAACGGCCATATCCGTCAGAACAGCTATGTGGTCCCCTTTCACGAGCGCGAGTCCCGCGCCCACGGCCAGAAACCTATCCTGGCCTGCTTGGCTTACTACCATTTCGCCCGGGGTCAGCTGTGTCATTAGACGAACGTGCCCGGGAAGAATCGTCACTTGACCGTCTGCAGCCTGCAACGTGACAGAATCCGTGTCTTCCAAGAACGTCGTGCCCTCTGGCGTTACAATCTCAAGCCTCAAAACGTTGGTCATCATTGAACCTTTCTTCCACCGAGGCCTGTTCGCTAGTCCGCTTGATCGTTTCTGATTTCTTCAATGCTGCCCTTCATATAAAAGTTGCTTTCCGGTACTTCATCGTGCTTGCCCTCCAAGATCTCCTTGAACCCGCGAACGGTGTCACCGACGGGGACTTGCTTGCCTTGCCGGCCCGTGAACACTTGCGCAACGCTGAACGGCTGACTAAGAAAGCGTTGAATCTTGCGGGCCCTGAACACAGTTAGCTTGTCTTCGGGCGAAAGTTCGTCCATACCGAGAATTGCGATGATGTCCTGCAGGTCTTTATAGCGCTGAAGCACTCTCTGCACTCCCCGCGCGACGTCATAGTGCTCCTTGCCGACAATTTCCGGCGCAAGGGCACGGGAGGTTGAGGCCAGAGGATCCACGGCGGGATAAATACCCAGCTCGGCAATAGCCCGCTCTAAGACGATGGTGGCGTCCAAGTGAGCAAAAGTGGTTGCGGGCGCAGGGTCCGTTAGGTCGTCAGCCGGCACGTACACGGCTTGGAAGGAGGTGATCGAGCCCTTCTTGGTGGAGGTAATGCGTTCCTGCAAAACACCCATCTCCGCGGCGAGAGTCGGTTGGTATCCGACGGCGCTAGCGGTGCGGCCTAGCAAGGCCGACACTTCAGATCCTGCCTGAGAAAATCGGAAGATGTTGTCGATGAAAAGCAGCACATCCTGGTGTTTCTCATCGCGAAAATATTCCGTGATGGCTAGGCCGGATAGTGCCACTCGCAAGCGAGCACCGGGTGGCTCGTTCATTTGGCCGTAAACGAGAGCAATTTTGGATTCACTGAGGTTCTCCTTGTTGATAACACCCGCCTCAGTCATTTCGTGGTACAGGTCGTTTCCCTCTCGCGTGCGCTCGCCGACACCGGCAAAGACCGACACCCCGCCGTGGAGTTTAGCGATGTTGTTTATAAGTTCCATGATGACGACGGTTTTCCCCACGCCAGCCCCGCCAAACGCGCCAACTTTGCCGCCTTTCAAGAATGGGCAAATCAGGTCAATAACCTTGATGCCGGTTGGAAGAACTTGCGGAGAAGTAGCCTGGTCGACGAGCGGCGGTGGCGGACGATGGATGGGATAATATTTCTCCGCCTCAACCGGCCCACGCTCGTCCACTGGGTTTCCCGTCACATCGAATACCCGGCCCATGACCGCCTCACCCACAGGCACAGAAATGGGTGCACCGCTATCCATCACCTCGAAGCCGCGCTTGAGTCCTTCCGTGCCGGCCATGGAAATGGCGCGAACACACTTATCACCTAAGTGCTGCTGCACCTCGAGCGTCACTTTAGCGGGCTGGCTTTTAATCTCGTATTCGACCGTCAACGCGTTATAAATCTCTGGCAGATTCCCTGTAAACTCGATGTCCACCACGGGACCAGAGACTTTAACAATTTTGCCTTTGTTCATTTTTGTTTCAGCTCTCCAAAGAATTCAACCGGACTGCCCGCCGGCGATCTCCAGCAACTCCTTGGTGATGTTCCCCTGGCGCAGCTTGTTGTACTCGAGGGTTAGATCCTTGATCAGCTCGTCAGCATTATCGGTGGCGTTCTTCATCGAAACCATTCGAGCACTTTGTTCACTCGCTTTGGCATTCAACAAAACCTGGTAGACATAAATGTTGAGGTAGTGGGAAAGGAGATACTCGAGGATGACGTGCAAGCTCGGCTCAAAAAGAGATTCGGTGGTGTCGGCCTCCAGCTCTGCTGCCGGTTCAGCTCCCGGAATTTGCAGCCCTTTGATTTCTCCGACCGGAAGGAATTCCAAAGACAATGGATGCTGGGTAAGGGTGTTGACAAACCGCGTGGCGACGATACGAACCTCGTCTACTTCCCTTTTCAAAAAGAGGTCACGAGCAAAGCCAGCGATGGCTCGGGCCTGCTCGAATTTCGGCGTGTCGCCATAAGGAAACTCGGCAGCAAGCCGGCGACCAGTGCGGGCAACAAACTGTGCGGTTTTGCGACCAGCCGTGATGAAAATGGTCGATTGGGATTCGAACTGGGCAGCCAGCCGGAAAAGATTGTTGTTAAGGGCTCCGCATAGGCCCTTATCCGCGCCTATAAGAATGATTGCGCGTTTACGGACTTGCCGGACTTCGAGGAGTGGATGGCTAAAGTCGCCCATTCGGCTGGTCGCTTGGCGCTGCATGAGATATAAGAGATGCACAAACGGTCGCCCGGCGAGAGCGGCCTCCTGGGCCTTGCGCATCTTCGATGCCGCCACCATTTGCATCGCCTTAGTAATTTGCGCGGTGCCGCTGACTGATTTGATCCGCCGGTGAATTTCACGTGGGCTGTTCATAGCGCATGAGGTCGACAAGATTTTTTCAACCAGCCCCATTAAGAGTGGGTTCTGGTTAACTCGATCTCATGTCCACCCCTCTTTGAACTGCGCGGCCGCGCTCTTCAACTCGGCCACTAACGTGGGGCTAAGCTGTCTTTCTTGGGCGATTTTCTGCAGCAGCTCATCCTTTCGAGAAGTTAGAAACTCTGTCAGCCGGCTTTGGAATTCTTTGATGCGGTCCACTGGCACATCATCGAAGTACCCATTTTGGACCATCCAGATCACCGCCACCTGCACTTCGACTGGAACGGGGCTGTACTGGGGCTGCTTGAAAATCTCCATGATGCGTTTCCCACGGTCGATTTTGGCCTGAGTCTTAGCGTCCAGTTCCGAACCGAACTGCGCGAACGCTGCCAGTTCGCGAAATTGTGCAAGATCCCCCTTCAATTGCCCGGCGACTTGTTTCATTGCTTTCAGTTGCGCCGCTGAACCAACACGGGAAACCGATAGGCCGACCGAAATGGCTGGGCGGATCCCTTGGTAAAACAAATCCGTCTCCAAGTAAATCTGTCCGTCAGTAATGGAGATGACGTTGGTGGGAATGTAGGCGGAAACGTCGCCAGCCTGCGTCTCAATAATGGGCAGAGCCGTAAGCGAGCCATTGCCGTATTTTTCTCCGACACGCGCCGCCCTCTCGAGGAGCCGGCTATGTAGATAAAACACGTCACCGGGATACGCTTCGCGACCCGACGGTCGCTTTAGCACTAGGGAGACTTGCCGATAAGCCACTGCATGTTTGGACAGATCGTCAAAGATAATCAACGCGTCCATTCCGTTGTCCATAAACCATTCGCCCATGGCCGCACCTGCAAACGGAGCCAGATATTGATTGGCTGCAGAGTCGGAAGCCGGCGATGCAACAATGATCGTGTAGGGCATTGCCCCAGCTTCTTCCAAAACGCTTATGATGCGAGCGATATTGGATTGCTTCTGTCCAATGGCGACGTAAATGCAATACAGTGAGCGATAGTCTTTGTCACAAGCAGTCTCCGCTCGCTTGTTGAGACGAGCCTGGTTGATGATCGTGTCGATACAAAGAGTGGTCTTGCCTGTGGAGCGGTCGCCGATAATTAACTCCCGCTGTCCGCGACCAATCGGAATCATCGCGTCAATCGACATGATGCCGGTCTGCACAGGCTGGTTCACCGGACTACGCCGGATAATGCCTGGTGCGATTTTCTCAACCGGATAGGCGGTGTCACTCTCAATATCTCCCTTGCCATCCAGCGGCTCTCCGAGAGTGTTTACGACGCGTCCCAGAAGGCCCTTGCCAACGGGAACCTCCAAAAGCCTGCCCGTGCCGCGAACCTCATCCCCTTCTTGCAAGTGCGTGTAGTCACCCAGAATGATCACGCCGACTTCCGTTTCGCCGAGGTCCAAGGCCAAGCCAGTGACGCCGTGGCCGAGATCGAGCATCTCATTAAGCATCGCGTCCGCAAGTCCTTCAACTTTGGCTACACCGTCCCCGACCTCGCGAATGACACCTACGTTCTGCCTGGCAGCGGACGCCTTCGCTCCCATGATTTCAAGTTCGATTTCTCGAAGTAGGTCAGGCATTCTGTTTCACTCCAATTTGCCAGGAGCAACCTTCACGGTCTCAACTGACGATTTGGCCTTGCCTCGAATTCCCAAGGGATCCCAATTCATAACCGTTTCTCCAATTCGGCCAAACCTTGCTTTATGCTGCCGTCATAGACATCGCTGCCCACCTTAACGCGCATCCCGCCAATCAGCTCCGGTCGGCTTTCGAATAGAATGTTGATCGTGGGGCCATAAACATTCTCCAGCCGAGCTCGGACAATTGATTCCAGATCCGCGGGCAACGGAGCAGCGCATTGGACTGCAGCCGTGTGGCCTTCGCAGTCGAGCCTCACCAAACGCTGAAACTCGGTCAGCAGGGCCACGTAACCTCGGCGTTTGCTTTGAAGCAGTTGCTGAACGACTTGGCGCACACGGCTCGCATCCAACAAGCCATCGACTAGGCACAACCTGAATAGTTGCCTTCCCTCACGCCGGATTTGCTTGGTTCCCTTCATTGTCGTCCCTGATTCTCTCTATGCCGGCAACTGCTTGGCTGTTTCTTCGGCTAGGCGTCGCTGATCTTCAGCGCTGAGAACCTTGCCAGCAACCGTAGCTGTTGTCTGGATGACCAGACGACCCACCTCCCGCTTAAGTTCAGTGAGCATGTGGGAGTAATCCCGCGCCGCACTCTCGCGTGACTTGGCTAAGATCTGTTCCGCGGCCGCGATGGCTTTTTGGGTTTCGCGCTCTTGCAACCTGACTGCGGCGGCGTGCGCCTCTTCGATGATTTTGGTCGCCTCAGCATTGGCCCTTAACAGCATTTCGTGGCGCTCCGCTTCGGCCTGAGCTAGCTGGGCCTTTATCTTTTCTGTGTTGGCCAGTCCTTGGGCAATTTGTTGGCGCCGTTCCGCCAACATCTTCAGAATTGGCTTGTAAGCCCAACGATAGAGGAGGGCGCACACTATGCAAAAGCTCACGATTTGGGCAATCAAATGGGGCCAGTCCACGCCAAATGTCTGCGTAATCTTTTCGACCTGACCACCGCTTAGCATGTCAGCAAATGGAATAAAGATTTTCATAGTTTTTCAGTGACTGAACCCAGCACGCTCGTCTTTCGCAAACTGTCCTGCTGGTTTATTTCACTAGGAACAGCGTGTAGAAGACGATGGCCTCCGCAAAAGCAATGGCCAGGATTGACTGGACAAGAACCTTTGTGGAGGCGCTGGGGTTACGCCCCACAGCGTCCGAGGCTTTGCTGCCGATCCAACCTACGGCGATGGCGGCGCCCAGCGCCGCGAGACCTACATGCAAATTCCCGTTCATATATTTTGTTTTTCTCCTTCACCGGTGTGTTTTGTGTCGACGCCCCTAAATTCCTGGCATCCGCGTCTTAGGCATGGGCCGGGCCACCTTCTTCGCCATGCTGGCAAACCAGCAACGTAAAGACCGCAGTCAGCATCGTGAAGACCATTGCCTGGACAAGACCCATTAACAATTCCAGGAAGTAGAATGGAATCTGCACCAGCCACCCAAAATGCGGGACCAACTTGGCCATGGCTTCCAACATGTTCTCGCCGGCAAAGATATTTCCGTAAAGACGGAAACTCAAAGAGACCGGCCGGAACAAGATCGAAATAACTTCCAGACAGCCAGCTGCGAAAAATACGACTACCATGAGCACCTTCAGCAAACCGGTGCTCTCCCCCTTGGGACCAAACAATTCCTTGAAGAAACCCACGAAGCCTACTTCTCTCATCGACCAGTAGATCCAGGAAGCGAAGAACACCAGGGCCATGGCAAGCGTCATATTGACGTCAGCGTTGCCACCGCGAAACAAAGGGTGGTCGATCTGGAAACCGTGGGTAGTCTCATGTCCCCAACCGACGGAGCCCACTCCGGGTATCAAGCCGGCCCAATTGGTAGCGAGGATAAAGATAAAAGCAGTGGCAAAGAACCAGAACGTCCGTTCCGTCAGATGTGAACCCAGGATTCCTTGGAGAAATCTATATACACCCTCAATCACCCACTCCAAGAAGTTTTGGGCACCCTGAGGCACTTGTTTCATGTTTCTGGTGGCAATTTGGGCAAATATGACCAGAGCCAGAGCCACAATCCAGCTAACGATCATGGAATTGGTGATGGGGAACCCGAATAAGCGTGTGATCTCCTCGGCCTTTTGTGAGAGACCGTGCTCTTCAGTTGATACATTCCCCTGGTCGTTGTTTCTGGGATTGTCCTCGGTGCTATTTGAAAGCTCCGGTGAGCGTCCCGATTGCCCAGCCATTGTCGTCCTTGAAACGGGGTTAAACCCCAGAAGGGCGGAAGCAAGGATCACGAGTACAACGTAGGTCCTCACACTTACTCGAAAACGTCTCGCGCAATGTGTCATCTACTTCGTAGACCGGAGTAAGGAGAAAAAGACGCTTCCTCCGTCAAGAGGCTACGATTTGTCACGAGGCAGGTAGAACTGTCAGAACTACCAGAGGGTCGAGGTCGCCCTTTCATGTCGAGCGTTGCAGAATGCCGATGATTAAGTACCTCTTGCCGTTGAACTTAAATCACAGGCACGTCAGCGGACACATCCTTCGATTTATCGGCAGTCGCCGACCAAAGAACGACTACCGAGCGAGGCCCGGCCCGGTATGTTTGCTCAGGAACTGAAGATGCGCTTTGCCATGGCACAATGTCTTGAGGCGGGTCCAAAAACGTATCGATCCACCGTTTCCATGGGCCACCGTTCTTCTCGTCTATGTGTGGCAACTGAAATTCAAGAGATTCCCAATAGGCGTTGAAAATGAAGTAAACCAGCAGGCCTTCCCTTCGTAACTCGGCGCTGAGGGCAATACTGTGCGAATGATGGGTCCAGTCCGGCTGATTAAGTCTCACTCCATGCCAGCTCTTAATCGCGCGCCCGATCAACTCCGTCAAAGTTCTCCGTTCCCGCTCAGGGAAGGTGTCTCGCTGCAGCCTCCTCGCAATGAGTAACTTCACAAAGCGGTGTATATCCGCGCGCTTTGTCACCAGAGACCAATCAAACCAATTGTCTTCGTTATCCTGACAATAGGCATTGTTGTTGCCGCATTGCGATCGACGGACTTCATCGCCCATAACGAACATAGGCAAGCCAAGCGCGAGCATCAAGACAGTGAAGAAATTCTTTACCTGACGGTTTCTTAGCCTATCAATTTCAGGATCGTCAGTTGGGCCCTCAACACCGCAATTCCAACTGCGATTGTCATCCGCACCATCACGATTACTTTCGCCATTGGCCTCATTATGTTTCCTGTTATAAGAAACCAGGTCGTTGAGAGTGAATCCGTCGTGACAAGTGACAAAGTTGACGCTTTGTTCCGCTTCGCGTTCTTCGTGACGATAGATCTCGTGGCTACCAAGCAGTCTGTCAGCAAAGCGCTGCAGGAAACCCTCTTCTCCGCGGAAAAAACTTCTCACGTCGTCGCGAAATTTCCCGTTCCACTCTTTCCAGCTGTCCCCAAGAAAGCTCCCCACCTGATAGAGCCCGGCAGCATCCCACGCTTCCGCGATTATCTTTGTCCCGGCAAGTGCTGGATCCGACTCGATGTCCCACAGCACGGGAGGATTCGACATTACGTAGCCTGACGAATCACGCGCGAGAATCGAAGCAAGATCAAAACGAAAACCGTCCACGTGCATCTCTTCAACCCAATAACGCAGGCTATCGAGGATCATTCGGCGAACGACCGGATGATTGGCGTTCAGCGTGTTTCCCGTGCCGCTGTAGTTCGCATAGCGCGACCGGTCGTCCTCCAGAACGTAATAAGAGTTGTTGTCGATTCCACGAAAACTAAGGGTTGGCCCACGATGATCACCTTCTGCCGTGTGATTGAAGACGACATCCAAAATTACCTCGATTCCGGCCTTGTGCAGCGCTTTGACCATATCGCGGAACTCGTCTATGGCACCCAGGGGGTGGCGCTGAGAGCTGTACGCTTGGTGCGGCGCGAAGAAGGACACTGGTGCATAACCCCAATAGTTGACGCGGCCCGCTGGGCAATCCTGGCAATCAAATTGAAATATCGGAAGTAGTTCGACAGCGGAAATGCCCAGGTCCGAGAGATATGGAATCTTCTCCAATACTCCGTGATAAGTGCCTCTTGTTTTCTCTGGGACCCCCGAGCTCGGATGCCGCGTAAATCCTTTAACGTGCATTTCGTAGACAATGGTCTGAGAGGACGGCCGTCTTAAAGGCGTATCGCCTTCCCAGTCATACTTGCGCGTGTCCACAATCACGCTTTTCATCGCTGTGGCAGCGTTATCGCCCTTTTCTTGGGCCGCCCTCCGAGAATAACTATTGGGAACAGCGACTCCACGTCCATAGGGGTCGAGCAGAACCTTGGCGGCGTCAAACCGCATCCCTTTGGAGGGATCGAATGGCCCATGAATTCGATATCCATATAGCTGCCCCGCCTGCGCGCCGGCAACGAATGTGTGCCAATAGTGATACGTGCGATTGGTGAACGGATCCAGCGATATCACTCGCGAGGGCCGAGCGTCGTCTTCCTGGTCGAAGAACAGCAGGTCGACTCCAGCAGCATCCCGCGAATACAGGCTGAACTTCACGCCAGCCGGACTTACCGTCGCGCCAAGCGGGGCGCTTTGCCCGACATCGGAGTGATGGGATACAGGCGGTGAGACGATAGGTTGAGCAACAGTTTTGGCCGTCGCTCCTTCAAAAGCTCCCTGTTGGCCGACGCGTGTTCGGATCATGGCTTATCACCTGCCAAGCAATTGCTTGGCGGCCTTGACCAAAAGGTTCATCTCCAGCCAATAAATCAACCGGCAGCTTTCCTGAGCACGGCGCTCTTGGAAACGATCTGAGACATCAACTCATCCCAGGACTTGACGAACGATTTCGCTCCTTCTTCTTGGAGTTGACCAGCCAGGGCGTCTACGTCGATTCCAGAGTTAGCAAACTGCGATAGCACTTCTTCACAGTCTCCACCGTCTGCGGGCAGAATCGATGCGAGCTTTTTGTGCTTAGCGAGCGCATTCAGAGTCGCCTCCGGCATCGTGTTCACCGTGAAGGGTGCCGCGAGGCTTTCGACATACAAAACATCGGATGCGGTAGGGTCCTTCGTCCCTGTGCTGGCCCACAAAAGACGCTGTGGATGAGCGCCCGCGTTGTAAATGCGATGCCCGCGGGGAGAGCTGAGCAATGTGCGAGCCGTTTTGTACGTGGCCATGGCCATGGCGATGCCTAACTTGTTCTTTAGATGGTGCGGGACCTTGCCGCTGACTGCAGCGTCCCAGCGGCTGACAAAAACCGAGGCCACCGAGCCAACATTAGGTTTAAGCCCGGCTTCTATGCGTCGCTCGATTCCCCTCAGGAAGGCCTCAGCCGCCGCCAGATACTGACGGCTCGAAAATAAGAGGGTCACATTAATAGGAACTCCGGAGAAGATGGCGTCTTCGATGGCAGGCAGGCCTTCCTTAGTTCCTGGGATTTTGATGAGAAGGTTAGGACGCGCTGCTCGGGCATACAAATCTTTGGCAGCCGCCAGCGTCTTGGCCGTGTCGTAAGCCAGCAGAGGGGATACTTCGAGTGAAACCCATCCGTCTACGCCGTTTGTCCGCTCATAAATAGGAAGAAACAGGTCTGCGGCTCTGGTCAGGTCTTCTAAGGCTAGTTCAAAAAAAACCTCTTCCTCGGATTTGCCCTCGGCGAACTCTTTCCGAATCGCTTCCGTATACGCGGTGCTGTTCTTGATGGCGTGATTGAAGATTGTGGGATTCGAGGTAAGCCCTGTCAGCGACAGCTCATCGATGTAATGCTTGAGCGTGCCCTTATCGAGCAAGTCGCGCGTAATGTTGTCGAGCCAAATGCTTTGTCCCAAATTGTGGAGCAGTTGTGTCGCTTTCATTTGGCACCTCTAGCCTCAGTCACCACGAAGGATCCTATCTGCCACTTGCGTTTACGTTGCAGCCGCTGCACCCCGCACCGCCCGCAGGCGATTTGAATGGGCCGTAAGATCCCAAAGTCCTTGGAAAACCGATGGGGTGAGCATGTCGTCCGTCGACCGCCAGCACCAGTTGGCTTCGGCAGAACCCGGCAAATTCATCCGGGCCTCCGCACCGAGGTTAAGCAGATCTTGCAAAGGAGCAATCGCAAGCGCTGCAACCGAAGACCAAGCTACTCGGAGTAGTTCTGCCACAATCTCCTTGCTATCGCCATCGCCTCGATTCAGATAGCTCCACACGTTTCTCCGCGTGGTTTCTGACAAAGCTTCAAACCAACCCCGAGTCGTGTTGTTATCGTGTGTCCCGGTATACACGACAGTGTTCGTTGGAAAGTTTTCAGGAAGATGAGGGTTTTCGGGACCTCCATCAAAAGCAAATTGAAGCACTCTTGTTCCGGGAATACAGAATTCATCGCGGAGTTTGCAAACGTCGGTAGTGATCAACCCGAGATCTTCAGCGATAAATGGCAGGCTGCCCATTTCTTTCTGGACGGCCCTGAAGAATTCGGCACCGGGGCCTGGCACCCACTGCCCCGTCCGCGGCGTCTTTGCATCGGTGGGCACGTGCCACGCCGCCACGAACGCGCGAAAATGATCGAGCCGAATCACATCTACATAAGCGAGAAGAGCACGCAAGCGGTCTATATAAAATCGGAAGCCGGTACGGCGGAGGGCATGCCAATCGTATACAGGATTGCCCCAAAGCTGCCCGTCCGCACTGAAATAGTCGGGAGGAACCCCGGCGATAAATCGCGGACGGCATTCGTTATCTAGGAGAAACAAATCGGGGTGAGCCCATACGTCGCTCGAATCAGGCGAAACGAAAAATGGGAGGTCGCCAATCAAACCGATCCCTTTGGCGTTTGCATGTTCCTTGAGTTGTTGCGCTTGCCGAAATATCAGGAATTGGGCGAAACGGACCTGGTCAATCTGTTTCGATAATTCCTTCCGAGCTTCCGTCATGGCCGCAAAATCACGCTTTATCAATTCTGTGGGCCACTGAAGGTACGAAACACCCTTGTATTTTTTCTTTAGCGCGCGAAAGAGAGCATAGTCCTCCAGCCAATGCGCCTGCTGGTGGCAAAACCGCTCGTAGGCGGTCCTCAAATGTCTTCCCATGCCCGCTCGGAAGTTGCCCCAAACCTGATCGAGCAGTCGGTGCTTGAATTGGATGGCTGCCCCGTAATCGACAGAGCTAGACGAAAACGACTGACCTTCACACGCGCTCTTGTGCAGGAGGCCATCGGTAATTACGAGCTCCGGACTGATCAGCAATCCATTCGCTGCAAAAGACGAAAGAGCTTGGTACGGAGAGTTTCCATAGCCTGTCGGACCGAGCGGCAAAGCCTGCCACCAACTCTGACCCGCCTGGTGTAGTTGGTCGACCCACGCATGCGCGGCTGGTCCCATGTCTCCAACGCCGAACGGCGAAGGCAGAGACGTGATATGCAACAGCACACCCGAGGCCCGGTAATCCGGTGCAAAGGGCGGGAGAGCTATGGGATGAGCTTGTTTCGTCATGCCTCGTGATGTCCCTACTGATATGAGCCTCTCAATGCAGCGCGTTGTTCACGATTTGTTGCGCTTCATTCACTAGTGTGGCCAAGTGTGATTCGTCTCTGAAGCTTTCTGCGTAAATCTTGTAAAGGTTCTCCGTGCCAGATGGCCGGGCGGCGAACCAACCGTTTGCCGTGACGACCTTCAAACCTCCGAAGGAAGCTCCATTCCCAGGTGCACGGGTGAGCTTGTCAAGGATCGGTTCACCCGCAAGCGCCGACTCTTTGACATCTTCAGGCGACAATTTTTGCAATTTCGCCTTCTGCTCCGCCGTGGCTGGAGTGTCAATGCGCGTGTAATAGGGCGTGCCGAATTTCGCGGTCATTTCCCTATAGTGCTCGCTTGGATCTTTGCCGGTACGGGCGGCAATCTCAGCGGCAAGCAGGGCCATAATGATGCCGTCCTTATCTGTGGTCCAAACTGAACCGTCGAAGCGTAGGAAACTTGCGCCAGCGCTTTCTTCGCCACCGAAGCAGTAAGAGCCGTTGAAGAGGCCCTCCGCGAACCATTTGAAGCCGACGGGAACTTCCGACAACCGACGCTTGAGGCCTTTGACGACACGATCGATCATGCTGCTACTCACAAGTGTTTTTCCGACGGCGGCCTGACTCGGCCAAAATGGGCGTTTTGTCAACAAGTAGCGGACCGCCGCAGCCAAATAGTGATTGGGGTTCATCAATCCCACGGAAGGCGTGACGATTCCGTGCCGGTCTGCGTCTGGATCATTCCCGAACGCGAGATGGAATTTATCCTTGAGATCCACGAGGCGTGCCATCGCAAAGGGACTTGAGCAGTCCATTCGGATCTCTCCGTCGTGGTCAAGGGTCATAAATGCAAAGGTTGGATCAATCACTGGATTCGTTATGGTGACGTCCACGCCGTAGACAGAATTGATTTGCTCCCAGTAAGGTCCAGCAGCGCCGCCGAGAGGATCTACACCCAATTTGATAGGGGCGGCACGGATCACCTCCATATCCACCACATTTCGCAAATCGTGCACGTAGGGAATAACGAAGTCTTCTTCGTGATAGGTGGCCGCCCGGATCGCAACCGCAAATGGCACACGCCTTACATCCGCATTACTATCTCGCAGCAGTTCGTTGGCTCGCTGCTCGACCCACCCGCTTGCGTCCGCATCGGCTGGGCCGCCGTTCGGTAGGTTGTATTTGAATCCTCCATCGCGCGGGGGATTATGCGACGGCGTAATTACGATGCCGTCGGCAAGGTGCTCCTTGCGGCCCCGGTTGTATACGAGGATTGCTCTGGAGATGACCGGCGTTGGTGTCACCCCATCATTTTTCTGGATGATGGTTTCGACGTTATTGGCGGCGAGAACCTCGAGTGCCGTACGCTGTGCGGGCTCGGAGAGCGCGTGTGTGTCCTTCCCCAAATAGAGTGGGCCGTCCACTCCCTGGCTTCTGCGGTAGTCACAGATCGCCTGCGTAATGGCTAAGATGTGCGCCTCGGTAAAGGAGCCGTTCAGCGGTGTGCCTCGATGTCCGCTCGTTCCAAAGCTGACCAATTGTCTTGGGTCTTCAACGTTGGGGCTCTGGTCGAAGTAATTTCGTCGAAGGGAGGTTACATCCAGCAGCGACTCTCTCGGCGCCACGTGTCCTGCGAGAAGGGAAATTGCCGTGGGCTTATCAACCAGTGGTGATACTGCTTTTGCGGTTATGGGACCGGGCATGGGGCTGCCTTCCATATATTGGCGGCATACTCTTTGATCGTTCTGTCGCTCGAAAACCTGCCCGAACTCGCAACATTCAAAATGCCTTTGCGCGCCCACTCGTCCGGACGGCTGTAGAGGTTCACCAGCTGCTGGTCTGCTTCAAGATAGGATTTAAGGTCCGCCAGGTGCATGTAATGGTCGCAAGTCAGCAGCGTGTCGCGCAGCGGTTCGAAGACCCCGGGCTCAATGCGGCTGAAGTAGTCGGAGAAAATCATGTCCAGCGCCGCTCGCGTCTCCGGTTCATTGTCGTAGTGCCAGCGTGGGCTGTACCATCCCCGGCTGCTGACCACCTGTTCCGCTGTCAATCCAAACAGGAAGAAATTGTCTTGGCCTGCTGCTTCGGCCATTTCGATGGTTGCCCCGTCGCGAGTACCCACCGTCAGTGCACCATTCATCATGAACTTCATGTTGCTCGTGCCACTGGCTTCGTAGCCGGCAGTTGAGATTTGATTGGACACGTCGCTAGCCGGAATCAGCCGCTCGGCGAGAGAAACACAATACTCAGGCAGGAACAGCACCTTGAGCCGTCCACGTACAGCGGGATCACTATCAATGGTGCGAGCTAGGTTGTTGATAAATTTAATGATCAGCTTTGCCAGTCGGTAGGCGGGCGCCGCCTTTCCAGCAAAGAAGAATGTGCGCGGAATGATTTCCCGGTTCGGATTCTCACGTAAACGGCTGTATAGCACAACGACACGCAATGCGTTGAGCAGTTGCCGCTTGTATTCATGAATGCGTTTGACCTGCGAATCGAAGACGCTGTCAGGGTCCGCCGACTGGCCGGACGCGCCCCTGAGCCATTGGACAAATCGTAATTTAGCTTCACGCTTGGCCTTTCGGAAAGCGTCACGAAAACTCTTGTCCTCGGCGAGCGGCTTCAGATTATGGAGTTGATCAAGATCACTGATCCATGTGTCACCGATGGCTTCAGTGATCGTCTGAGCTAGCGAGGGATTCGAAAGCAGTAACCAGCGCCGCGGTGTCACTCCGTTGGTCTTGTTATTAAACCGCTCTGGGAAAATCTCGGCAAAGTCTTTCACCGTCACGGTGCGCAACAAACGGGAGTGAATCGCAGCAACACCATTTGTGCTGTGCGCACCTACTATCGCAAGATTCGCCATGCGAATCTTGCTCTCAGCGCCCTCTTCGACCAAGCTGACTCGCTCAACGCGTCCTTCTTCAGCGGGGAAGCGACTCCGGACTTCACCAAGCAAACGCCTGTTGATCTCGAAAATAATTTCCAGGTGACGCGGCAACATCATCTCGAACCATTTGAGTGGCCACTTCTCCAGGGCTTCCGGCAAAAGGGTGTGATTTGTGTACGCCAAGGTCTTTTGAGTCAGGTCCCAGGCTTGATCCCAACCGAGATGCGCGTCGTCGAGCAAAATGCGCATCAGCTCAGGAACCGTCATAGCCGGATGCGTGTCATTGAGTTGGATGGCAACCTTGTCCGCGAAGTCAGCCCAGTCTGCGTTGTTGCTGCGGTAGCGGCGGACAAGATCGGCCAGCGAACATGCCACAAGAAAGTATTCTTGGAGGAAGCGCAAGCCTTGTCCCTTGCTAGTGGAGTCGTCGGGATAGAGAACACAGGTTACTGACTCGGCCCCGAGAGTCCCCGCCAGGGCTTCTGCGAAAGCTCCACTGCTGAATTCTTGAAAATCGAAGTAATTGGACGCGGCAGCAGTCCAGAGCCGGAGGGTGTTGATCGTTTTTCCTCCGTAACCTACAACCGGGCGGTCGTACGGGATGCCAAGCAAAGCAGAAGGCCGATGCGGTATTGCTCGGAATGTCCCGCCATCCAATTCAAACGAACAATTCAATTTCACTTCCACGGCGTCATCAGGACGGACAACCTCCCATGGGTCTGGCCGACGTAGCCAGTTATCGCCTTGTTCGTGTTGCCAGCCGTCCTGGATGGTTTGTTTAAAGATGCCGTACTCGTATCGCAGCCCGTAGCCCATCGCGGGAAGGTGCAAGGTGGCCATAGAGTCAAGAAAGCACGCTGCCAAGCGCCCCAGTCCTCCGTTTCCGAGGCCCGCGTCGGGCTCTTGTTCTAGCAGGGAAAGCAAATCAATGTCTTTTTGTTTTGCCGCATGTGTTGTGAACGAATGAAGCAGAAGGTTGGTGACATTATTCGCCAACGATCTGCCTAGGAGAAATTCCATTGACAGGTAATAGACGCGCTTAGGATTTTCGCGCTGGTATGTTTCCTCCGTGAGTACCCACCGCTGCGAGAGGATGTCACGCACAGAACGCGCCACAGCTTCGTAGCGCTCCCTGGCGACGATTGCTTCAGGAGCCTTTATGGTGTCGAAAAGCAAATGCCGTTCGTACAGCCCATCGGCGCCCATGAATTGAATCGGGCCACACCCGTATTGCTTGAGAAGTTTTGATGTGTCGTCTTGCGAAGCTTTTGCTCCGGTTGCCATGGCGCTCCTGGTACCCATAGAAGCTTCCTTTCTGGAGTTGACCCCCCTGTGCCGGATCCCTTTTCGTCGAGACCTTCACGAAGCAGCGTGTGCAGCTACTTCGGGCTCAATGTCCACGTGACGTGTGTCGTTCCAAAACCGGATCACCGGCCTGGATAGATCGTTTTCATAGCCCAATGCACTGAGGCTCGCAGTGCTTAGCATGAAATATCTGCTGTTGGCCGTCGGTTCGAGTCCGAGCCAGCGAGTTGTCAACACCCGAATGAAACGACCGCTGGTGAAGAGCAGAACGTCTCCGTTGATCGCTCGCGCGCGGCTAACGACTCTGTCCGCTCGAGCGCTCACCTGCTCGGGGGTCTCTCCTCCAGGGCAGCCGTCGACAAACAGATTCCAGCTTGGACGCTCAGCTCGAATGTCGACACCTCGGCGTGCTTCGTATTGACCGTAATTCCACTCCACCAGATCAGGATCGATTTCTGCCACGCTGCCAAATCCCGCCAGTTCACAAGTCTGGCGAGCCCGCTGCAAAGGACTTGTAAACACCTTGATGAAAGCCAGCCACCTCAGACGTTTGCCAAGTCGCCTGGCGGTCTCTTCACCATGCTCAGTGAGAGAAAGGTACGTCACTCCGGTGTGCTGGCCCGTCAAACTCCAAGCCGTTTCACCGTGCCTCGCCAGATAAACCGTGGGGAGTTCGCCGTTCGTCATTTCATCTCCCCCACCTTAAGTTCATTAGTCGAAGCCGTTTCATCCTTGAGGCGGCTGTGACTTCTCGAGACGCCGGCACGGTCCTCCGGCTTGAATTCAAGCACTTCCCCTTTCGATGGTCGCTGCGGCTGTAGAGCCGCAATGCAATGGACCGTATCTCGTGCGATAAGAAGCTCTTCGTCAGTTGGGATTACAAACGCGTGCAGACGTGAATCATCTGTGGTGATTTGTCCTTCCAGCCCGACCATCCGAGTATTGCGGCTGTCGTCCAACCTCAATCCAGCCCACTCGAGTCCACTGCAAATGCGCCGGCGGATATCCGGTGAGTTCTCCCCGATTCCACCCGTGAAAATAATTGCATCCGCGCCACCTATGCAGGCAAGAAAGGCTCCAACGTACTTTCTCGCGCGATAACAAAAGATCTCAATAGCTAGCCGCACGCGGCGGTCATCCTGTGCCTCCAGGTCTTCCAACAACACACGCATGTCATGGGTTAGTCCAGAGATCCCCAGCAGTCCGGATTGTGTGTTTAGCAGGGCCTCCACTTCGTGTGTGGACAGGCCTTCTTTGGCGGCAACTAGGTTCACGATAGCGGGATCGATGTCGCCAGAGCGTGTTCCCATAACCAGACCTTCCAGCGGCGTCATTCCCATTGAAGTGTCCATCGAGAAGCCACCGCGAATGGCTGCGGCCGAGCACCCATTCCCGAGGTGGAGCGTTATCACATGTGTCTGTTCGTTAGAAAACGAGCGAATGGCCTTATATCGGTCTGTGACATATCGGTGCGACGTGCCATGAAATCCATAGCGACGAATGCGATGGCGTCGATACCAGTGATAGGGCAGGGCATAAAGGAACGCGCATTCCGGGATAGACTGATGAAAAGAGGTATCGAAGACTGCCACCTGAGGAAGCATTGGACCGAAAACTCGGCGCGACGACAGGATACCTTTGATGTTATTGGGATTGTGCAGGGGGGCCAGGTCGATGCACTCTTCGATTCCCTTTAGCACCTCGTCAGTAATCACCGTGGATTTTGCGAACAATTCGCCACCGTGAACTACTCGATGTCCCACCGCATGAATGTCAGCGAGAGACCGCACGTCAGATATTCCCGACACGTCTGAGATAATCCACCGAAGGAGATACTCCAAAGCCGCTGAGATATCCGGAAGGGGCGCTGTAAACTTCTGCCGCTGTCTTTCGCGCGTCTCAATGGTGATGATCGCTTCACCGCCGATCTGCTCGACCTGTCCACGGCACAAACGGTCTTCCTTGTTTTGTGCAATCCGGCCAAGATCCGTGACGATTAGCTGGAATTTCAAAGTGGAACTTCCGGAGTTGAGTACGAGGACGTTCATGGCACTTCTGGCCTATCGTTTCTCAGTGGGCGCCATGAACGTAAACCCACACCTCGGCTGGTTCGAGGCGCCCAGCCTCAACCGCACGCGAACTTCTAGTACGGCCACTTCCAGTCGGCAACTTCGGGTTTGTCGGTGCCGTGGTCATAGGCATAGTTACGGCACGAAATCTGCTGATTAAGGAATTTTTCCTTGGCGTGCGCGCCTATCCGCTGGAGTTTTGGAACGCGTTTGATGACGTCCATCGCCAGACTGAAGCGGTCGATCTCGTTCTCGATCGCCAACTCCAGCGGCGTATTGATGTTCCCTTGCTCCTTATAGCCTCGTACATGCATGTTGCTGTGGTTCGTGCGACGGTACGCCAAGCGGTGAATAAGCCACGGATATCCGTGGAAATTGAAAATAACAGGCTTATCGACAGTGAAGAGTGCATCGAAATCCCGGTCTGACAATCCGTGAGGATGTTCCGTGCTCGGCTGAAGCCTGAAAAGATCAACTACATTGATGTAACGAATCTTGAGATCGGGAAACTCTTCGCGCAGCAACACAATGGCTGCCAAAGTTTCCTGTGTAGGTATGTCGCCCGCCGAGGCCATCACCACATCCGGTTCACTGCCCTGGTCGTTACACGCCTTACTCCACATGCCGATTCCCTTGGTGCAGTGAGTGATTGCAGCATCCATGTCCAAGTATTGCATGTGCAATTGTTTATCACAGACGATAACGTTCACGTAGTTTTCGCTTTTCAAGCAGTGATTGGCCACGGACAGAAGGGAGTTCACATCGGGAGGCAGATAAATGCGCGTAACTGCCGAACTCTTGTTCACGACCACGTCCAGGAAGCCGGGATCCTGGTGTGTGAATCCATTGTGGTCTTGCCGCCAAACCGTCGACGTAACCAGGATGTTCAACGATGCAATTTTTTCGCGCCAGGAAAGGTGATGGCAGATGGAGAGCCACTTGGCGTGTTGATTGAACATCGAGTCGATGACATGGATAAATGCTTCATAGGACGAAATGAAGCCATGGCGCCCTGTCAGCAAGTAGCCTTCGAGCATGCCCTCGACGGTATGCTCGCTCAGCATTTCTATGACTCGCCCATCAGCCGCCAACTCCCCGCCGTCCCCATCTTCCGGAAAGTAGTCAGCGATCCAAAACTTCTTGCTGACCGCGTAGATGTCATTCAGCCTGTTCGAAGTGTTTTCGTCCGGACCAAAGACCCGAAAGTTCTTCATGTTCAGTTTCATGACGTCTCGCAGAAATGCGCCAAGTGGCCGGGTGTTCTCCGCTTGAATTGTTCCGGGTTTTTCAACTTTCAAACCGTATTGCTGGAAGTCCGGGAGGCGCAAAGCTTTCTTCAGGTGTCCTCCATTGGCGTGAGGGTTCGCCCCCATGCGCCGCGAGCCCGTTGGTGCCAGTTCCCGCAGTTCCGGGATTAGTCGTCCGCTTTGATCAAAAAGCTCTTCTGGCTTGTATGAATGCATCCAATTTTCTAGCTCGCGAAGCCGCTCTGGATTCTTCTTGACGTCTGCCATGGGGACCTGATGGGCCCGCCAAAAACCTTCTAACCTGTGTCCGCCTACCTCCATTGGAGCGGTCCAACCTTTTGGCGTTCGCAACACAATCATGGGCCAGCGAATCCGCTCGGCAATTCCCTTCCTGCGTGCTTCCTGTTGATGTTTGCGGATTTCGCAGACACAGTGTTCCGTGGTTGCTGCCATTGCTTGGTGCATGCTCTCGGAATCAGAGCCTTCCACAAAATATGGTGTCCAACCGTAGCCTCGCAGGAGGTCCTCCAACTCTTCATGACTAATCCGAGCAAGCAACGTGGGGTTGTTGATTTTGTAGCCGTTAAGGTGCAGGACTGGCAGTAGCGCTCCGTCGCGGATCGGATTAAGGAATTTATTTACGTGCCAGGAAGTTGCTAAAGGTCCGGTTTCCGCTTCACCGTCGCCGACGACGGCTGCGACAATTAGCTCCGGATTATCAAATGCCGCGCCACAGGCGTGTGAAAGCACGTACCCGAGCTCCCCTCCTTCGTGAATGGAACCGGGTGTCTCCGGTGTGCAATGACTTCCTATCCCTCCGGGGAAGGAAAATTGTTTGAAAAACTCCCGCAAGCCTTCTTCGTCCTCACTCTTGTCGGTATAGATTTCAGAGTAGGCACCTTCCAAATAGACCGGAGCTAGAACACCTGGGGCGCCGTGCCCGGGCCCCGCCAAGAAAATCACATCTAAGTCGTACTTTTTGATGAGGCGGTTTAGATGGATGTAGATGAACGCCAAGCCAGGACTGGCACCCCAGTGTCCCAAAAGTCGATTCTTGATGTGCTCTGCCTTCAGCGGCTCTTTAAGAAGTGGATTGTCCTGCAGGTAGATCATGCCAAGCATCAGGTAGTTACAGGCACGCCAGTAAGCATGGGTTTTGCGTAATTCTTCCGCACTCAGAGGCTTCCCAAAAATCGTGGATCTTGCTACCCCATAAGCAGAGAGGGAGTGGCTGGCCTTCTCGGCAGCTGTCACGGGTGTCATGCCCACACTCCTTTCTCGCATCCGTTGAGCACCAGAGCCTAAAATCGAACAAGGCAGGTGTCGTCTGTTAGAACTGACAGACCTCCTTGCGCGGAACGCCGGACTGCCTTAGGTTCGGGAGGATATGCCTTCCGGAGTCGGCGGAAACACAGAGGCTCCTAGGTATGAACCAGCTCTGCCCGCTTACGTGACACATTCTCCTGGTTGTTGGCAGTGCCGCGAAAAGGCATTGGAACACCGCTTGTCAAAGGACACATCAGGCAGCCGTGCTGCTACGCGCTGCGGCGCCTATAGCGCTTTCGTAGGGTTTGAAATTGTTTCGGAAGAGCTCAGCAAGCTTTTTTGCGGCTGCATCGTAAGCCGATTTATCCTGCCAGGTATTGCGGGGAATGAGAATTCCCGACGGAACGTTTGGGCACTCGACAACGACGTCGAAACCGAAGACCGGGTCACGCTGAGTCTTCGCTGTTGCGAGTGATCCGTTGTGGATAGCTTCGATCATTGCGCGCGTGCTGGCCAGTTTGATGCGTTTTCCAACCCCATAGGCTCCGCCACTCCAGCCCGTGTTCACAAGCCAGACTCGTGTTCCGTGTTTTCGTATGTTTGCGGCCAGGAGTTCCGCGTACTTATTGGGATGCCAGACAAGGAATGGTCCGCCAAAGCACGGTGAAAATGTCGCAACCGGTTCCTCGATGCCCACTTCTGTTCCAGCAACTTTTGCGGTGTACCCATTCACGAAATGGTATATGGCCTGTGAGGATGTCAGTGAACTGACCGGCGGCAAAACCCCAAAGGCATCACAAGTGAGAAAAATAATGTCTGTTGGGTGACCGGCAACACTCGGGATGCGAGCGTTGCGAATGAAGTTGATGGGATAGGCGCCGCGAGTATTCTCGGTAATCGATGTGTCGGCATAATCGACAGAGCGGTCGTCTTCGAGCACAACGTTTTCCAGCACAGCACCGAAGCGCAGCGCCGCGAAGATCTCTGGTTCGGACTCAGGTGTGAGGTTGACGGCTTTTGCGTAACATCCCCCCTCGATGTTGAAGATGCCATCCTCGCTCCAGCAGTGTTCGTCATCGCCGATGAGATGACGCTTCGGGTCAGCGGATAATGTCGTTTTTCCTGTCCCACTTAAACCGAAGAGAAGTGAGGAACGGCCGGACTCCTTGTCGGCAGTGGCGGAGCAGTGCATAGAAAGGATGCCGTGTTTGAGCGCAAAATAGTTGGCTGCCGTAAATACGCCTTTCTTCATTTCGCCGGCGTATTCCGTACCCAGGATAACAAGTTCCCGATCCTCCAGGCTGAGGCTGATGCTGGTTTTGGAGCCCGCTCCGGCCGTCAGACGGTTTGCCGGAAAAGCCCCGGCGTTGTAGATCACAAAATCCGGCTTGCCAAAGGTTTCCAATTCCTCAGCCGTGGGACGTATGAGCATGTTGTGCATGAAAAGCGCGTGGTACGGTCGCGAACAGATAACCCGTATCTTGATGCGGTATTTCGGGTCCGAACCGGCGAAGCCATCAAAACAGTAGAGTCGCTCACAAATATTTAGGTAGTCGCGGGCGCGCTCCCGGATGATCGCAAATGTGTCTGGATCAATCGGTAGGTTTATCGGTCCCCACCAGACATCCTTTTCGGACGCGGCGTTTTTCACGATCCGTTTGTCTTTAGGTGAGCGCCCAGTTTTCTCGCCAGAGTAAGCTACCAGCGCCCCATTCTCCGCGATGCCGGAATCCTTCTCGTGACGGACGGCATGCTCGTAGAGAACGCTCGGCGGAAGGTTCCGGTGCACCTGAGAAACGGTCAGTTCCTGATCTTTCAAATCAAACACGTTCATTGGTCACTTCCATAAAATTATCCTCGCCTGCGTCCCACACCAGTTCACGCGCGCCAAGACCAGCCATTTTTGACGGAACTATGTATCGGACGCTAATTTCGACCGCTTTGGCCGACAACTGGCAAAAGTTTCAGTCTATAGGCCAGCATATTTCCGAGCGCCGGGGGCTTTATCATTGAACGACCTAATTTGGAAACGGATATCCTTTGGCCAAGACATCCTCAAGGGCGGCGTCGTGTCCGTAGAGATCTTCAAAGAAATGCACCACTCCCGCCTCATCGGCGATTGCCGTTCCGTAGAGGATCAGCACAGGGATTGGTTTTGCTAAGTTGACCTGCAGGTCGTCCTGGCCACTTTCCATAGCGGTTTGAACGCGTTCCAGAGACCATCCCGGATTGTTTCTTAAGGCCCATGTGGCCAATTCGTCGGGCTTCTCAACTCGAATACAACCATGACTGAAGTCCCTCCTGGACTTCGCAAAGAGTTGTGGAGCAGGAGTACTGTGCAAGTACACGTGATATTCGTTGGGGAACATCAATTTGACCAGACCGAGTGCGTTCGTGCGCCCCGGTTTTTGTCGAATGGCAAGCTTCCCTGTGCGCAAGTCCGCCAAAACTTCATCGCTGATAGCCCCTGAGGTCACAATCTGCCCGCCGTGGGTAATGACCTCGTAGTTGTTTTTGGATAGGTAATTGCGGTCGCGCTGAATCGCTGGAACTATTTCGGAACGTTGAATGCCGGGGGGCACGTTCCAGTAGGGACGAAATACGACGAAGCGCATTTCTTTCTCGAAGACTGGTGTTTCGTGCCGCAAAGCTTTGCCGACGATCACATTCATTGCCAGTGCGACTTTGCCATTGTCTTCGAAAGTTCGAAGCCGAAATTCCGGAATGTTTACCACCACCGGCGGTTCGGCAAACTCCTGTGGAACCCAGCGCCAGCGCTCAAGTGTTAGTCGCAGCTGTTCGACGCGCTTTGTCAAAGGTGTGTTGAGTTGTTTCACAGTTTGTTCGCCAAGACGCCCATCGGGTGTGAGGCCGTGCCGTTGCTGGAAATTCTTAATCGCCTCCACAAGTGGTCCCTCGTAGATATCGCCGGAGGGGACGCTAGCCTCAGACGGCAGGTCTCCCAGAAGGCGAAGCAAGCGCGCGAGGCGGGCTGCGCTAGTGTATTGGGTCCCCGGCTCGATACTCTTTGGGGGCAATGGCAACTTTTCTCCATCGTCCAACAACGACAGCTTCAGGTAGTGCCGCAAGGCTGTGAGCGTCCGCCTGTATCCTGGAAAGGGTGGATCAATCTCTTCTAAGGTTGCACGGACCTCCTGGCTTTCGACGAAGCGATCGCGAACGAATTGGGCGAGGTCGTATTTCTTCCTTTCCACAGTGAGACCAAATTTGAAATGGCCTGGATTTACCCTTCCAATGTGCCGATCGGAGATATATCGCATCAGGCAAACGGTGAGCGCCACATCGAAACGCGCGGCGTCCTCGGGCTGTTGCTTTAGGATCAGTCTCTCTTTCCAACGTGAGCCATCGTAGTCTTCTGCATTCAAACCGTTAAGGTCGGCCTCTTGTAAGTCTTTGATGATCGCCAGCGCTTGCGGCTTAGGCTGACCGTCACGAATCCAGACTGGATTGTAGGAAACAGCTTCGTAAAACTCCTGCAGTTGAACGCGATAATCTGAAAAGTCAGGCCAACGGAGATCCTTTAGGCGTCCCGTCAAGATGATCTCGTGAATAAAAGCAGTGGCGTCCGACCTAGCGACTACTGGTGTGCCACGTATGGTAGGAGAGAAGAGGTAGCTGGACACTGCTACGTTTGCAATGAGCCCCACCGTAAGAATCCAGATTTGTGCCTGTCTACTCCTCAAAACAAAGTGGATGAAGGGAGGAAGAGGCACGATGAACCCCTTTGGGCTGGTCTTCGCTGCGTTGTGTACGCTGGTCACACATCGAACGGCAATGCGGCGAACTGTGTCAGACGTAACTTGCTCCTAAACATGATGGCGAAGAATCTCCCTCCTTTTGAACTGGCATTTCTCACAGTCACCACAGGTCCCCAACCGATCTCTGGCCTGGCATATTTCCGAAAGTGTCCTCTCATGGCGCAAGAACGGTTGAACCCCAAGAATCGTCCGCAGGCTGTTAAAAGAGACAGTTCCATGGAAACGCGTGGGTGAAAAAATGGTTAGGGGTGAGAAAAAGCTGCAGCTGGGCATGCACGGTCAGCGTGTCTTTCTAAACGATGACGCCAGCCGCAGAGGACGATTTAAGAGAAGAACCCTTCTCAGCGCTTCGCATTCTTACCCATTGAGGAGTCATACCGCGATGAAACGTACATCAGCAATGCCAAATTCGACCGCGGAAATCCACACAACGCAACCTCCCGTTGACTTTCAAGAGCAGGTCCGTCGTCGCGCTTACGAACTATACGAGCAGCGCGGGAGAAAGGACGGATATGAGCTAGACGATTGGCTCCAAGCGGAATCGGAGGTAGTTCAGCAAAGAGCCAAGAAAGTAGCAGCGTAGAGCACGACTTAGAGCAATTTTATCGCCTCCTGAGCTTCACCTAAAGCCTCGAGAGTAGAGCGCGAATGTTCTTGCCCTGGAGGTTCCATCATGCGAATTCATACGCCCACGATCAAAACTGCAGTATCGATCTTTTGGACTTGGACTATCGTTTTTGCGGTTTTTCTACTTTCCAGTGTCGCCAACGTGCAGCAGCCCCTACCTGACAGCCCGAAACCAAAGAGCGAGAACAAGACACCACTGAGGGGAGCGCCCGAGGCTGGTTGGCCACGCAGCTTCACCAGCGGCGTCAATACCTTCGTCATTTATCAGCCTCAGGTAGACAAATGGGATGAAAACCTAGTTGACCTCTATTGCGCTGTCGAGCTGAAGACGGCAAACGAGACTGCCGCCAAGTACGGAGTCGTTTGGATTCAGGCGCGGACCGAAGTGGACAAGGTCAACCGGTTGGTGACGCTCGACCAGGCGAAGATCACCAATGTGAAATTTCCCGTGGCTCCCGACAAGGAGTCTGAGCTGACCGCACTTTTGGGAAAAAAGTTGCCGGGCACCACTAGAACTATTTCTCTCGACCGACTGGAGGCCGCATTGGAAGCGGATAGCGAAGCGATCAAGGGTGTCGACGTGAAAAATAATCCACCTAAGGTGATCATCGCGAGTAAGCCTTCACTGCTAGTGTTGATTGATGGCATGCCTCAGATGGGCGATGTGCCTGGCACAGGGCTTCGCAGCGTGATCAACACGAGATCAATCATTCTTTACGATGTCGAGAAGCAACTCTACTTCCTCCGGGTGCAGGACTGGTGGCTCGAAGCCAAAGAGTTAGAAGGGCCATGGGAATATGCCAAGAAACTGTCTGACGCCATGAAGAGAGCCGAGGAAATCATCTCCAGCCAGAACCAGGCGCAGAATCCCGGCGGCGAACAGGTCAAAACGCAATCTTCGCTGAAAGGAACCGGCAAGAAAGTGGAGTTCGCAGAAATCCCGGCTGTGCACGTTGACTTTGGACCGACCGAGATGATCGAGACTAAAGGCGAGCCAAAGTACGATCTCATTGCTGGGACTGGCCTCGAATATGTGAGCAATACTAATGGCAACATTTTCCGGCTCGGTGGCGATTGGTACATCCTGATCGCGGGTCGCTGGTTCAAAGGAGCTACGCTGGACGGACCTTGGACTTTCGTAACTGCGGTGGACATGCCCCCGGACTTTGCGAAGATTCCAACGGATAATCCCAAAGCTACTGTGCTGGCATCGGTGCCTAGCACGCCCGAGGCAAAAGAGGCGTTGATTGCTAACGCGATTCCGCAAACGGCAACCATCACACGCTCAGAAGCAAAGCTGACAGTGCAGTACGACGGCCAAGCGACGTTTGTGCCGATTGAAGGCACGCCGATGAGCTATGCCAAGAACACGAGTGCCGCTGTCATCAAGCTGTCCGACTACGACTACTACTGCGTCGAAGCAGGAGTATGGTTCAAAGCGTCGTCGCCACACGGTCCGTGGCTTGTGACCGATACGGTTCCCGCACAGATCTACGACATTCCGCCCAGCTCTCCGCTCTACAACGTGACGTATGTGAAGGTGTACAACTCGACGCCCGACGTCGTGCACGTTGGCTACACGCCGGGATACTACGGCACCGTGGTCTCGGCCGACACCATGACCGTGGTTTACGGCACGGGTTGGTATTACCCGCCGTACATCAGTCCGATAGCGTGGTACGGCTGGCCCTATACGTACGGCGTGGGCGCAGGGTTCACCTATACCGAGGATGCCGGATGGAGCTTCGGCTTCGGCTACGGGTATGGTTACTATCCCTGGTACTACCCGTGGTGGGGACCAATGGGCTACTACGGATGCTGCTGGTATCCGTATTATGGATGGGGCGCGTGGGGCGGAGCCGCGATCGCCAACGTCTACGGAGTGTGGGGCAACACAGCGTATTCGCGTACAGGCGCGGCTTGGGCAAATCCTTACACCGGGAACTACGGTGCTGCGACCCGAGGTGCATATCACAATACGCAAACGGGTAGGAGTACGGTGGCTGGGCGCGGGTACAACACAAATATCTACACAGGGAACACTTACGGATATCGCGGTGGCGTCACGTACAACCCGAGCACGGGCATCGTTGCCGGTGGCGGAGCAGGATTTGTTGGCAATATCTATACCGGACAAGGCACGGCCGGACGCGGCGGCTTCATTTACAACACCAACACAAACGCAGGTATTGCTGCGGGCAAGAACAACATCTATGCAGGCAAGGACGGCACCGTGTACCGCTACAACAGAGATAGCGGTAGTTGGTCAATCAACAGCGGCAATGGCTGGAAGCCCGTCGACAGGCCAGAGCCAAAGCTGCAAGCCCAACAGCAAATGCGTAACAAAGGCGCTCAGCGTACTCAAAATTTCAACTCGATGCGCAGCTTCGGTGGCCCCAGGATGCGCGGAGGGGGGCGGCGGCGTTAACCAAGGGGAGTCAGAACAAAGCCGCGAGTTGTTAAGATCTAAAAATCCTATAAGGAGAGAGACCGTAGCTCAAGACGAGTGACGGGACCAGTCTGCAAGGCTTTGAACTACGTTACTTTATTGATGCAATGCGCAACCAAAGTGGTCCAGGGAGGATCTTATGTAAAGTCAGGCCGTTGCCCTATGCGATTGAACGAACGACCTAACCGCTGCCACCTCGTCATCCAGGATGTCGAAGACGGTATATAGTTTCGTAATTTGCATCACATTGTGAACGTTCTTAGTGAGGTTGAGTAGCTTCAGTTCTCCCCCCTGCTTCTGCACGCTTGTGAAAACACTAACCAGATGCCCTAGGCCTGAGCTGTCGATGTAACTCACATCGCCCAGATTGAACAGAATCTTCTTATGTCCTTTGTTTAAGAGGTCGTACACCAATTTGCGCAGCGCGGCGCTCTCTTCGCCGAGAACAATGCGGCCGCTAATGTCCACGATTGTAACGTCTCCCACTTGGCGAATACTCGTCATCATGTCCATCAGCAATCTCCCAAGAGTCTTTCACGAGCTAGTAAGAATTCCCTCGTATGCTTCACGTGGCAGGGACCGTCCGATGCGTCCGAATCCATGAATTGCTACCCTAGCAATTCTTCACCCACACTTAGTTGATTGCCAAACGCCCCGATCGACTACACCCATGTATTGGGCCGCTCAATCTCTTAGCAGCATACTGTCAGTAGTCACAGGTCACCAGAGTGAAGGAAGTTCACGTCGCCAGGTGCCGGAGAGCCGGTCTTTGCCTCACCGGAACCCGAGTATCCTCCCTTGAAGAGAAGTGGACTGTCGAGGGGATCCCTCGCAGCCACTGTTTGTCCAAAAAGAATCTTCTCCTGGTTGGTTAGCGCGCCATTGTCGGTCGATCCGTTGAGTCCAACGGAAGAGGGCAAGCCTGCTGTTTATTTTGACAGATGTCTCAATACTGACCTTCGTCTAAAAAAGGTGGCGAAAGAGGTGGTACACACACTGGCAGCACTCGAAGGAATGTTCGGTGCTGCCAACCCCGGACACTCGACACGTTGAGACGGGACGTGTCGGGTGTCTGGCGGTTTGAAGAACGGGGCTGTGGAGTCCGAGAACAGGCCATTGGATGGGGTCATGCTTAGGTGGCTCAGTCAGTGAGTAGAGTTTGTCATGGTCTTTCGCATTACGACGGATCCTGTTCTCCTAGCGCTTTTCTTGTGCATAGCATTTCTCTATAACGGCGCTTTCGCGCAGCGGCCGAACCCTGGCTCAACGGACAGACAAGGTGAAGGCCCGTCGTCGCTTGCGGGCGACATAGACATTTATGTGAAGGGAGCGGACGGCGGACCCATCGAGGTGATCGCAGTAGTTACATTGGTTGCACCAACAGGGCAAGTCCTCACGCAGGGAACAACGATAGGTGGCCACATACAATTCAGAGGAGTTGCTGCAAGCGACTATACCATTCAGGTGGTTGCACCCGGTTATGAAGCCGCTGCCCAAGAATTTCCCGCCAACAATTCCAGAGCGTCCACAATCATTATTGACATGCAGCCAGCATCAAATGGAAAAATCGGGGCTGGTTCCTCGCAGATCCTCCTCAGCCCGAAAGCCGAGAAAGAGCTTGGCAAGGCCCGGGAAGCGTTGCGCGTCAACAAGCCAGGGCAGGCGCGGAGTCATCTTGAAGCAGCCTATAGCAAGGCACCGAATCATCCAGCGGTGAATTATCTTTACGGCGTTTATTTCCTGCAAATGAAGGATCAAGAGAAGGCCAAGTCCTATTGGGCAAAGGCTCTGGAATTCGATCCCAAACATGTTCCTGCACTGCTGTCCTTGAGCCAAGCATTGATGCGGGAACAAAAACTCGCCGAAGCAAAAAGGTATGTGAAGCGGGCAGTGGAAGTTGACCCCAACTCTTGGCGCGCGCACGCGATCCTCGCAGACATTCTCATGACGGAGCATGTGCCGGAAGAGGCCATCAAGGAAGCCAACCACGCGCTTGAGCTGGGACATGGACAAGCCGCGATTGTGCAACCACTGCTGGCGCGGGCGTTGGCGGAAGGGGGAAACAAGGAACGCGCTATAAAAGTTCTGGGAGAATACGTTCAGGACCACCCCGACGACACCGTAGCGCGCAAGCAGCTGGAGAACTCCCGGTCTTCAGACATAGTGATCTCCAACGACAAGGAAGCGGCCTCCACCGAGGTCAAGCTGACGACGGCAACAGAATCCGCCATCGCGCTGCCGCTGCCTTCGAACTGGTTACCTCCGGACGTGGACGAAAACGTGCCTCCTGTAGAACCAGGGGTTGCGTGCCTGCTGAATGAAGTGGTTCAGAAGGCAGGAAAGCGAGTTGAAGAGTTCATCACAAATGTGGACCGCTTCTCGGCCAATGAATTGCTGAGACACGAGTCTATCAATAAGTGGGGACTTGCAAAGCTCCCGGAAACTCTCAAGTTCGATTATGTAGTGAGCATCGAACAATACCGGCCGGGTTACTTCGATGTGATCGAGTACAGGGGCAACAAATATTCGCCTGCGCAATTCCCAGACGGCGTGGAAACACGCGGTCTACCATCCATGTTGCTAATTTTTCACTCAAATAATGCCGGAAACTTTGCAATGAGTTGCGAGGGTTTGGGCCAATGGAATGGAATGCCGGCATGGCAAATCCATTTTCGCCAGAGGCCCGATAAGCCGAACACGATTCAGGCGTACAAGTATGGCGAGAATGGTCCTTCCTATCCGGTTGCGTTGCGAGGGCGAGCGTGGATCGCCGCAGATAGCTATCAAATCGTGCGCATTGAAACAGATCTCGTGGCCACGCTACCGGAAATCCGGCTCTTCGCGGATCACACCGTAGTTGAATATAGCCCGGTGAGATTCAAAGACCGTAATGTAGAAATGTGGTTGCCCCAGAGCGCTGAACTTTACTGCGACTGGAGAGGAAAGCGTATGCACCGGCGCCACAGCTTCAGCAATTACATGCTTTTTTCCGTGGATGAGAAGCAACACATCTCAGAGCCCAAAACGGAAACGAAAAACCAAACAGAGAATTGAGTCCTATGCGCCCGAGAGAATAATTTCAGGGCGGCATGGTTTTCGCGGGTTTAACCCATCGAGCACAAAAGTTGCGGCGGTGCCTTTCCGCGTTCCTGGCTTGGAATTACGAGAGAGGTGGAAAGTGAGTCGTGGGCACTGGTAGTTTTAACAGTTTGCCCAAAAGATGGGATGCGCTCAATTTTGATGTGCATGGTGAAGAGGTTAGTAGATTAGCTTTGCTGCGGCGTGATTTCCTTTTTCATGTCTTTGGGATGGGTCCCAGGATTCAATCGCGGGCATGATACCGAGAAACGGTGGGAAAGCTAGGCCCCAGGTGCCCAAAGAAGGCAATAAGGAGTCACCGTGAGTCGTATAATCTCCAGAATCTCTTACGGCCTTACTCTGCTTCTCCCTTTCCCCGCCTTTGTTTTGCTGGCTGCGGTCAGCGGTTCTGGAGGGTCTCACGCGCGCGTTGAACAGAGTTTCCTGAGTTCCCAGGAAAGCCAGAATGTAACGGCGACAAAGTCCGAACTCCAGGTATCCACAGATCCTCAGGTGAAAACGATTCTGGACAAAATGGCTGCTGCAGGGGTCGCTCGGCCAACTACCGTGGCAGACGTGCGAAAAGCCTATCTGTTCTATCCGAAACTCTCGGGAACCCCGGAGCAAGTCTTTCGCATTGAAGATCGACAGATCCCCGGACCAGGGGGGAATATCCCCCTGCGCGTGTACACTCCTAGTTCAACGAGCGGTTTGCCCGTGCTGGTTTTTTTTCATGGTGGAGGCTTCGTGGCTGGCAGCCTAGATTCACACGACGCGCCCCTGCGTTCGGTGGCAAACAGGTGCGCATGCATCGTAGTTTCTGTCGCATACCGACTGGCACCGGAAAATAAATACCCGGCAGCTCCCGAGGACGCTTATTCCGCGACCAAGTGGGTCGCAGAGCATGGTGGAGATATTGGCGGGGATCCGCGCCGAATCGCAGTAGGAGGAGACGGCGCGGGAGGCAATCTCGCGGCCGTGGTTACGTTGATGGCGCGCGAGCGTGGTACTCCAAACTTAGTTTTTCAGCTCTTAATCTATCCTTCGCTCGACTTTTCGACAGTGAGGCCGAGTTGGTGGGAAGAAACGGATGCCCCAACTATTTCGAGGGAAGCTAAACGTGACATTTCTATAGCCTACCTCCCTATCACAGTGAATCTGAGAGACCCTTTTATTGCTCCGATCCATGCTAAGGATTTGAAAAATTTGCCCCCAGCACTACTCATAACCTACGAGGGTGATAATCCAATGCGACCAGAGGGCGAAGAATATGCCGAGCGCCTCAAACAAGACGGCGTAGCAGTAAAGGTTTCCGTGTATCCCAAGGTGCTGCACGGTTTCTTTTTGATGGCGGGAGATCTTGACGAAGGGAAAAGATGTATTGATGAGGTGGCGGCGGCTCTAAAAATTGCATTCGAGGGGAGACCGCGGGACCTGCCATGAAAAGGGTGATTCAGTAAGCCTAGTCGAGTAAGGAGTCCAACGAATGAAATTGCCAGGCGCAATTTCACTAGTGGTTCTGATCATATGTGCCATCGCCGCCCAAGCGGGGCTGCAGCCAACGAAAGCCTACCAAGCTCCTGACAATGCACAATCGGACCGCGTTTCTGCCAAGGCTGTACTTGTCTACGTCAGCGACTTCGACCTCGATATCGCCCTTGGCAAGGTAACTGCGAGGGACTCATCCCTCAATTCCAGTAATTCCAGCGCAACAAATTCAAGTGAACGTAACGCTTCGGCTCCCAAGAGGTCTTCCGGTGCGTCCACCAGCACGCAAAAGCAGGACACTCCCGCGGAACAGGCGAATATCCTTGTCAATGGAATGTCCGAGGTTCTTCGGGCCACCTTACAAAAGGCCGGCTACAAAGTTTTACGGTTAAGGGCCGGAGAAGCGCGCCCCTCTATCGGCATCCAAATACGCGGGGTCTTTGCGGAAGCAGACGAACAGAATCGCGTAAGACGCCTGCTAGTAGGCGGACGCGCAACGTCTCCCACGATGCTTCTGTTTGTTGGAGTTAACAATCTGGAGCGACCCGAGCAGCCGCTCTACGGACTCTTGAATTCTTCGACAGAGGATCAAAAGTACGGACCATTAATAACAATAACCCCGTACGCACCCGTGTCCCGATTCGAGTTGGACAAAACGCCGACGGACGAGGAACTGAGGCGTGTCGCTGAGCAAATCGCCGCGAATCTCACGGCATTGTTGAACGCGAATCCAACCGCTGTAACCCCTTAAACGTACGGAGCTCACATTGAGACGCCAGTCGGGCGCCATCCTGCAGCCCTGAGACATACCTCATCACGCTACCGGCAATTAGCAATTCCCGCTAAGACAAACTGATTTCAGCTTAGTACCTTGCCCCGCTCTCTCTTCGGGCGCGTCCCCGAGCAAACTGCGTAAGTGCTTGCGAGCCCCGTGCAATTGGGACTTTGAATTTCCAACCGAGTATCCGAATATCGCAGCGATTTCCCTGTGACGGTAGCCTCGCACCTCATGCAGAATGAATGCTGTCTTGTAACCATCGGGCAGTGCGTCGATGGCGGCTTGAAGGTCTATCCGATCCAGTAAGTCTCTCGGATGCCCGTTCGGCGGGCTGATCCGGCTGTATGAACCACTGTCATCTTCTTTGTACTCTTCCAGGGGCATCCAACGATGATGGTTCTTCCGGAAGCGCATAAGTATGAGGTTGGTTGTCAAGCGGTAGAGCCACGATGAAAACGCCGCTTCGCCCCGAAAAGTATGTATCTTGCATAACACGCGCACGAATACATCTTGGGCTGCATCCTCGGCCTCGGCCGGATTTCGTAGCATG
>DASPTW010000043.1:0-3811 GCA_035623215.1 Candidatus Acidiferrum sp.
GGCGCTGACGGTGAGCGTGTTGTGTGCGGCGGCGTTCGCGCTGACGGCGTTTCCGTCATTCTTCCGGCATGCCGATCATTTTTATGAGCTGCGGTTGGACCAAACGCGCTGGGGAATCTTGTCCCTGATGCTGCTCTTTAACGGATGGATGGTGTACCGGCAATGGACGTTTCGGCGAATAAGAAAACGGGCGAAACAAAGGACTGCGGCAAGCGCGGAAAGCTCAGGAGAGGTTTATGACCTGTCCGGAATGGATCCAGTGACAGGCCTGTGGACCCGTGCGGCAGCGGAACAGCACCTTGGGAGAGAGATCGCGCGAGCAAAGCGGCAAAATACGGCGCTGAGCCTAGCTACCGTGCACCTGGACGATTTCGCGGACCTCAGCCGGCGATTTGGAAACGCAGCCGCAGACCAAGCATTAAAAGAATTTGCGAGGAAACTCAAGGAAGTGAGCCGCGGATCGGACTATGTGGTGCGACTGGCAAACGAGGATTTTGTGCTGGTGCTGCCCAAATGCAATTTGGGCGAGGTGAGCCAGGTCTTAAAACGCATGGGCACTTTTGACGTGACCTGCGCCGGGAAGAAATTTTCAGTTGCTTATACAACCGGGTGGGTGGATTACCAGCCGGGGGATATGCCTTCGGATTTGTTGAAGAGGGCGTCGCAACTTTTGCACCTCTACGACGATGCAGCAAAAGAAAGCTATGCCTCGACGCTTGCGCCTCACTAAAGCAGTTGCAAGTGGTAAGTTCTAGTTTTCAGTACAGAAGAGAAGAATGGACGTCTCTTGGTGCGCCGCTCTTTGGCACGACCGAGGTTGTGCCCTATCGCCCAGCATTTCTCTACCTGCAGAGCACCTTCGTTCTCAGTTCTTTCCTTACCACTTAAAACTTACAACTGGGACGCGCTAGTCGGAAGGAGTGGGTTTGTGAAGTGTGGTGCAGAGTGTCAGGGCTGAGTTCGGATCGACGGCATTGTCGCCTTCGTCGATGAGCTGGATGATGCCCTGCTTATCGATAACGATGTTGGCGCGCAGAGCCCACTGGTAGTCTTCATTTTCCACGCTGTACGTTTTCAGGATCCCGTACGATTTGAGCATTTTGTGGTTCATGTCGCTGAGAAGCGGAAAATTGAGATCGTTCTGCTCGGCGAAGGCGGCATTGGCGGCAGGGCTGTCGAGACTCACGCCGAAAACTTCCGTGTCGGCCATTGAGATTCGGCCGGTATCGATGCCGGCTTGTACAGCACGCATTTGTTTGGTACAGCCTTCGGAGAAGGCAAGAACATAAACGGCTAGGAAGACGTTTTTCTTTCCACGATAATCACTAAGCTTGACTGTTTTCCAATCGTCAGTGAGCAAAGTGAAGTCAGGAGCGGGGTCGCCGACCCTGAGGGATGTCCGCGCGATCTGCGACCGGCGTACCTGGTGCGCCAGAGGTGGAGCGGCGACCGCAGCGGCTAAGATGAGGCCAACTGCAAAGGCACGTTTCATGGGGACTCCCCCCTTGTAACTTGTATCCTCGGGCCGACGGGTGACCATCCCCCGCCCTTCTTTGTTAGACCAATTCGGCAGAAGAAATATTCCCATAGTTCAGATTGTTCGAATGGGAGGAGGGTTGTTCGGCTATCGCAAATAGCCCCAATTGTGGAGTTTGTCGGAATCTTCGGCCCAGCGGTCGCCAATGTCCGTGCGGTAGTACATATTCGGGATGAGGATGTTCTTAGTTCGGCCATACACCTGAGCTTGTGCTTGTTTCATGGTTTGGCCGGTGCCCACCACGATGAGCACTACCCCGGATGTTCCTGCAATCAGCCACTGCCCGTTGACGGCTTTGACGTCTTCGATGTGCACCCCGTCGTAGTTGGGTTTCTTGAAAACGATGGCGTTGTTTTTGGAAAACGATTCGAACGTGGCCTCATCGTCAAACGGAAAAGGCGGAACGACGATTCGGATGCCCACCTGAAACCCGCTGCGCGTGCGCCACTTGGGCTCGGCTCCGGTAGCCAGTTCCCAAAACAAATCGCTGATGGGAGTGAGCATTCCTTCCTGTTGGATGCTGATCGTTGGGTAGCCGAATCGCGAAGTAAACTCCAGCGGATAAATGCCGTTGTTGTTCACGATGCAGTTCAGATCGATGTACCCGACGTAGCCTTCTTCGGCGAGCTTGGACTCCATTTTCAGCAATGTGCGGTTGAAAAGCATATTGGGCTCGGCCCAGAACATGCTCGTGCCCATTTCACCAGTGGGCGGACCGACTTCGCCGGGGAACAATTTCTTGTGCTCGAAATTGATGTTGATCGGCGTGATGAATTTCTTGCCGTTGAAAAAAGCTCCCACCGCGACTTCGACCCCGTTGATCCGCCGCTGCAGTTGGAACACTTTGATTTCGTCAGAAAAGGCCCTCTTGTAAGCCTCCAGCATCCGGATGACGTCTTCGCCGTCTTCTTCTTCCCCGACGAACAAGCGCCGCTTCACGTTTTGCGCTTCTCCGCTGGGCTTGATGACGTAGCGGTCCGGATTTTTCTTCACAAACTCGATGGCGGGATCGAAAGAGTCGAAATCCTCGTAAGGAATGATGCTGACGCCTGCGGCTTTCAGTTGCTCCTGCCCAAACGAGCGATCGTCTTCGAGTCGATCCGTGTAAGGCGTGCCCCCGATCACCGGCTTGCCGCTGGCGCGAAGCGCTTGCGCTCTCGCGCCTTGGCCCAGCGTATCGTCAAAAACGACAATGTCGGACCACTTCGCGTCTTTTTCCCAATCCTTGGATTTGGCGACGAAGCCATCGGCGATGTCCCGCTCCTTTTCGGCGTCGATGTAATAGCGAACGTCGTGCCCTTCCTTGAGAACTTGCCAGGCAATGTCGCCGATCAGACCAGATAGCGAGACAAACAGAAATTTGCTTTTTTCCATGGTTTAGCAGGCTGGAATGCACCCTGTCTAGGGCAAAGAAAGTATAACCGCACTCTGGGGCAAGGCAATTGTTACAGTTCGTTAAAATTCGGGAGAGGAGGAAACGTGATCAGGCAACCCCGGACCGTGGTTCTAGGCATCGGAAGGAATGGGGTTGACGGGACACCACCTGGCCGAAGGGGCAAAGAGATTATTCGGCCTGGCCTTTCGTTCAGGGTATAATAAGCGTGTCCTAATCTGCAGGTACCTGGTTCGTGGGGGCTCAGGAAGTCTGCGGAAGAATCCCAGAGATCCGAGAGGTGAAGTTTGCACCTGATATCCATCTGGAGAACCGCAAAGTGGTTGGCGATCGTTGCTGCAAGCAGTGTGTTTTTGGTAAGCGCAATGCAGTGCGACGCGCAAATCTTCCACAAGAAGAAAAAAGTAAATAAGTCCACAAGCGCAGATAACAACGCCCAGCCGGACAAAGTTTTGTATGACAAGGCAATGGACGATATTAAGCACGGGCGTCATGAAGTGGGCCGACTGAATTTACAGACGCTGATCAACACCTATCCCGACAGTGAATATCTGGCCAAAGCGAAACTGGCGATCGGCGATTCCTTCTTCAAAGAAGGCGGAACAGCCAATACGACTCAAGCAATACAGGCGTACGAAGATTTTTATGTGTTTTTCCCGATGATGCCGGAAGCGGCTTACGCGAAGCTGCAAGTTGCGATGGCGCATTTCCGGCAGATGGAGAAGCCGGACCGGGACCGGACGGAGGCGCGTGCGGCAGAGGATGCGTTCCAAGTGTTTCTGCAGAAATTTCCCAATGATCCTCTAGCGCCGAAAGCGGAACAACACTTGCGTGAAGTCCAGGAAGTTATGGCGGAGGGAGACTTTCGCATCGGTTATTTT
>DASPTW010000044.1:0-108963 GCA_035623215.1 Candidatus Acidiferrum sp.
GCGCGAAAGACCACCGGGGGAACCACCCCGCCGAACATACCGAACGGTTCGCGAGCGACATAAATGGGAACGGAGGGGTTCACACTCAGCAGATATTTCAGGCCGGTCACATGATCACTGTGGCGGTGAGAGATAACCACAAAATCGAGCTTGCTCAGGTCAACGCCAAGTGCTTTGACGTTATGCTCGAAGATGGAGGCATTATTGCCGGTATCAAAAAGGATACGCTTCCCGTCATGTTCGATGAGCGCGGAAAAACCCCAGTCTTTCGTCACCTCTTTGGAATCGGAAAACGCATCGTACAGGATCGTGACCCGATCCCTCGCAACAGCTACGGAAGGCGTTACGAAGAAGAACAGGGAGAAAACAGCCGAGAGCGCTCCCCGTGGAACCCGCATGTGGCACCCCCAGAATGAATTGACGGGAAGATAGCTTAGTCGTCTTCGCCAATCAAGATCGCAGCGCCGAGCACTGTGGTCCACAGGCCGCGCTTGTCGCCCACGGCGGATTGTGTGATGTTCATCGTGCGGACGATTTTGTTGGAGATGCGGTAGACCTCTTTTTTCTCGTCAAAGCTTAGATCGGGGTCGAATTCCACGTTCAAAGTGGTGGCGAGCATTTCCGCGGCGAGTTCTTCGGCGTATTCGCCGGCCACTTCTTCGGTTTCGCCAAACGAGTGATGCTCGGACAAATAGCCGTACATGCTCTTGTCGCTAGGAAGCGCGAGACCGATGCTGGCGGCGATGAGGCGGTGCGGTTCCTTTGTGGAATTTTCGCTGATGACGGTGAACGCGACCTGTCCAGGCTTGATGTGCTTCAAACCTTCGCTGCGGGAAATCAATTTGCAATTCGGCGGAAAAATAGAGGAGACGCGAACGATGTTGCAAGCGGCAATCCCGGCGTTCCGGAGAGCAAGCTCAAAGCTCGAAAGCCTTTCACGATGTTTACCGACGCCTTTGGTGAGGAAGATCTTCTTCGCAACGAACGCCATGGTGCCGGTTTGCCGCGCCTCCGCAGGTGGATTGAGGGCTGAAAATTTTCCCGCTGTGGAAAAGTAACAAGAAGGTATTCGAGTGTCAACGGCTTTCCCGAGCAGAAACAGAGGAGTGTGAGCGATTGTGAACGCCGGGTAAAAGAGGAACCGAGAGCCCGCTATTCGCGTGCCGTGCGCTGCACGAGTTTTCCGAGCGGCTTGCAGAGCGCGAGGATCTTCCCAAGGTCATCGGCGGTGAAATCGGGCCCCGCAGTGACAGGATCGGCGCCTTTGCGGCTGATTTGAATGACACCGACCACTTTCCCGTCGGCGAGAATGGGGGCGCTGACAATTTTCTGGATCGATTCGGCGGGTTCGCCGGTGAGCTTCACGCCCTCAAAAACCGTGGCATGGCGCGCGGCGATAAAGTTGTTGTCAATCTCCGGCCGGCTGTCGCGCGCTGTCTTGGCGGCCAAGGCGGAATTGCTGGAAAGCGGAACGAAGCCGACGTTCTTCAGAGCTGCCGGGACGAGAAAATGAAGATGCTTCCAGCGCGTGGAGAGCGCCAGAATGGCCACTTCCTCCGAACGAACGCCAAGCGTTTTCGCGATTTTATCGGCTACTGAAGCCAGCGAAACCTGTGAGGATTCGGCGTCTTCGGTCGAAATTGCGCCAGCGAGGCGCTCGAGTTCTGATACGAGGCTGAGTGTCGTGCTCATAATCGTTCCACGAATACAAATTGCTCGGCCAGGAGGGGCCCAGACCCGGCGGAACGCATCCGTCACCTCCAATTTTCTGTGCTCCGAGACGCCGCGGCAACTCATTTTGGCTAATTCGGTTCCAGCAGCAAAACCGTCCTTTCGAACAGGTTAACTTGCATCCACGAATGTATCTCCCTATACTGGCCTAGCCGCGATTTCTAATCGCTCGGCCGTGTTCGGGAAGCGCGAACCGGCACGGACCTTCGCGGCGGAGAGGGCATGTCTTCCACGGCAACCTGGCCTCGCACGATTTTTCTCCCCCTCATCGTTAATTATTATTTCAGACCGAAATTCCTCCGATCGAAAAGGTGGTGTCACGAATGAGCGCCGCCGCAAGTCTTCCGCTGGCCCAGTTGCGCTTCTGGGAAACGACCATCGGGAAAAAAGCCATCATGGCCGTGACGGGAGTCATCCTGTTCGGCTACGTGGTCGCGCATCTGTTGGGCAATCTGCAAATCTACTTGCCGCCGGAGAAAATCAATCATTACGCGGAAACGCTGCATAGCGTGCCAGTGTTGCTGTGGGGCGCGCGGATCGTGTTGCTCGTATCGGTGACCCTGCATATTTGGGCTTCGTTCGTGCTGTGGCGCATGCAGCGCGCCGCGCGGCCGATTCCTTATGTAAAAAAGAGCAACATGAATTCCACCTACGCTTCGCGCACCATGATGTGGAGCGGGCCGATCGTGTTGGCTTTCGTGATTTACCATCTGCTGCACTTTACGTTCGGGGTCGCTCACCCGGGCGGCCCGTTTGACAAGCACAACGTCTACAACAACGTGGTTACCGGATTTCAGTTCTGGCCCGTTTCGCTGTTCTACATCATCGCGATGATCCTGTTGTGCTACCACCTGTATCACGGGCTGTGGAGCATGTTTCAGTCGCTCGGCTTCAGCCATCCAGTGTACACGCCTTGGATCCAGCGGCTGGCCAAGGTCGCCGCGATCCTGATCGCCGCCGGCAATATCTCGATTCCGGTCTCGGTGCTGGCCGGCTTCATCAAGCCGGTATGAGGAGGCGCTGACCGTGGAACTGGTTTCCAATGCCCCCACCGGGCCGATCGAAAAATCGTGGGAAGCCCATAAGTTTGGCTTGAAGCTCGTCAATCCGGCCAACAAGCGCAAATACAACATCATCGTCGTTGGCAGTGGTCTCGCCGGTGGGTCTGCAGCGGCCAGCCTTGGCGAACTGGGTTACAACGTCCATTGCTTCTGCTTCCAGGATTCGCCGCGCCGCGCGCATTCCATCGCCGCGCAGGGCGGCATTAACGCCGCGAAGAACTATCACAACGACGGCGATAGCGTATACCGACTGTTCTACGACACCGTGAAGGGCGGCGACTTCCGGGCGCGCGAAGCCAACGTCTATCGCCTGGCGCAAGTAAGCGTCAACATCATCGACCAGTGCGTGGCGCAGGGCGTGCCGTTCGCTCGCGAGTACGGCGGGCTGCTAGACAATCGCTCCTTCGGCGGTGCGCAGGTTTCCAGGACCTTCTACGCGCGGGGCCAGACGGGACAGCAACTTCTGCTTGGCGCGTACCAGGCACTGGAGAGGCAGGTCGGATTGGGCGCCGTGCAAATGTATCCGCGCTCGGAAATGCTCGACCTGATCGTGATTGATGGGCAGGCGCGCGGGATCGTTACGCGGAGCCTGTACGACGGCAAGATTGATGTGCACTTCGGTGACGCCGTGGTTCTGGCAACCGGTGGGTATGGCAACGTCTATTATCTTTCGACGAACGCCAAGGGTTGCAACGCCACGGCAATCTGGCGCGCACACAAACGCGGCGCTCTTTTCGCCAATCCTTGCTTTACGCAGATTCATCCCACTTGCATCCCGGTCTCCGGCGACTACCAGTCCAAGCTCACGCTGATGTCCGAGTCGCTGCGCAACGATGGCCGCATCTGGGTTCCCAAGCAGCCGGGAGATAAGCGCAACCCGGCTTCCATTCCAGAATCGGAGCGCGACTACTACCTTGAGCGCCGCTATCCCGCCTTTGGCAATCTGGTTCCGCGCGACATTGCTTCCCGCGCCGCAAAACTCGAGTGCGACTCCGGCCACGGCGTAGGCGAAACTGGCCTGGGCGTCTATCTCGATTTCACGGATTGCATCAAGCGCCTTGGCAAGCAAAAGATTGCCGAGCGTTACGGCAATCTATTTGAAATGTACGAGCGCATCACCGGCGAAAATCCCTACGAAGTGCCCATGCGCATCTATCCTGCGATTCACTACACCATGGGCGGCCTTTGGGTGGATTACAACCTGATGTCCACGATCCCTGGGTTGTTCGTGCTGGGCGAAGCGAATTTCTCCGATCACGGTGCTAACCGGCTGGGCGCCAGCGCCCTGATGCAAGGGCTCGCGGACGGCTATTTCATCATTCCATACACCATCGGGAGCTACCTGGCGAATACTAAGACCGAGAAGTTTTCCGAAGATGCGCCGGCGGCGAAAGAAGCTGTTGCAAACGTCACGGCCATTACGAAGAAGCTGCTCAACGCCAACGGCAAGCGCACGGTGGACTCGTACCATCGCGAACTGGGCAAAATCGTGTGGGAATATTGCGGTATGGCGCGCAAGGCCGACGGTTTGAAGAAAGCCGCCGGCATGATTGCGGAGCTTCGAGACGACTACTGGAAGAACGTGCGCGTTCTCGGGGCGAACGAGGACTTTAACCAGTCGCTCGAAAAAGCCGGTCGCTTGGCGGATTTCTTCGAGCTTGCCGAATTGATGTGCATCGATGCTTTGCAGCGCAACGAATCCTGCGGCGGGCACTTCCGCGAAGAATATCAGACGCCCGAGGGCGAAGCGTTGCGCGACGATGCCAACTATTCTTATGTTGCGGCTTGGGAATTTCAGGGTGTGGGAAAACCGGCTTTGCTGACCAAAGAACCTCTTGTCTTCAACTACGTGAAGCCCTCGCAGCGGAGCTACAAGTAGATGAAGCTTACACTCCACGTCTGGCGGCAGAAAAATGCGCAGGACAAAGGGCGCATGGTTCGCTATGAGGTTCCCGGCGTGAACGAGCATATGTCGTTTCTCGAAATGCTGGACGTGTTGAACGAGCGGCTGATCGAGAAGGGCGAGGATCCTATCGCTTTCGATCACGATTGCCGCGAAGGCATCTGCGGGATGTGCGGCTTCATGATCAACGGCAAGGCGCATGGGGGCTTCAAAGGCACCACGGTCTGCCAGTTGCACATGCGCCACTTTAAAGATGGCGACGAGCTTTATCTCGAGCCCTGGCGCGCCGCGGCGTTTCCGGTGATCAAAGACCTGGCCGTAAATCGCTCACCCTTCGACCGCGTCATCGCCGCCGGCGGATTCATTTCCGTGCCCACCGGCAGCGCGCCGGATGGCAACGCCATCCCCGTTCGCAAACAAGACGCCGATCTGGCGATGGACGCGGCAGCCTGCATCGGCTGCGGGGCGTGCGTGGCAGCGTGCCCGAACGGCGCCGCGGCCTTGTTCGTAGGCGCAAAGATTTCGCACCTGGCTCATCTTCCGCAAGGCCAGGCGGAACGCGACCGCCGCGCGCTAGCCATGGTGCGTCAAATGAATCACGAAGGCTTTGCCAATTGCACCAACATCGGCGAATGCGAAGCGGCTTGCCCGAAAGAGATCAAGCTGGAAGTTATTGCGCAAAGCAACGCGGACTACATCAAGGCCGCGTTCACGGAGCGCCCGGAGATCTCCTCCGGCGGCGTGGGCTGATCGTATTCCAACAAAGCTGCTTTTACGCGGTGCTACCGAGCAATACTTGGGTTAAAATCTCGCGACCATTTTTGAGCGGGCTTTTTCTCTTCGCCCCAAGGAGCGTTACGTGACCCGATTGAGCCGGCGGTTCGCAGTGTCTTTGTGTTTCTGCGCAGTTTTGCTCGCAAGCTCGCGTCTTAAAACGACTGCGAACGCAGACGACATCGCGGAGCGCGCGAAAAAGCTGCACTTTTCCTCCATCGTGCTCGACACGCACGACGACACGACCCAGCGCTTCTTCGAAAAAGGCGGCTTCAATCTCGCCGACCGCCACACCGATGGTCACATCGACATCCCGCGTATGCGCGAAGGCGGCATGAACGCGATTTTCTTTTCGATCTGGATCGACGGAAAAATTATGGGTCCGCAAGCCGTCGAAAAAGCCCTGGATCAAATTGACGCGGTGCACGAAAACGTAAAGAAAAATTCCAAGGACATGGTGTTTTGCCGCACTGCGGAGGAAGTTCGCGAAGCTCATAAGCAGGGGAAAATCGCGGCGTTAATGGGCGTCGAGGGCGGACACATGATTGGAAACGACATCCATGTGCTGCGCGTCTTCGGCGATCTTGGCGTACGCTACATGACGCTCTCGCATTTTTACAATACGGAGTGGTCCGACTCCTCGACCGACAAGCCCGCCCACAACGGCCTCACCGATTTTGGGAAAGACGTTGTCCGCGAAATGAACCGCCAGGGCATCATGGTGGACATCTCCCATGTCTCCGACAAAACTTTTTATGACGCTCTGGAAATCAGCAAAGCTCCGCTGATTGCGTCGCATTCTTCGTGTCGGGCTCTCTGCAATCATCCTCGCGATATGTCGGATGACATGATCAAAGCGCTCGCGGCAAAAGGCGGCGTCATCCAGATCAACTACGAACGCAGCTTCATCGATCAAGCGTACAAGGATGCCTCGGACAAGCTTTCAGGCGGCGTCGTAGCCGCGCTCGAAAAAATCACCAAGGAGTGCGCGGGCGACGAAACCTGCGTCAGCCAGAAACAGAAGGAGCTTCAAGCGCAGATGGAAGCGTCGGGAGCTCTACCGCGCGTGAGCTGGGAGCGCATCATCGACCACATCGATCACGCTGTGAAGCTGGTCGGCGCCGATCACGTCGGCCTCGGCTCCGACTTCGATGGCGCCACCATGCCCGATGGCATGGAAGATTGCTCAAAACTCCCGAAAATCACCGAAGCGCTGATGCGCAAAGGCTACAAGGACGATGACATTCGCAAAATCCTTGGCGGGAACCTCCTCCGCGTGATGGAACAAAACGAAAAGGTCAGCAGGGAATTACAGGCGCAATAACCAGCGAACTTATGGTTCGAGGAGAGCAAGAAAATTGAAATGTTGCGCACGATCCTCACGGCCGGGCTTTGCCTTTCAGCCTGCGTTTTCCTGGCGGCAGCAATGATTGCTGACGACATTTCCGCTAGCGCCAAGAAGCTGCATTTCTCGGCGATCGTCGTGGACACGCATGACGACACGACGCAGCGTTTTCTCGACGGGAAATTTGACATCGCGGTGCGCAACTCCACAGGCGGCATCGATATCCCCCGCATGCGCGAAGGAGGCCTGGGCGCACTTTTTTTCTCTATTTGGATCCCCAGCAAAATAACGGGAACCGACGCCGTGAACCGCGCCCTCACGCAAATCAACGCCGTCCGTGAGCAAGTCCACACTCATCCTAAGGACTTGGTTCTAGCTACCACCGCCGACGAAGTCCGCGCCGCCCGCAAACGGGGTAAAATCGCCGCGCTTATCGGCGTCGAAGGCGGCCACATGATTAATTCCGACCTCGGCGTGCTGCGCAATTTTGCGTCTCTCGACGCCCGGTACATGACTCTGACGCACAGCGGCAACTGCGAGTGGGCGGATGCCTCCACCGACAAGCCCGTGCATAACGGCCTTACCGACTTCGGCAAAGAGGTCGTCCGCGAAATGAACAGGCTTGGCATGATGGTGGACATCTCGCACGTCAGCGACAAGACCTTTTACGACGTGCTCGAAGTCAGCAAAGCTCCTTTAATCGCTTCGCACTCTTCCTGCCGCGCGCTCTGCAATACGCCTCGAAATATGACCGACCGGATGATGAAGGCTCTCGCGGCCAAGGGGGGCGTCATTCAAATCAACTATCACGTCGGCTTTTTGAGCCAGGAATTCCGCAACGCCGAAAAAGCTCACCCTGAATGGGAAAAAGCAATCGCGGTGGAGGTCCAGAAAACCTGCGGTGAAAACGAGGCCTGCCAGCTCCTCGAAGGCGACCGCATCACTCGCCAGTACGTCGCCGAGGGCAAACTCCCGCGCGTGGGGTGGACAGCCATCATCGATCACATCGATCACGCCGTGAAAGTTGCAGGAATCGACCACGTCGGCCTCGGCTCGGATTTCGACGGCGCCAACATGCCCTACGGCATGGAAGACGCCTCGATGCTGCCGAAGATCACGGAGGCGCTGCTAAGAAAAGGCTATTCCGAAGATGACGTAAAGAAGATTCTCGGTGAAAATACTCTTCGGCTGATGGCGAACGTCGAGCGCATCGGCCGTGAGCTCAATTCCTCGCCCAGGAAATGAGGAATTCCTCGAAGCAACTTGGTTCATAAGAGAGAGGGACAAGAAATGAGAAAACTAGTCTGCCTGCTTGTTGTTGCGATGGCTGGTTTCACGGCAGGAATTTCCGCGCAAACCCCAGCTACGGGTCAAGCGTCTACCGCACCCAAGGCCAGCACGGCCCCAAAGACCGGGGCGGCTACGGCGCCTCGTGCCTACGACCGGGCCTTACTTCGCCCCGCGATGCTGAAGGATAAAGCTCCGGACACCTATCAGGTGAAGTTTGTCACCACCCGCGGCGAATTCACCGTCACGGTGACCCGGGCCTGGGCGCCCATTGGCGCCGACCGCTTCTACAACCTCGTGAAGCATCATTTTTATGACAGCGCCAGCGTCTTCCGTGTCGTCCCGGGATTCGTCGCGCAGTTTGGCCTCAGCGCGTACCCGCCGGTTTCTGCGGCTTGGCAGCATGCCAACTTGCAGGATGATCCCGTAGCTCAAAGTAACAAAAGGGGTTATCTGACGTTTGCCACCGCCGGGCCGAACACCCGCACGACGCAATTGTTCATCAATCTGAAGGACAATTCGGCTCTCGATGGCCAGGGTTTTGCCGCCTTTGGCAAAGTGGATGATCCCGGAATGAAAGTTGTCGATATGTTTTATGACCAATACGGCGACAACACGCCCAATGACTATCAGGACCTGATCGCCAAGCAAGGGAAGGCCTATCTGGACAAGAATTGGCCTATGCTCGATTCCATCAAGTCCGCCACACTGGTGGGGGAACCGGCCCCTGCCGCTAAACCCGCCGCCTCGAAGCCTGCGGCTCCGGCTACGAAACCGCAATAAAGGTTGCAAAAAGAACCCAAATGATGGATTACCTTTTTGAATGGCATGCATCTAAAGTTTGCGAGGGGTTTCCCTTTGACAAGGAATAACCCCGGAAAGTATTCTGCCGTTTGATGAAGGACTGTTGCCAGACGATGTGTTGTTGCTGCGCATGCAACGCTGCGTGTCGCATGACGCCCATCTCTGGCCAGAGGAGTTTCCGGACTTAGCGGTCGCCTAATCCAAAAGTTCCGAAGCCCACGAGCCAGAGCACCTGGTCACGTGGGCTTTTTTGTTTTGGCTGATGGGTTTCCCGAAACCAAGGATTTAGGCCCGAACCATGACTATTGCCACCACGACCGAACTGGAAGAACGCCATAGTCGCGAAGCTATTGAGGCGGAGATTGGGCGCTTTGAAGAACGCGTTGAGCAACTCCGCAGCGGTGCCATTACGGAAGAGCAGTTTCGTCCGTTCCGCTTGAAGCACGGCACCTACGGCCAGCGCCAGCCGGGTTTCCAAATGCTCCGCGTAAAAGTCGCGGCAGGCGTCCTGAAAGCGGAGCAGCTCCGCGTGCTGGCGCGCATCGCGGATGATTTTTCCACCGGCCGCGGCCATCTTACGACACGGGAAAACGTCCAGTTCCACTTCGTCAAGCTCGAAAACGTTCCAACGGCAATGCGGCGCCTGGCCGATGCCGGCCTCACCACCCGCGAAGCTTGCGGCAACACTGTGCGCAACGTCACGGCTTGCCCGGTCGCAGGAATCTGCCCCGGTGAAGCCTTTGACGTCACTCCCTACGCACTCGGCGTTTCGCGCTATCTCTTGCGCCATCCCGATTTCCACGACCTGCCGCGCAAATTCAAGATTGCATTTTCCGGCTGCGAGGATGACGGCGCCTGCGCCGTTGCCGGAATCCACGATATTGGTCTGATCGCGCAAGTGCGCGGATCGAACGGCACAGGACGCCGCGGCTTCAAAGTTTTGGTTGGCGGCGGGCTTGGGAGCCTGCCGACCGAAGCAGCAGTCCTGACCGACTTTCTGCCGGAAGAAGAACTGCTCTCGACCGTCGAAGCCATCCTTCGCGTCTTCACGGAAACGGGGAATCGCAAGAACAAGCTTATGGCCCGGCTGAAATTCGTTCTGCGCGACAAAGGCATCGAAGAGCTTCGCCGGCTGGTTTTCGAAAAACGCAAATCTTCCCAAGCCCCCGCCGAAGTTTTCACCGTGCCTTCTCCGATTCAGCCCGCCCTCGTAACCATTGCCCCTGCGCCCTTGACGTCTTCCACAACGGAAATCGCGTTGGATCCGGAATACGACCGCTGGACCGCGCACAACCTGATGTCGCAGCGCCAGGCCGGCTATGGCGCGATTTGGATCAAGCTTCCTGCAGGGACCTTTTACAGCCGCCAGATGCACGGGCTGGCAGATGTCCTCGAGAAACACGAACTCACCGGCGTTCGAATCGCCGTTAATCAGGACTTGGTGATTCCTTGGGTGCCATTCGATCGTGTCCACGCCATTTACGACGAGCTTCGCGCGCTGGATCTCGCCATTCCTGGTGCGCGAACCATTTCTGACGTTACCGGATGCCCCGGCGCCACCACTTGCAATCTCGGCATCACGCGCTCGCTCACTCTTGCCGATGTGCTCTCCCGCGAGCTCGAAGGCTACAACGATCCCGAAATTCAAAAGCTGCGCATCAAAATCAGCGGCTGCCCGAACTCCTGCGGGCATCACCACATTGCCGACATCGGTTTCTATGGCAATGTGCGCAAAATCGGCGACCAGCAGGCGCCTTATTACCAACTTCTGCTCGGCGGCCAGGCGAACGCCGACGGTGTGCGTTTCGCGCGTCAGATTCTGTCCGTTCCGGCGCGTCCCATCCCTGCAATTCTTCGCGAACTTCTCAGCTTTTATCAGCAGGATCGTCAACCGCGCGAGTCTTTCTCGTCTTGGGTCGTCCGCACGCCGGACAAGCGCCTCGTCGAGCGCCTCCGCCCGCTAGTGGAAGTAACAAACGCCACCGACGACGTTTTCTTCGATTGGGGCGACACCGAAACGTTTTCTCTCAAACTGGGCCGCGGGGAATGCGTGGCCTGAAGGAGCATGTCGATGAGTGAAACTGCAATCGCAGTGAGAACGCAAAGCCGGTGGAAATTATCTCTCGACTCCTGGGCGGTATTGGTGGCCCTGCTGGCGGCGCTGCTAATTCGCGCCGGTGTTTTCAAGCATATCCCTTGGTGAGAATCTTCAGGAAAACGGAGAACAGAAATCATGGCTGATGTCGTCACGATTCCCCAGGTCCAACCGGTCCAACCGGTTTTGCGTTTTTTGCGCGTGATTCCCGGTGTGCTGCTGCTCGCCGCGATCGGTTACGCCGGAAAACTCCTCGAGCAAAACGTCGGCGCGTACGCCAAGGCCCATCACTGGACATTTCCCAACATCGAGTATGTTTTGTGGGCCATCGTCCTTGGGCTGCTCATTTCCAACACCGTCGGCGTGCCGGAAATTTTCCGTAGCGGCGTCGCCACTTATGAATTCTGGCTCAAAGCCGGCATCGTCTTGCTCGGTGCGCGCTTCCTTCTTGGCGACATTCTCAAGCTCGGCGGCATCAGCCTGTTGCTCGTGGCCATCGAAATCACCGGCTCCATCGCGTTCATGACATTTCTCGGACGCGCCTTCAAGCTTAAGCCCAAGCTCACTTCACTTCTCGCCGTCGGCTCCGCAGTTTGCGGTGTCAGCGCCATCATTGCTGCGAAAGGCGCCATCGACGCCGACGACGAGGATTCTTCGTTCTCCATCGCCGCGATTCTTGCTCTTGGGGCCTTCGCGCTTTTCACGTTCCCCGTGATCGGCCACTTCCTGCACTTGAGCGACAAGGCCTACGGTCTCTGGGCTGGCTTGGGCGTCGACAACACCGCCGAAGCCACCGCTGCCGGTGCCCTCTATTCGGACGCCGCTGCCAAGCTCGCCGTCCTCGTCAAGTCCACGCGCAACGCCATGATCGGTTTCGTCGTGCTTGCGTACGCCATCTACTGGGCAGGGAAGGGAAAAGCGCATGCCGTAGGGAACAAGGCGGCGTTTCTTTGGCAGAAATTTCCGAAGTTTGTTCTCGGTTTCCTGCTAGTCTCCGTCCTTGCCACGTATCACTTCTTCAGCAAAGATCAGGTCGGTGCGGTCGCCAATCTTTCGCGCTGGGCCTTTTTGCTGACCTTTGCCGGCGTTGGTCTGCGCACCAATTTTCAGGAAATGCGCAAGCAAGGCCTGCGCCCTTTCGCCGTAGGCGCCATAGGCGAAGTGGTCATCGCCGCCTTCACGCTCGGGCTCGTCTACAGCGCAAGTAAACTATTTGCCTGGTAGTCCTGCGTTCTCCGAGCTTTTGTAAAGGCACGATACATCGTGCCTTTGCAATCGTTGTGTCGCGCGAATGCTGACGAAAAATCCAACTTCATCGAAGTTGGATTTTCGTCCTAATCTCACTGCCCACGCACCCAATTGTCATCCCGACCCTCAGAACTGCTCTTCCGCGGCCTGAGTCGGAGGGATCTGCTTTTATCTTCCTCTCTATTGATTGGTGGCTTTTGGGGTGAGCTTTTTGAAGGGCCCGCTGAAAACCATTTCGACCGCATGCCCTTCGATCTCTTTGGGAAGTCTGCTGACGATTTCGGGGTCATCGGTGTTCAAGTGTAAAGCGATGACCAGCCCGCCGCTTTTTCCCTTGGCCACACCGACACCGCAAACGCCGGGCAGCTTCAGCAATTCCGCCGAGTGCCGCCGCTTCACTTCTCGAAGTTCTGCTTCACTGGCCATGCTCTTCCTCGAAGCCAGTGTAGCACCGAAATTAGGCCAGCGTGACTCCCAGCGCTTTCAGCACGTCGCTGATATGGTTCGCGATCGTATGAGTATTCGAGCCGGCAAACAGCAAGGCTACAGCCTTGTTCGTGCCGCGCTGCAGAATTAGCGAGCCGGAATCTCCCGCATCGCTGAATGATTTGCTTCCGGTGCCGACAATGATGATTTGCCCGGTAAACGAAATATTGCCGATGTCATATTGCACGGTGACGTCGGTATCCACGCTCGATACGGTACCCACCGTGTAGCCCGTCGTTCGTCCAAATTTGTGAACCGACATGTCGATGCCCGCATCCGTCGTTCCTTGCGGCGTTCCGATGTACAGCACGTCGTTGGAGACGATGTTCGTGTTGATCGCTTTGGCGATCGCGCAGTCCACGGTGTTGGGCTGCTGCGTTTCAAGTGTGACGAACCTGGTCAGCGTGGCGATCTGGTCGGTCGCAACGTTCCCGCCATCGAGTAACCCGGGCTGGAAGATGGGCGCCCCTGCTGCAAGCTTGTTTTCATCAGCCAGCACATGATTGTTGCTCAAAACGTAGGTGCCGTTCTTGTCCTTTACCACCGCGCCGAACGTTCCCGCCATCACAAACTGGTTATTTGGGTCCTGAAATCCGATCGAGCAGCCGGGCTGTGCCGGACGAATCTTGGTCCGCGGATTCGGCATGCCGCTCGCCTTCCGTTTGGCAGTCGCCCGGAAGCGCCGGAACGTGCCGACTTCATCCACGTCCGTTGGAATCCCATCGATGTCCTTCGGCAAAAGGTCTTTCGTCTCCAACTGCCCCTGCGCGTATTTCATCCGCACGAGTAATTTCACCGCCAGCGCTCCGGTGGGCGAGCCGTCGCTGATTTTTTCGCCGATGCCCACACCCACTACGTTTCCGATCGGTCCGGGGCTGATGGCCGACGTTGCCGCACGGGCGGAGGTCAACATCGAAGTCGTGCCCCTTTTCAATGCTTCACTCCGTGGTCCGTAAATGAATCTCTGCGCGAGCTCGTTTTTTGCTGCTCGGATATCGGTCCATTTTCCAACCGCGTTTTCGACGAAATGTTGCTCATTTCTAGTCATGAATAGTTCCTTTCGACCGGACAAAAGTCCTGGCGTTTTTGCCAACCTTGGGAAAGCGAAGCTGCTGGGATAAACGGACGGCGGGGAATACTCGCACTATTGCCAGTACTGGTCAAGTACCAAAAGAGATACAACTGGAAGACACTGAAGTACTCTTTTCGTTTGCGACGTACGGGGCCGATGTGCCACCGGCAGGCAAGCGCGTTCAGTCGCTCTTTCGCTGTTGCACACCCTTCACGGCGCCAAGGATCAAATTGTAGGCGGACCGCTGCGAAATACCTTCCTTGTCTCGGTCGTCATACGGCATCGCCGCTACGCCAAACGCACCCATCTTTTCGTACTTAAACATTTCCGTGAGCGCTGCCGCCAGCTCCACGCTGGTCGGCCCGTTTGGGACCGGAAGGGAAACGCCAGGCACATCCTTGGGATCGAGTCCGTCCATGTCCACATGGACATAAATCACGTCAGTCAACTCGGAAAGCCGGTTCATCTCGCGATGCAGATTCGCCGAGCGCGTACGCACATCTTCCAATGTGAGCTGCTGAATTTCTGAGCGGTCGAGCAACTCCTGTTCGAGTGGATCGGTATCCCGCACGCACACTTCAACAATGTGGCGCGTGGGCACCGCTGGTTCCAGGCCGGCCTTCAGGCGCATGCGCGTCAGGCATTGCCCGGCCGCGATGGCCACGGGCATGCCGCCCAGCATGCCGCTCAGTGTCGTCTCCGGGGTATTGAAATCTCCGTGTGCGTCGATGAAAACCATGCCTACGCGCAACGGTTTTGCGCTCAGCCCGGAATGCTGCAGCCCGCTCAGCATTCCCAACAGCCCGTTGCAATTCGCCAGCAATCCGATGGGTATCGCCCCGTTGCGCCGCGCTTCCGCCACCAGCTTGCTCATGTCCCCCGCCGCTAACGCCAAATGATTCCACGATCCGTAGCTCTTTTCCTCTTCAGGCGTCAGCGCTACGGTCAAAGTTGGCTGGACTTGCGCGCCTTGCTGCTCCAGCAGCTTCCGGATCCCGCCTTCGTCCAGATAATCCGGACCGCGCGACGTGTCCGGCACATTTCGTTCCCCGACATACGGCATCTTCACCAGCGCCACTTTCACTGGTTTCGCATTGTTCCCCGACGTTTGTGCCGATGCGCTTCCAACTGACAGGAGCCACGCAGCGCCCAGCGCCAGCAGAATTCTCATTGTTTCACCTCGCTGCCCCCACCTCACGCCTCTACTCGCCTGTCATTTCGAACGGAGCAAGCCGACAGTTTCTCTTCCCGATTCGCTTCTGCGAATCGGTCGGCTTGCGAAGAGAGAAATCACTCTTCATCTTACAGTCCCAGCACCGTCACCAGCTCCTTCACCGACGCCGCTGATTTCTGCAACGCCGTATTTTCTTCCGGTGTCAGCTTAATCTGAATAATCTCCTCGACGCCCTTCGCCCCCAGCTTCACGGGCACGCCGACAAACAGCCCCTTGATCCCGTACTCGCCGTCAAGGTACACACAGCAAGGCAGGATTTTCTTCTTGTCCTTCAGAACCGCTTCCACCATTTCCACAGCCGCCGCCGAAGGCGCGTAATATGCCGATCCAGTTTTCAGTAAATTCACTATCTCCGCTCCGCCCTTGCGTGTCCGCGTCACAATTGCGTCAATCGTTTCCTTCGGCAGCAAATCCGGCAGCGGAATGCCCGCCACTGTCGAATACCGCGGCAGTGGCACCATGTCGTCGCCGTGCCCACCGAGCACAAACGAATGCACGTTCTCCACGCTCACTTTGCATTCCATCGCTACAAACGCGCTCATGCGCGCCGAATCCAGCACTCCCGCCATCCCCATCACGCGGCTTTTCGGGAACCCGCTCAGCTTCAACGCCGCCTGCGCCATCGCGTCCAGCGGATTCGTCACCATCACCAAAATGCAATTCGGCGAGTGCTTCACAACCTGCTCGACCACAGCCTTGATCACGTCATAGTTGGCTTTTAGCAGATCGTCGCGGCTCATTCCAGGCTTGCGCGGAAATCCCGCTGTGATAACAACTACGTCGCTGTTCGCCGTCGCCGAATAATCCCCGTTCGCCGTGCAAATCCCCAGCGCATGCGAATCCGTCCCCGTAATCGGCCCGGACTCCAGCATGTCCAGCCCTTTTCCCGCCGGCGGCCCATCCAGAATGTCGGTCAACACCACGTCCGCCAGCTCCAGGTCCACGATTCGCTGTGCCGTCGTCGATCCCACGAATCCGCCACCCACAACTGTCACCTTCTTCCGCATGAACTCTCTCCTCTCGAAAACTCCTGCGCATTCTCTGCTCGCCGCCTTGAGCGCTGCGGCGCGAAGCAAACTCCCCGGCTGTTCAGCAACCGTTTGCGATGCAAACTACTTTTGTCAGCAAACTACTTGGTTTCGGCATCTACATGGCAATCACCATCTAGATGGCAGCCACCATCTACATGGTGGCCTCTAGACCCAACTCCCAGAACGCCTCAACGACCTCCTAACTCGTTGCTGTTACAAGGCTTATCCTAAGCCTTGGCCGCTCCCACTCCCCGCATGTTTTCGATGATCGCGCTCGCAAATGCCGCCGTCCCGACCTTCGTTGCGCCTGGCATCAGCCGCTCGAGGTCGTACGTCACGCGCTTCTGCTGAATCGTGCGCGCGATGCCGTCCTCTATCAGCTTCGCCACTTCTTTCCAGCCGAGAAACTCGAACATCATCGCCCCCGAAAGCATCACCGAGCTTGGATTGATCACGTCTTTATCCGCGTACTTCGGCGCCGTTCCATGCGTGGCTTCAAACACACCGTATCCATCGCCAATGTTTGACCCCGGCGCCATTCCCAGCCCGCCCACTTGGGCCGCGCACGCATCCGAGACGTAGTCGCCGTTCAGGTTCGGTGTCGCCAGCACGCTGTATTCATCCGGCCGCGTCAACACTTGTTGGAAAACGGAATCCGCGATGCGATCGTTCACCATCAGTTTTTGCTTCCACTGACCCTTGCCGTGCGTGGCGTAAATCGCGGCGAGCGTTTTCTTCACTTCGTCATAGACAGTTTGTTTGAACGCGTCAGTAGCCTGCTCGAGCCCTGGCTCGATCATCGCCGCATTTTGCTCGACGGTCAGCGCCGGGTTCTTGTCCAGGTTGTCGAGAATCCAGCTCTCACGCTCGGTGACGGTCTGCGCACGGAATTCCTCGCGCGCCAGCTCGTAGCCCCAATCGCGGAACGCGCCCTCAGTGAACTTCTGAATGTTGCCCTTATGCACCAGCGTCACGATTCTTCGCTTGTTCTCCAGCGCATATTTGATCGCGCGACGCACCAGCCGCTTCGTCCCCGTCGGCGAAATCGGCTTGATGCCCACGCCGGAATCCCAGCGAATCTGCTTCTTGCCATCCTTCAACATTTCGTTGTTCAAGAATTCCAGCAGCTTCTTCGCTTCGGGCGATCCGGATTTCCACTCGATGCCGATATAAACGTCTTCGGTATTTTCGCGAAAAATCAGCACATCCATCTTTTGCGGTTCGCGAACAGGGGACGGCACGCCATGGAAGTACTTCACCGGCCGTTCGCACGAATAAAGATCCAAGATTTGCCGCAGCGCCACGTTCAGTGAGCGAATCCCGCCGCCCACCGGCGTGGTCAGCGGCCCCTTGATGGCCACACGAAAATCGCGAATCGCTTCGACGGTGTCCTCCGGCAGCCACTCTTTAAATGTATTGAACGCTTTTTCGCCGGCGAACACCTCGAACCAAGCCACACGGCGCTTCCCCCCATAGGCCTGCTCGACGGCCGCGTCAAACACGCGCCGCGACGCTTTCCAGATGTCGCGCCCGGTGCCGTCGCCTTCGATGAACGGAATGATCGGCGTGTCCGGCACCTGCAATTCGCCGCCGCTGTAGCCGATCGGCTTGCCGTCGGCTGGGATGGCTTTTCCGTTGTACGAATTCTTCATGAACACTGCTCCTTGGGTGTAGTTCGACCTTCCGCGGGCGCGAAAGGAAGGGCTGCTCCGCTTGTCAACGACCGCCCTGAATCGAGGCAGGCTCCGGTGAACTGCACAAGATACCACATTCAAGCGGTGACAGAGTATAATCACGCGCGCTTTCAGGTCGGAGTGTTCAAGAGAATCCTCGAACGCGCGTCATTCCGAGCGTCGAGGAATCCCGGCTTGGTTTCAGCCTCACTTGGGGCGATGTGACGCGAGCGAGAAAAAGGAGAAGAAAAACATGGTCATGGATTGGAACGAATATCAGAAGCAGATTGGCGGCCGCATTGGCGACCTGGCAAAGCTGTCGCCGGATACTGTGAAGGGATACCAAACGCTTGGCGCCGCCAATTCCAAAACCAGCAAGCTCGGCGAAAAGACACGTCAACTGATTTCGCTCGCCGTTGCCATCACCACGCGCTGCGACGGTTGCATCGTGTTTCACACCGACGCGGCCTTGAAAGCTGGCGCGACCAAGGAAGAAATTGCCGAAGCTCTGGGCGTTGCCGTCAGCATGAACGCCGGCGCCGCGCTCATCTATTCCGGCCGCGTGCTTGACGCCGTCGAAGCCAAATCCGCCGCCGCCCACGCATAAGTTGTAGGGCGGTTTAGCGCGTCCCTTCTTCTTTCTGGTGGCTAGTCGTAATATTCCTGCCCCAGGTGGGTGATCAAATCTTCGCCCATCATCCAGCGCAGCGTGTTCTTCAGCTTCATCGACTGGATGAACAGATCGTGTTCGGGATAAAGCCCCGGCGCGGTCATCGGCGACTTGAAATAGAAGCTAAGCCATTCCTGAATGCCGCGCATTCCCGCGCGCTGCGCCAGGTCCAGCAACAGCACCAGGTCCAAAACGATGGGGGCGGCGAGAATCGAGTCGCGGCAGAGAAAATCCACTTTAATCTGCATCGGATAGCCGAGCCAGCCGAAAATGTCGATGTTGTCCCAGCCTTCTTTGTTGTCGCCGCGGGGCGGGTAGTAGTTGATGCGAACTTTGTGGTGCATCTTGCCATAAAGCGTCGGATACAGTTTCGGCTGCAGAATGTATTCCAGCACGCCGAGCTTGGACTCTTCCTTAGTCTTGAAAGAGCCGGGATCGTCGAGCACTTCGCCGTCGCGATTGCCCAGGATGTTGGTCGAAAACCAGCCGTCCAGTCCCAGCATGCGCGCCTTGAACGCCGGCGCGAGAACGGTCTTTAGCAGCGTCTGCCCGGTCTTGAAGTCCTTGCCGCAAATCGCCACGTTGTGATCGTGGGCCAGCGTCTCAATCGCTGGGATGTCCACGCTCAGGTTTGGCGAGCCGTTCGCGTACGGCACGCCGCTCGTCACCGACGCCCACGCGTACAGCATCGAAGGCGCAATCGCCGGATGATTCGCCTTCATTCCTTCTTCAAACTTTTCTGGTGTCGAGTGCACTTCTTCCGGCTTCACAAACGATTCCGTCGAGCCGCACCAGCAGGTCACCAGCCGCGCCGCTTTCGTGGTTTTCCGGAAATTCTCGATGTCCTCTTTGATTTGCAGCGCCAGCTCGTACTTGTTTTTGCCTTTCTTAATGTTCGGCCCGTCGATTTTCTTCACGAACTCGTGGTCAAACGCTGCCTTCATCGGCTTGATGGTGGAGAGAAATTCTTTTACTTTTTCAAGGTCTTGCGGATTCAACACTCCCGCGTTGGCTGCCGACTGGTATGCGTTGTCTTTGAAAATGTCCCATCCGCCAAACACGAGGTCTTTGGGATCGGCCAGCGGAACAAATTTTTTGACCAGTGGCGTGCGACCTTCAGTGCGCTTGCCGAGGCGAATCGTGCCCATCTGCGTCAGCGAGCCAATGGGCTGCGCTTTTCCTTTGCGAATCAGTTCCACTCCCGCCATGAACGTGGTGCTTACAGCGCCCATCCCTGGAAGCAGAACTCCCAGTTTTCCTTTGGCGGGCGCGATCTTTGAAGGCTTTTCCATGCCGCTCCTTTAACTACTGCTGAAAAATATCCGGTTGTCATTCCGAGGGCGGTCTTCGGCCGAGGAATCTGCTTTTTTCTTCTCTTCGCCAGAAGCAGATTCCTCGCTTCGCTCGGAATGACAGGTTGAATCTGAAATTGTAGCAGCGGACGCGCGCTGCGGCCCCGAACAGAGAAGTAATGATGAGGGATGAACATCGGATTTGCAAATCCGCTCCTAGGAAGAGGCAAGTGATTCAGCGGGAATGGAGAACCTCGATTGGTTTCGGACATCCCGTACCAGCTCGTTCGGCATCTGGCTGTAGCAGAATATTAACCGTCATTCGCTCTCCTGGCTTGAGCTTTACTGCTTGGCTGGCTGATTCTTTGGTTGTCCCGGGGAAATACCAAGATTTGTAGCCATCCAGCCAGATTCTCATATAGATTCCCGTCTCCGGAGGGATCAACAACTTGTAGCTTGGCTTGACCAGCCCGCTGCCACTCAAGAAGTTGTTGGGTTCTGAAATCCGCCTAATTTCGACACATGGACTCAAGGGAGCGCCTGTCAAAGCATCATTTACGGTGCCCACCAACACGCCTGCTTTCGGTCCAAGTCGGAGTGTGACACTTGCAGAAGGATGGCTGGACGTTAAAGTGACCGTCTGGAATTTTCCATCACTATAGAACTGCTGACTCATGTCGGGATAGTCTTCGTCTTCTTTCTGCGCAGCGACCGCACATTCTCCGAACCACGAACGAGAGATGCGAATTCCGAAGTGCCCAGTCTCGTCGGTATCAGCATGAGGAATAATGGCCGCCAACGGGCGTCCCAGGGGAACGGCTTTCACCGTGGCACCTTTGACAGGCGTTCCATTCTCGTAAAAAACAGTCCCATCAATCAGCCCTGCGTCGATTTCCACCTGGGTACTTGTCTTCTCGCTTTGCCGATGCACTACGAGACCGAGAGACATTCCCGCAATCAAAGTAATAGCCAATCTGGCGGAAGCCATGACTTCATTCTGCCACAGGTTTTCCGAACCACAGCGTGGCGTGGCCGAAGGCTCTTCGCAAAAGAGTTGGTTAGGGAAGGGTAGGGTATGGACGATTAGGACAATCGCGCTTCCTTTGTGCGCTTCCCGTTCCTTGTTCTGGCTTAGATTGAAAGCAATCAGGCGGAGCGTTCCGCCGACGGAGGGGTCTCCCATGAAATTCAATCATCGCAATGCCTTGTTTCTGGTCGTGCCCGCTCTTTTTGTTTTGGTAGTCGCGATTTTTGGCAACAAAGCCGGCGCGCAGGACAACGGCTGGTGGATTGTCCGCGCCGTATATGGAACGCGGGCCCAGCACAACGACGTCACTGACATTCTCAAGGACCTCATCGGCCGCGGCGGCGTAAATGGCCGCGTGGCCGTCAATAATCAAACCATGGGTGGCGACCCCGCCATCGGCGCGGACAAACACCTGTGGATCACCGCCCGCAACGATCGGTCCCAGGAGCGCGAGTTCGAGTACAAAGAAGGCGGCTTCATCGATGTGGCCATGTACAACGTGCGCCGCGAAGACCGCCGCGATGACTGGAGTGATCGTCCGCCCAGTGCGATGGGCCGGGATCAAAATGACAATGGCCTGCGCATCATTCGCGCTTATTACGGCGTTCAGGGCAGGACCAATAACGTCACGGACATTCTTCGCAATCAGGTTCGCGACGGCGTGCTGAGCATGATCGTGAGCAACAACGCGCTGGGCGGCGACCCCGCCGTCGGCGCCGATAAAGTCTTGATTGTAGTTTACCGCTTTCAGGGAACCGAAACGGCCATCGCCGTTCCCGAACGCGCAACCATTACGTTGCCCTAGCTGTTATCCCGACCCGCGGGTCGCGGTCTTCCGCGGCCTGCGAGGGAGGGATCTGCTTCTCATCGTTGGCATAGCAACGATTCAGCGGAGCTTGGGTAGCGTCGCAGTTCGTAAATCAAATACGCGACAATCGCAATGTTGAGCGCAAGCGCAAAGCTTCTGCCAAAACTAACGCGCCTCACCACCTCATAAATCTCCAGCGGCAGCAGAGAAGAAGTTGTGATGATCGTGAAATACTCCGCCCAGCGCTTCCGGAACGCGAGCCCCGTTCCTTCCACGAGAAAAATCGCCGCATAAACAAAAGTCCCGATACTGAGTTCCTTGAGCCGGCGATCATCCAGAATGGCGAGCTTGGTCAGCAACAAATCGATGTAGTGATTGTGGGGATCCACGCGGAACATGTTGACCCAGTGCTCGACCACTGCCGCGACGTCTTTGTGCAGCAGCCGTAGCGCGCCAACTCCCAAGGCGATCAACGCCGCCGCCTTGAGCAGCTTAAACGCCGCAATCAGCCACAACCCTTTTCCGTGAGCGCCCTTCGTCGCCATTCGAATTCACCTGCCTTGCAGGACCGGCGACAGTGTACCGTGAGAGAAGCAAACGACAGAGGAATGAAAGGGCTAGCTTGCTGCGAAGTGAAACAGGGGAACGAATTTGATCCGTTCGAACGAGCCGCAAAGTCAGCGGCGCTTGTCGTTCGAATAATCGAGAGAGCTGACCATAGTTACACCAATGAGCACAAAGATGGCCCCCAGCAGTGCGTAGACAATCACGTAGGATTCTCCGTCAATCGGTCGACAAAAAAGGAGCACGCCAGTCACCAAGTGATTTGGCGTTTAGAATCAATAAGTTAGATACGAAACGTGGTGCAGAGAAATTGCCAAAACGGGACACTTGTTGGAATACGAATCTTTCGGGTAAGTACTAAAACTGAGTGCTTTCTTACGGACTCCGATACTCTCAAGGCTGCCGGAGAATTAGCTCTTGCTCAAACGGATCGATCCATCCCCGGTGTGAATCGTAAGAGCCTGGCCGCCGCCATTCATCTTTCCGTGAAGCGCAGACTTGCTGAAAGTACCCTCGACGGTAACGGGAATCCCTAGGCTGATATGGCCATCGCCCGTGGTGGCATCGATATCCGCCTGAAAATCAGAAGGCAGAGTCAGGTCGACGCTCCCATCGCCCGTTCTGAGGCTCCAGCTAGTGGACATCTTCGACCCCGGCAGAGCTCGCGCATCCACGCTTCCGTCGCCCGTCTTAATGTTCAAGGCCTCGAACCTGCCTGCAATCCGGATGTGCCCGTCGCCGGAGTCAGCTTCGACTTTGCCATCCAAGTCGTGAGCTTCAATGGAGCCGTCCCCGGTTCTTAGCCGCATGTCGCCCTTCAAGCCGTCCGCGGTGATACTCCCGTCGCTGGTGTGCAGGTCAATCGCGCCCGACAGGGAATTAGCCCGGACTGAGCCGTCTCCCGTATGTACATTGACGGCGCCGTCGATGCTCTCGACTTGCACCGAGCCATCACCCGTATCCACGTTCAAATCTGCTGCCCGCGGCATGCGCACTTCGATGTTCAGGCGCCGGGAACTGTGGCCCCAATCGACATGGATACCCCAATGCCCGGTAATTCGGGCCGTAAGTTCCACCTTATCACCATCTTGGCGGGTATCGATGCGCAGATTCTTTCCGATCTCGTAGCCCTGGTATTCAACGTGGAATTCCACCTGTTTGCTGTCGCTGCTGGTGACCCGTACGCTACCGTCGTTGGTGTCCACGCGCACGTTGGCGCGGCCCGTCACCGGATAGGTCTTAACATATTCCTCAGCGTGAGCAACCGGCGCCAGCCAAGCGGCCGCCAGGAGCGCCGCGCAGGCGAGTCCCAGGCGAGCAGCGCTCGCCGGCCGTAAAATCGTATTCATCTCGAATCCCTCCGAATCTCGCGTTCTATTGATGGTAACGACAGCAAGGGTGAAAATGTTCCCAAGTATAAGGACCGCACCTGCGGCAAGTATACAGGCTTTACCAGCCGGCAGTTTCCGACCTGCACAAGCAGGCTATAGAATTCTTCACTCAAGTGGCCCTCCAGCGGAAGACTGCGTTGACTCACCCTTTCATTCCCCCCTAAGATGGGGATTCAGGCAGCAGGTCCCACCCTCATGATTGGCCAGACTCTCGGCCATTATCGCATCCTGGAGAAAGTCGCCGCCGGAGGCATGGGTGTGGTTTACCGTGCGCACGATGAGCAACTGGATCGCGAGGTAGCGGTGAAAGTTTTACCCTCCGGCACGCTCAGCGACGGCACGGCCCGAAGGCATTTCCGTAAAGAGGCGATGGCTCTAGCCAGACTCAACCATCCCAATATTGAAACGGTTTATGACTTCGGCACGCAAGACGGCCTCGATTTTCTTGTCATGGAATACATTCCGGGCAAGACGCTTGCGGATCGGCTGGCCGGCGGAACGCTCCCGGAAAAAGACATCATCAGCCTGGGAATTCAGATTGCCTCCGCGCTCGAGGAAGCTCACGAACGCGGCATTGTGCACCGCGACCTGAAACCGGCCAATATCGCCATCACCGCCAAGGGCTTTGCCAAGATTCTTGATTTTGGATTGGCCAAACTCTTGCGGCCCGTAGAAGAGGGGACGACCGAAGCCATCACGGACTCGCAAGCCGCTGCCGGAACGCTTCCCTACATGCCCCCCGAACAATTGAAAGGCGATCCCGTGGATGCGCGCGCGGACATCTACACCATCGGCGCCGTGCTATACGAAATGGCTACGGGGCGCCGCGCGTTTCAAGAGGAATTAGCCTCGCGCCTCATCGATGCCATCCTGCACGGCGCACCCGTGCCACCTCGCGCGTTCAATCCACGCATCTCGCCAGGATTGGAAACTTGCATCCTCAAATGCTTGGACAAAGAGCCCGACCGCCGCTATCAATCCGCCAAAGAGCTCCTAGTAGACCTCCACCGTTTGGAACCGCTCTCTTCCAGCAGTGGTTTCGTGCCGCCTGCGTCCGGCGGAAGGATTGCGAGGAAGAAAAGCATCCGGTACGCTATGGCCGGGTTGCTGATCGTAGCCATAGGCCTGGTGGCCTTCAACGCCGGCGGTTCGCGTGACCGATTACTCGGGCGCCCTCGCATCCAACAAATCCGCTCGCTTGCCGTCCTGCCGTTCGAAAATCTCTCCGGGGATCCGGAGCAAGACTATTTTGCCGACGGCATGACCGATGCGCTGATCACCGATTTGGGCGAAATCCACGCGCTGCGAGTGATCTCGCGCACCTCCGTGATGCGCTACAAGTCCGAACGCAAGCCGCTCGCTCAAATCGCGCGCGACCTTCACGTGGACGGGATCGTCGAAGGTTCGGTATCCCGTATGGGTAGCGCAGTGCAGATCTCTGCACATTTGCTACATGGTCCCACGGACACCTTGCTCTGGTCCAAGAGTTACAAGCGCGACCTGCAAAATGTTTTTGCTTTGCAAGCCGATGTGGCCGGCGCCATTGTTCGCGAAATCAATCTGACTCTGACGCCGCAAGAGGCGGCTCGCCTGGCGGCAAGCAAGCCAGGGAACCCGGTTGCCCATGAAGCCTATCTCAGGGGCAGATACTTGATTAATGGAAATAGCTCGCAACAGCGTCAGGCCCGCGAGTACTTTGAACAAGCTTTGCGTATTGATCCTAATTATGCGGCGGCGTACGCCGGCCTCGCCGATTATTACCTTTCCCCCGAAGTCCGCCCGCTGGTTTCAATGCCACAGGCCAAGCAGTTCGCCCGGAAAGCTCTGGATCTCGATCCTGATTTGGCCGCGGCGCATGTCGAACTGGCACTCATCCACTTTTATGCCGATTGGGATTGGGCTGCTGCCGACAGAGAGTTCAAGCTTGCCATCCAACTCAATCCCGGTGATGCTGAGGCCCACCGCTCAAATTCCTATTTTTTGTCCGCTTTGGGCCGTGCGGACGAGGCGCAGGCCGAGAGCGACCAAGCTCGTCAGCTCGATCCGCTCTCCATCTGGACTCAAATCACCTCTGGATACGTCTTCTACTTCAGTCGCAAGTACGACGAAGCAATCGCGCAGTGTCGAAGGGCTCTGGAATGGGATTCACATTCCGCGGGAGCCTTTGATTGCCTGGGAGCGAGTTACCTTGCCGAGGGCATGTACGAGCAAGCCATCGCCGCTTCCTCAAAGGCTAGCGAACTTTCCAACAACGATCCGGCCCGCCTCGTCGGATTGGGCCGGGCCTATGCCTTGGCGCAAAGGCCAAGCGACGCACGAAAGATCCTCGGCCAATTGCGAGAGGTTTCCAGCCGTACTTATGTGCCGCCTTATTTCTTTGCCACCATCTATGCGGCTTTAGGTCAAAAGGAAGAGGCTTTCTCTTCGCTGCAGCAAGCTCTTCTGGAGCGCGATGGCTACTTAGTTTGGCTACGAGCGGACGCTGCCGTTGATCCCCTCCGTCAGGATCCGCGCTTCCAGGAACTGCTGGGCCACGTGGGCATATAAAGCAAGCCGTTGCTGGCGCTCGGACGTTCTCACCAGATTCTGGCGAGGCGCCCGACCTTAGTGTTTGTTCGGAACCTGCCACGCAATAACGCAGCCCGTGCTCTTTCCGGTGTGCCCCAGAATCACGATCCAGGTACCGCCGTCCCTATTTTCTGTAACATCCCCGAAAACCAGGTCGATCAATTTCCTCTTAAGGATCTTCTGAGCATCCAGGTATTCCATCGCTGCTTTCTTTTCGCCGCGAATCTTTTCAAACTGCTCGTTGGACATCGTCATAATGGCGACTTCCGGGAGCTCACCTCCCAGGTCTGTTTTCGCCACATTGGCCTTCAACAAATGCCATTTCAGAGAACCCAGGTCGATCTTGGTCGCTACTGCTGCTCCCATGGATTGTTTCATGGTTTTTTCCCTTCTGTTTGCGGATGATTCGAGAGGGACCGTGGCCGCTTTCTATATCACACAAAAACCAAAGTCAATCATCTAGCGGTCGGTTCTTGCGGCCCGCTTTTTCTGCGCCGCGCCTGGCTTGGGCCGTAACGCTGCAATGAATTCGGCAGCCGGCAGGGTATTCATCACATTCTTCTTCTCCAGCCAGCCGCGCCGCGCCATGGTTACGCCGTAGCGGATGAACGAAAGGTTCGCCATGTTGTGCGAGTCGGTTGAAATCACCACTTTCACGCCGCGGTCCTTGCACATCCGCAAATATACGTCTTTTAAGTCTAACCTGTCGGGATAGGAATTGCACTCCATGGCCACGCCGCGCTTGGCGCAAGCGTCCAGCACTTTTTCCATTTCGTAGTCGAAGGCATCGCGGCGCAGGAGGAGCCTGCCTGTGGGATGGGCGATGATTTGCGTATACGGATTCTCGATGGCCGCGAGATAGCGGTCGGTCATGGCCGCGCGGTCGAGATTCATGTACGAGTGAACCGAGCAGACCACTACTTCGAGCTGCTCGAGAATCTCGTCCGAATAATCGAGCGAGCCGTCTTTCATAATGTCGACTTCGGAGCCAGCGAAAACTCGGATTCCTAGATCCTTCTCGTTTAATGCGTGGATTTTCTTGATGTGCGCGGCCGCGCGCTTTTCGTCCAGGCCATTCGCTACCGTCACCGCTTTGGAATGGTCCGTAATCGCAATATATTGATGACCGAGTGCGCGCGCCGCTTCCGCCATTTCTTCAATCGAATTCTTCCCATCGCTTGCCGTGGTGTGCATTTGAAGGTCGCCTTTGATGTCCTTCAGCGTCACCAGGTGCGGAAGCTTGTGTTGCTCGGCGGCGGCGATTTCGCCGGTGTTCTCGCGCAGTTCGGGCGAAATGTAATCGAGCTTCAGTTTGGCGTAGATTTCTTCTTCCGTGCGTCCGGCTACGGGCTTCTCGCCCTTGAGCGTCGCAAGGGCGTATTCGTTCAGCGTCAAGCCCATGTCATTGGCGCGCCCGCGCAGCGCCACGTTGTGTTCTTTCGAGCCGGTGAAGTACATCAGCGCGGCGCCGAAGTTTTCTTTCTCCAGCAGCCGCACGTCCACCTGGAGGCCATTTTCGAGAGTGAAGCTCACCTTGTTTTCGCCGTGCGCGAGCTTTTGGTCGATGCCGGGGAATTTCAAAATGTGTTCCGCAAGGGCATCAACCTGCTTTTGCGAAGTGTGACCGTCCGCCAGAGTGACCAGCAGGTCGAGGTCGCCAACGGTTTCCTTGCCTCGTCGCAGCGAGCCCGCCGGGGTTACGGATTCCACGGCATTGCCCGCTTTTTTGATGTGTTCGGCAATCGCAAGTGCCGCATCTTCCGCCGTGCTAATGAGAAAACGGCCGGTGGATTTCTTGAAAACTTCCACAGCCTTCAAAATGTTCTGCTCGCTCTTTTCGCCGAAGCCGGGAAGGTCGCGCAGCTTTTGTTCCCGCGCAAGTTTTTCGACGTCCGCAACGGTCGCCGCTTTGAAGTTGGACCACAGAAACGCCACCTTCTTCGGCCCTAGCGACTGCAATTGCAGCAAGTCCAGGATGGTCGCCGGATATTTCTTTAGAAGCTTCTTCCGCAGGCTGTAGTCGCTGGTCTTCACAATCTCCTGGAGGTGCTCCACCATGCGGTCGCCAATTCCCGGCAGTTCTTTGAGTTTTTCCGGGTCTTTCACCAGTTGTTCGATGGAATCGGGAAGGCTCTCGATCAACTCCGCCGCTTTTTCGTAGCTCCGGTAACGCCCGATGATGGCGCCGTCGATTTCCAGGAGTTGCGCGGTCTCGCGCAGGATGCGGGCGATTTGTTTGTTGTCCATGATGGCCAATTATAAGCCTGTGGACTGCCAGATTCCGAGCCGTCCTCGAACGAAGCTCCTCACTGCCACGCAGCAATGAATTATGATAAGCGGCGGGAAAATCATCCTCGCTCCGATAAGGACATCCGAATGTTTCCCCGCGCGAGAATCATCGCAATCATTGCATTGCTTGGCATTTTCATTTTTTCCAGCACGGCTCTCGCACAAGACCGCTCGGTGAAGGCGGATCTCGCGCAGACCGCCGGCCCGCATACCAAGGTTCCGCTGCGCGTTGTCGGCGCTGGCCGCGCCAACGAAGGCCTTCGCGCGGTTTGGCAGGAGCAGCTCGCCACGGTTCAGCGGGAAATCGGTTTTCAATACCTTCGCATGCACGGCATCCTGCACGATGATATGGGCGTTTACCGCGAAGACTCCCACGGCAATCCCGAGTACAACTTCCAATATATCGATGCGCTCTACGACGCGCTGCTGAAGCTGCGCATCCGCCCATTCGTCGAATTGTCATTCATGCCCTCCAAACTCGCCAGCGGCACGCGGACGATCTTTTGGTGGAAGGGCAACATTACGCCGCCCAAGGATCCCGAGAAGTGGTCTGCGCTAATCCGCGCGTTTGTTGCTCATCTCAAGGAGCGCTACGGCGCAGACGAGATCCAGAAGTGGTATTTCGAGGTTTGGAATGAGCCGGACCTTCGCAACCTCTTCTTTACGGGGACGCTCGACGACTATTTGGCCCTCTACAAGAACACCGCGGCGACCATCAAATCCGAGTGTCCGGCTTGCCGCGTTGGGGGACCCGCTTCGGCCATCCCCTTCGCGTTCGAGGAAGCCTTCGAGAGTTACGTAGCCGCAAACAACGTCCCGGCGGACTTCGTCGCCACACACGCGTATGGCGTGAAAGAGGGCTACGTGGATGCCGACGGCACTAGGGGAACGGTCCTTGACCCCTCGCCGGACTCGGTGAGTGGCCGCATGCAACATTCACGCGAGCTTCTTCAACGCTCCAGCCTACCTGCCAAGGAGCTGCATTTCACGGAGTGGAGCTCAGCGTATACTCCCACCGACTTCATGCACGATCAGTATCATCAGGCCAGCTTCATACTCGACAAAATCAAGCGCGCCTCGCCTTATGTGGACTCCATGTCCTACTGGACCTTTACCGACATCTTCGAGGAGAACGGCCCTGCGTTCACGCCGTTCCATGGCGGGTTCGGCTTGCTCAATCTTCAAGGAATTCGTAAGCCGGCCTTTTTTGCGTTTCGCTTCCTGCGTCAGCTCGGGGAGCAAGATGTCGTGACGAGCGATCCACAGTCTTGGATCACACGATCCGCTGATGGCGGTGTTCAGGCGCTCGTCTGGGATTACACTCCCGTTGTCCCGCCTGAGGGCCAGAACGACCAGACTTTCTATCGCAAGGAATTGCCTGCGGCCGCCAAGGGCACGCTGCATCTTGAGCTCGATCATTTGCCCGCCGGGCGCTATCGCATTAGCACCTACTCTGTCGGCTACCAGCACAATGACCCGTACACGGCCTATCTTCATATGGGCGCCCCGCGACAATTGACGCGGGAGCAAGTGGATTCCCTAAATGCCTCCAGTCAGGGAGCATCCGAAAGCGTCAAGGAAACAGCCCTCAGTGACGGCATATACCGCTGTGACCTGCCGTTGCGCGCCAACGACGTGTACCTGATCGTTCTGGCCCCCATTGCGCGATAAGGGGGCTGAAAATCTGTTTCTCCCTTCGGTTATTTTCCATCTTCACCTGGCAGGCAAAGATGCTCTGAACCAGCGCAAACACACCAAACTGCCTGTCGGCTTGCTCAAGCGCTCTCTCGAAAGGTACACTCGTGCGTAAATTCGTAAGCAAAATTTTGCGGGCGGGCCGCCGATGCAGCATTCTGGAGCGGACGATGGGAATTGAACATTTCGATGTGTTGATCATGGGCGCGGGCCTATCCGGCATTGACGCTGCCTATCACCTGCAGAAACACTGCCCGAGGAAAAGCTACGTCATCCTCGAACAGCGGCAGCGCATCGGCGGAACTTGGGATCTGTTCCGGTATCCTGGCATCCGTTCCGACTCCGACATGTTCACTATGGGCTTTTCCTTCCGGCCGTGGACCGGCACGAAAGCGATTGCCCCAGGCGAAGATATCCGCAACTACATCACGGACACTGCCCGTGACGAAGGCATCGACCGCCACATTCGCTTCAGCCATCGCGTTCTGCGTGCCGCGTGGTCGTCCCGCGACGCGGCTTGGACCGTGAGCGCGGTGCGGCAGACGCCCGACGGTCGCGAAGAGCCCATCACGCTCACTTGCAACTTTTTGTTCTCCTGCGCTGGCTATTACCGTTATCAGGCCGGTTACACTCCAGAGTTTCCGGACATCAACCGGTTCGCCGGCCGCATCATTCACCCGCAAGCCTGGCCCAAGGATTTGGACTACGCTGGGAAGCGCGTTGTCATCATCGGCAGCGGTGCAACCGCAGTCACGCTTCTCCCGGCAATGGCAAAAACTGCGGGCCACGTGACTATGCTGCAGCGCTCTCCGACCTACATCGTATCGATGCCCGAACAAGACCGGATCACAAACTTCCTGCGACGTTTTCTGCCGGAAATGTGGGCCTACCAGATCGGGCGATGGAAGAACGTCGCGTACATGATGTATGTCTATCAACTGGCACAGCGCTATCCCAATTTCGTAAAGACCGGACTTATCAAGAAAATCAGCAAAGCATTGGGGTCCGAATACGACGTGGGCACGCACTTCACGCCGCGCTATAACCCTTGGGAACAGCGGCTTTGCCTGGTGCCCGATGGCGATCTGTTCCAGGCCATCAAGGCTGGCCGCGCCAGCATGGTCACCGGCCAGATCGAACGGTTCACCGAAAAGGGAATCCGTCTGCAGTCGGGTGAAGAATTGGAAGCCGACATCGTAATCACTGCTACCGGCCTTGTCCTGCAGGCGTTTGGTGGAGCGGAACTGGAAGTCGACGGGCGCCGCGTCGAGCTTGGCAACACGCTGGCGTACAAAGGAGTGATGATATCGGACGTGCCGAATGCGGCCTCGGTCTTCGGCTACATCAATGCTTCGTGGACGCTCAAGGCCGACTTGATCTGCGCTTATGTCTGCCGGTTATTGAACTTGATGGACAGAAAAGGTGCGCGACAAGTGACGCCGCGGAACGGCAATGAGGGAGCGGTGGCGCCTTTTGTGCAGAAATTCTCATCGGGGTATGTCCAACGAGCCATCGCAAGCTGGCCGAAGCAAGGGGCGAAGGCGCCCTGGCGGGTCTATCAGAATTACCTGCGCGATGTTTTTGCCCTGAAATGGAGTCCCATAGACGACCACGTATTGGAGTTTTCCAACCCGCCGGAAACTGCGTTGAAGCCCGCCTCCGAAGCGCCGCATCATCAGCTCGCCTGACCCCAGTCACAACCGGAGATTTTGCCAGGCAGCTTTAGGGGAGAGTCACTCCTTCATTGCTTAGGGTTGGTCGCATCGGCTTCAACATCGATTTCGATCGCGACGTCCGAACCCGGCGCGGGAGGCACGCCCAGCTCAAGAACATTGTCGCGAACCATACCGAACTCGGCGCGCTTCGTTGCCGCGGTTCCGTGGAATGCAACGCGCGTCGGCTTACCGGGTTTTGTATCGGGAAACGCACCGTTGAACGTGAACGTCAGTGGCACAGCCTTTGTCACGCCGCGGATGGTGAGGGAACCGTCCAACAACCAGGAGCCATCGGAAGCGCGACGAATGCCGCGACCGCGATACATCATGGCCGGAAACTTCTTGGCATCAAAGAAGTCCGGGCCACGCAGGTCCTCGTCGCGCTCGCTGTTCTGCGTGCTGATGCTTGATGCATCAATCGTGACATCAACACCGCAGGCTTCCAGATCCTGCGATACGGTTATGGTGCCCTCGACCTTCTCAAACCTGCCTCGCACCAATCCGACTACATGATGCCAGGCGCCAAAGTACGCGAAACTATGAACCGGATCGATTGTGTATGTCCCCGGCGCGGGGAGCCTCGGAGCAGTTTTCTTAGCCTCCTTAGCGGGATGGTCCGTCGCGGCGGCATTGTTCGAAAGTGCCGCGCGAAGAGTAAGCAGCACCACCCCCATTGCGACAACCCAGAGCATTCTCTTGAAGATCATTTCTCCTCCTATTTCCTACTTCAAATTTGTTGGCTCATCGGAGCCGCGTTTTGTTCAGCAGGCTCCCGCCGAAGTTGCCTGCGCAAATAGTCCAGGGAAAGCCTGCCTGGGCCGGCCAATAAAACCGTAAAGAACGGCAGACCATATAGGTAGGCGCTCTCAATGGAAGTGCCATCTTTCAGCTCTGCATAGCTTGCAACCAACATATTGAAAGTGACGGTCGCCGCCGCTAGGCGCGTATAAAGGCCGCATGTCACCAAGGCCGCGCCAACCGATTCGCTCAACGCGGCGCAAACCGCGAAAAACCCAGGCGCAGGGAACCCGAGACGGCGCACTAGTTCGATGAATTCCCAATGGTGACCTCGGCAGAACGCCACGGCGTTGCCGAGCTTGGACCAGCCGTGGACCATGACGAGGCACAGCCCCACGCCACATCGCAAAACCAGCAGGCCAAGGTCGAGCAGCCGACCCTCTGTCGCGATGCGCATAATGAAGCTCCTTTTCCACGGTGGCGAGGAGTCAAAGTCCTCAGTCATTCGGCCGCCTTTGCTTCTCAGATTTGCTGAGTCACGCGCAACGCACTTGCACTCTACAAAGGTGACGCGAGAGAAGTCCTGAGGCTGCTCTGAAACATCCTGAATAGTTCTGAAATGAGGTCTCGTCGGCAGGCTACGGCGGTGACCCTTGCGTGGAGCCGTACGATTGTTGGTCCGCGTTCGGTATAATCGCCAAGCGCGCTTTCCCGTTTCGAGAGAGCCCAAACACCGGTCCTGTATGGAACACCCAATTCCGACATTGCTTCGCATCGGCGACTGGTGCGTTAATCCCGCATCCGCGCAGATTTCGCGAAATGGGGAAAACACGCGGGTCGAGGCGCGGACGATGCGGCTGCTGCTTTGCCTGGCTGGGCGAGCTGGTCAAGTCGTCAGCATCGATGACCTGCTCAATGAGGTGTGGCCGGACGTGACCGTCACTCCGGACTCGGTCTACCAGGCTGTGACGTCGCTCCGCCGCTTGCTCGGCGACGACGCCAAGCGACCCTCTTACATCGCGACCGTGCCGCGGCTGGGGTATCAGATGGTCGCAAAAGTCAGTGCTTGGGAGGACTCGATCGAGATCCTCAACGACTTGTCTGTGGCCTCCCTAAGCAAAAATCCAGAACTGGCGGCCTCCAATCGAGCTACTCAGAATTCACGCCTCGTAGTTGGTCTCGTGCTGAGCTTGGTGATTGCTGTTGTCATTGCGCTTGCCGTTTTCTTCTTGGACCGCAAGCTTGCGAACAACAAACTATCCGCCTCTGCCGAGACTGCACAAACGGCTCAAGCCGTCGCGGTGCTGCCCTTTCTCGATCTGACGGAAGGCATGCAAGAGGAAACCTTTGCCGACGGCATGACCGAGGAATTGATCGACAAGCTCAGTAAGACGCCTGGGCTTCGCGTACCAGCCCCCACGGCCTCGTTCTATTTCAAGGGGAAGCAGGTGCCCATCGCAGACATCGCCAAGACGCTGGGCGTTGCTTACGTTCTCGATGGCAGCGTTCGCAAATCGGGACGACAGCTTCGAGTTGCCGCCCGTTTGGTTCGAGCGGACAACGGCTACGTCGCCTGGACGGAAACGTACGACCGGCCTTTTGAAGACATCATCAAGGTTCAGGACGATATCGCTGGAGAAGTGTCGAACGCCCTCAGGCTATCGATCGGCGTCAAACCAGGCCCAAGGTAACTACGAATCACGAAAATCGACCCGCGCTGCTCCTTGGTCTGAATAATTCTTGTTGTCCGATGATGGTAGAGGATGTATATCCTTTCGAAGACGAATCGGAGGGACTTCTACGTGAGTCCGATCGAAACTGTTCTTGATTTTCTTGATCGCATCAACAAAGGAGACGCAGACAAACTGGCCGAGCTAATGACGGAGGACCACGTGTTCAGCGACTCGCTCGGCAACACGCTACGTGGCCGTGAAAAGATACGCGCAGCTTGGCGAGGTTATTATGCATTTTGCCCGGACTACTGGGTCTCTCACGAAGAGATATTGGAAAATGGCAAGATCGTTGCCGTTTTTGGAGCGGCAGGAGGCACGATCGCCACGAATGGCAAACTTTCACCAGAGAATAAGTGGCGGACACCAGCCGCGTGGCTGGCAGTCGTGGAAAACAATCTGGTGAAAGAATGGCGCGTCTATGCCGACAACAAGCCTGTCTATGACATCCTGGCCAAATCTAAATCCCAGTAGATGAATTTAGCCTGCACTATTCGCCGTTCTCAAAAAGGAGATCGAGAGCCAAACCGGGGTTAGGCTGAGTCGTCTGCGGAGGAATTCGCTTTGTCGCACTAAGAGTAAGCGCCCGAATCACAGGGGAAGGAAAATGCCGGATTCCGTTGGCGGATCAGCAGCGAGCGCAAAGCTGAAAGCGGTGCAGGTCGGAATCTTAACTGGATTCTTCGCTTGCTTGGCATATCCGCTCGCTGTTTTTGCGCATCCCCCGAAGCTTGTAGCAACAACGCTCGTAGCCTGTTTCGGTCCTGCGCTGGCGATTGCGAGCTACGGGCTTCGGCGTTTGCTCGATTTCGAAACGCCGATGCTTTCCAGTGCCCTGGGCTTGCTGTTAAACGCGTTGGCTGGCGCGCTGTTTACTGCCATGGCGCTGGTGCAATTGGCGGTTGGGTATTCGGCTGGGAATGAAAAGGTATCGACCCAATTCATCGCAATCTGGCTCGGCCTGGATGTTGCCTGGGATGCGTACATTGGATTCGGGACTATTTGCTTCGCGGTCGCAATGCTGCGACACCCTCGCTTCGGACGGCTCTTTACAATTTTCGGCATAATCATTGGAGCTGGCCTATTGGCGCTCCATTTGTACACGTTTCCGACGCCACCTCAGAATGCCGGCTTGGTGGATCTTGGGCCAGCCCTAGGTCTTTGGTATCTGGTCGTGACAATCCAGATGTGGCGATCTTTGGACTGGTCACGGCATCGCGCAACCGCATAATGATGCCGGAGGATAGCTGGCGAAGGCAGACAACTATCATCTTTTCTACTTTCTCGCCATGCTTTCCCTCCCGCAAAAAAAAGCCGGCAGGGAGTGGTGCTCCTGCCGGCCGGATTACTTTGGACTCCTCAACTGGCGATCTTCGAGACGTTGGCGGCCTGGGGACCTTTCGGGCCTTGAACGATCTCAAACTCAACTGGGTCTCCTTCCTGCAGAGTGCGGTAGCCTTCACCGACGATGGCGGAGTAATGTACAAAAACATCAGGCCCGTCATCGCGTCCGATGAAACCGTACCCTTTGGAATTGTTAAACCACTTCACGGTTCCGTGCACTTCGCTTGGCCTCCTGACAGCAATCTCTGATACGTCCCATACGACTGGCGCCGGGGAATAACCCAAACGCCGTTAAAGATACAAATTGCGCGGAGTGTATTCAGATTGCGATGCCGAGTCAATAGCACAATCCAATGTCTTGCTGAAAAAAAGTAGGCTTAGGACCGCAATAAAATCGGTTCAATAGAAGACGCACCGCTAAATCGATTTTCGGGGAGCAAGGTACCGAAGGTAATAGAGGATTCCCGCGATGGATTTTGCGTCGTGCAACTTTCTCGTTCGAATCATCTCCTCTAACTGCTTGCAGTTATAGGCGCGGGAAACAATTTTCTCGTCTTCTTCGGGTTTCGCCTCGCCCGGGGTCAGTCCCTCCGCGAGCAGCAGGAACATTTTTTCCTCCACGAACCCCGGCGTCGGGAAAACCTCCAAAAATATACGGAATTTCGTAGCGCGATACCCGGTTTCTTCTATCAATTCGCGCGCGGCGGCCTCGCGCGGCGATTCCCCTGCGTCGATCCGGCCTGCCACCAGTTCCCACATATATTGCCGCGCTGCATATCGATATTGTTGAATCAGCAGGACTTGACCGTCGGGTAGGACAGGGAGGACCACCACCGATCCCGGATGCGTAACCACTTCTCGAGTGGTTCGAACGCCTGTGGGCTCGATCACCTCGTCGCGGCGAACTCCAAAGACCGCGCCTTCGTAAACAGCTTGGCTGCTGAGCACCTTTGCTTGCTTCGCCGTCGTTTTATCTGAAGATTTCTTCATCGTTTTTCCTCACCTTGATCTTCCGGCACGCCATGATACAAGAAAATCGGAAACTGCCCCTGTGGCCGCTGAAGACATTTTTCCTGACGTCCGCAGGAGTTGCGAAGAGGGAACTAGCCGCGGAAAACTGGTACCATTTAGCTCGTGGCCATCAATACCATCATCGTCGATGACGAAAAACCGGCCCGGGATGAGCTGAATTACCTGCTCAAGGGCTTTCCGGAAATCAACGTCATCGGCCAAGGCAAGAATGGCGTGGAAGCCGTCTCGCTTATCAAAGAGCATTCGCCCGACCTCGTGTTCCTCGATGTTCAAATGCCAGGCCTGGATGGCTTCGGCGTTTTGAAGAAACTCGTCGAACGCAAAATCAAGCCGCCGCACGTGGTGTTCGCCACAGCTTTTGATCATTACGCAGTTCAAGCCTTTGACGTAAACGCCGTGGATTATGTTTTGAAGCCGTTTGACAAAGCGCGCATCTCCAAAGCCATTGCGCGCGCGCGAAAAATGATGGAATCGCAAACCTCCACCGCCGACCGCTTGGAACAATTGGTTCAGCAACTCGGCGGTACCAAACAAACGTCCTCGCAGCCCGTGAAACTGCTCGTCAAATCCCAGCAGCGGTTGTTATTGGTCGACGCCGAAGATTTGATTTGGGCTTCGATTCAAGACGGCGACATTTCGATTATGGCCAAGGATGCCGAGGGCAGTTCGAATTACCGAACGCTGGAAGAATTGAACGCGGCGCTTGACTCGGAATCGTTCTGGCGTCCGCACCGGTCGTTCTTGGTGAATATCCACCACATCAAAGAAGTCGTGCCGTGGTTCAAGTCGAGCTACATGCTGAAAATGAACGACAAGAAGCAAACCGAAATTCCCGTCAGCCGCGCGCAGACCAAACGCCTCCGCGAACTGTTCAAGCTGTAGTCTGCTTTGGGATGAGTTGAGCGTGCTGATATGGTGTTGACGCACAGTTTCTACTGTGCCGGCAGCGCCCCTTGTTGCTGAACTAAGGCGTACGAGTTGCCGTACAAATCCTTGAACACCGCCTGCGTCCCCCACGGCATTTCCTTCGGCGCTTCCGTAAACTTCACTCCCCGCGAGGAATAAAGTTCGTACGTCTTGCGGCAATCTTCCGTGACGACGACCCACGTAGGACTCTGCCCGATACGCTCCCGCAACTTCCGCGCGTTCTCCTCGCCGTGCATCGCTGGCTCCGGTTTTTGTAGAACGATCTGGACATCCTGCCCCGGCGCGGCCACCGTGACCCATCGCGCTCCAGGCCCAAATTTCTCGTCCCTGGGCTTTTCGAAGCCCAGCGCCTCCGTGAAAAACTTCAGGGCTTCATCATAATCGCGAACAAGAATCGTCACATTTCCCAGTCGAACGCTCATCGTCGCCTCCCTTTTATTTGTGTGTGGTGCAGTGCGCTTCCGGAACATCAGGTACAGCTCCTTCGCCGCTCCAGCGCGAGAGCAGTTCAGGAATATTGTTCGTAAGAATCCTCGAACTCCAACCTTTGCCAAGCATCCGGCTCGCCATCCAGCCGCGTATCCCGCGAAAACCACTGTGTTCCAGCCGCACGCGCGTGCCTTCCGGGGCCGGCTCCAGCGTCCAGCGAACTACTGTGTCGATGCCGCTTCCGCACCAGGAATAGGCGAGCCGCTGCGGCGGATCAACTTCCAACACTTCACAATCCACGACGCCCGTCCAGCCCCGCGGCTTTGGTTCTACGCGAAAATGAAACTTGTGCCCCAGCTCCGGCTTGAAATCATTTTTCATCAACCATTGCGCAATGGCTTGCGAATCGGTCAGCGCCCTCCAGACTTTCTCCGGCGGATGCGGATACGTCGTTTCGAAACTTAAGTCCCTTTTCAATCTTGTCCCCCAGACTTGTTGGTTTTCAGAGTAAGCTTCTTCCCTTTGCCTTGGAGGCGGACAAATTTCGCTTGGAAGTCTCGCGTCATTTGCTTTTCGTCCCTTTCTCGTTTCTCTTCGCAGTCCAGGAAGCTTCCCAGGGCTTTCAACTTTCCTTTCCAGAACTGTTCGTAGTGGGACACCCAATCGTAGACCTGCCGCAGCGGCCTCGCGTGCAAGCGGTAATAATGTTCGCGTCCGTCGCGGCGCACGTGCACCAGCCGCGCATCGAGGAGAATTCGTAAGTGCTGCGAAATTGCTGGCCGGCTCATGGCGAAAGGCGCAGCGATCCGCCGCACCGGCAGCTCCCCGCGGGCAAGCAGGTCAAGCACGCGTCGCCGCGTGGGATCCCCCACCGCCGCAAACACATCCCGCGAAGAAAGCATGTTCAACTTCGGTTTCATGCTCCAATAATAGGTAAGTATACGCTTACCTGTCAAGGCCGAAAATCAAACGCTCATAGTCTAAGAGTGCAATTGCGGAGCGGAAGTGGAGGCGGGGCCGCCGGAGAAGCTGATTAGGCTAGCCATCAGGAAACTGCGCCATCTCTGATGGCAGACTTTGAGTCCTGTCCTTTAGCGCTTTCGGCGTTTCGCGGCAGCCGGCCGGGATCGCGCTTTGCTGCTCACATATTTGTGCGCCATTCCCAGCAGGTCCCGTAACACATCCGTCTTGATTCGGGATAAGCGCACCAGAACGGTGTCATGCTCGACGTAGTGGTCCGTGACGTAGTAGATGTCCGGCTCCGCCGCAAGCAGCTCCGTGCGGTCCGCAAAATCTACACGCACGGCGAGCGAACCCGGTTCGGCAGACCGGTTAACCGGCATGCACGCCATCATTTGGCCGCGAACCTTGAGCGCCGGGGAACCGTACGCAGTGCCTTTCTCCACTCCGGGCAAGGCCAGTCCGATTTTGCATACGCTCTCAAAATCACTCGTCGTTTTTGCCATGAGTCGAAAACCACCTCCCGCCGTCAGGGTTTTGCACCGAAGGCGCAGATCCATCCTTTGCTCCGCTCTTCAACAACCTCGATATCCAAATAGCCCGCGTTTGCGAAAAGTTCGCGATGTTCTTCGACGCTCAGCATTTTCATCCCCGTCAGCGGCGCATACTTTTCGGCGAGCTTGGAAACGGTTGTTTGCGCTCCTTTGTACACTTCCGCGATCAGGATGAGTTTCCCGCCGGGCTTCACGACCCGGAAAACTTCACGCATGTCCCCGGGCAAGTCCGGCCACCAAAAATGGGTTTCCACGCCCGTCACGAGGTCGAACATCGCGTCGGAAAACGGCAACTGGGACACGGAGCCGTGACGAATCTCGACGCGCCTCATCTCGATAAGGAGCGCGTTGGTCCGCTTGCTGGCGGCGATGCTCTCCTCGGAATAGTCGACTCCGTAGACCTTTCCCTGCGCAGCCTTCGCGGCCAACTTGCTGATGGTTCTTCCGCCCCCGCAACCTACATCGAGGATGGTGTCCTGCGGATCGACCGAAACGTGCTTGAGTCCCCAGTCTGTCAGCTTAGAGTGGCGGGAGTTCATTTGCCAGAGGGTCAATCGGCCCAGCCATCCTCTCGGCTTCTGGCATTGCGTCACCTGCGTCCTTCCGCTGGCCACGATTGTTCTCCTCGCTCGCCACAGTCTAACGCGATGCGAGCCGGGAACCTTCTGTAAGAATACGCCGGCGATTGGGCGTCCTGTTGCACTTCTAGGCTAGGTCTTGCGGAAATATTTGCGACATGCATTGAACCGCATTGCTTGACCTAAGTCGTCCCGACTCAACGGGATGGAGGGACTAGGTAATTTATAGGGTATTGCCATTGCGATTAGCTACTTGACAGTTTTAAGTTCTTTCGTATACTTTGACCGTTGAAAAGTGCGCCCCGACTCTGGTCGGGGCGTTTTCATTTTGTAGCGCCGGCATCCTGCCGGCGTTTTTGTTTTTGGGGTGCCTTTTCTCCAGGACCCGTACTCCGTAGGGGCCCGCTGCACCCGCAGATTCTCAATCCCACCTAAGGATGCAATCCATGAAAAACCAAAAACCCAATGCCGAGCACGTGTGGAAGCAAATTGTCGATCAGCTCGCCCCGCGCTTGCGGCTCTCCGTCACCGATCGTGTCGTTTATTGGCACCTGCTCCGCCATAGCCGCTTGGAGGGCAAACCGCGGCTCCGCTTTTCGATTTCTTGGCTTTCGCGCGGGGTTGGCCTGTGCAGCAACTCCACACGCTGGGCCGTTCGCCGCCTCATCTCCCGCGGGGTCTTGCGCTTGCTACAGTGCAGCAAAGCCGGACACGTCGTTGAGGTGCTCTTGCCGGACGAAATCCTCGCTGCAGTCTCCAACCCGGCCCATCGAACCGGCCAACGCGTCTCCCCCGGTTTTCCCCCTGCCATCTATTCCGACGAGGTGGACTTCCTGAAGACGGCGGCCCTCCGAAAGTCCATCTACGCGCGGGAACGCGGCCGTTGCTTCTATTGTCTCCGTAAGCTTACGCCCCAAACTCGCTGCCTGGACCACGTCGTGCCACAATCCGAGTTCGGCGGCAATTCCTGCCGCAACTTGGTCGCCTGCTGTCTGAAATGCAATTCTCAAAAAGGCGACAGCTCCGCCTTGGACTTTTTCCGCCGGCTGTACCGCGAGCGCCGCCTCAGCGACGCCGAACTTGCCGAACGGTTAAGGGCACTCGACGCGCTCGCCGCTGGCAAGCTCCGTCCTCGGCTCGCCCCCGCGGGCAACCCGCTCCCCCGCAGTTGCCGCCCCCGCCTCCTTCCCGTTGCTTCGTGAAGTTGGAGCAATTCCAAGCTTCGTATTAGGTCCGCATTCTTGGGGAGCGAGTCGCGCCAGTCACGAGTCACCAGTCACGAACTGTGTTAGCATCGTTCGTATCCCCGCGTACGCACGCTTGTTTGTCATCCTGAGCGAAGCGAAGGATCTCAGCCGCCCCACTGGCTCCCAGTTTCGTTTCGGCCAACATCGCGTGTACACTCAACACGATGGATTTTTCGCTCAACGACCACCAAACACTGATTCGCGACACCGTCCGCCAATTCATGGAGACGGAAGTGCGCCCGTTCGTCAAAGAATGGGAAAAGCAGGAAAAGTTTCCCGCGGAAGCGATCCGGAAGCTGGGCGAGATGGGCTGCTGCGGGATGCTCACGCCGGAAGAGTGGGGCGGGCCGGGACTGGACACGGTGTCCTATGTATTGATGCTCGAAGAAGTCGCGCGCGTCTTCACGGCCATGTCCACGGCGATCGGTGTGACGAATTCCGCGGTGCAGGCGCCGCTCTTGATGTTCGGCAACGAAGCGCAGAAGAAAAAGTATCTGCGGCGTATGGCTACCGGCGAAACGCTCGGCGCCTTTTGCTTGACGGAAGCGGCGGCGGGTTCGGATGCCGCGGGGATTCAAGCACGCGCGGTGCGCGATGGCAATGTTTACAAACTGAACGGTGTCAAAACATGGGTCACCAACGGCAATGCCGCGGGCGTGCTGATTATTTTTGCGAAAACCGATGCTGCAGCAGGCGGAAAAGGCATTTCCGCCTTTTTGGTCGAGCCAACATTTCCTGGTTTCAAGGTGGGCCGCCACGAGGACAAGATGGGCCAGCGGTCGTCGCCCTCGGTCGAGATTCTGTTGAATGATTGCGTCGTACCGGTCGAAAACCGGCTGGGCGAAGAGGGGCAGGGGCTGAAGATTGCGTTGAGCGCGCTGGACGGCGGACGGATTGGAATTGCGGCGCAGGCCGTCGGTTTGGCGCAAGGCGCGCTCGAAGAAACAGTCAAGTACGCGAGGCAGCGCAAGGCGTTTGGCAAAAGCATCGGCGAATTTCAGGCCATTCAGTGGATGATTGCCGACATGCAAACCGAAATCGAGGCGGCGCGCGGGCTGACCTATTACGCGGCGTGGCTGAAGGACGCGCATCCCACGAAGCTGGGCGCGGCTTCGTCGGAGGCGAAGCTGTACGCCAGCGAAATGGTGAACCGCGTCGTCTACAAAGCAGTGCAGGTCCATGGCAGCGTCGGGTATTCACGCGAGACCGATGTCGAGCGCATGTACCGCGACGCGCGCGTTATCACGATTTACGAAGGCACAAGCGAAGTCCAGCGCATGATCATCGCGCGCGAATTGCTCGGCGAAGGCGGCAAGCAAAAAGTCGCCGCGCGGTAGTTCAGTCGCTTTTGTAGGGGCGCAGCATGCTGCGCCCGCCGCGCCGCAGGCGCGGGGTTCTGGATAGCAAGGGCAATTTGGCGTGTAAGCAAAACGCTTGGAACCTGTCATCCTGAGCGAAGCGAAGGATCTCAGCCTATCCGCAACTCACGGTGTCGGATAAGGTGAGATTCTTCGCGCATCCTCTTCAGGTGCGCTCAGAATGACAGCGCTTGTCTCAGTTTTTGTAGGGGCACGATATATCGTGCCCTCTAAACTGCGGATGCGTTGTAGGGGCGCGCTTCAGCGCGTTTCCTCTACATGGTCGTTTTAGGCTTGCAGAGGGCGGGCTTTAACCCGGCTCTTCTCTTAAGCTGTAGTGGCCGGTCTTTAGACCGGTGCTTTTGTGGGCAAGGAGCAGGGAAATTGGGGACAGGGGATCAGGGGAAAATGAGCAGAGAAAGCGGGAGCAAGGCTCCCGCACTCCAAAGAGCGCGAGTGCTGAGTGGGATGCGGCCGACCGGCCGGCTGCACATCGGAAATTATTTCGGGGCGTTGCCAAATTGGCTGCGGCTGCAGAATGACCCTGCCTATGAGTGCTTTTATTTCATTGCGGATTGGCATTCGCTGACGAGCGACTATGCGGACACGTCGGGGATTGCTCAGAACGTGATTGAGATTGCGACGGACTACCTGGCAGCAGGGTTGGATCCGGCGAAGAGCGTGATTTTTTTGCAGTCGCTAGTGCCGGAGCACGCGGAGCTGCATTTGTTGCTGTCGATGGTGACGCCGCTGGGCTGGCTCGAGCGCGTGCCGACCTACAAAGAAGCGCTGGAAAACGTCAAGGACAAGGATTTGCACAATTACGGATTCTTAGGCTATCCGGTGCTGCAATGCGGCGACATTGTGATGTATGGCGAGGCAGGCGCAAGACTCATCGTGCCTGTGGGTGAAGATCAGGTTTCGCATGTCGAGACGAGCCGGGAGATTGTGCGACGCTTCAATTTCTTTTATGGGCTTTCGATATCGGAGGGGTTGTATAGGGATGACAATGCATCTGCCCAACTTGCGGTTCGCTCGGTTTCTCTGCGGATACTCCAGCAAGTGCGGTCAAAAACAATCGAATCTGAGCTCGCGCTTCGCAACTATATAGCCGAAGTTGGTATTGAGAATTTTCTTAAAATGTGGACCGATGAAGGATTTCTTCCATACTTTGAATTTCAGCACATCCTAAGCGAGCCGGAAGTGATGCTGACGAAGACGCCTCGGATCCCGGGAACCGATGGGCGGAAGATGTCGAAGAGTTATGGGAATGCCATCATGCTGAGCGAGAGCGACGCGGACATTCGCGCGAAAACAAAAGTGATGATGACCGACCCCGCGCGGAAGCGCAGGACGGATCCGGGAGATCCGGATAAATGTCCGGCGTATGATTGGCATAAACTGTTTTCGCCGCCGGAGACGCTGCAATGGGCGGCGGAGGGTTGCCGCACCGCGGGAATCGGCTGCATCGAGTGCAAAGCGAAAATGGCGGACCATCTGATTGAATGGATTACGCCGATTCGCGAGCGCCGCGTGCAGTACGAGAACAATCCCGCGCGCGTGCTGGAAATCCTGGACGATGGCTCGAAGAAAGCGCGCGTCGTCGCGCAAGGCACCATGGAGCGCGTCCGCAAAGCCGTCTTCGGCTGGGAAAAGAAGCGCAAAGAAATTGCAAGTACAGCCGGGAGCGCCAAGGCATAAGTAATGGCAACACCTGAGAACAAGCTGAGCGGTAGCGCGGGATACAAAATCCACATCCCGATGTACGAAGGTCCGCTGGACCTTTTATTGGACCTCATCAAGCAGCAGAAGATGAGCATCCACGACATTCGCATCGCGGAGATTACGGCGCAATATTTGGATTACTTGCACAAGCTGGAAGAATTGGACGTGGATGTTTCCGCGGAATTCATTTACATGGCGGCGACGCTGATTTACATCAAATCGAAAATGCTGCTGCCGCCCGATCCGCTGGGGACCCCGGAAGAGCAAGCGGCTGATCCCCGAGCCGAGCTGGTACAACGGCTGGTGGAACACGAAAAATTCAAAAACGCGGCGCAGCTTTTGTATCAGAAGCAGCAGATTGAAGAAAACGTGTGGTCGAAGCCGGACAAATCGCTGTACCACGACGAAGGAACGGAAGGCGAACTCGTCGTTTCGCTGGTGGATTTGATCAAAGTGTTCCAGCAAGTTTTGGAGCGGCGCAAGGAAGTCGCGCGAATCGAACTGCGCCACGAGCAGTTCACGGTGGCGCAGATGATTGCGCAGTTGCGGGCCCAGATTATTGCCAGCGCGGAAAACGCGGTGAACCTGATCCAATTTTTCGAGGCGTGCCCGTCGCGGCATGCGATGATTGTGGCGTTTTTGGCGGTTTTGGAGATGGTGAAGCTCCAGGCGGTGTTGCTAGTGCAGGAGAAACAGTTTGGGGATATTTTGGTGAGGAAGGGCAGGGGATTTGACGCGGTGTTCGATGCGAATGGGGAGATCAGGGCGATTGATGAGGAATACAAATAGGGGATAGGGTTAGGGACTAGGGATTAGGGAGTGGGAATGACGAATGAAGAACGAAAAGCGGCGCTGGAAGCGATTATTTACGCGGCGGACGAGCCCGCGACGCTCGAACAATTGACGAAAGCACTCGGCGAAGAAAAGCTGGCGGTGCAGGCGTCGCTCGATGAATTGGTGGCCAGCTACGCGAGCGAAGAGCGCGGGATCGAGATTCGCGCGGTGGCGGGCGGGTACAAGATTTACACCAAGCCGCAGCAGCACGACGTGGTGCGGCGGTTCATCAAGAGCTTGCGGCCGCCGCTGCGGTTGTCGATGCCGGCGCTCGAGACGCTGGCGGTGATTGCGTACAAGCAACCGGTGACCTCGCCGGAAATCTCGGAGATTCGCGGAGTGAATACGGCGGGAGTGATCAGCACACTGCTCGACAAACACTTGATCACGACGGCGGGACGCAAAGAAGTGATGGGTCGGCCGATTTTGTACAAGACGTCGAAAGAGTTTTTGATGCGGTTCGGGCTGAGCGACTTGAGCGAACTGCCGAGCTTGAAGGAGTTTGAGGCGCTGGCACGAGAAGCGTTGGGCAGCGATGAGGGGTTGGCGCCGGGGGCGGAAGTGGCGAGTGACGAGTGGCGAGTGGCGAGCGAAAGCGAAGCCGGCGGCGGGAGTACGGGGCACCAGACAAGCGTTGAGGCACCAGAGGCCGAAGGTGGCGACGCAAGCGAGAAGATGGAAGCGCGGGAAGAGTTGCTGGAAGAGACCGCCGCAAATAACGAGGGCATGCCGGAGAGCGAGGATTCGGCGAAAACTGCAGCAGCGGGGGAATAGCGGCCCAAGAGAAGTCCAGTAGCACCAAGAAGGATTACCTTCCGATCGAAGGACACGATATATCGTGCCCCTACAAGAACCAACACACAAAGTGAAGCGGCAGAACATGCAGGAGAGATTGCAGAAGATTATTGCGCGGGCGGGGATTGCTTCGCGGAGGCACGCGGAGCAATTGATCCTGAGCGGACAAGTGCGCGTGAACGGGCAGGTGGTTCGCGAGCTGGGAACGAAAGCGGATGCCGCGCAGGACAGAATTGAAGCGGCAGGGAAAGTAATCAAGGCGCCGGAGCGGCGAATGTACCTCGTCCTGCACAAGCCTCCGGAAATCGTTTCGGCAATGGCGGATCCGGATGGGCGGAAGACGCTGAAGAATTGTTTGCGCGGATTTCCAGAGCGCGTGTACCCGGTGGGGAACCTGGAATATACGGCGTCGGGATTGGTGTTCATGACGAACGACGGCGACCTGGCGGCGGAGATGCTGAAGAAGTGGGCTGACGTCGAGCAGGTGTATCTCATCAAGGTAAAAGGGATGCTGACGCTGGAGGAGTTGGATCGGCTGGGAAAAGAAATTGGCGTGAAGATGAAGACGCTGCGGCAGCCGGGGTCGTCGCGCGGGCACGCGGCGAATTATTGGTACGAAGTGAGGATGAGGGACACAAAAAAAGACGAGATGCGAGACGTGCTGTTCCGGGAACAACATCCGGTGGAGAAGATAAAACGGATTGGGTTGGGGCCGCTGACGCTCGAAGGAGTGCCGGAGGGGAGATACAGAATTTTGCAGGAGAAGGAAGTGGAGGAGTTGAGGAGAAAACTGCGACGACGCAACGAAGTAAAGAAGTAATGACGTAAAGAAAAAGAATCAACACGGAGGCCGCGAAGAGGGATTTCTCGCTTCGCTCGAAATGACGGTAGTTGCGTTAGTCGGTAGGACATAGGAAAAGAACTGGTCGCATTCGGCTAGGAGGAATCCACGTGAAGTATTACGCAGTGGCGGAAATGGAGATCACAGACAAGAGCTGGGTCCGGGAATACGTAGCGAATGTGACGAAGATGGTGGAACAGCGCGGTGGGCGGTTTCTGGCACGCACGGCAAAGATCGAAAAAATCGAAGGAGAGCGAAAGGTGCCGCCACTTTTCGTGATGGTGGAATGGCCTTCAAAGGAAGCGGTAGACGCCTTCTACGCAAGCGAAGAATATCGGCCCTACTTGCAAATGCGCATTGCGGGCTCGAAGGGCGAGTTTCTATTGGTGGCGGGTGAGGACGTCACCAGGACGGCCCGCGTTCCCGAGTAGAGAAAAAATATAACGCAGAGACGCAGAAAGTACAGAGTTCACACAGAGAAGAGAAAGCACATCCCACGGCCGCAAAGAACGCGGCCTGGGGATGACACGTTTGTGGCTGTAGCGAGTTAAAAATCGGCGGGGCAAGCCCGCCCCTACGAAACGCGGCGGAAGATGCAGGAACGATTGCAGAAGATCATGGCGGCGCGCGGAATTGCGTCGCGGCGCAAAGCGGAAGAGATCATTGCTGCGGGGCGCGTCACGCTCAACGGAAAGGTGGTGACAGAGCAGGGAACGAAAGCCGATCCGGAGCAGGACGAAATCTGCGTGGATGGGAAACCGCTCGCGAAGCCGCAACGTCTGGTCTATTTGCTGCTGAACAAGCCAAAAGAATACGTGACGACGGTGAGCGATCCGGAGGGGCGGCCGACCGTGATGGACCTGTTACCAAAACATGGCGAGCGCGTCTATCCCGTAGGGCGGCTGGATTATGCGAGCGAAGGTCTACTCTTGTTGACAAATGACGGAGCGCTCGCGCAAAAACTGACCAAAGCCGGCTCGCATGTTCCGAAAACGTATCTCGTGAAAGTGAGCGGCAAGCCGGACCATAGGAAGGTCGAACGATTGAGGGCAGGCGTTACGATTGAACTCGAAGATGGAAGGCGAGTGAAGACTTCCCCCGCGAAAATCAGACTTGCGGAAGATGGCGCGAACCCTTGGTATGAGGTGGTTCTAATCGAAGGGCGGAACCGGCAAATCCGGCGGATGTTCGAGGAGGTTGGGCATCACGTAGAAAAAATCAAGCGCGTAAAACTGGGGCCGCTGACGTTGGATGTCGCGCCGGGAAAGTTCCGGGCACTGACGGAAAGGGAAGTGGAAGAATTGAAGCTGCTGACCAAGCCGGGGAACTGGCGAAGCAACGATGCAATGAAGTAAAGGAACAGAGAAGGCCGGTGGGGCTTGACGGCTGGAGCAAGTTGGACGCTTCCTCTACAGCAGAAAGTCGGTGAAGATGCGAGAATGAAGCGTCGGAATTTACGCAGAGGCCGCAGCGCAGAGTGCACAAGAGAAGATAAGAATCCATGACACGAACATTGGAAGAGCTGATACCGGAATACATTCGCGGGCTGCCGGTGTATGTTCCCGGAAAACCGATTGAAGAAGTCGAACGCGAGCTGAAGATTCACGCCGTGAAGCTCGCTTCGAACGAAAATCCGCTGGGCCCGTCGCCAAAGGCGATGGAAGCGGCACGCGCGGTGCTGAACGATTCGAACCGCTATCCGGATGGCGGAACGCTGCGGCTGCGGGAAAAGATCGCGGCACTGCACGAAGTGTCGCCGGACGAAATCTTCATCGGGCTGGGGTCGAGCGAGATTATTGACGTGGCGGCTCGAGTGCTCCTAGGGCCGGGGAAGATCGGCTTGACGTCGGAAGGAACATACGCGCCATTTTCGACGGCAATCCGTGCGAGCGGCGCGGCGCTCGAGTGCGTGCCGATGTGCGGGTTCAAGTTCGATCTGCCGGAAATGGCGCATGCCATCACCAACGCGACGCGTGTAATTTATCTGGCGAACCCGAACAATCCGACGGGAACGGCGTTTGGCGCAGAAGAATTCGAGCGATTTCTGAGCCATGCCGCAAGCGACACGCTGGTCGTCCTCGACGAGGCGTACATCCACTACGCGGAGCGCGCGGACATGCCGCGGTCGGTGGAGCTTTTCAAGGAGCGCAAAAACCTGCTGATCCTGCGCACGTTTTCGAAAGTGTACGGCATGGCGGGCATCCGCATCGGCTACGGCATTGGCCAAGCGCCGCTGGTGGCGGCGATGAACAAGCTGCGTACTCCGTTCAACGTTTCGGGAGTGGCACAGGCGGCGGCGCTGGCGGCGCTGGACGATCACGAGCACGTGAAGCGTTGTATCGAGGCAAACCGCGTGGAAAGAAAACGAATCACTGAGGAAGTGGAGAAGCTGGGGCTCCTGCCGGTGAAGAGCGAGACGAACTTCGTATTTGTGGAAGCGGGGCCAGAGGCAAAAGCGATTTGCGAAGAACTGTTGCGGGAAGGCGTGATTGTGCGGCCGTTGGGGTGGATGGGCTTTCCTGAGGCAATCCGAATCTCCGTGGGCACGACGGAAGAAAATCGCAAACTGTTTGAAGCGTTAGGCCGCGTGCTGGCGAAGCGCAAAGGCAAGCCAGAGCTAGCCCCACGGTGAAGAGAAGTGGCGAGTGGCTAGTGACGAGTGGCGAGGGATTCCTCGCTTCGCTCGGAATGACGGTGCTGAGTGGCCCAAGCTATGGGAGCGAAATCGAATGATGGCGGCTGCAAGGCGCAGCTTATGATGCAGCGATGAGAGTGTTGATTCCTGAGGGGCCGGAATTTGTGGGCGCGGCCCGCGTGGACGCGATTGCAGACATTCTCAAGAAATACAAAACGATTGCGGTAGTGGGATTGTCGTCGAATCCGCTGCGGCCCAGCCACGACGTTTCTTCATACATGCAGAGTGCGGGCTACAGAATCATTCCTGTAAATCCGAACGAAACCGAAGTGTTAGGCGAGAAATGCTACGCGCGGCTGGAAGACGTGCCGGAGAAAATCGAAGTTGTGAATATCTTCCGGCGGGCGGAAGAGGTGCCGCCGGTGGTGGAAAGCGCGATACGAATCGGGGCCAAAGTCGTGTGGATGCAATTGGGAATTGAGAACGAAGCGGCGACGGAGAAGGCGCACGCGGCAGGGTTAGTCGTGATTGAGGATGCGTGCATTTTGGTGGAGCACAAGAGGAGAAGGCGTGACTGGTGACTTGTGACTCGTGACTGGTGGAAGACTTCGGCAAATAGGGCTCGCGTGGAGGTTTTGCGCGGCGTTTTAAGTATGCGAGAAATTCAGAAAGAAAAAGAATTAACACAGAGGCCACAGAGAGCACAGAGGTCACAGAGGTCACAGAGAAGAATTGGTTCAGCGATAAAGCGGGAACATCAGAAGGTTGCGTTTGCCGGGGACGACGACGCCGAGCAGCCGTCCGTCGGGGGAAATTCCAAATTCGCGAAAACTGAGGCCGTGGAATAGCTGGACCGGCTGTGGCTGAGACACGGGAATTTCCTTTCCTTGTGCTGTGGTGGCAAGCGGTGGAAGATCGATCCACACGAGGTCACCGGATTTTTTTTCGGGCGAGCGTTTCAACAGGATGCGCGATTCTTCGGGCGACCAGCGATACACGCCCAAGCCGATGCGGGCGCGCGAGACCTGGTCGGGATGCGAAAGACTGCGCACTTCCAAAACTTCTCTGTCGATGAAATAGGCGACTTTCGTGCGGCTGGGAGAGACGCTCAGGCCGCCCTCGAAGCCATCCAGCGTGGCGAGTTCTTTGTCGGCGTCATTCAAAATATCCAGGCTCTGCAAGCGCGGCGGGCCGGTCATGGCGCGATCCTGTTCGACGGCGACGGCGAAGTTCATTCCGGGGAGCCAGGCGACGTCGCGAAACGTGCGGCCTTCGTAGGGCGAGGGAAACGTGCCGCTCGAGAGCCGCGTATTCTTCATTGCAAAAAGCGGAAGCGATTTCATGACCTGGGAAAGATAGGCGATGGTGTTGTTGTCGGGGAGAACCGCGGCGTTGGCAGCGTCAGGAATGACGTTTTCGCCTTTGGCCACGCGCACTTCATGGCCCGAATCGTCGAGAAGTAAAGTTTCAAACGTGTCTTGCCCTCGCGAGTCCTCGTCGTCGATCGTGGTGGTGAGAAGCTGCACGAGAATGATTCGGCCATTCGGCGAGAAGCGGAACGAGTCGACCAGGTAGCTGAAGAGCTTGTTGCCGCGCGTGTACTTTTGCCCTTCCAGAAGGCGGCGGCGCTTGCCGCCCGGTTCCTGGAGCCAGATGTCGTCGTGCTCGAGGTCGTACTTTTTCGTTTTGAGATTGTGGTAGACAGAGTAGGCGATGCGGCCGTCGGGCCCGAAGCCGAAGCCGGTGACTTCTTCGTCGATGGATTGGAGAGGCTTGTCGAGATTTTGCGCGCAGGCGGGGGGAAAGAAAAAAGAGGTAACACAGAGGGCGCAGAGGAAGAGGCACAGAGTTCGTAGAGAAGAATGAAAGGGAGAAGAAAACCCCGCACCCTTAAACCGGAAGGGTGCGGCACCCACGGCCGATTTTGGAACTTCGATTGTCGAGTTTCCAACAGTCATGGTTTGGGATGCGGGCCGGTGAATTCGGAGCAGCAGGGCTTCTCCTTGGGAGTGAACTCCATGAATTCGATGCGGGTGGAGTCGGGATCGTAGACGTTGAGTTGCCATTTGCCGTCGCGGCCCATTTGGGGTTCTTCGGTCAGTTTGACGCCGTTCTTGAGGAGCTGGGCCTTCGCTGCCTGAATGTCGGTGACGCCGAGGGCGATGTGGTTCATCACGCCGAGGAGCTTTTTGTCGGCGTTGGCGGGGATGTTGAGCATGTACTCGACCCAGTCGGTTCCATCAGGAACCTGCATGGCGACCCAGTCGTCTCTGTCGTCCTTCATGCCGCCGTGCCAGTAGGGGCGGAAGCCCAGGATATCTTTGTAGAAGTGGTCGGTGGCAGCGCGGTCGCGGACGACGAAGCCGGCGTGAATAATGTGCCAGTCGGCCCGTTCGTCCCCAGGATCGGTCTCGCATATCCAGCATCCCGCAAGCTCTACGAATCCAATCGGGTGTCCCTCCGGATTCACGGCACTGAAGTAGTCCAGCTCGTGATGTACTACAGTCCTCTCAATCTTCACAATCTCCGAAACTTTTACATTCTGGCTTTCCAGATAACGGTGCATTCGCTCGAGGTTGGGGGTCCTAAAATCAATTTCACCCAAGAAATGGCCCTCGTCAGGTGAAGTGGGAGAGACAACATCGAGAATCTGCAGGATGTTCCCAAAGCAGAAATGAGGAGCACGTTCGCACGGAATCTCCTGCGAGGAAAAGTAACTGAGCTTCTTCGAGTAAAAATCCATCGCGGCTTCGTGGTTTCGTACATAAATGGTGACGCGCCCGATACCGGTGATGGGTGGACGCTTGAGCTTTTCCTGGGCCAATGCGGTGCTAAAGGAAAGAAGAACGGCGAGGAGGAGTGCGGCGCGCTTCATCGGGTCACCTCAGGTTTCGCGAGCGGTTTTCGATTTTAGCTTACGAATTTCGTCGAGGCGAAGGCGAAGACGCTGCTCGAAGCCCTGATCGGTGGGCTTGTAGTAGGAGCGGCCGGCGAGATTGTCGGGCAGGCAGGGCATGTCGGTAAGTTTGTCGTCGTAATCGTGAGCGTATTTGTAGCCTTCGCCGTAGCCGATATTTTTCATGAGGCCGGTGACAGGATTGCGGAGATGCAGCGGAACGGGATCGGCTTCGGTTTTGTGGACGTCGTCGATGACGGAGCCGTACGCAGTGTAAACGGCGTTAGATTTGGGCGCGAGCGAAAGATAAACGGCGGCTTGCGCGAGCGCGAGATGGCCTTCGGGGGTGCCGAGGAAGTCGAACGCATCTTTCGCGGCGAGCGTGACGGCAAGAGCGCCGGGTTCGGCGAGGCCGATGTCCTCGCTGGCCATGCGCACCATGCGGCGCGCGAGATAGAGCGGATCTTCGCCGGATTCGATCATGCGCGCGAGCCAGTAGAGCGCAGCGTCGGGGTCGGAATTGCGCACCGATTTGTGCAGCGCGGAGATGAGATTGTAGTGCTCCTCGCCGGCCTTGTCGTAGCGAAGAAGCTTGCGCTGCAAAACGTCTTCGAGAAGTTCGGGAGTGATGACGAGTGCGCCGCGTTCGTTAGCGCGGGCGCTTTTCGCGGCGAGTTCGAGCGTGTTGTAGGCGGCGCGGGCGTCGCCGTTGGCGAAAGAAGCGATGCGAAAGAGGATGTCGTCGGAGACTTCGATGGCATCGTTACCGAGCCCGTGCTCCTTGTCGGCGAGGGCGCGGCGCAGCAATTCGACGATTTGCGGCGTGGTGAGGGCTTCGAGGACGTAAACCTTGGTGCGCGAGAGCAGCGGGGAAATCACTTCAAACGAAGGATTCTCGGTGGTCGCGCCAATAAGAATGATGTGCCCGGCTTCGACGTGCGGAAGAAACGCGTCCTGCTGGGCCTTGTTGAAGCGGTGCACTTCGTCGACAAAAACGATGGTGCGGTAGCCGGAGCGCGACTTGTATTCTGCGGCCGCCATCACTTCCTTGATTTCCTTGATGCCCGCGAGGACGGCGCTGAAGGCGACGAAGTCGGAGCGCGTTAAGCGCGCAATGAGGCGCGCGAGAGTAGTTTTCCCGCAGCCGGGCGGGCCCCAAAAGAGCATCGAGCCGATGTTGTCGCTTTCAATTTGCACACGCAGCGGTTTACCCGGCCCGAGCAATTTTTCCTGGCCGATGAATTCGTCGAGCGTGCGCGGGCGCATGCGCTCGGCGAGCGGCTGATTGGCGGCGGGCACGCCGGAATCGCTGGCGGATCCGTCCGGCCCGGCCGGAGACAGCGGCAGTTTGGAGAAGAGGCTCATGCGCTCCTTGAAGTCTAAATCGTTTGACGGGAAAGGGGAAATGCAGGATGCCTGAACTGGAACGCGTTTTCAGTCGTCAGTGGTCAGTCAGGGAAGATTAAAAGGTAGGTGTTTGGTCCTCGTTTCTTCTTGACTGACTGCTGCTCACTGATCACCGACCACTTCTTTGGTTCCGCTGGCGCGCGGCTTCGTAGAAGACGACTGCGGCGGCTGCGGCGGCGTTGAGCGACTCGACGCCACTGGCCATGGGGATGCGGATGCGCGCGTCGGCGCTGCGCTCGACTTCTTCAGGGAGGCCAGCGCCTTCGTTGCCGACGAGAAGGGCGATGGCCTGGCACCAATCCACTTCCCATGGAGCGAGCAACGGCTGGTCCGTAGCGCGTGGTTCGTGGACGCTCGAAGCCAGCGTGTGAATGCCTGCCACTTTGAATTGAGCCAGCAGAATCGGCAACGACATTCCCGCGAGAATCGGCAGATGAAGCGCCGCGCCGGCGGAAGCGCGCAGCGCTTTGGGCGAATACGGGCTGGCCGTGCCGCTGATACCGGAAGCGGCCGTGACCGCGCCGGTCGCGCCGAAAGCGGCGGCTGTCCGCAGAATCGTGCCGACATTGCCTGGATCCTGAACTCCGGCGAGCACGACGAGAAGCGGAGCACAGGCGAAACCGGGAGTGCGCACGAAATCATCGAAACACGTTTCGCGCGGCTTGACCAACGCCGCCACACCTTGCGGATGCTCGGTGTCGGCGAGCCCTTCGAATAGCCGATCCGTAGTGCGCAGCGTGGGAAAGCTCAACTCGGGGCGGTCAATCAGCGGCGCGAGGCGTTCGTGATGGCGCTGGCCGGATTCGCTGAAAAGCACTGCTTGGATGGGGCAGCCGGAACGCAGGGCTTCTTCGACAAGGCGCGCGCCTTCGACGCCAACGCAGCCGTTCTCCGTGGGCAAACCGCCGCGCAGCGCCATGCGAAATTCTTTGAGCCAACGGTTGTCGCGGCTGGTCAGCACCGCGGAATCGCCCACGCTCTTGGCGTTGTCGCGTGCGGGTTTGCTGGGGCTTGCCATGACTCGCAGGTTAGCAAATTTCCGTCAGCCTGCGGTAATTCCACGAGCCTCCCGCACGTAGAAACGAGTGACGGAGGTGTATGACCATGCGAAAAACCTCACTATGGATGTGTGTGCTTCTTCTCCTCTCTCTGCCTGCTGTCACAAAAGCAGGCAACGAGCAGGAAAAAAACAAAGCTGTCGCCCGAAGCTTCTTTGAGGAAGTGATCGATCAAGGGCGGCTCGACAAGTATGCGGACTCCCATGCCCCGGACTTTGTGGTCCACGGCCGTACTCACGACGCGACACTGGCGGAAGACATGGCCGCAGCAAGCGAAGAACGGAAAGCGCTGCCCGATATGCGCCTAAAGATCAACCAGATGGTTGCAGAGGGGGACCTTGTGGCGGTGTCATGGACGGCCTCCGGCACCAACACGCATGAGGGGATGGGCTTTCCGGCTACAGGGAAGAAAATCACGGTCCCGGGCATGACGATCTTTCGCTTCAAGAACGGAAAAATCATCGAGGAATGGGGTGTCTTTGACATGTGGTCCGCCGTGCAGCAGGCTGGACTTTGCGCACCACCGCCCCAGCCAACGCCGCCGCGGTCGTGAAATGTCTAGAGTCTTTTCCCTAATCCACGCCAAGTTTGTCCGTCTGTGTCGAAGTGTGTCGCCATCTTCTGGACGCTAACAAATCGCTCTTGGCGGTGATAATCTCAAGAGTCGCTCTCTTGGTCAGGGAAGCTCGGCAGCCCTTACGGGGAAGTAAATGAAGAGTATGTGTGCTCTTGTGATCTGGCTGTTTGCTATATCCATGGCGCCACTTGCGCAGACTCAGCAGGAAAAAGCCTACACAATCGTTGACCCTGGCCCAAAGTTTCTGCAGGAGAAGGATCCCGCCAAACGAATCGCATTGCTGGATAAGTTTGTCGCGAGTCATCATCCGACCCCCGCGGTGCTTCTGTATGTTTATCAAGGGTATTGTCAGGCCTATGGGGAACTAAAGAATCCTATGAAGGTGATGGAGTACGCCGACAAATTGGCAGATCTAGGAACTGAGGTAGAGCTTGGGATGCGATTCAATGCTCGCTACATGTGGGTTGCTGCCTATGATTCACTGAATTCGGACGACCCGCAGTTGGCAGCGAATGCTGGTCAGCGCGCCGCGGAAGCGATGAAACTTTTGTCCGGGATACCGAAGCCGCAAAACATCAACGACCAAAAGTGGCTTGAGCAGAAAACGAAATTTAATCTTTTTCTCCAGGCCGCTTCCAACAAAGCCGCGAATGTATTGAAAGACCATTCGGAGAGACAACAACCCAATTGAGGGCGCTAGTCTGCTAGGGGATTTTGGCAGATTCATGTCCGCAGCGAGTCTTCCATGATCAGGTTCAACTCTTGTTGCGTGGGCGAGAGCGTGTATGGTAGCGTCGGCCAATTAGGGGCAGCGCGAGTGGAAAGCGCTGTGAGGTGGCAGTAGGACTTCGCCAAAGGCCAAAAAATTGCCGGCTGAACTGCTGCGCGTCAATCCAATCAACCCGGAATCGGAAGTGCTGCGCTACGCCGCGGACTTTCTTACGCGTGGAAGTGTGATCGCCATTCCCACGGACACTTTCTATGGGTTGGCCGCGGACCCCTTCAATCTGGCGGCAGTAGAAGAGATTTACAAAGTGAAAGGGCGGCCGGAAGCGCGGGCGCTGCCGATCCTGGTGAATTCGATCGACCAGGCCATCGCGCTTTCGCGTGGAACGCCGGGAAGCTTCATGCGCCTGGCAACAAAGTTCTGGCCAGGTGCGCTGACGCTCGTGGTGAATGCGGCGCATAAGATCCCCCTGAAAGTGACTGCGGGAACAGGCCGCATTGCTTTGCGCTGGCCGCGCAGCGAAGTCGTGCGCAAACTGATTGAGGAGTTCGAGGGTCCGGTCACGGGAACTAGCGCGAACATCTCGGGGTTTTCTTCTTGCGCGAGCGCGGCGCAAGTGATGAAGCAGTTGGGGTCGCGCGTGCCGTTGGTACTGGATGCAGGAGAAACCGGCGCGACGCTGCCGTCGACGATTGTCGAATTGAACGGCGACGCTTGGCGAATTGGCCGCGAAGGCGCGATTTCGGTCGCTGACATTGAGAAGGCAATGAAGTAAGAGAGGGACTCGGGGTTAGGGTGGCGAGGAAGTTGTAGTCACATAATTTTGCACATTTCAGCCGGGCGGGGCATAAGAGATTTTCCCGAGGATTGCAGGGCGGCGCGCGCCGGTGGCAGATGGAAGATTCGCGGGCCGCTGATGAAATGTCTCGTACGCGAGGATTGCGAACGCAAAAGCTTCCTTTGCGTCCACGGGGATGCGGAACTTCTTGGAGTAGAGAATCCTAACGTTGTCCGCAGTCAGCCAACCAGCGATCAGTGCACACACAAATGCATTGCGGGCGCCACCACCGGAAATAATGAGTTGATCGATCTTGTGCCTGGGAAAGACAAAGCGTTTAAGTGCGTCCACGATGCTGCCCGCGGTGAAACTAGTTGCAGCTCTGATCACGTCGTTTGGCCGAGCATGGTATTTGCGGCCAAGAGCTAGAACTTTTTCAAAGAATACTTGTCCGTAGTATTCGCGCCCGGTGGATTTGGGTGGCGGAATTCTGAGGTAGGGATCGGTTCTTAGTTCTTTGTAAAAAGCTTCAATAATTTTACCCTTCATCGCGAGATGTCCGGACTTGTCGAAGCGCTGGCGGCCATGGGTGAAATGCTGGACGAGAGCGTCGATGAGCATGTTGCCTGGGCCGGTATCGAAGGCGAAGACTTCCTCCGGGCGCGCGCCTGCGGGAATGACCGTGATGTTGGCGATGCCGCCGATGTTTAGCGAAACGCGGCCGAGTTTGGGGTGGCGATAGAGTACGTAGTCTGCAAATGGGACGAGCGGCGCGCCTTGCCCGCCAAGAGCGATGTCAGCGGGACGAAAATCAGAGACGGTCGTGATGCCGGTGCGGGCGGCGATGACGGAGCCCTCACCGATTTGTAGAGTTGAAGAGGTCGGTGCGCCAAGATAGGACACTGGGGCCCCTTGATGAAAAATGGTCTGGCCGTGATTGCCAATGAGGTCAATGCGTCGTGGAGCGATGCGAAACTTTTTGCAGGCGGCGAGGGTGGCGTCGGCGTAGATGCGCCCTAGACGAAAATTGAGCTGGCTTAGTTCGCCAGCGGAAATGGGCTGCTGTTCGGCGACGCGAAGAATTTCTTTGCGCAACGCCGGCGGGAATTTGAAAGAAGCGTGGCTGAGCAGCTTGGCGTGGAGATGCGGCGGCGCGCCGCTAATGTGCGCGAGCGCAGCATCAATTCCGTCGGCAGACGTGCCGGACATGAGGCCGAGGACAAGCATAGGCTTCTGTGGCATGGAAGAAAGAGTTTTAACACAGAGGACAGGGAGAGCACAGAGAGCAAGCGGAGCGACCGGACGAAAACAGCATCAGGTGCATATACGGGTGTAATGACTAACGAAGTAAAGATGTAACGATGGAAGAACGGAGCCACGACCGCAATTCCGGGCCCAGTCCTGGTTGGACAGAAAAAGAGCTTCTAGCGGTTGTGTGAGGCTGTGGAATACCCTCGCCTCGTTTGGTGTAAGTGTTCATTCTAAAGAAGATAGGATTGGTCCTAAGTCCTTTAGAATGAACACGTATGGGAGAGACATGGATGTGCTCATTCTAAAGGAGTTAGCATGTGCAAAACTTGTGGAAAAGCGGTAGCAACGCTTTGACCCTACCTCTGGGCGGGGGCAGAGGTAGGCCGGCTCCAGAAAACGAAAACGGCAGCTTGGGCTGCCGCAACCCACATGATTGCCTGCAGTTCGCGTGACCACACTATTTGAGAAGGTCAGGAAATTTGCTTTTTGAGTTCGGCGAGGAGGTTCAGGGCGTCGATAGGCTTGAGCTGGTCGAGGTCGGCGCCGCGGAGCTTGTCGAGTACCTGCCGGTCGAGCGGGGTGAACAGAACTTCTTGATGGCTGTTGCGGCCATGGCGCGCTGCGGTATCTCCATTTGAGCCGCCCGAGGGATCATCAAGAGCGCCCGGAGAAAGAGTTTCGCTGAGCTCGTGCTCGCTTTGTTCGTGACGCTTGAGAACTTCGCGGGCGCGCTCGATGACGCTGCGCGGAAGGCCGGCGAGGCGCGCGACTTCGATGCCGTAGCTCTTGTCGGCGCTGCCGGGCTCGACGCGGCGGAGAAAGATGATTTCGCTGGGCGTTTCTTTGACCGACACGTGAACATTTTTCACGCCGGGGAGGAGATCGGCGAGTTCGGTTAGCTCGTGATAGTGAGTGGCGAAGAGGGTGCGAGAACGAGTGTGTTTTTGGAGATGTTCGACGACGGCCCAGGCAATGGACAGGCCATCGAACGTGGCTGTGCCGCGGCCGACTTCATCGAGGAGGACCAGGCTCGACGGCGTGGCGTGATTCAGGATCGCGGCGACTTCACTCATTTCAACAAGAAAAGTAGACCGGCCACGTGCGAGATTGTCGCTCGCGCCGATGCGGGTAAAGATGCGGTCGGTGATGGGCAGCTTGGCCTGGCGCGCGGGGACGAAAGAGCCCATCTGCGCCATGAGCATGATGAGCGCGGCCTGGCGAAGATAGGTGGATTTGCCGCCCATGTTGGGTCCAGTGATGAGAAGAAGTTGCTGGCGGCCCGGCTCGAAACAGAGATCGTTAGGGACGAAGCGCTCACCTCTTTGGCGCAAAAGTTCTTCGATGACGGGATGGCGGCCGCCGATGATGAGGAGCTCGCCCGTGGAGTTGAATTCGGGGCAGATGTAGCCGCGATCAGCGGCGAGTTTTGCGAAAGCGGTGAGGACATCGAGCTGGGCCACAGCGGAAGCGGTGCGCCGCAAGCGGGCAGCCTTAGCGGCCACGGAGGAGCGAACGTCAATGAAAAGTTGGCGCTCGATTTCGAGGATGCGCTCGTCGGCTGCAAGGATTTTGCGTTCATATTCCTTTAACTCGGCAGACGTGAAGCGCTCGGCGTTAACCAGGGTTTGCTTGCGCTCATAATCGGCGGGAGCGAGATGGAGATTGGGCTTCGAGATTTCGATGTAGTAGCCAAAGATTTGGTTGAACCGGATTTTGAGCGAGCCGATGCCGGTGCGCTTGCGCTCGCGCTCTTCCATCGCCGCGATGATTTGCTTGCTGTCCTTGCTCAAATTGCGCAGTTTGTCTAGTTCTTCGTTATATCCGCTGCGGATAATGCCGGGATCGGTGGCGAGCGCGGGTGGTTCGTCAGAGATGGCACGCTCGAGGCGGTCGCGAACGTCGGCGAGTTCATCGATTTCAACGTGAAGGTGGCGAAGTAGCTCGCTTCCACCTACAGGGGGAGGGGTAAGGAAATTCTTCAGAACGGGAAGCTGGCCAAGCGATTTGCGGAGCGCGACCAATTCGCGGGGAGCGGCGAGTCCGAGAGTGATGCGGCTGGTAAGGCGTTCGAGGTCAAGAATCCCTTTGAGTTCCTTGCGAATTTCGCCGCGCACCATCGTTTGTTTGACGAGGTGAGTGACGGCAGCGAGGCGCGCTTCGATGAGTTCGCGATCAATGAGCGGCCGGAGGAGCCAGGAGCGGAGAAGGCGCGCGCCCATCCCGGTGACGGTGACGTCGAGGGCGGCGACGAGAGTGGTGGGACCGGAGGAGCGGCTGGTTTCTTCGGAAAAGATGGGGGAAAGCAGTTCGAGGTTGCGAACGGAAACAGGATCGAGAACGAGGGAATCGTAATGCTCGTAGTAGCGCACGCGGTCGAGGTGCTGCAAGGCTTCGATGCCTGGGGCGTCTAGCTTTTCCGCTGGCATGCCGGAGCGATCGCCGCGCGCGGCATTTTCCCGCAAGTAATGGATGACGGCGCCGGCGGCCGACAGAGCTTGTGGATGGTCGTCGAGTCCGAAGCCGGTAAGCTCGGCGACGCCGAATTGTTCGCGAAGGATGCGTTCGGCATAGTCCCGTTGAAAAGTCCAGTCTTCGAGGCGGGACTCGACGCCGCCCGTGCCTTCGAGGAGCGAAGTCCTAGAGGTTTCGAAGAGCTGTTGCGGTCGAGGAAGCAGCGTTTCGCGTGGGCGGAGAAGCTGGAGTTCATCGCGAAGAGATTCATCGGCGCGAGGACCGGAAAATTCCGTGGCTTGAAATTCGCCGGTCGAGAGATCGACGAAGGCGAGACCGATGGGCGAGCCAGTGGGATGGCGCGAGACGGCGGCGAGAAAATTGTTTTCGCGAATGTCGAGGACGCCGGCGTCAGTCGCGGTGCCGGGAGTGACGACGCGGACGACTTCGCGGCGGACCAGCTTCTTCCCTGGACCAGGCTGTTCCATCTGGTCGCAAATGGCGATCTTAAAGCCGGCGCGAATCAGCCTCGCAAGATAGCCTTCGGCGGCGTGATACGGCACGCCACACATCGGAATGGGCTGGCCCTTCTCGCGATTGCGGGAGGTCAGCGTGATTTGCAGCTCGCGCGAGGCGATCATCGCATCTTCGTAAAAAAGCTCGTAGAAATCGCCAAGGCGGAAAAGCAACAGGGCGTGCGGGTAGCGCGCCTTGATGGCGTGATACTGCTGCATCAGCGGTGTGGTTGGTTCAGACATTCAACAATTTCTTTGAACTGCGACAGCACGCTGCTGCTTTCTTGCCCTCTGCACCAATATTATTTATGAATTCGGACAGCGAGGCTGCATTGTGCGCTTTGGGGAAGAAGAGTGCAACTTGTCGCAGAAGCACGCCCGCGGAATCACTTCCAAGTCCCGAGTTGCGACAGCAAAAAGGCATAGTCCAACGCGATTTCGCGGAGATAGTCGTAACGGCCCGAAGCGCCGCCGTGGCCTGCGCCCATGTTGGTTTTGAAGAGCAAAGGATTCGAATCGGTTTTCAGCGTGCGCAGCTTGGCCACGTATTTTGCAGGCTCCCAGTACATGACCTGGCTGTCGTTCAACGCCGTCTTGACCAGCATTGCCGGATAAGCCTTGTGTTCAAGGTTCGTGTACGGGCAGTAGGACTTCATATACAAATATTCTTCGGCGATCTGCGGGTTGCCCCACTCTTCGTATTCGCCGACGGTGAGGGGCAAAGAAGCGTCGAGCATGGTGTTCAAAACGTCGACGAACGGAACATGACTGATCACCATGCGAAACAGATCCGGCCTCAGGTTCGTGACCACGCCCATCAGCAAACCGCCCGCGCTGCCGCCTTCGATGATGAGCTTCTCGGGCCGTGTGCAGCGCTGTGCGATCAGATATTCCGCGGCCGAAATAAAATCAGTGAACGTGTTGCGCTTCTGCATCATGCGCCCGGCATCGTGCCACGGCTTGCCCAGTTCACCCCCTCCGCGAATGTGCGCGACGGCATAGATGACGCCGCGGTCGAGCAAACTCAGCCGGTTTGAGCTGAAATTCACCGCCATCGAGAAGCCATAGCTGCCGTACCCATAAAGAAGAAGAGGAGCCGAGCCGTCACGCGGCGTATCGCGACGATAGACGATGGAAAGTGGAATGCGCGTGCCATCGGAAGCGCTGGCGTGAAGACGTTCGCTTACATATTGCGAGGGATCGTAGCCGCCAAGAACAGGCTGCTGCTTGCGCAACACGCGTTCCCGCGTTCGAAGGTCATAATCGTAAACGGAGCGCGGGGTGATGAACGATTCGTACTGGAATCGGACGTGAGAGACGTCGAATTCGGGATTGTCGCCGAGAGAAGCGTTGTAGGCAGGCTCGGCGAATTCGATACGATGGGATGCTGCCAATGCGTTTGGAGCATTTGCCCCGGCCAGGGCAGTGAGATCGACGATCCGAAGGTGCGGGAGACCGCCCTCGCGTTCGAACAGCACAAGATGATGCTTGAACGTGAACGCCGCCGCGAGCATGACCTCGGGCCGATTGGGAATAATCTCACGCCACGATTCTCGTCCGGGACTTGCCACAGGAGCCGCAACAAGCCGGAACGTCCGGCCGCCGGAATTCGTGCGGATATAAAAAACGTCCCCGGCAATCCCCGGCGAAGGCCCGGGATGGTGGTCGGCATAGTATTCGTGGTTGTCTTCGCGCGGCGCGATCAATTGGAATTGTCCAAAGGGGGCATCAGCGCGAAGGAATAAGACTTCACTGGCGGTGTGGCTGACGGAAGTGAGAACGAGATAGCCGCCGCTGCGGGTGCGCTCGATTTCGACGCGAAAACGCTCGTCGGTTTCCTCGTATAGCAGCGCATCGGAGCCGGTGGAACCGAGAACGTGGCGGTAGAGGCGATGAGAGCGCTTGGTTGTTTCGTCCTCGACCGTGTAGAAGAGCGTTTGATTATCAGAAGCCCAGGCGGCGCTGGTGACCCGCTCGACGCGCTCGGGGAAAATTTCGCTGGACCGCAGGTCCTTGATTTGGAGCGTGTATTGGCGAAAGCCGGTGATGTCGGTAGAAAATGCGAGCAGCGCGTTGTCATCGCTGACTTCGAAGGAATCCAGACCAAGGAAGGAATGGCCCTCGGCGAGTTGGTTCAAGTCAAGTAAAAGCTCATCTGTTGAGTTTTCCAGGCCGCGCCTACGGCAATGCAGGGGATACTGCTTGCCCTCCGCCGTGCGCGTGAAATAGAGGTAGCCGCGAAGAAGATAGGGGACGGTGAGGTCGGTCTGCTGGATGCGGCCGAGCATCTCTTGATAGAGACTCTCCTGAAAAGCCTCCGTGGGTTTGAGGATGGCGTCGGTGTAGGCGTTTTCGGCTTCGAGATAGGCGGTGACCTCGGGATTTTCCTTTTCGCGCAGCCAAGCGTAGTGGTCGACGCGGCGGTCGCCATGCAGAACGGACTCCACCGGTTCCCGGCGCGCGAGCGGTGGCGCCGGCGAACCTTCAGCTGAAGCTTCGCGCGGAGGCACTGGCGACGTGAATTGAGCGTCCGGGTTCATGAGTCTTTTGTTCGAGAGGACCGCAGAGCGGCCCAGCCTTGTTGCACGCGGCTGGGTGGCGCGCCGGGCAGAAGGAACAGGGTACGTTGGTTATACTAGCGGAAGTTGGCGGTGGGACAAAGCGGACCAGTAGGACAGACTTTAGTCTGTCACTCTTCTGGGGAGCCACTGGGCGCTGACTGTGGCGCAGGGCATACCCGCGTGACATTTTCCGTTGCTAGAGTCGATCAAAAGGCTGTCCAGCACTAGAGAGGAAACGCGTGGCGCGCGAAACGGAAATCAAGCTGAAGATAGAGGATGTTAAGGGTTTTCGGCGAGTGTTGAAGAAGCTGGGGGCGCGCCTGGTGGGTGCAGGAACCGGCCGCGTACGCGAGGAAAACGTCATTTTTGATACGCCGCAGGGGGGACTGGCGAAGCACGGGCAATTGCTGCGAATTCGGACGGAGACGCCGGAAGTAAGCGGGAAGGGCAAAGCCAGGGCAAAACAGCGGGTGGTGGTGACATTCAAGAGACCAATAACCCACGCTGGCGTGGGCGAAGCAAGCGGAGAACAGCATCGGACGCACAAAGTTCGAGATGAGATCGAGGCAGAAGTCGCGGAGGCGGGGAAGCTGAAGGAGATTTTTGAAGGCTTGGGGATGAGCGGATGGTTTCGCTACGAAAAGTACCGGACGACGTACCGGCTCCCCGCTTCGAAAGGATGGGCTAGAGGGCTTTTGATCGAGTTGGATGAAACGCCCATTGGGACGTTCGTGGAGCTCGAAGGCCCTGCCCAAGCGATCGATCGCGCGGCAGAAGAGCTGGGCTACTCGAAGCGCGACTATGTGCTGAAGAACTACCTCGTCTTGTACATGGAGGAGTGCCGCCGCAAAGGCGAGCAACCCAGCCACATGCTATTCCGTGAACGAGAGACGTCGGCCAGCTAGAAATTTCCAAAAAATATCGCTGGGAATGCCATTTTTTCTTGACATTGATATGCATGCGGCTTATCAATGCAATGTTGTTGCAGTGTTGAGTGTATAGGTCGAGACCAGAGGTGGATTCTCTCTCGATGAGCGCGAGCAACGAACTCGAACCTGGCCCTAGAAGCTGGTGGCCGCCTCGCGTCCCGGGGCGGATAGAGGGGCTGGATGTCCGGAGGATGCGGCGCGAATCGCAGGCCTGCAGGCAAGCGAGCGGGCAAGGAGGGTTCATCGGCGGCTAACGGTAAGTCCAATTTCGTCAGGCACTTGCCCGCGGCCGAGTTGATCGGTGCGCGGGTTTTTTGTTGCTCATTTGACTGATAACTGCCACCGGGAACTGCGCCTCTGTTACGAAACGCGGCAGGAGGAAAGGACCATGGAGCTCTACGCGACGGAATTGATGGGCTCGAAGGCGTACGACGCATCGGGAAATTACGTTGGAAAGGTACGCGAGTTTTTCATTGAACCTGCCGAGGCGCCGAATCGCGTTTCGCATTTTCTGTTGTCGCGCGGCCATTTTCAACCATTGGTCGCGAAGTACAACCAGGTGGCGGCGGTGAGCGCGGGGAAAGTGGAACTGAGCGTGAGCGAGCGGGCGCTGGAACTCTACCAGCCCAATGAATCGCTTCTGGCCGTGCAGAAAGACTTGCTGGACCAGCAAATCATCGACACGCGCGGACGAAAAGTGGTGCGTGTGAATGATTTGGACCTAGCCGAGCAGCGCATGAACGGGAACGTGGAGTTGCGCCTGACCCAGGTGGACGTGGGGCTGCCGGGAGCGGTTCGGAGGCTGCTGCAGGGCATGGTGCCGCCGAAGGTCATCCGAAAGCTGCAGAGCAGGCTGCCACAAAGCGCGATCCGGTGGGAATTTGTGAACTTGATCGAGCCGGATCCGTTGCGGCGAGTGAAGCTGCGCATCACGCACGAAAAGCTTGAAGATCTGCACCCGGCGGACCTGGCCGACATCATGGAAGACCTTTCGGCGACCGAGCGGCAAAGCATCATCGCTTCGCTGGATGAAGAGACTGCGGCAGCGGTGCTCGGCGAGTTGGACGCAAGACTAACGACCCAGATCGTGGAAGAGCTCGATCCGGAGAAAGCCGCCGACATCATCGAGGAAATGGCGCCGGATGCTGCTGCGGACCTGCTGGCGGACCTGCCGAAGGAAACTTCGGAAGAATTGCTTCACGAGATGCCGGGGCAGGAGGCGGATGAAGTTCGCGAGTTGCTGGAATTTGACCCGGCGACGGCGGGCGGAATGATGAACTCGGATTTTGTGTACGTGAGCGAGGACTCGACGCGCGGAGAAGTTCTGGAGTGGCTTGGCAAGCAGGAACTAAATTTGGATCAGTTGGACACCATCGTTTTGTTGGACAGCAAAGCGCAATATTCAGGCGCGGTGCCGGTGGCGCGGCTGCTGTTGGCGCCGCAGGAAGAGCGAGCCGCGGCTTTGAAGATGGACCCTGTGCTTAGTCTGGGGCCGGATGCCGACGACAAGGAAGTGTTTGAGCTCTTCGACAAATACAATCTGCGAATGCTAACAGTCGTGGATAAGCAAAACCGGCCCATCGGAGCGATCACCGTGGACGACGTGGTATCCCGGCTGGTGAAGTAGGGGAGCGGCAGCGAGGCGAGATGGATTGGTCGATTCTCAAATCGAGCGTGGAGGGGCTGCAGAATCGCGGCTCGGATTTGCAGAAGCGGATTCGCGGCCTGCGCCGCCGGCTGATGCTGCTGCTCGCGGTGGTTGGGCCGGGGCTGATCACCTCCAACGTGGACAACGACGCGGGCGGAATCTCGACGTACACGCAAGCGGGCGCGCAATATGGCTACGCGCTGCTGTGGTCGCTGATCCCGATGACGATTGCGTTGTATGTCACCGAAGAGATGTGCGCGCGAATGGGCGTGATAACAGGGAAGGGGCTGTCCGACCTCATTCGCGAAGAGTTCGGGTTCCGGCCCACGTTTTTCGTAATGATCACGGGATTTTTTGTGGACCTCGCAAACGTCGTGGCGGAGTTCGCGGGCGTAGCTGCAGCCATGCAAATTTTTCATGTGAGCAAGTACGTGGCGGTGCCACTTGCGGCGATCCTCGTGTGGATTTTGGTGATTCGCGGAACGTACCGGCAGGTGGAAGTTATTTTTCTCTTTGCCTGCGTGCTGTACCTGTCCTATGTGTTTTCCGCAGTGCTGGCGAAGCCGGACTGGCTGATCGCCGCGAAGCATACTGTACTTCCGAATCTCAAGATGGAGTCCGGCTACCTCGTCATGTTGACCGGTCTGGTGGGAACCACCATTGCGCCTTGGCAGTTTTTCTATCTCCAAGCGGGATTTGTGGAGAAAAAGGTTGGCCCGCGGCAGTATCCTCAGGCCAAAGCTGACGTCTTGATTGGAAGTATTAGTTGCATGGTAATCGTGTTTTTCATCATCGTTTGCTGTGCGGCAACGTTGTGGGTTTCCGGGCATCGTGAAATCAACGACGCAGGGCTGGCTGCGCAAGCACTAATTCCGCTGGCAGGGAAGGGAGCGGGAATTCTGTTCGCGTTTGGATTGTTGAACGCCTCGATGTTTGCGGCCTCGATTCTGCCGCTGTCCACTGCACATGTGATTTGCGAGGGGCTGGGGTTTGAAGCGGGCTTAGACCACAAATTCAGAGAGGCGCCGATTTTCTATTGGCTGTACACGTTGCTGATCGTGGTTGGCGCCGGAGTTGTGCTCCTGCCGAATGCGCCACTGTGGAAAATCTTGATTTTTTCACAGGTGGGTAACGGAATCTGGTTGCCGGTGGTGGTCATATTTATATTGCTGCTGGTGAACCGCAGAGATTTGATGGGCGAGTACGTGAATACAACGACGTTCAACGTCGTCGCATGGGTCACCGCGATTGCCATGATCGTGCTGACGCTAGTGCTGGCTTATACCGCGTTGTTCCAGCAAGCCCCGCCGACGAGCTGATGGCAGTCACGGCACCCTGGCATTGCGCGGCGGCGGAAGCGTGTGTTAACTTTACGGCGTAAAGGGGATTTGCCTAAAAGCGATCCGCAATCGAGAGTTTCGTCGCAAACAATCTTGTGTTGCAAACCAAGACCCACAAAACGCTCCAAGTTCCCGCCCCCGAGTCCCTTGGCCCGGTGACGGCCGAAGAGGCGCAGCTACTGGAAAAACTGGACATGAGCCGGCTGCCGCGCCATGTCGCAGTCATCATGGATGGGAACGGGCGCTGGGCGCAAAAGCGTCATTTGCCGCGCATCGCGGGACATCGCGCCGGGACCCAATCGGCGCGAACGACCATCGAAACGTGCGCGCGGCTGAAGATCGAAGCGCTTACGCTTTATGCGTTCTCGGTGGAGAATTGGCGCCGGCCGAAGACGGAAATCGATTTTCTGATGCAGCTCCTGCGCGAATATCTCAAAAAAGAAATGCCGCTGATTCAAAAGAACGAAATTCGCATGCGCTTCTTGGGGCGCATGGACGAGCTGCCCGCCGGAGTGCAGAAGGACGTGCGCGAAGCGATGGAGAAGACGGCCGGGAACAAGGGCATGGTTCTGTGCATTGCACTGAATTACGGCGGCCGGGCGGAAATTGTTGATGCCATGAACGCGATTCTTGCCGAACACAACGGCAACGGAACCGGCTCGAGAATCACCGAAGAGCAGCTTTCGCGTCATTTGTACACGGAAGGCTTGCCAGATCCTGACCTGCTGATTCGCACGAGCGGCGAAATGCGCGTCAGCAACTTTCTGCTCTGGCAGATCGCCTATGCCGAGATTTTTGTCACCGAAACACTGTGGCCGGACTTTAACCGCGCTCGGCTGCTGGAAGCCTTGGTGGAATTTCAAAAGCGCGAACGGCGCTACGGCGGCATCCGCGAGGGCCAGCCCGGCGACGAGAAACCGGCGCGAGTTGTGGGGAGTTGATTCCGCGGTTGATTGTAATTCTCTCCTTCTATCCCGCCTGCAGCGTGATTTTTTCCAATCATTGTGATGAGATGAGGCCTGCGAATCTGCGGAGATTCCGCTGACATGATCTGGAAGCGTGTTGCCACAGCGGTTGTGCTGATGCCTTTGGTGGTGGGGCTGGTGTTATGGGGTCCCACTTCTGTGGTTGCCGTTGCTACGGCGCTCGTGATGTTGCTCGCGCTCTTTGAGTACTTCGCCTTGGGAGAAGCCATTGGGCATCGCGCGTACCGGTTCTGGACCGCGACGTGCGCGGTTGTCCTTGTCTTTGTGCAATGGCTGATGGCCGATGAGGCGGTGTACCAGCTCTCGGGGAATTTGATCGCCTATCACAGAGTTTGGTGGTTCGCGAATTCCGCTCCTGGGCTTGAGTCTGTATTTTTCTTGTTCGTGTTGGGCATTGCTGCGCTTACGCTGTGGACCAAGCGGCCTCTGGTGGAAACGCTTCCGGCAGCGGGAATCAGCTCGAGTGGGTTAATCCTTGTTGCGTTTCCCTTGTCATACGCAGTGCGGCTCCACGGATCGGGCACGCAAGGTCCGCTAGTTCTGCTGTTTGCCTTGGTCGTCATTTGGGCGGGAGACAGCGCCGCCTATTTCGTTGGGCGAGCCATTGGCAAACATTCGTTCGCTCCGCACCTGAGTCCCAAAAAAACCTGGGAGGGCGCCATTGGCGGTTTCGTGGCTTCTCTGGTGGTGGGAATTATTTTCAGCCGATGGGTCTTTGTGCCGCTGCCGCACCTGCTGGGGATGGCAGCGGCGGGGAACGTGGCGGGACAAGTGGGTGATCTGCTGGAATCAGCGTACAAGCGTAGCGCGGGAATTAAGGACTCGGGCAGCCTCCTTCCCGGCCATGGTGGAATACTTGACCGAATTGATGCTCTCATCTTGGCTATTCCGGTTGTCTGGTATTATTGGATTTGGATTTACTCTCCCCGGTCCTAGATCAAAGGGCATTTCCATCTGTAGAATGGGAATCTGGCGGGTTCGTGAAACAACTTTCAATTTTAGGGTCGACGGGCTCGATCGGGCGGCAATGCCTGTCAGTTGTGGAAGCGCTGCCAGGCAGGTTTGGAGTCGTCGCCCTGGCCGCCGGAGCTAACCTTGAGGAATTAGCGGGGCAGATCGAACGGCACCAACCGGAAGTGGTGTCTGTAGCGGATGCGAAGCGCGCCGACGATCTCTCGCAGTTGCTGCGGGAAAAGGGAATCAGCCCCAGGCCGGAAATTCATCACGGCCGGGAAGGAATGCGTATTGTTGGCACGCATTCCAAAGCGGACATCGTTGTTTCGGCGGCGGTGGGAGTGGTAGGGTTGGAAGCAACTTATGAAGCAGTCAAGCTCGGAAAAACTGTCGCTCTTTCGAACAAGGAAGTTTTGGTCGCTGCCGGCGAACTGGTGATGGCCGCAGCGAAGAAAGCGGGAAGGGAACTGCTGCCCGTCGATAGTGAGCACAACGCAATTCATCAGTGTTTGCGCGGCGGAACGCACGCGGAAGTGCGGAGGATCGTGCTCACCGCCTCGGGCGGACCGTTTCGGAAGACTCCTCTTGCGGCGCTCGCCAACGTAACCCGGGAACAGGCGCTCGCGCATCCCAATTGGCGCATGGGAAATCGCATCACCATCGATTCCGCGACCATGATGAACAAGGGATTTGAAGTGATCGAAGCGCGCTGGCTCTTCGGGATGCGCCCGGAACAAATTGAAGTGCTGGTCCATCCGCAGTCCACGATTCACTCGATGGTCGAGTTCGTGGACGGTTCCGTTTTAGCGCAACTGGGACCAACCGACATGCGCATGCCCATCCAATATGCGTTAACCTATCCAGAGAGGGCGGCATCGAATCAAATAGCCCTCGATTGGACCAGGTTGAAGCGGCTGGATTTCGACAAGGCTTCGACGCGGCGCTTTCCGTGCCTGCGTTTGGCGCGCGAAGCAATGAGAAAAGGCGGCGCTTATCCGTGCGCGTTAAATGCCGCCGATGAAGTTGCTGTCGGAGCGTTTCTCGAACAACGGCTGCCGTTTTTGGGAATCCCCGCAGTGATTGAACGTGTTTTGGAGCGCACACCGCGCGTACGGCTCGAGAAGATGGACGACGTGCTTACGGCAGATGCCGAAGCGCGTCGAATGGCAAAAGAAGAAGTGGGCAAACTCGCGGGGAGCGCAGTTGCCGCTTCTTAGACAAACCAGAGAAAGGGATCGATCAAGTCATGGCATTGGATGTCCTCATCGGAATGGCGTTAGTCCTGGGAGTGATGATTCTCGTTCACGAATGGGGACACTTTATCGTGGCGCGGCTGTTCGGAGTGCGCGTAGACGTGTTTTCAGTGGGATTCGGCCCGCGGCTGTTTGGTTGGAAGCGCGGAGCGACGGACTATCGTGTGAGCGCGTTGCCGTTGGGCGGGTACGTGCGAATGGCCGGGCAGGATTTGTCGGAAGTGGATTCGGGTGTCGTGGCGCCCACGGGGGCGCCCGACGAACTGATGAGCAAGCCGCGCTGGCAGCGTGCGCTCATCTCGTTCGCGGGACCAGCAGTTAACCTCGTCTTCCCGCTCCTGCTGCTAGGCGGATTTTTCACATTTGTGGGCATGCCATACCCGACCTATTGGACGAAGCCCGTGGAAGTCACCGCTGTTCCTCCTCAGATGACTGATCTCAAGAGCGGGGACGTGATTACGTCGGTGAATGGGGAGCCCGTTTCCAACTGGGAGCAAGCAGAAAAAGCGCTGAAGTCCGTCACTGCGGGGCAAAAGATTCGCCTCGAAGTTCTGAACCAGGGGAATCGTCGGGACATTGAAGCACTTCCGAAAGGTACTCTGCAGTTGGAACGCCCACTCGGTTATCTTCCGATACCGCCGATCATTGACGACATCGAGCCGGGAAAACCCGCGCAGCGCGCGGGAATCCGCGAGGATGACACGGTCCTCGCTGTCAACGGACAGAAAATCCAGGTCTGGGATCAATTTGTGGAACACGTACGCGGTTCTGAAGGCAAACCGTTGGACCTCGAGATTGAACGCAAAGGACAGATTCTCAACAAGACAGTTACTCCGCAGCAAGGCCTTTCGGAGTCAGGTGAGACCGTCTATCAGATTGGCGTCTCCCAGCGGGAAGACATTTCCTATCGAAAGGTGACTTTCTCCGAAAGCGTCAATGAAGCGCGGCTGTACACTCTTGATTTCGCGGAGAAGACGGTTAGCGTGGTGGGGAAGTTATTCAGCGGCCGGGTTTCCGTCCGGCAATTGCAAAGTGTGGTGGGAATTTCCCGCGCCGCAGGGCATGCCGTGCACCGTGGACCGCTTTCGGTTATTTTGTTGATGTCGTTCATGAGCATAAACCTGGGAATCTTGAATTTGCTGCCCATTCCCATTCTCGACGGCGGAAACATCCTTCTGCTCACCATGGAAGGCATCCGCCGGCGCGATTTCAGTCTGCGGTTCAAAGAGAGATTCGTGCAAGTGGGGCTGGTGTTCCTTTTGGTGCTGTTCGCTTACGTTATGTACAATGACGTGGTGCGGTTGCTGCCAACGCATTCGTAGAGGTTGGCAAATGCGCACAGACTAAAGTCTGTGCCACTGTGGAGCTTCAGAAATGGCCGCGTCGCCTGCGCACCGGGCTTCGACCGGTGAGCGCCTCAATACCGCGGAGACCACTGGAAAACTTCAGCAAGCCGTAGCTGCGCGCCGAATCCGCATGACCCGCCAGCGCCGCGTGATTCTGCAAGTGATCGATGACGCCGAGCAGCATCTGGACATCGACCAGATTTTCGAGCGCGCGCAAAAAATCGACGCGGAAGTGCATCTAGTCACCGTGTACCGCACGATTGACCTGCTGAAACGCGAAGGCTTGATCGACGAGCTGGATTTGCTGCACCTGCGCGGCGATCGGCACTACTACGAAACGCATGGGCCGCGGGATCACATCCATGTGGCGTGCCTGCGATGCGGCAAAGTGCGCGAGTTTGAAAGCAACCTCTACGAACAGTTGAAGAACCAGATTGCCCGCGACTTCCACATGAAGGTCACCGTTTCCCGCACCGAAGTCGGCGGCTACTGCGCGGAATGCCTGGCGATCCTCGAGAAATAGCGTTTTTCACCCTTCTCATCGGGAACTCGCCTGGCGTCTCGGTGTCTAAGTGAGCATGAAGCTTCAGGAAAGTGTCTCGTCGACGCTGCGGCCCCTGTTGATTTGGACGGCGGCGTTTATTTTGGGAGTCTTGTTGTTCCGAACCGTGGACAACATGCTTGAGCCGGAACAAACCACAACCAAATGCGAGGGGCTGCAACCCTGCTGGGACCTGCGCTCGATGTGGAATTGAGAAGCCTTACTGCCGTTTGCGCTAATTCTTTCGAGCCGGCTTACCGCGTGCCCGTGCGCGACCGGGTTCGGGATGACCAGCCCACCTCTCCCTCTTATTGCTGCGTAAGTACTTATATAATTTCGTTCTTAACTTACTTGTTTATTGACCATTGTACTATAAGTCTAGTAAAATAATTGTCGTTTAGAATGACGCCCCGACTGTGCTCGGGGCGTTTTGTTTTAGTGGCACAGACTTCAGTCTGTGCTCTTTTATTTGTACCGCCGGCCCGCCCTGAGTTGCGAAAGGCTTCGCGCCGGCGTTTTTCATTTCTCCGTGTCCTCTGTGCTCTGGCCCCTGTGTTGTCTGTGTTAAGTCCAGTCTTTTCTCTCTATTAGCTCTTAGCTGCCTACCCCCGAGCCTCCAAGGGGCGGCTCCGCTTTGAATTCTCCTGGACCTTTCAACTTTACAACCTTTGAACCTTCCAACTTCTCATTACAGGACCTAAAACGATGCTCAACAAAAAACCGAATCCCAAACTCCTCTGGATGCAGTTTGAAGATGTTCTCGCCCCGCGTCTCGGCTTGACCGTCTGGGACCGCGCCGTCTATTCCTATCTCCTGCGGCATTCTCTGGTCGTCGGCAAGACTCGCCTGCACTTTTCGATTATCTCTGTAGCCCGCGACCTCGGCCTTTCCAATGGCCCGGTTCGCCAGGGGGTGCGCCGCCTCGACGAGCTGGGTGCTCTCCGCTTGCTCGAACGCGACAAAACCGGCCACCTCGTCGAGATGCGCCTGCCCGAGCAGATCCCCGCACTCCTCCCCGGCAACGACGTGATCCCCGCTCGCCACTCGTCCCGCGCCGCACGCCACTCCTTCAATGGCACCTCCGGGGCCAATGGCGAACCGGCTGCCGCTGACCTCGAGTCCATCGATTTCTTGAGCACTTGGGCGCTCCGCAAAACCATTCACGACCGCGAACTCGGCGCCTGCTTTTACTGCCTTCGCTGCACTCCCGCCAATGTCCGCTGCCTCGACCACGTCGTCCCACGCGCGCGTTTCGGACGCAATTCCTACCGCAACCTGGTTTCCTGCTGCCTCGAATGCAACACGCTTAAGGGCGACACGCCCGCCCCGGATTTTCTGCGCCTGCTCTACCGCAAGGGCCGCCTCACCCCCAGCGAACTCGACGCAGGCCTTCGCAAATTGCAAGACCTCGCCGCCGGCAAGCTCCGCCCCGTCCTCCCGTCCGTGTAGCGGCGCCCACTTCGCGTATCTCTGCTATAATTTCCTGCGAAGGAACCTCTCGTGAGGCGGCAAGAACACATCGCCGAAGTCGAGGAAGTGGCCATTCGGGTTCGCGTCGCGAACCTGAAGAATGGCCGCTATTTGGGCACCAGCCCGGACGTTCCGGGATTGGTGGCCGAGGGCCGCAGCGTCGCCGAAACGGTCGAAATCGCTCAAGACCTCGCTAGAAAAATCGTGGAATCCTGCCGGGAGCACGGCGATCCTCTCCCCCGCGTGTTCCGGAGCAAGGTTCGCTCCAAGCGCGAATTCCGCGTTCCTGTTTCTGTCTCTTAGATGGGACGCCTCTCAGGATTTTCCTACAGGGAAGTTGCCCGCCGACTCAGAACGTTTGGTTTCCAGTTCGACCGTTCCGGTGCCGGCAGCCACGAAGTCTGGCGCCATGCGCAAACGGGAAGAAAGGTCACTCTTCCGCACCATTCCGGCGATATGGCAGAAGGCACGCTGCGCGCGATTCTCCGCGAAGCCGGAATTAACGTAAGCGACTTCCTCAAAGCTTGAGCGGTGACCGCGTTTTTTCTTGGTTAGCCGGAGAAGCCGATGACTAGATACGAAATCATCATTTACTGGAGCCAGGCAGACGATGCCTTTATTGCCGAGGTGCCGGAATTACCCGGCTGCGCGGCGGACGGCAAAACCTACAAAGAAGCCCTGGCCAACGTCGAAGTGATCATTCAAGAGTGGATTGATACCGCCAAGGAACTCGGTCGCCCGATCCCCACCCCGCGCGGGCGCTTGGCCTTCTCTTAGTCGTTTCCTGAAACCTTGTGAGCTTCAAACTGGCTGTCCGGTGGGGATAGCCATCCTGAGCGAGCGCAGCGAGTCGAAGGACCTCTCCTTCGAACCTTCCAACTCTTTTATCGCCACTCGCCACTCGTTACCCCCCGCCGCACTTCTACAGGTTCGCGCCGAAGGCCAGCAGACGGCCATCGCAGTCCTTCACCACGAACTCGCGGCAATGCCAGGGCATGTTGCCAAGTCCCCGAGCGAATTCCACGCCTTGGGCGGCGTACTCGGCATAAAGGGCGTCGGCATCTTCCACGAACAGGTAGGCGTCGAGCAATTCGTCCTGGTATTTGTCCGGATTGGCGGTGGGCGGCGCGGCGCAACGGAAATGAATCACTTGCTGGTCGCGCGCCACGATGGCGTAGACCGGCGGATCGTTCAGCGACAGGGCACTGGGCCACGTCCCCAGACAGGCGAAGCCAAGCTTGCCCGTGTAATAGGCGAGCGTTGCGGGAATGTCCCTGGTGAAGAACACCGGCGCAATCTGACGAAGCATAGGCCAAGTCTACCCCAGTTTTTGCCAGCGTCTTCGTTGGGACGACCTCTCTCTCCCTTTCATGGCCTTTCAGAATTGATGGCTTTGACTGCTTCCTTCGAAAAAACCACGCTGAAACTGTCTGTGTGAGCGAAAGCGCTATCAACTAATATCGTCCTATCAGAATCGTGGTCCAAAAGGTAGGCGGTTTCGCAACGGCTCAAATCGCCATCTTCCTTGCATCCTAGAGTCTTTTTAAATGACTCGGGGACGCTTTTCTTTTCCAGCCAAACGGTAACCTGTGCTGGGTGGCCACCACCCAGCGCGTAAGGAATGTACGGATACCACTGGGAGGCATAGAGAGCAACCAAAGGGAAATAGATAATAAAGATTGCTCCATATGCCGTTACCTGTCCCTGGCTCTTGGTCCTGGAATCGGCCAATTGGGTAAGAGCACCGGCCAACACCGCTAAGAAACTAATCACGCATCCGCAAGCAAAGGCCTTGAGAAGAGTCCCCCACAACTCCGGCCACAGCCATAGCGGACCCCCATAAATGAACTTTTGAAGGAGAAGGTACAGGGCCAGCAAGCCCGACAGAATCACTGCAAACACCGCGCCTTGCAACAAGGGATAACCAAGCCGATCCGCCAGCTTGTTGAGGTGATCTATGATCAGGCCAACGAAATTCACCCCCAATATCACAATTCTAATCTTTGCTACCCCCTCCCTGACCTTGAAGGCAAGCCGTCTAAAAACCACGAGAAAGACCGCCGCGCTGGCCAGGACTAGGGCGACCCACACCGTCTTCTGAAGCAGCAGCCATCTGCCCATGCCCTGGATACTTTGCGGAAGATAGCCAAAAAAATGGTGCAAACCATAATTCCATATGGCCGCGAAAGGCAGGAGTATGAGAACTATGACCGTGGTGGCCGTTAACCACCGGCTTGTGTCTGTCAGGGCAACACCCGCCATCCCTGCTTCCTTTGCCACCCGTCCCCCGTACCGGAATGGTTCAAGCCATCCAAGTACCTTTTTCGGATTACTCACTGCCCAATACATGCCCAACCCCAAGGCAATGAGACATATCGCTGGCATGATTCCAGCCCGCAATGCTTGATCGCGTGTCATGAATTGAAGGGGTATATGAAATCGTACGAACTGCACGACTACCGCCGGAGTGCCAAGGAATGTAATAAGGGCTGCGAAGACCGCCAGGAGTTTCAACAGTCCTTCGATACTCTCCCCTGGGGAAGGCCTGGCAGCGCCATGCGCGGAAGCAGACTCCGAGGATGGATCATCTACATCAGGAGGGTTTTCCATTGAAAGGGATCATACTCACCTTTCATCCGTTGCCTCAACTAGATTTAGAAAAGCCTTTCAGATTCCGGGCCCTGTTGGGGCCGCAAGGACAAACTCACCGCTCTGAAGGCGCTGCCGGCAGTGGGCAGGGGCGCCGCTACATCAGACTAGGAACGCGACGCGGAGAACGACGCGCGGCGAGCGGAGCGGGAGCGCCGTAGGCGGGAGAAGAATTTGTTGGCGCGGCCGATGTCGCGCGCAATTTGGGCGCGCAATTCCTCGGGGCCGCTGAATTTCTTTTCGTCGCGCAGCCTTCTCCAGAACTGAACCTCCAAGCGCTTGGGCGTGGACTCGAGGTGGGTTTCGAGAAGATGCGTCTCGACGCTGAGCGCGGAACCATCAAAGGTGGGGCGCATGCCGATGTTGGTGACGGCGCGGCGGCTGCGCTTTTCGCCATCTAAAGAAACGCGAGTGATGTAAACGCCGCGACCGGGGAGCATCCCTTGCTCCGCGGCGAGGTTGAGAGTGGGGAAGGTGAAACGGCGGCCGGTCCCGGTGCCGGTGATCACTTCGCCGGTGAGAGCGAAGGGACGGCCGAGGAGGCGCGCGGCGTGGGAGACGTCGCCTTCAGCGACTTCGCGCCGGATGATGGTGCTGGAGACAACTTCGCCGCGATAAATCACCGGCGGGAGAATGACCACCTCGAAACCGTGGACGGCGCCGAGTTCGCGCAGGCGCTGCACGTCGCCAGCTTGCTTGTGACCGAAGCGGAAATTCTCACCGACAAAAACCGCCTTGATGCGCAAATCGCGAACGAGGATTTGCAGGACGAATTCCTCGGGAGTTTGCCGCGATAACTCCAGTGTGAATGGCAGGACCACTCCGGCTTCGAGGCCCATGGCGCTAAACCAAGAGAGGCGCTGCGAAATCGTGGAAAGCTGAAGCGGCGCGGTTTCCGGGCGAAGCACTTTTCGCGGAGAAGGGTCGAAAGTCAGCGCGGTCGGAACCGCTTTCAACGTGCGGGCGCGTTCGACAGTGGCGCGCAGAACGGCCTGATGGCCAAGGTGGATGCCGTCAAAGCTGCCAATGGCCAGAACGCTATGGTGGCCAAGCTTGCCAAAGCGCGAAGCCCAGGCCTCCGAAGAAGTGAAGGTCGAGAAACGGGGCGTTTGTGGGCCGGTTGCCGCGATTCTCGTGTCTGGCGAGTCTCCACGCTCGATCGAGCGATCCTCCGCAGCGTCCACTTGCACCTCGAATTGCAAGCCGTCATAAGCCAGTTGCACATGAGGATAGCCGAGCTTCGCGAGCCGCTCGTTGGTTTCCGCGTGAGGTAGGTCATGCGCGATATGCGTGAACCAGGCCCGGCGCGGTTTGAGTTTGTCGACGAGGGCGAGAGCCTGGTCCACGGTCTGGTGCATGGGGTGAGGAATGTCGCGCAACGCGTCCAAGATGAGTTCGTCCAAACCTTCGAGAAGCGCCATAGAAGAATCTGGCAACTGGCTAAAGTCCGTGAGGTAAGCGGCGCGGCCGAAGCGGAAGCCGAGAACGTTCATCTCGCCGTGTTGCATGGGAATCGGGATGAATCTGATGCCGAGCAATTCGAACGCGCCGTCGATAACGTTGAGATTCACGCTAGGCACGGTGCTGAGGGTTGGTTTGGTGTCGAAAACGTAAGCAAACACGCGGCGAATGATTCGAAACGTCTCCTCGTTGCCGTAAACCGGAAGCGCCGCCCGCTGCCGGATGTTGTACGGCCGAATATCATCGAACCCGAGAATGTGATCGGCGTGGCCGTGGGTGAGCAGAATGGCGTCGAGGCGATCGATGCCAGCGCGGAGAGCTTGTTGGCGAAAGTCGGGGGTAGTGTCGATGACCACGTTCTGGCCGTTGCGGGAGAGGAGAATCGAGGGGCGCAGACGCTTGTCGTTCGAATCGGACGAGCTGCAGACGCGGCAGGGACATCCGAGCGTGGGAACGCCCATGGAGGTTCCGGAGCCGAGAACGGTGATCTTTAGCGGGGTGCGAGGCATCTTGAAAGGCCGGAGCGCCGTGGCGCAAGCGAGTGTTTTCTCAACACAGGGTGCACAGAGACCACAGAGAAGAATAAGCACGTTCCTCGCTCCGCACAAATGACCGGAGCGCTCAAGGCGCGCTTCGCTTCGAATGACATTTTTGCGTGACTATTCAACGCGCTCTTACGAGCGAGACTTGGCTTTGGCTTGCGTGGCCGCTTGCGCGGCGACAGCCTGGTTAATCTCCACATAAGTCAGCTTCAGTTTGCCCAACAAATCGAGGAGGAGGCTCTCTTCTTCCGGCGCGAGGTTGCCTTTGGTCTTTTGCTGCAAGGCGTCGAGCATGTCGATCAACTCGCGCGCAGCGTCGGGATCGATCATGGGCTGACCAGTGCGCGGATCGGCGTAAGCGCCCAGGACCATGGCGGCGTTCTGACCGATCATGCGGATGAGATTCTCGAAGGCGGAAAGATGCTCGGGTGCGTCGGGAGGCGCGGCTGCGGGTGTTTTCGTAGTTTCCGGCGGGGGTGGTGGAGCCTTCTTGGCCTCTTGTTTGGCTTCGCGCTCCTGTTCTTCGACGACTTCTTTCCGCAGTTCTCCTTCGGAAGTGAAAGGGCGGCGGTCGATTACGCGAAATGAGTCTTCGTGTTTGTGTTCGGACAAGGGGCAATCCTCAATGATTTTGTCGTTTTCAGTTTAGCACGGGTGGCAGTTTGCGCGGCTACGGAGCGGGGATTCCAAGGGGTGTATAATGCGCCGGTCAAGTCCCGGGAGGGTGGGGTGAAGAATTGGCCTGGTTTTTGCCCGGCAACCGTTTCTCTAGCTTTGCTCTGTGCCATAGCCGGAGTACCGCAAACAGCGGAGACGCAAAGCTCACCCACTGGCACGGGTTCTTCTTCGCCCAGTTGTGAACTTCCTCTCAACCTTCAGCCGATGGATTTAGCTACATTGGAGTTGTTGGCAATGCCCATTTCGCCGCTGAATCGCAACATGTTCGCGGAGAACAGCATCAAGCAACTGCAAGAATGGGACTTGCCGTCGAAAGTGACCGCTTGGAAAGAACGCCCGAGCAGGGAAGAATTGGCCCGCCAGTGGCAAGAGCTCGACAAGAAATACAGCGCTGGCGTGCAGGACAAGGACAAGGCGAAGAACGAGGCGCAGCGCGGTCATCGCGCTCCCTATCGGGCGAGCCCATTGCCTGCGAAGGACTGGGAGAGCCTCGGGAAATGGTTCGCGAAGAATGCTTCGAGAAAGCTGGCCGGCGCCTGCGTGGATTCTGCCAAGCCCAGCTACATCCTCGTGGTTGGACTGGTAGGTGGCGGCGCCCATGGCGGTTCGCCCAGCAGCCTGAATGGGGCGACTGCGTACAACGATTACAATTCGATCGCCAAGCCGGACAGCTTTGGAGCCAATGCCGCGACAGTGCCTGGTTACCAGACTTCGTCAAAAGAATTCGATGCCGGAGGGCTAGCTGGGGGCGGGCCCGCCTACACGTGTGTCTACTTTTATCGAACAAAAAGCGAGGGGAGCGCAGGCGCCGGGACGCGCATGGAGTTCCCCGAATATTACTATTGCCACGAGGGAGCGGACATCTCGCAGTCGACGGTTACCACGATGCTGAAGTACCTGGAAAAAGCGGGCCTGAGGTCCGGAGCATCGCAACCCATCTCATAAATGCATCGAGTCCGGTAAGCCGAACTCTGACCCTCTCGCTTTTGTGGTTCAACTTCCGGATAGCCCGTTGCTCGGGCGCCACCCCGAGACGCTTCCCAAGCTGGTGTGAAGCGGTCACCTCGACGAGTGCCTGGGTACCACCCGAGCGGATACGGCTTATAGGCCCACACAATGATGTGAAGAAGACTTAGTTGTCTCTACCTCACAGTTGCGATAAGAGCGCGGATAGCCGCGCTCTTACCTAGAGTTAGCGAAGCCTCTGAACCTACTGGTCGTTTTGATCGTCACTTAGCGCGCGTATGGCGTGCCTCGCGACGAAACTTGCCACGTTCCTGCCCAGCGTGTTGCCAACGACGCATGAAGTGCGGAAATGGATACCGCCGAAGACGCGAGCGTCAGCGATTTCTGAAACGGCGCTGGAGAAACTGGAGAACGAACGAGTGCCGGGACGCGATTCGGAGGTGACGGTGAAGGAGGTGTTGTCTCCGAAAGTGGAGGCGAGGATGAACGCCGCGGAGCCGCTAATTGAGGCGTGGGCTGAGGGATACTCCGGAAAGGCAGGAGTGCCCGGTGGAAAGAAGTCGAGCCAAGGCTCCCAGGTGGGGTCGGCATCGGCTGGGGTGAGACCTTCGCGGATCGCGGTAATCGGCCGCCAGAAGCTGTAGCGGTACTTGGAATCCCAGCAGGCAATGACGGCGTCGGCCATGGTGACATTCAACAAAGCAAAGAGGTGGACATTCTCGTGGAATGAGAGACCGCGCTCCGCGGAAATCTGCGCGGCGACCCGGTTCCAGGTGAGCGGCGTATTGCTTTGCCAAAAAAGCGCCAGTTCGGATTGATCCGCTGTCCGCGGCGAGCCGGAAAAGGCACCCATGATTTTCGTTTCATTCAGATCCGCTGCGTACTGGGCGCTTTCAAGGGAGTAAGGAGGCGGCAGGCGGAACTGGGAAGCCCGCACGAGAACCCAAGGAGTCATGGTAGCCAACTGAGTACCGGCTCCTGGCGCATTGGGCGGAGGAGTGGGACGCCAGTAGCCGATGGCGGCAGGGGTTCCGACAATGCCGAGGACGCCTTCAAAGGGAGGAGGCGGTGGGGCAAACCCGTCCGTTTGTCTCCACGCCCAGATGGCGTCGGCGACGGTTTGTCCCCAAGCGACACCGGCGGCGATGGCTTGCGCATTTTCGGTCAGAGCCAGCGTCGACAAGGATCCATTAAGCTGCGTGGTGAGCGCTGGGACCTGCGCCGGGTATGCGTCCGCCAGGATCACATACGCGGCTTCAATGGCTGCCGCCCGTGCCGATGCCCCGTCCGGCGCGTTCGGCCGCACATGGATCGGCCGGTAGCGCGGATCAATGCCGTTGACGGCATCGAAAACCGAGGCGGATACCATCGCGGCTATGCGGCTTGTAAAGAATGGACTCGTGCCTCCCGCTAGGGCCGTGTCGTTCATGATGCCGATCCATTGCAGGACCGGGTCGGGCGTCGCGGCTAGCGCGGACGGGCGTGAAGCTGCAAACAGAAACACGAGGACTAATACAGTTACGACGAAACGTGTGACTGCGCTCATTCTGCTCATGGCCATTCCTCCACTGCTGTCGGTCACTTCAAGTGCGTCGTTGCCGGGGGAGAAATCAGTACCGGTTACCTCGGCGACTTTTTCCAACACTCGCCGCAGCGCGACGACAGTGGCTCGACCTGCTCTCGCGCGCAATGGCGAGGAGGTGGCCCGCCTCTGTTTTGTTTCTGATCGTCTAGTTCATTGAATTAAAGCACGTTGCGCACAAACGGCCCGAACTGTTACTTTCGTAATAATCGATGATAAACTGGCACCACGTTTGTGGAACCCTCACGTGGAACCTCCGGCCCAAGCCACCAGGATGTGCTTCGGTCCCTTCGAAGCGGACTTGCGGTCGGGTGAGTTGCGCAAACTCGGCCTCCGCCTGAAACTTCAGGACCAACCCTTCCAGGTACTAGCGCTGTTGCTGGAGCATGCCGGCGATGTCGTTACGCGCGAAGAACTCCGCCAGCGGCTCTGGCCCGCGGACACCTTCGTCGATTTCGATACCGGCCTGAACAGCGCCGTAAAGAAGCTGCGAGACGTGCTCGCGGATTCGGCCGACGAACCCCGCTACATTGAAACCATTCCCCGGCGTGGTTACCGGTTCATAGCTCCTGTAGTTGATCCGAATCCCGCCACAGTGCCTTTGTCAGCGCCCGAGCCAGGGCTCCACCCCGCACACGAAACGGCCTCCTCTCAGCCAGCCGACTCAGTCGTAACATCAGCAGAGAGTTTCTTTTTTACACGCTTGAGGTTGCTATTCGGTGCAGCGGCGCTCCTGCTGCTTCTCGTCGCCGGCTTCCTGGTGTACCACAATCCCGGCGCCGGAGGCACAAAGCAGCCAGCAATCAAGTCCCTCGCTGTGCTGCCTCTCAAAAACCTCTCTGGGGACGCATCGCAGGACTATCTCGCCGACGGAATGACCGAGGCTCTGATCGGAACCCTCTCGGGGATACACAATCTCCGCGTGACATCCCGCACCTCCGTGACCCGCTTCAAGGACACACGCCTCTCAGTACCCGAGATTGCCGGAACGCTTGGGGTGGACGCGATCGTGGAGGGTTCGGTCATACGAGAGGGCGACCGCATCCGCGTTCACGCGCAGTTGATTCGCGCCGCAACCGACGAACACTTCTGGTCGGAGTCTTACGATCGCGAGCTGCGCGACGTACTCAGCCTGCAGAGCGACGTGGCGCAATCCATCGCGCGAAGAGTTGAAGTCACACTTACTGGAGAGGAACACGCGCGGCTTAGCTCCGCGCGCACGGTAGACCCCGAAGCATACGAAGCCTACTTGAAAGGCCGCTATTACTGGAACAAGCGGACAGCCGACAGCATGCCAAAAGCGGCGCTTTATTTCGAACAAGCAATAAGCAGAGACTCCGGCTACGGCGCCGCCTACTCGGGATTAGCCGATTGCAACAGTGGACTCGCCTGGCACGGGTTTATGTCCCCGGCGGAAGTGCTTCCGAAGGCGTACGCGGCGGCGCAAAAGGCGGTTGAAATCGATCCGCAATCGGCTGAGGCTCACGCGTCGCTCGCTCTGGTGCTCGACCACAAGTGGGATTGGGCTGGAGCAGAGACTGAGTTCAAACGCGCATTGGAGTTGAACCCGCAATACGCCAATGCGCATCACTGGTACGGCGATTATCTGTCGATCCAGGGGAGGCACGATGAAGCTCAGGTTGAGGCCAAACGAGCACTCGACCTCGATCCGCTAAATCTCATGATCGGGACTTGGGTCGGTTTACGCTACTACCTCGCGCGCAGATATGACGGCGCAATGCAGCAAAGCCGAAACACGGTCGACTTAGATCCGAACTTTGCAGCCGCCCACCTCATCCTCGGCGAAAGCTACGTACAACAGGGGAAACACAAGGAAGGCCTCCATGAGTTGCAGAAAGCCGCCAGCCTGTCTGGAGGTAGCCCACTTTACACGGCCCAGGTCGGAGTGAGTCTAGCTCTGGCCGGAGAAAAAAAGGAAGCCCTTCGCGTCATTCGTGAGCTGCGCGACATTTCCACCAAGCGCTATGTTTCGCCCTACGGCATCGCACAAATCTACGCCGCCCTGAATGATAGGGAGCAGACGTACAATTGGCTTGAGACTGCCTATCGTGATCGTGCTGTCTGGATGTCCTATCTCGCCGTCGATCCGTTGTTTGATTCGATTCGCTCAGAGGCCCGATTCCGGGATTTATTGCACCGGGTCGGCCTCGATTGAGCAAGTAGCCCAGATTGTGAGGGATTGGCTGTGCCGCGCCCATGAAGCCAGGGATCCCTGCCGTTACATTGTGACTTTGAGGAACGGAATTGCGATGGCAGGGGCTTGAGCCTCCAGCGAGCGCCAATCATCCGTAGCATTCGCCTTATGCGATTTACGTTCCGGATTGTCGGCAAACGGGAAGTTGTTTAGAAACGAGCTTGTGGGGAGTTCTGGGGAGGTTCGGCCACTCGGAAGTAATTTCGCGAGACCTTGTGAAACTTTCGTTTCCCCCGTAAAGTGTGAGCCTGGATTTTTTCGACGATCCATCAAAGATAGAATGCCCACGCGGAAAAAGACTCAAAGAACGAAAAAGAAGCTTCGCCAGAAGGCTCAAACAGTGATTCGAAAAGAACTAACTCCCGGGGAGTGGTTCGAGAAGCTGGTGGCCGTGCAGGCGCGGCTGCGCGCGCCGAAGGGCTGCCCTTGGGACCGCGAACAAACGCATCAAACGTTGCGGACGTACTTGATCGAGGAAGCCTACGAAGTGCTGGAGGCCTTGGAGAGCGGAAATGATGCGAAGTTCGCGGAGGAGATGGGCGACCTGCTGTTGCAGATCGTTTTCCATTCGCAAATCGCCACCGAGGAAGGCCGCTTTACCGTCGCGGACGTGATCCGCGAGATTCACGACAAGATGATTCGGCGCCATCCGCACGTTTTTGGAGAAGCTCGCGCGAAGAATGCCGCTGAAGTGCTGAGAAACTGGGAGCAGATCAAAGCCGCAGAGCGCCAGGCAAGCAAAAAACACGGCCCTGCCGAGAGTGAGGGGCTCCCGGCCCAGCCATCTTTGCTCGATGGTGTTTCGCGGGCTCTTCCTGCGACGCTCGAAGGCTTTCAATTGACTCGGAAGGCGGCGCGCATCGGGTTTGATTGGGACAATGCGGATGGAGTCGTTGCGAAGATGCAAGAAGAGACCGCAGAGGTGCGGAAGGCACTGGCGGGAGCGAATCAAACGAAAGTCGAGGAGGAGATTGGCGATCTCCTGTTCGCTGCGGTCAATCTTGCGCGCTTCCTTCACGTCGATCCGGAGATTGCTCTAAAGAAAGCGAACGCGAAGTTTTCGCGCAGGTTTAGGGCGATGGAAGCAAAGGCGCGTGCAAGCGGCAGGGAATTCAAGGATCTCCCGCGCGAGGAGATGGAAGCGCTCTGGGATGCCACGAAAGAGGCGGAAGACATGGGGCGCGTGAACGAGCGAGCCAAGGTACAGGTCAGAGAATGAGTCCTGACATCGTGGTTCGAAAATGCGAAGCACTGGAAGAATTCGAAAGCTGCGTGCAACTGCAGCGGGAGATTTGGGGGGAGAAAGACCTGGAAGTGGAGCCCTCAAGCATGTTCGTTGTGGCCGCCCACTCGGGCGGGCAAGTGTTGGGCGCGTTTGACGGAAACCGCCTAGTGGGCTACACGCTTGCGGTAGTCGGCCTCCAGGACAACGTGCCGTACTTGCATTCGCACATGACAGGCGTTCATGGCGGGTACCGGGACAAAGGGATCGGCCGGATGCTGAAATTGTTTCAGCGCGAGGAAGCGCTGAGCCGCGGAATTCGCCTGATCCAGTGGACGTTCGATCCATTCGAACTGCGCAACGCACATTTCAACTTGAATCGGCTAGGCGCGATCTGCCGCAACTATGAGCCGAACTTATATGGCATAACCACCAGCCCGTTGCACCGGGGATTGCCGACGGACCGGTTGCTGGTGGAATGGCACTTGGACTCGGCGCGGGTCGTGGCCGCAATCCAGAATCTGGTCAAAGATCCCGTCGAAGCGCCTGCGGCGATTGAGCTGCCGGCAGAGATCGAGAATTGGCTTCGCGAAGGCTCCCCGGAGGTGGGAAAAGTCCAAGCCCGCCTTCGGGAAGAGTTTACGAGGTGGTTTGGCAAGGGATACGCTGCCGTGGCGTTGCGGACCGATTCTGGCAATCGCGCGTATCTGCTCACGCCATGGAGCGACTTCTAGGAAAAGCATCCCTTCACACTCCATGCTCATACACGAAATCACATTGCGCGAAGTCTCCATGAAGCTGGTGGCTCCGTTTGAAACCAGCATGGATCGCACGGAAGTTCGCCGGATCATTCTGGTGGAGGCGAATGTTGACGGGGCCGTGGGGTGGGGAGAATGCGTGGCCGGCGAGGCGCCGTTTTACAGCCCGGAATATACAGACACGGCGTGGCCGGTTCTGCGGGATTTCTTGTGGCCGCAGGTAAAAGGTAAGTCGTTTGACGCAGCTTCGCAAATCTGGGGCATGCTTGCGCCAGTTCGCGGGCACAACATGGCGAAGGCCGCTCTGGAGGCGGCAGTCTGGGACGCGGAAGCCAAGCAAAAAGACGTCTCGCTGGCCAAACTCCTTGGCGGCACACGCGACGAGATTGCTTGCGGTGTCTCCATTGGAATCAAGGATTCACTCGACGAACTAGCGGCCGCAGTGAACAAGGAACTTGCGGCTGGCTACCAGCGGATCAAAATCAAGATCAAGCCAGGAAAAGATTTAGAGCCGGTGCGGCGTCTGCGCCAGGATTTTCCCCGCATCAAGCTAATGGTGGATGCAAACTCGGCCTACACGCTTGAGGATTTGCCTTCGCTGAAGCAACTTGAGGGTTTTTACCTCATGATGATCGAGCAGCCGCTGGGGTGGGACGATCTTTATAGTCACGCGCAGCTTCAGAAGCGGCTTGACACGCCCATTTGTCTTGACGAATGCATTCACACCGAAGAGCAAGCACGAGCTGCGATCGAGCTTGGCGCGTGCAGGATTATCAACATCAAGCTGGGCCGCGTCGGGGGGCACACGGTGGCGCGGCGGATCCACGATCTGTGTCAACAGAACGGTATTCCCGTGTGGTGCGGCGGCATGCTCGAATCTGGAATTGGCCGCGCCCACAATATCGCGCTATCGACGCTGCCGAACTTCATCCTTCCCGGTGACGTGACCGCCAGCAAACGATACTGGGCGGAAGACATCATCGAGCCTGAAGTTATCGTTTCGCCGCAGGGAACGATTCGCGTTCCGAGCGGACCAGGGATCGGATTCGAACCGCGGCGCGACCTGATTGAGAAGCTGACCGTTCGAAAGGAACGGCTGGCCTAGAGCGGTGAAAGTCGAAGCTTCCAGCGGGCGAGTTCCTAGCCGTGCGGCGATCGCGGGGTCCATCGGTTTCCTCGTGACGGCCTGGGCGGGGAACTTCATCGCGGCCAAAATCGGATTGCGCTATCTGCCACCCTTTGCGATGGCTTCCTTCCGCGTGGTGCTGGCGGGGATCGCCATGGTTCCGATTTATTTCGTATGTTCCCGATGGCTGGTGTTCGCGGAAGCGGCAGCATTTCGGCGCCGCGGCTTTACGGCTCGGGACCTCTGGATCTTCTTCTATCTCGGGTTTTTCGGTGTTACGGTCAACCAGACCTGCTTCACCCTCGGACTCCGCTTCACGAGCGTCAGCCACGGCGCCGTGATTGTCGGGCTGGGGCCTATCTACGTCCTGACTTTGGCGGTGCTGTTTCGCATGGAGCGCGCTACAGGTCATAAAGTAGTTGGCATGCTTATAGCGCTGCTTGGCGTCGGCGTCCTCGCTTCCGAGAATGGCATTTCCCTGCATTCCAGTTCACTCGCAGGAGACGCCATCATCATGACCGGCTCGGTCGGCTTTGCAATGTACGTGGTGCTCGGCAAGCGCGTGGCAGGGAAGTACGACACGCTGACGATGACGGCTTTCAACCACTTTGCTGGCGCACTCATCGTGCTCCCGCTCGCCCTTTACGAGGCCATTCACTACTCGGCGGCGAATCTTTGGGGCGTGCCGTGGCAAGCGTGGGCCGCCGTGGTTTACATGGCGGTGGTCAGCTCGGCCATGGCGTACGTGTTTTACTTCTGGCTGCTGCGGTATCTCGAGGCTTCCCAGTTAAGCGCGTTTACTTATCTGCTGCCGGTTCTCGCCACGATTCTGGGGATTCTCTGGCTGGGTGAGAAAGGGTCCTGGGGGCAGGTGCTTGGCGGCGTCCTGGCCTTGGGCGGAGTCTATTGGACCGAATCCGGCCGGACTCCGAACGCAAAAGACAATACCGCCTCGTAAACTCCTTCAAGCATCGTCGTTGACGCGAATCCTCGCGACCGCTTACCATCACTTCAAGTCGGTTTCCCTAAGGTATTTACTCCGAGATTCACTCTAACGAAATTGAGGCCCTGTCTCTGCTGTTGGCGGTCTGTTGTGTGACGTGCGAAGAGGAAGGCCGTTTAGATTGAAAACTAAAATTATTGCCGCCGCACTCGTGCTCCTCGCGTTGGTTGGAGGGGGACTTTGGTATTTTCACGGCGGCAAGAAGCTGACGGAAGCGGACAGCATTATCATCGGCGACTTCGTGAATTCCACGGGAGATCCGGTTTTTGATGGAGCGCTTCGGGAGGCCCTAGCCATCAGTCTGGGGCAATCTCCTCTGCTGAACCTGATTTCGGCAGAAAAGGTAACCGAGGCGTTGCGCACAGAAGCTTTGCCCACGACTTCGCAACTGACGCGCGAGCTTGCCCCGAAACTCTGCCAGCGTCTCGGAGCCGCAGTTTACTTGAACGGAGTCATAACCAAAGACGATTCGCGCTATTCCGTCAGACTTAGCGCGAATCAATGCTCCAACTCGAGTGAATTTGCTTCTGCAAAGGCCGATGCGGGAGGCAAAGACCAAGTAGTGCACGCTCTTGGTACTGCCGCCAGTGACCTTCGTGGCAAGCTGGGAGAGGACCCGGGTTCGCTGCGAAAATTTGATTTGGCGCTCGAGCGCGCGACTACTTCATCGCTTGAGGCTCTGAAATCGTTTGCGGAAGGGCGGCGCCTCACCCGCGAGCAAGGAGCGATTGAGGCTGTGTCGGCGCTGAAGAAGGCGACCGAGCTTGACCCTAGATTTGCGCTAGCGTATTCGAACCTGGCCGTTGGCTACTACAACCTGAACCAGAACGCTCTGGCCGCGGATCGCATACGCCAAGCCTTTGAACTTGCGGACCGGCAGACGGTGCGCGACCGGCTGCATATCACCACGCTTTATTTCGATCTGGGCACCGGCGACGTCCAGAAGGCCATCCAAAGCTACAAGGAATGGGTGGAGCTTTATCCACGCGACGATACCGCCAAGGGCAATCTCGCCTCCGAATATTTTTTGATCGGCGATTACGATCAGGCGGCCAACTACGCGCAACAGGCGCTGCGTCTCGATCCAGGAAGCGCAGCGTGGTACGAAAACGTGTCCACCGCGTACATTGCGCTCATGCGCTTAGAGGAAGCGCAGAACGTTCTGAACCAGGCATTTGCCCGCAAGCTCGATGACCCGGCGATGCACACTGACGTTTACGCTATCGCCTTCCTGCAAGGCGATTCGCTCGCTATGCACCGCGAGATGGAGTGGTCCGTGGGGAAAGCCGGCGGGGAAGACGCCATGCTTGCTTTGCAGGCGGATACGGAGGCGTATGCAGGGCGTCTAAAAAAAGCTCGTGAACTCTCGCGGCGGGCCGTGGAGGTTGCGCAGCAAACGCAGTTGCCGGAGCCGGCGGCTATCTGGCAGGGAATTGCGGCGTTGCGTGAAGCGGCGTATGGGAATTTGGCCGAAGCGAGGGTGGACGCCGAGAAAGCGGTGCAGATTGCCCCCAACAGCCGCGACACGCAGACCTTGGCCAGTCTGGTGTTTGCCCGGAGCGGCGACCTGCGCCGGTCGCAAACCATGCTGGATGACCTGGCGGCTGCCAACGTTTCGAACACGGTTGTGCAGTCGGCCTGGATTCCCACCATTCGTGCCCAGATGGCGCTGATGAACCAAAAGCCATCGCAGGCCGAAGAGTTGCTCGAAACGGTAAAGCCATTTGAACGAGGGCAGCTCATAGGGAATTTGAGTTATTCGTGCATGGCGCCGGTCTATCTGCGTGGCGAAGCCTTTCTCGGCTCGAAGCAGGGGCCGCAGGCACTCGCTGAATTTCAGAAGCTCTTGGACAGCCGCGGCATTGTAGGGAATTGCTGGTCCGGGGCACTCGCTTTTCTGGGCCAAGCCCGCGCGCAGGTCAGCACCGGCGCGACAAACGCAGCCCGCAATTCCTACCAGCGCTTCTTCGATCTGTGGAAGACCGCAGATGCGGACGTTCCGATACTCAAGACGGCCCGCGCGGAATTCGCCAAGCTGAAGTAGTTTCGGATGGCTGCCGAGTCAGAGCTTGACAAGGCACCATTCTTCGCTCCAGGGTAGCCGGGACATTTGCCGCGAAGGCCCGTCGGCTTCGACCACAAATCCATCAGAAAAGTTCGCGCCGATCCCGTGCTCGGGATCGTAAAGACCCGGCTCAACGGAGAAAATCATTCCCTGTTCGAGCATCGTGGAATCGCCAAGCGCGAGATACGGCGGTTGATGTCCCTCCCAGCCCTGCCCGTGCGCGGGCCGATGGTAAATGTAGGGCGCTACGCCGTTCTTTACCTGGTATTTGTGGATCTTGTAGGCGACCGTTGAACAGGTCACGCCGGCAATGGACTCTTCTTTTTGGATCAGGCAACAATCGCGGCTAACGGTCCAGAGTTTTTTCATCTGGTCCGTCAGGGGATAGATAAACATGGCGCGATAGAGTTCGCCGCCGCAGCCCGCAATGTTCACGCCCCCTTCGATTTGGATGGCCTGACCCTTCGCCACCTTGTTGTGCTGAAACTGGTTCGGGTGCGGGTATGCTGTGGACCGGCCGGTGCGGCAGCCCACTTCGATCTCGATTCCCACGGCGGTGTGAGGCGCGCCGTCGCGCTTGATGTCCGCCATCACCAGGTCGGTGCCATATTTGGTGGCCGCACTGGCGATGTCATAGTCGGTCAGGTCCGTGCCGTGTTGCAGAAGCATGTCGCGCGCGAAGGCATGCATTTGATTGAAATAGTTGTACGCGCGGCGGGTAAGAGCCAACTCTTCCGGCGTTTTCTTCATCCGCATCTTCATGCACGTTTCGTCGAGTGAGCTCATCTCCTTCCCCAGAACGTTCACGACTTTCTTTTGCGCGGAAGGCGTGAATTCGACGTCGGCGGCCAACTTCTGATCGGCATAGCCGCGTTTCTTCAAAGCTTTCAACATCCACTCGAAGAGATCCACTTTGGCGCCCATCTGCACTTTCCCCTCGTGCGGAAAGGCGCCTTCGGCGTGGAGCCAGTCGAAGTACATTTCGCCATCGCTGTACCACCAGGACTTGACCAGGTCGCGGTCCAGGGCCGCATTGAACCAGACGGGTTCAGCCTTCAGAGGAAGGAACACGTTGACGAGACGTTCGGTGGTCGTGTGCCACAGGCCTGTGAAATAAATGATGTTCCAGCGGTCGGTGAGGAGGATGCCCGTGTAGCCATCTTCCGCCAGCTTATCGCGTAGCTTCTGCGCGCGCTGTTTGTGCCATTCCAGAGGCATCCGGTCAAACGTTGCCGGCTTTAAGTCGTCTTCAGGCAAGAACAGTTTTGCCGATTTCTCACCTCCGGTAACTGCTGGAAGAGGGTTCGCATGAGCGGCTCCCGCCATGCTCGTAGTCGCGACTGCCGCCCCAGTGGTTGCCAAAAACTCACGTCTACTAATCATTTTTCCTCCCTTTGTCACGCTTTCTGCCACGCCTGATAGCACACTTTCTCCCGTTTGACTAGACGACAGCATCTGATTGAAAAGGGCTGCCAACGGGTATCTCGTATTCGTGAGTCTCCTTCGCTGGCGAAGGGATGGCTTTAATGGAAGAATAGCGCGGTTGTTTTATCCTACGAGCTATCGCGAACGGTTCATGTTAAGCCGTTGAGGAGACGAAATCTTGCCTGGCATTCCTATGCGAAACGGGGGACCGAAAGCACGCATTGCCGTGATTCCCGGCGACGGGATTGGTGCGGAGGTTACGCCGCAGGCGGTTAAGGTTTTGCAGGCGGTCAGCGCGCAAAGAGGGCGTCCGCTGGAATTCGTCGAGTTCGACTGGGGAGCCGATAAGTATCTGCGCGAGGGCGTTACGCTCCCTACTGGCGCAGTTGAGATGCTTCGCGATGAGTTTGACGCGATCCTTTTCGGCGCGCTCGGCGATCCGCGTGTGCCTTCCAATCAGCATGCTGCGGACATTCTGCTGGGGCTGCGCTTCAAGCTGGACCTCTATGTGAACGCGCGCCCGGTTGAGCTCCTGGACGACCGCCTGACCCCGCTACGTGACCGCGCGGAAAAAGACATTCGCATCATGGTCTTTCGCGAGAATACTGAGGGCCTTTATGTTGGCGTTGGCGGCTTCTTTAAGAAGGGCACGGCCGATGAAATCGCTGTCCAGGAGGACGTGAACTCCCGGAAGGGCGTCGAGCGTATTATTCGTTACGCCTTCCAGTACGCCCGGCAAAATGGGCTCAAACGCGTCTGCATGAGTGACAAGTCCAACGCGCTGACCTTTGCGCACGATCTTTGGCAGCGAGTCTTCAAGGAAGTGCGGCAGGAGTATCCCGATGTTGAGTCAAGGCACCTCTACATCGACACTTTGGCGATGGAAATTATCCGCGACCCGAGACAGTTCGACGTGATCGTCACGTGCAATCTGTTCGGGGACATCATCAGCGATCTCGGCGCCCAGCTCGCGGGAGGACTGGGCCTCGCGCCCTCGGGAAATATTCATCCTGGAAGGACTTCACTGTTTGAACCTGTCCATGGCTCCGCGCCCAACATTGCTGGAAAGGGAGTTGCCAACCCTTTTGGTTCAGTTCTTGCCTCGGCAATGATGCTGGAGTTCTTAGGTTGGCAGCCCGAAGCCGCTGCGCTTCGCGACGCCGTTCGTGGCGCCCTTCGCGAGAATTGTGTGACTCCGGACTTGGGAGGAGAAAAGCGAACAGAAGAAGTGGGAGACTGGCTTGCCAAAGAGGCGGCCAAAGCCATTGGCTAGCCAATTAAAGTAATACTTTAACTTTGCCGCATTAGATTGCAGGTCCCCCTGCCTAATTCCTTTTCCAGAGTGAAGTTAGCAGCATGCCCAGCAGGAATCCGCCAACATGCGCCCATACGGCGACTCCACCCGTAACTCTCATTCCGATGGTGCTAAGCCCAGCGAGAAACTGCGCCGCATACCACAGCCCAAGGAAAATCACTGCTGGGATCGGAATGGGGAAGATGAAGACGAGCGTGAGGATGCGTGCCCGCGGATAAAGCAAAATGTAAGCGCCCATCACCCCGGAAATGGCCCCGCTCGCGCCCACGGCGGGGATCGTGGAGTGCCAATTGAAAAGCACATGCATCAGGCCTGAGCCAATCCCGCAGATTAGGTAGAAAAACAAGTACGCGAAGTGGCCGAAGAAGTCCTCAACGTTATCGCCAAAGATCCATAAGAAAAGCATGTTGCCGCCGAGGTGCAGCCACCCGGCATGGATAAACATGCTGGTGACGAGCGGCAAGAAGGCCGAGACGAAATCCGTATGCCCCGCAAGAAAGGAAGGGAAGCGCGCAGGTACTGTGGAGTACGGGCGCATGAGAGCGGCGAAGGCGCGCTCCGAGAGCGAGAGCTCCAGGCCGATTTGGTAGATGAACACCGCAATGTTGGCGAGAATGAGGGTGAGATTTACAAAAGGGTAGGTTCGAGAAGGGTTGAGGTCCTTGAGAGGGATGAACATGGAAAATAGTCTGGAGCAGAGTAGCGAATCACGCGACAAATGAAAAGAAGCGCGGGCGTGCTCTTTGCGTCCGATAATGTTGGACAGAAATTTCCTTGGTTAACGGAACATTTTTCGCGCTGAAAACTCCTCAAATGACAGGATTTATCGGCCGAGTGTTCGAACAGACGTTGGCAGCGATTGAGGCGAATTGCTACGCAGTGAAGTCCGAGAACCTTTTGGTTCTGCAGATTGTGGTGCGTGATTGCAGGAGCGTCTCCGTGTCACTGCGTGGCCGAGGCGAGTTTTTGTTGTTTGCTCGCTCACTCGCAAAAGTGCTTTCAGATTTTTTTCTCGGGAATCATTGCGCCGCGAGTGCACGTGTGGTAAGTAAATAAGTCCTGCGTGTGCGTGCGATTCGGACGGATCCTCGCGGTTGGTCCGGCGCAGCGTCGGCGCGCCGACTGCTCATGCCTGCCCGGGAGACGGAAGCCATCATCCTGAAGACGTTCCCGCTCGGCGAGGCGGACCGCCTGGTGAGTTTCCTCGGCCGCTCCTCGGGACGGATCCGTGGCGTTGCCTCGGGAGCCCGGCGACTTAAGAACCGCTTTGGCTCGACACTCGAGGTTCTTTCTCATGTTCAGATTTGGTACGTCGAGAGGGAGACGCGGGAGCTGGTCCGTATCCAGCAAGCCGATTTGCTGGAGTCGTTCCATAAAGCGCAGAGCGACTATGGCCTGAGCACGGGGCTAGCGGTCGTCAGCGAGATTTCGGAGCTGGTGCTTCCCGAGCATGAAGTTTCAGAGCCGATGTTTCGCCTGATTCTCTTGGCGGTCCGGGAGGTCGAACGAACCAGCGACTGGCGCTTGCCACTCAGCTATTTCGCATTTTGGACGGTTCGGTTAGGAGGTTGGCTTCCGCGATTTGATCGCTGCGCTTCCTGCGAAAAGCCATTTGGCGAGAAGCCGGCATTCTACGGGGTGCACCACGCCGGCTTGTATTGCGAGAATTGCCGCAGGCCGGGAATGAAGCCGCTGCATCGTGAGGCAAGGGAGTTGGCGGAGCGGTTTACCGGTGAACGAGTAGACCGCATGGTATACGAAAAATCTATGGAACAGAGCACAAGGGAATTGCGCGAAGCGTCGTTTGGCTGGATTGAGTTTCATTTGGAAAAGCGGCTGGCGACCCGCGAACTTCTGGAGACAGCTTGACAGTTAAAGTAAAACTTGAACATAAGCCCAAGGGGCTGACATTTCAGGATTTAATTCTTCAGCTTTCGCAATTCTGGGTGAAACAGGGTTGTGTCTTGCAGCAGCCCTATGATGTGGAAGTTGGGGCGGGCACGATGCACCCGGAAACGTTTCTTCGCGTGCTTGGCCCGCAGCCTTATCACGTTGGATATGTGCAACCGAGTCGTCGGCCCGCCGACGGTCGTTACGGCGAGAATCCCAACCGGCTCTACAAGCACACACAATTTCAAGTCATCCTCAAACCTTCGCCCGTGGACATCCAGGACGTTTATCTCAAGAGCCTGAGTGCGCTGGGGATCAACCTAAGAGAGCACGACATTCGATTTGAAGAAGACAATTGGGAGTCCCCAACTCTCGGCGCGTGGGGAATTGGCTGGCAGGTGCTTTTGGACGGACTGGAAATCACACAGTTCACGTACTTCCAGCAAAGTGGTGGCATTGATCTTGACCCGATTTCCGTGGAACTCACTTACGGCCTCGAACGCATCTGTGCGTTCTTGCAGGGCGTAGAGAGTGTTTACGATCTTCGCTGGTCCGCGGATAAGTCCTATGGGGACATCCGGTTGATGGAAGAGCAGCAACTCTCCGAATATAGCTTCGATCGCAGCGATGCTCATGCGATTCGTTCGGAGTTTGAGCTGCATGAGAAGCAGGCCAAGGAGCTGCTTGACGGATTCAAGAGCGCGGAAGGGAAGGAGCGAGCGAGATACCCGCTCCTCGCCTCGTACGATCATTGCCTTAAATGCTCCCATCTCTTCAACTTGATGGACGCGCGAGGCGTGATATCCACCACGGAGCGGGCTGCTTTAATGGCCCGTGTGCGATCCATTGCTTGCCGCACGGCCAGCGCCTATTTGGAGCAACTTGGCGGAGGGTCTGCTCGCGCTGAGGTGGGCAGATGAAGTCCGCGGCAAAACCAAAGCTCATTGAGCTCCTGTTTGAAATTGGCTGCGAGGAAATTCCCGCCGGGATGCTTCCCAAAGCGGAAGAAGAATTTCGGGCCAACATTGAGAAGCTCTTGGCGGCGGAAGATCTATCCTTAGGAGTCAAAGTAGAAACTTTCAGCGCGCCGCGACGGCTGACTGCCTGGGTTCGTGGGCTTCCGGCGAAACAGCCGGACGTCGAGTTGGAAGTCACGGGACCTCCCAAATCGGTGGCCTACGATTCCGTCGGCGCGCCGACACGCGCCGCACTGAGCTTCGCGGAAAAGCAGCGCGTCCATGTCAACTCGCTTTATCTGGTACAGACTGCCAAAGGCGAATATCTGGCCGCAAAGCAGATCAAGCTTGGCCGCACCGCGGAACAAATCCTGGCTGACATTCTCCCGCGGGCCGTGCATGACCTTAGTTGGCCAAAGTCCATGACTTGGACCGGCCTTGCGGGGCCGCGGTTCATCCGGCCCATTCGCTGGGTCGTCGCCGTGCTCGATGGAAAGCCCATGAAGTTTTCCGTGGCAGGGATTCAATCGGGCAATACCACCCGCGGTCACCGCTTTCTCGGATCGGGTGCTATTCGGGTATCGGGTTTCGCCGACTATGAAAAGAAGTTACATTTGAATGGTGTCATGGTTCGGCCTGCGCGCCGCGAAGAGAAGATTGCAAAAGAGCTTGGAGTCTTTGCCAGGCGTGGAGGTTCCCGCGTTCATGAAGACGCTGACTTGCGGAAACTCGTGACTTACCTAAACGAGTTCCCAACGGTCATCGAAGGGGATTTTGATCCCACATTCTTAGGCTTGCCCGATGAGATCCTTGTGACCGTCATGCGCGACCACCAGAAGTACTTTGCGGTAGAAAAGAAAAACGGGGAGCTCGCACCACACTTCCTTGCCGTCATTAACGCCGAGAAGGACCCAAAGGGCATTATTCGCGCGGGCCACGAACGAGTGCTACGCGCGAGATTTGCCGACGCGAGATTCTTCTGGAAGTCGGACCAAAAATGTCGGCTCGCCGACTATCTGCCGAAGCTTGATCGCGTTACCTACGAGTCCCGCCTCGGCAGTTATCGCGACAAGGTCGAGCGCGTCCGGTCTGTTGCTCGCTGGCTCACCGAACAGTGGTTCAATCTAGGCATGGCGCACGCCCATGTTGCGGAGGCGGATCAAGCGGCGGAGCTTGCCAAGTGCGACCTCGCAACGGAAATGGTCAGAGAGTTCCCTGAGTTGCAGGGAATTGTCGGCGGCCTTTACGCGCGGGCGCAAGGCGAGCCTGACGAAGTGGCCGATGCGATCTACGATCACTACCGTCCGGTCGGTTTGGATGACCCCATCCCGCGTAACCTCACTGGCTGCGCCGTGGCGCTGGCGGACAAGCTTGACTCTGTCGTGGGCTGCCTTGCGGTGGGAGTTGTTCCTACGGGTTCAAGCGACCCTTATGCCCTGCGCCGCGCATCTCTAGGGATCGTTAAGATCATTCTGGAGAAGAAGCTTCCGCTCTCGCTCTCTATGGCTATCGGTGCCGCATCAAAAGCGCTTTTGACCCACAAACCGAAACGCGGTGTGACTCCGGATCAGGAATCCAAGATCCTGGAATTCATCCTGGATCGCGCGCGGTTTGTTTTCCGAGAGCGGGAGCAGTTCGCATATGATGAAGTCTCCGCGGTCTTTCGCGCGGGAGCAGACGACTTAGTCGAGACACACAAACGCCTGGTGGCGCTGAAGGCGGTCCGCAGGTCAAAGAACTTTGAGCCATTGGCGGTTTCCTTCAAACGTACACGTAAGATTCTAGAGAAGGCGGGCATTACGGCCGGGATGGACCGCCACGTAAATGCGGAGCTATTCGAAAGTGCAGAGGAGCGAGAACTGCATTCGGCCGTGCGTGAAGCGGCAAGCAAAGTGCAACCCCTCAAACGGGGAGGGAAGTACCACGAGGCGTTGGACGTGATCGCCGGGCTCCGGCCGGCGGTCGACAAGTTCTTTGACGGCGTTATGGTGATGGCTGACAAAGAAGCGGTGCGTGATAACCGTTTGGCGTTGCTCGCCGAGTTGCTCCGCGAGTTCACAACGATCGCAGATTTCTCGGAAATTGGCGGCGAAGAGAGGTGATGGTTACTTAAAGTATTACTTTAACTCGTCCCATGTCGGCGTGCCGACATGGGATTCTGCCAATGGACGCTAATTGCGGGAAAGTTTTGTTTCACCAACTTCAAATGAACTAAGCGAGGACTATTGTGCCGAAATGGGTCTATTTTTTCGGAGCAGGAAAAGCGGAAGGTGACGGGACGCAACGCGCCCTCTTAGGTGGCAAGGGGGCGGGCCTTGCAGAAATGAGCCGCATCAAGTTGCCTGTACCTCCCGGATTCACCATTACCACCGAGGTCTGCACCTATTACTACGGGAAGAAAAGGACCTATCCAAAGGACCTGGACGGGCAAGTTAACGCCACCGTCTCTCGTGTGGAAAAAATCATGGGCACCAAGTTTGGCGACAAGGCCGCGATGCCCTTGCTGGTCTCGGTCCGTTCCGGCGCCCGCGACTCGATGCCGGGCATGATGGACACGATTCTCAATCTCGGGTTGAACGACCAGACGGTTCTCTCTCTAGCTCAGGCCACAAAAAACGACCGGTTCGCTTGGGACTGCTACCGCCGCTTTATTCAGATGTACGGCGACGTTGTGATGAACGTACAAAAGCGCGCCAACGAGGACCACGAACCGTTTGAGGTTGTCATTCACGGGCTCAAACACGAGCGTTATCACGCGGACGTCGACGATACGAAATTGACGGTTAGCGATCTTCAGGAACTTGTGGCGCGGTTCAAGAAACTTATCAAAGAGCGGACCGACGGCGAATTTCCGCAGGATCCCTGGAAGCAACTCTGGGGTGCCGTGGGCGCCGTGTTTGGTTCCTGGATGAACGACCGCGCGGTCGTGTATCGCCGCAAGTACAACATTCCGTCTGAGTGGGGAACGGCAGTGAACGTCCAAGCGATGGTGTACGGCAATACTGGGGACAAGTCCGGTTCCGGCGTGGCGTTCACACGCGACCCGGCAACCGGCGAGAAAGTGTTCTACGGAGAATTCCTCATCAACGCGCAAGGTGAAGATGTGGTCGCCGGCGTTCGCACGCCTGAGCCAGTCGCGCAGCTCAAAAACTACATGCCCCCGGCGTTTCACGAGTTGGAGCGCATTCGGAAGATCCTAGAGAGCCACTTTAAGGACGTGCAAGACTTCGAGTTCACCATCCAGGATGGCAAGGTCTTCATGCTGCAAACGCGCAACGGCAAGCGCACGGGACTGGCCGCTGTGCGATTCGCGATCGAAATGGAGAAGGAGAAGCTCATCGACTGGAAGACTGCAATCCGCCGAGTTCCGGCTGACCAGTTGGACCAAGTATTGGCTCCCGTGTTCGATCGGAAGGCTATTAAGTCCGCAAAGTGTATCGCAAGGGGATTGCCTGCAGGTCCGGGAGCAGCCGCCGGAAAGATGTATTTGAACGCAGAACGCGCGGTTGCTGCTGCCGAAAAGGGAGAGAAGGTCCTGCTGGTTCGCAACGAAACCTCGCCCGAAGATTTGCGCGGCATGATCGCTGCGGAAGGCATTCTCACGGCGAAGGGCGGTGTCAGTTCGCACGCAGCTTTGGTGGCCCGCCAGATGGGCAAAGTGTGCGTTTGCGGAGCGGCCGCGCTTCAGATTGACTATGCGGCAAAAACCATGACCGTCGATGGCACAACTTATAAGGAAGGCGACTTCCTTTCCATCAACGGCACTGCTGGAGAAGTCTACGAAGGCTCGATCCCAACCGCGGCTTCCGAAGTCGTCCAGGTGCTGATCGAAAAATCCTTAGCCCCTGCTGAGAGCCAAACCTACCAGAACTACAAGAAGCTGATGGACTGGTGCTCGAACGTCACTCGGCTGAACGTCCGCACGAACGCCGACACTCCGGAGCAAACCGCACACGCCGTGGCCTTCGGCGCCGAAGGGATCGGTCTTTGCCGCACGGAGCACATGTTCTTTGAGGGCAATCGCATCGACGCCATGCGCGAAATGATCTTGGCGGATACGGTGGAACATCGCAAGGAAGCGCTGGCTAAAATCCTGCCTTACCAGAGAGCCGATTTCGTGGGGATATTCAAGGAGTTGAATGGCTTGCCGGCAACCATCCGATTCCTGGACCCTCCTCTTCATGAGTTCTTGCCGCACGAACACGCTGCACAGACCGATCTGGCAAAGAAAATGGGCGTGCCCGTCGAGAAGATCAAGCAGCGAGTTAAAGAATTACATGAATTCAATCCTATGCTCGGTTTCCGTGGCTGCCGCCTGGGCATCGTGCATTCCGAGATTTCCGAGATGCAGTCCCGTGCCGTGTTTGAGGCTGCAGCGGAAATTCAGAAGGCCGGCATCAAGGTGCATCCCGAGATCATGATTCCGCTCGTGGGCTTCAAGAAGGAGCTCGACCTTCAGGTCGAAGTCGTGAATCGCGTTGCGCAGGAGGTCATGAAGGAGAAAGGGGTAAAGCTCAATTACCTCGTTGGCACAATGATAGAGGTGCCTCGTGGCGCGCTCACGGCGGATGAGATTGCGCAGACAGCCGAGTTCTTCAGTTTTGGCACCAATGATCTGACCCAGACTTGCCTGGGGATGAGCCGCGACGACTCGGGTTCCTTCCTTGGGCCGTACCAAGAGTTGGAGATCGTGAAGAGAAATCCGTTCGCTACGATTGACCAGTCTGGGGTAGGGCAACTCATGGAGGTCGCAGTACAGAAAGGCCGCAAGGCTCGTCCTACTATCAAGCTGGGGATTTGCGGGGAACATGGTGGCGATCCGGATAGCGTGAAATTTTGTCACCGCGTCGGCTTGTCCTACGTGAGTTGCTCGCCGTACCGTGTGCCGGTGGCTCGTCTGGCCGCAGCTCAAGCAATGGTTGAAGAAGAGCAAGCCAAGAGAAAGAAGGGAAAGTAGCGGGGCAAATTAACTTAAAGTGTTACTTTAACTCGTCGGCCGGTCGACGTTTCACGCTCGCCGCACTTCTGCCGCTTTATTCTACGAGGGGCGATTCTAGGAAGAAGGATTGGGGCGGCTAACGGACTCTTCCGCAGCAGGCGTGCTCTCTTGGAGTTTTAGAATCTCCGCGTCGAAATACCTGACCGTAGGCTCCCTGCCGACTACGTATTCTTCATCGCCGGGCTGGTACGCCGGAGCATGGATGTTGTCTCCCACAAAACCGCGGATAGCTTGTTCCGACTCCCACAGTGTAAGTATGTATACCTCTGCAGCGCCATTTGACTCTCGCGATAGGAGAACTCCGCCGAGGTTTCCCTTCGCGTCGAGGCTGCCTCTCAACCGTGTTTCCGACAAGTGTTCCAGGATTAGTGGAAGATGCTGCTTCGATGCTACTCCGTGCCACATTCGGCCAACGGCTTTGGTGATTCTCTCTTGCTTCAATTTCCTCTCCATTTTAGGCCTAGCCCCTCTCCTGCCCGAAAATGACCACCTGCGATTCTGTCAGCCGGCGTACGATTTACGCTGGTGAAGCAGAGGCTCTCAATGGGGCCATAACGGGGCCATAGATCCAGGCCGAAACCTTCACGCCTTCTGCATTTTGAGGGGAAAGCGGAGACGTGCTTCGGTTCTACTAAATCGATATAATAAAGGAGTTTTGCGCAATTCGTCAAGCGCTTTAGGTAGGCATTTTGAAGAAAAAGTACAGGCCCAAAAAGAAGAAAATGATGTCTGGCGACCAAGCCGCCAGGAGAGGCGGCAGTTGGCCGACACCGCCCATGGCCTCCAGCAGCGCGGCAATTGCCCAATAGGCAATCGCAATAGCCACACCCAGAGCCACTCCGCCGATTGCTCCCCGCGTCCCCACCAGAAATGCAAACGGAAACGCCAACAGCATGCTTACAGGAGCCATTAGAGGATAGGCGAGCTTCTTGTGCCATTGGACCATCAGAGTGGCTACGTCGAAGCCTGCCCGGTGCAAACCCTCGATGTAGCGGCCCAACTCGCCGAGGCTCATCTGGAACGCCTGGCGGACTTCCCGATTGAAGTAGCTTGGCGGCTCGGTCAGCTCTTGAGGCGCTGCTGCTGTAAAGCCTTCAAATTTTGCAACTGATGCATCCGAGAAATCCCGAATCCAGCCACCTTCCAGCACCCATACGCGCTGCGACTCCGACCAACGCGCTCGCGTGGCGAAAATTCGCCGGCGCAAATGAAAGTCCACCGGATCAATTTCCAAAACGCTCAGTCCACCAAACAGCTTCTGCGTGGAATCGAACAGGTCATAGTTGTAGATTTTCGAGTTCTCGCCGAAAATCCACCGTTGGGGGCGAGTGTAGGTTTGTGGGGGACGTCCTTTGATTTGATTGTGCAGGGCGTCCTGGCGCTGGTTGGCATAGGGCAGGTAGGTATCATCCAGCAGCACCATGGTCGCTGCCAGAGCCAATCCGGCGACGAGGAGTGGCAAGGCCAGCCGGTACAGACTCGTCCCACTAGCCTTGATGGCTACGATTTCGTTGTTCTTGCTCATGATTCCCAGCGTCACCAAGACTGCCACCAGGGCTCCGAGCGGCGCCAGGTTGTACACGAGGTACGGTGTGAGGTAGCGGAAGTAGTCCACCACGATAAGGAAGGGTACGCGGTGCTTTCCTATGTCGTCCAGCAGCTCAAAAAATGTGAATGCCTCGAAGAGAAAAACGAACACTCCCATCAACAAGGCAAAATAGAAAAAGAATCGCCGCAGGATGTACATGTCCATCAAGCGCGGGAAACTTCCACTGGAGTGGACGGGCACCTCGTCCAGGGCTCGCTCCCGCTCTCCATTGGGCACTTGCGTGGCTGCGGCAATTGCCCGTGCGTGGGCCCGCCTCCGTCGCTGCCACCGGACCAAGGTTCTTACGTAACCCAGTGAGCGCAGCCAACGGTTTTCGCCGCGGAATTGCTCCATGCGCGGGAGCAGAGCCAGCGCCAACGCAGCCAGGATTGCATTCGCCAGCCAGACACCCGCTGCGGGCGGGATTAGAGCCTGTCGGGCCAGCCCTGCGCCCATGATGAGCAACAAGTAGTAGGAAGCAATCAGCACTACAGCCAGCAAGGAGCCCGCAGCGCGACCGCCGCGGCGCGGTTGTGCTCCTAGAGGGACAGCCACCAACGCGAACACGATGCATGCGACGGGAAACGCCAACCTGGTATGCAATTCCACGCGTGCGTCGCGCCAAGTAGGGCCTTTGGCTGCCAGTAGTTCTTTCATCGATTGCTCGAGAATGCTCCGCTGCCGTTGCGCACTGGAGCCTGGCCCCCCTACCTCGATGGGCCAGTCGCTCTGTCCAAATGCGGTCACGGAGTAGTGAGTGGCATCTTCGCGGGAAAACTCATGGGTCGTACCGCCTTGCAAGTGCAATTCAAGCTTGCCTTCTTTTGGCTCGGCAATCACGACTGCGCTTTCAGACAGCGTGACCCGCGAACCACTTTCTCCTCCTGTCTCCGCAAGAAACACGCCGTGCCACTGCGTGCCGCTGGCCGACACGTCGTTCACGTACAACACCATCTTGGGGAAACGTTCGTCGAATACGCGGGGTTGCACCTGAAACGACACTTGGGAGCTGACCAGATCCTCCTCGGTCTCGTGGAGGGTGCGCAGTGCCGCGGGGCCCACCCACATGGTCATCACAGCTGTAACAAGCAGGCCCACAAGCGCCAGCACGCCAACTGGAAAGAGGATCCGCCTCCGCCCAATTCCAAGCGCGGACAGCGCGATGATCTCGCTGTCGGCCGACATGCGCCCCAGGCCCAGCAAGACGCCGATCAGAGTAGCCATCGGCACGGTGAAAACAAACACGCTCGGGAAAATGCAGACGAACAGCTTCAGAATTTGCGTTCCGGAGCCAGCGTGGCGCACAAACAGTTCCATCAAGCGCACGAGCCGGGGAACGAAGAAAACAAAGGTGAAGACGACGAGTCCCAGAAATGCGTGGCGGAAAACTTCGCGGACGATGTAGCGGTCCAGGATGCGCATGACCAAACGCAAAGTGTAACACGGCCCCGTCGAGGTGCTGGTGAAAGCCCTTTATCTGCGCCCTAACCTCATCCGGTAGCGCCCACCTGGGTAGGTCCCCTAGGGAAGTGTGCTTCCGGTCACTGAATTCCAAAGGTTAAGGACTCAGAATCGAGTGGTGTTGCGACAAGAAGTCACGAGAACCGCATGCGTCGCCAGGAGGCCAACATGAAAACGTTGATCATAGGTGCTGGCGTTGTCGGGAGTTTCAATGCGGCCCGCCTGAAGGAAGCCGGACAAGACGTTACCTTACTGGCTAGAGGGCGCCGCCTTGCGGATTTGCGGGAGCACGGCGTTGTGCTCGAGGACTTCCGAACAGGACTCCGGACCACGACGCAGGTTCCACTGGTGGATCGCCTTGACCCCGAAGATGCCTATGACTTGGCCATAGTGGTGATGCGCCGGAATCAGATCGCTTCTGTGCTTCCAATGCTGGCGCAGAATCGCCGAATTCCAACGGTGCTGTTTCTGGGGAACAATGCGTGTGGTTCCCAGGATCTGGTCGAGGCGCTAGGACGCGAGCGCGTGCTGATGGGACTGGGCAACGCCGGCGGGGCGCGAGAGGGCTATGTGGTTCGCTACGTGTGGAAGCGTTGGATGGCGCTTCTGTTCGGTGAGCTGGATGGCCGCCGAACACCGCGCACGAAGGCTATCGCGCAGCTCTATCGCAGCGCCGGGTTCTCGGTCCGCATCACGAAAAATGTGGATGCTTTCCTAAAGACCCACGCAGCAGGCTTGCCGCCGCTTGCGGGTGCAGCTTATCTCGCGGGTGAGAAGGTCCGGCAGCTCGCGCACTCGCCAGAAGCCCTGAAATTGAATGTGCAAGCCTTCCGCGAAGCCCTTCGCGCCTTGAGGGTACTTGGCATTCCGATTCGGCCCTATGCCACTCGTCTTGTGGAATGGTTGCCTAAGGCCGTTGTGGCGCTCCTATTTCGGTCCCTGCTTGATAGCCGCCTAGCGGACATTGGCGCGCAGCCGCATTTGGACGCAGCCCCGGACGAATGGAAAGAGCTTGCCGACGAAATGCGCGTGATTCTTCGAAAAGCGGGCTTGCCGTCCCCAGCGAGCGACATCCTCTTTGCGCGTGTCGACGCTCGCTATCAGGCCGCCAAATCTGCAACCACTGATACTGACCTTGCCAACACGCGAGCCTGCGCGCAGGTCGCGTCCTACTCCGTTCACACCTAACAACTTCGGCGGAGTCCGGAGCGCACAGCCCACGCCAGTAAGCTTACATGGCCGTTACAGCCAAACGAGCTCTCAAGTGCCACCGGAGCCTGGATCAGGACGTTAGCCGAATCGCGAGTGGTTGGCGACCTTGTGCAATTCAGCGCATGCCATCGTCTCCCGGCCGATTCTTGCTTGTATACTTGGAAGCTATTTAGGGGGCAGGGCATCCAGAAGATGCCGGCTGTTTAGTCGAGGAAACGGAGAGAATGCGACGGATTCATCTGGTTGTTTTGTGGCATATGCATCAGCCGCAATACCGCGACCCGGAAACTGGGCGCTATGTCCTTCCCTGGACCCGCCTCCACGCTCTCAAAGACTACTACGGCATGGTCGAAGTGCTTCGCGAGTTTCCCGAATTCCACGCAACCTTCAATGTCGTCCCTGCTCTCGGCATACAACTGGAGGAATACGCAAGCGGGGACTTCGACGAGCCATGGTTTTCCCTAGCTTACAAAGAGACCGACGAGCTGACCCGTGAGGATAAGGCTGAAATTCTTTCCCGCGCTTTCCAGGTAAACCAAGAGCGTTTGATGTCGCGGTGGCCCCGCTTCGTCGAGCTCTACGAATGGTCGCGGCCGGCAGGCGGGGCACAGGCTCTCGTCACTTTTACGCCGCGCGACTGGCGCGACCTTCAAGTTCTATCCCAGTTGGCTTGGATGGAAGAATCCTGGTTTCAAAAGGATGACCTCACCAGCCGCCTAGCTACCAAGGGAAAGGACTTTACGGAAAAAGACAAGTCTGCGCTTAAAGATAAGCAGCAGGAGCTTCTTGGCCTGGTGCTGCCCGCATATCGCGACGCGGCCGCCCGCGGCCAGATTGAAATCAGCACCACGCCCTTTTACCATCCGATCCTCCCGTTAATCTGCGATTCGGATATTGCCCGCGTGGCCAATCCGGCCACGCCACTCCCGCGCCGGGCCTATCGTCGCCCCGAGGATGCTAGGGAACAGTTGCAACTCGCCCGTCAGTACCACGAGAAAACCTTTGGGGTGAAACCGGCTGGGCTCTGGCCTTCCGAAGGCTCCGTTTCCGATCAGACTCTGACCATTGCCGCACAAGAAGGCTTCCAGTGGTTCGGCACGGATGAAGGCGTGCTGGGGCGAACTCTCAATGTCGGGTTCTTTCGGGACGTAAACGGCATTCCCGCTAACGCGGACCGGCTCTACAAACCCTGGCGCGTGCAGATTGCCGACAAGGCTATCACCGGCCTGTTCCGGGACCACCACCTTTCCGACCTCATCGGCTTTGTATATAGCCGCATGGAAGCGAAATCGGCCGCGGCTGATCTTCATTCGCGTTTGCGACAACTCGGTGAGAAAGTCCCCGGCACCCAGCCGCTGACGATTTGCCTGTTCCTGGACGGCGAAAACGCTTGGGAATATTACCCTGGGAACGGCCGCGAGTTTCTTCGCGAGTTCTACCGCCGCATCCAGAGCGACACGGATTTTCGCGCCTTCACCGCCGCCGAAGCTATCGGTGCCGCCGGGGAAATCCCCAGCACGCCTGGAATTTTCCCCGCCTCCTGGATCAACGCGAACTTCGACGTCTGGATCGGCCACAATGAAGATGTTGCTGCTTGGGAGTTGCTTTGGGATGCGCGTGACGCTTTCGCCCGTGCAACCGAGTCGCGAAAGAAGGCTAGGGCGGACGCGCCCACCGACACCGCGATCAAGGAGGCGCATGAATCCCTCCTCGCTGCCGAAGGCAGCGACTGGTGCTGGTGGTTCGGTCCCGAACACAGCACTGCCAATGACGCCGAGTTTGACGCGCTCTACCGGAAGCACCTCACCGGGATCTATCTGGCGCTTGGCCAGTTGGCGCCCGAAGAGCTGGCAAAGCCCATTAAGCGCCGCCCCGAGCGCGCCGTGCAGCTTGCGCCCACCGGCTTTCTTCGCATCAAGGTCGATGGCCGCGATACTTCCTACTTCGAATGGCTCGGCGCTGGTCTCTATTCGCCGGAGCGCCGGGGCGGATCGATGCACGGACGCGTGTTCCACTTGCGCGAGCTGCGTTATGGCTTCGAGGACAATCGCTTCTGTGTGCGGGTCGACTGCTTTGCCGAAGCCATGAGCGAATTGGAAGATCCGGAGTTTCGCATCACCGTGGGCGCCACAGAAGAATTAATTGTCGTCGTCAAACTGCAGCGCGGTCGCATGCAGGAATTTGCCGTCGAGAAAGAGCGTGTCTGCTTGCTCAATCCTGATTCCGTCGCGGAGGCTGCCTTCGACCGGACTTTGGAACTAGCGATCAGCCGAACGGAGCTTGGTCTCAAAGGCCGGCCCAAGTTGAGCCTTGGTGTGGCGCTTTGGCACGGCGGATTGCCAGTGGACGTTCTTCCGGCGGAGGGTCTTCTCGATGTCGCCTTGGGCGAAGATAATTTCGCCTGGCCCGTCGAATAAAAGTCGCTCGGAGTTCATTCTTTTTCCGGACCATTCAGGGCAGATCTGAAAGCTCTCTCATTGACAACCCGGTTCAGTAGAGCTTCACCGCCAACTCCAGCGGATGCTCACCCACTGGAATCATGGTCACCAGAAAATTCGTGCGCACGCGAATCACCGCAAGGTCGCCCGAGCGTTGGCTTACCACGAGCAATAAGGTCTCGTTCGGTTCGAACCGCAGAGCACCCGGCGCATCGCCCGCAGGAATCGGGAATCCCTTTCCCGGCTCACGAATGATTCTCCGGTTCGCGATGTCCACGGGCGTCACCCGCCCAGCGGCCGTGTCGGAGACGTAAAGCAAACTCGCATCGCCGCTGAGTATCCCCCGGGTAGGCTCAGAGCCCAGCACCATGTAATCGCCGACTTCGTGCGTCCAGGTGTTGATTGCTTGCAAGCCGTGGGCTTCCGGGGAAATGACGAAAAGTTCGCCGCCGTCGGGCTTGAGCAGCATTTCCGTAGGTTTGCCAGCCAGCTCGAGATTGGTAACAAGCACACCCCGGCGCAAATCGACAACCGAGAGGCGGCGTTCGGAGCGGCTCAGCACGAATGCCACGGAGCTGTCTGGCAGAACCGCAACATCTTCTGGCTGTGCCACAACGGAAACGCTTTCGCGCAGCTCGAGCGTGGCGGCGTTGTGGATGCCGAGGGAGCCATCGCGGCGGTTAACGACGAGTACGGACTTACCATCGGGCGTGACGTGCGCCAGGACCGGCTCGCGGCCCGTGTGTGCACGTCCCAGGATGACACGTGATTGAATGTCGACTGCAAGCAGCGTGTCGTTGCCGGAAGTTGTGGTGTAGAGGCGAGTGCCATCCGGGGAAAAGTCGAGCGAGTAGGGAAGTGGTCCAACGGTGATGCGGGAAGTGACCTGGTTGGTTCGGGCGTCGAGGATCCAAACGAAGCCGCCGGTCGAACTGACACCCAGAATCTCGGCGCGCGTAGGATGCTCGCGCAAGCCAGAAAGGCCGGGACCAATCGGGATGCGCGCAACTGCTTTGAGCTTCACCAGGTCCACGACAGTGAGCGAGCCATCGGCGGTGGTGACGTAGGCGGAGAGGTGCAGGTCAGGGCGAAGAAAGGAAGGGCGATGCTCCCGCAAAAGGACGACGACAGCCCCGAGGGAAAGGAGAACGATTGCAAAACGGGCGCGAAAGTTTCTGGGACGGCGCATAGTGAATCTGGAATTCTCGCATGAGAACGAAGAAGTGGCGAGAGA
>DASPTW010000045.1:0-4412 GCA_035623215.1 Candidatus Acidiferrum sp.
TGGCTCGTACGGTTCGAGCAGGGAACGACCATCGCCGAACAGAAGAAGGACATACCGGCAAAGGAAAACTAAGCGCCTTGTGGATCCAGCGTGCTGCGAAGCCAACATCGAGGCACGCAGGAGTAAGTCGCCAGGTTCTAATAAACGCGGCAATCGGAAACTGGGCCAATCCCAAAAAACGTCTTCTTTGTGGCGCGGGAATCGTCTGTTAAAATAAGGCGCTTGGTTTTGCGACTCCTAAAGCAGGAAATCCAGGCTTAAATCTGAACGAGCAGGAAGAAAAATGGCACTGAAGTGTGAATTCTGCGGCAAAGCGCCGCACTATGGAAACGTGATCAGCCACGCAAACAATACGCGCCGGCGCCGCTGGAACCCCAATTTGAAGCGCATTCGCGCCGTGGTGGCGGGCGTGAAGAAGCAGGTGCGCGTTTGCACGGCGTGCATCCGCGCCGGCCGCGCGCAAAAAGCAGCCTGAGCTTCTGCCCTTGATCTCACCTTTTGCGATCCACCGATTCGTGGGGCGACCAATGGACCTCTCAAAAGGAATGCAACGCGCCGCAGCCTATTTGCCGCTGGCGGCGTTCGCCTTTGCGGTTGCCGCGGGCTGCAACAAGCCCGTGCAGCATGCCCCCGATGTGTGGGCGGTCGTAAACGGCAAAGAAATCAAGCGAGACGAAGTGGACAAGTATTACCGCACCCGCGTGAGCCCTGAGGGCCAAGAGCCTTCCCAGGAAGAAGCTCTCTCACTCAAATTGAATGTTCTCGATGAGCTCATCAACAACGAGATTCTGCTGGAACGCGCGAAAAAGCTGAACCTCGAGGCCAGCGACGGCGAAGTCGAAGACAAGTTCACCGAGCTGAAAACTCCCTACACCGAAGAGGAATTTCAGCGGCGTTTGAAGGAACAGGGCATGACCGTCGACGACCTGAAGCAGGATCTCCGCCGGCAGCTCTCCATCCAAAAGCTACTGAACCGCGAAGTGGTAGCGAAAATTTCCATTACCGACCAGGAAGTCACGGATTTTTACAACGCGAACAGGGCGCAATTCAACGTGGCCGAGGTGACCTATCATCTGGCCCAGATCAAGGTAACGCCCCGCAAGGAGCCGCAGATTCGCAACCGCAAGAACGACGACGCGACGAACGAGGCCGAAGCGCAGCGCAAAATCAAAATGCTGGTGGACCGCCTGAACAGCGGCGCGGATTTCGCGCAGCTTGCCATGGACTATTCCGAGGACATGAACACGGCCTCGACCGGCGGCGACCTAGGTTTTGTTCCGGAGTCTGCTCTGAATAGCCCGCAAGTTGACCCTGCGCTCAAACACGCGGTGCTCGGTTTGAAGGCGGGGCAGGTGAGCTCGCCTATCGAAGCTCGCGATCAGGAGGGCAAGAGCTATCACATCCTGAAGCTCATTTCCCGCGAATCTCCCGGCCAGCGCAGCATTTCGGAGCCTCAGATCCAATCGACCATTCGGGACACGTTGCGCAACCGCAAAGAACAGTTATTGCGCTCCGCATATCTCGCTACGGCCCGCGATGAAGCGCGCGTCACCAATTACCTGGCGGAACAGGTCATCGAGTCTGCCGGCAAACTGCCGGATGCCGCCAAAACCGTGATGCCTGCGCGCTCCAGCGGCCACTGACCTCATCGTGTACAAGCCACGAGCAGCGGATCGGTTGAGATCCTTCGCTCCGCTCAGGATGACAGATTCCTAGTGACATAGCTGCTTTGCAAGTCGTTTGTCCCGTTCGAGAGAAAAGTGGACTAGCCGCTGAGCGTTTTCCGGAGATTTCCGCGGCTCAGGCCCTCGGGTGTTTCTCCGCGGTTGATGTATTCGTAGCCCAGCCCCACCGAGGCAATGGGAATGCCCAGCGCCTCCGCCAAGTCTCCGTGGCGAAGCACTTCGACGACGTAGGCGATGCGCACCTTAAACAACATTGAAAGCAGACCCAGTATTCCATGCGGCCGTCGCAGGATTTTTCTCACTTCTTGATTCTTTTCCGGAGCCTCAAAAAGCGTGCACAAAACTTCCGCAACTGCTGGAATCTGTGGAAACTCGCCGCCGTCTTCAAACTGTTTTTTCGCCGAGGCGTACCGCGTGGCCAGTTTTCCGCCTTCGTAAATCCCCAGCCAAAGCACGCCATCGTCCGCGTTGAAACTGGCCAACGCAGTGCACTGCAATCGAGTGGAGAGCGTCAGCGCCAGCGATTCCAACTCGTTCAAATCGAATTTGTCGGATTCCTGATCGTAGACGATGATCCAGCCGCCCATGTCCGGGGTGACGTAGGCGCGCCGACCGAGCTCATCGAGGGCCGCTACGACTTTCGCCTGCTCCGCGCCCTTCACGCAAATATTGGTGTACCAATTCCCCATTTCGAGTCAGGCAACAATGCACAGAGCTTCGCCGGCGTTTACCGCCTGGCCTTCCTCCGCCATCACGCGCTCGATCGTCCCGTTCTTGGGCGACCGAATTTCGTTTTGCATTTTCATCGCTTCGACGACCACCAGCCCCTGACCCGCTCGGACATCGTCTCCAGCTTTCACCAGCACGCGGATGACTTTTCCGGGCATGGGCGCGAAGATTTGCTGGCGCCCCTCAGCCTCGGCTCCGCCATGGCGACGTCCGCTCCAGGAGCGCGGATCGTGAACCTCCGCGTTAAATTCGAATCGCCCCGTCTGCAAGATCAGCTTTCCCTCCGGGTAGGGAGTTACACACACTTCATGCGACTGGCCGTCCGCTAGGACGGAAAACGTGTTGGGTGCAATTTCCACGACATCTGCTATGCCGGGCTTTCCATCCAGAGTGGCCTTCCACCCGGTCGTATCGCGCTCGAGTTCGACACTTCGCGTTCTTCCGGAAATGTGCACTTCGTACTTCATGGCAGATGATCCAGCAGCTGGCGCCGGCCTTCCAGTTTCCAACGAGACAGAGTTTGTCCATCTGCCGTGGCAGCGGCGGAACGCGATGCGATCTGAGTGGCTTGCCAGATGGCCGCGGCGATGGCGGCAGCATCACCGGCGAAATTTGCAATTGCTTCCTCATCCAGAGCGGCCCGAGGAGCACTCGCGCGGTGCAGCAATTCGTCCAGCCAGCGCGTGTGAATTTCTCCGCGCAGAAAGTCCGTTTCGTTCAGAATCCTGCGGAACAACGCAGCGTTCGTCTTGATACCGGTAATGGTGTATTCATCGAGCGCCCGGCGCAGGCGCGCGATCGTCTCTTCGCGGCTGTTGCCCCAGGCGATCAGTTTGCTCAACAGCGGATCGTAATCGTTGGGCACGGTCCAGCCTTCATAGACTCCGTCGTCGAGTCGAATTCCGGGGCCGCTCGGCGCATGTCGCGCCAGAATCTTCCCCGGCGAAGGGAAGAAATTGTTGTCCGGGTCTTCGGCGTAAAGCCGCACTTCCATGGCATGCCCACGGGGCGTGATAGATTCCCATGCAAAGGGCAAGCGATGGCCAGCGGCGATCGCGATCTGAAGTTTCACGAGGTCGAGCCCGGTGACCTGTTCCGTGACGGGATGTTCGACCTGCAGCCGAGTGTTTACTTCCAAAAAGTAAAAATTGAGATTCGCGTCGACTAGAAATTCGACGGTACCGGCATTCACATAGCCGCCTGCGCGCGCCAGCCTTACCGCGGCATCTCCCATTTTCTTGCGCAGCTCCGGCGTCACGATCGGCGAGGGCGCTTCTTCCACAACTTTCTGGTGGCGCCGCTGAATCGAACACTCGCGCTCGCCCAGCGACACGACGCGCCCGTGTGCATCAGCAAAAATCTGGATTTCGATGTGCCGCGGACGATCGAGGAATTTTTCGAGATACAGCCGGCCATCTCCAAACGCGTTCATCGCCTCGGAGGCCGCGTCGCGAAACGCCGATTCGAATTCGGCATCGCGATTGACGACCCGCATGCCTTTGCCGCCGCCGCCCGCCACGGCCTTCAGCAAGACGGGATAGCCCATGCTTTGCGCCAGCGCTTGCGCCTCGGGAACTTTCTCGATGGGATCGTTTGTGCCCGGAACGGTGGGCACTTCCACGCGGCGCGCCAGTTGGCGCCCGAGCGTCTTCGAGCCTAGCGTTTCCATGGCATCGGTGGGCGGTCCAATGAACGTAATGCCCGCATCGGCGCAAGCTTTCGGAAGTGCCGCGTTCTCCGCGAGAAAGCCGTAGCCCGGATGCAGCGCATCGCAGCCGGCGCGCCGCGCCACGTCGATGAGCTTGTCGATTCGAAGATAACTTTCGCGGGAGGGCGCAGGCCCGATGGCATAAGCTTCGTCGCAAAGCCGCACGTGCAGGGCTTTGCGGTCCACTTCGCTGAACACCACGACGGATTGGATGCCCAGTTCGCGGCAGGCTCGAATAATGCGTACGGCGATTTCGCCGCGGTTGGCTATCAGAATTTTCTTGAACATGT
>DASPTW010000046.1:0-7859 GCA_035623215.1 Candidatus Acidiferrum sp.
GTTCCATGTTACTAAACCCTCCGACCTGATTCCTGAGCTTCAAGGTCGCCTGCCCATTCGCGTCGAGCTGCAATCTCTCAAAGAAGAAGACTTCATTCGAATCCTGACTGAGCCGAAAAACGCGTTGATCAAGCAATACGTCGCACTGCTCGACACGGAAGGCGTCAAGCTTCACATTACCGACGACGCAGTGGCCGCCGTCGCGCGTTTCGCTACCAGCGTCAACGAGCAGACAGAAAACATCGGCGCTCGCCGCCTCCACACCATTCTTGAAAAAGTCCTCGACGAGATTTCATTTGAGGCGCCTGACCTGAAGAAAAAAACCGTGAAAGTCGACGCCGCATACGTCAACAAGCAGCTTGTGGACATCGTAAAAAATCAGGACCTTAGCCGGTACATCCTGTGATCCCTGAAAATTGAAATTGGAAAATGGAAAATCGAAAAGGGACGCCACGCTACTTTTCAAGACGCCCGACAGCTCGCATCTTCATTTTCCATTTTCTATGTTCCACTTTCCTTTTCATCGGCGGATGCGGCGCGCCGGGCGAGCCCGTTCCGCCTTCTCCGCCGATTCCTGTCGCCATTGCCGACCTCTCCGCGCACCAATCTGGCGACGGCGTCGAACTGCTTTTCACTCTTCCCTCGAAATCTATCTCCGGGCAAAAGCTCATCGCCACTCCCTCGGTGGAGATTCTGCGCGGCGCGCTTCAGCCGGATGGCAAGGCCGATGCGAAATCGTTTCGCGTTGTGGATACGATTCCCGGCTCGATGGTGGAAAATTACCGAGTAGCGGGTCATATCCGTTTCACCGACCCTGTCGCTCCCGAGGAAACAAAGACGCACCCCGGCGGAAACGTGGCCTATCTTGTTCGAACCCGGACTTCTCCCAAGCGCGCTTCCCCCGATTCGAATATCGTCACCACGCGGGTCTTCCCGGTAGCCGAACACATCACTGGCCTCCAACTGTATCTCACAGAATCCGCCGTCGAACTCGCATGGCCCGCTGCCACGCGCAGTTCCGCAGGCGACGCACTTCCTTCGGCGCCGGCTTACCGCATTTACCGCGGAGAAATTGCCGCAGGAACTCCACCGCCGGCTGGCAAGGACCTGCCGCTCACGAAATGGAGTTCCCCGCTCGCGCTCCTGACTTCGGTCAGCTCCAATAGCTACCGGGATACGCAATTTGATTTTGGAAAGACGTACGTCTACGTGATTCGCACCGTGCTTACCTATGACGGCGCGGAAGTCGAATCCGATGCTTCCGAACCGGCCTCGCTTACTCCGATCGACATTTTCCCGCCCGCCGCTCCCCAGGGCCTGGTCGCCGCCGTGCTTCCCGGTGCAACCCCTGGCTCCTTTGTCGTCGACCTCTCTTGGTCCATCAACGTTGAAACCGATCTAGCGGGTTACCGCGTCTATAGAAGTGAACAAGAGGGCACAGGGGGGCAGCTTATTACTCCGGATTTATTGCCCACGCCCGCTGTTCGTGATAACTCTGTACAGCCCGGTCATCGTTATTGGTACACTGTGACTGCCGTCGACCGCGCGGGAAATGAAAGTCCGCCAAGCACGCCCGTGGCCGCCGACCTCACGCAACCATCTTCGTAGATCCGGGTTAAGTAATTTCGTGCATCTTGGGAGCCCAGCAGCCCGATGTTGGTCCGTTCACATTTGCCCGGCTATCGTTGGTTTCAATTCTTTCGCAACGCCTCCATCCGCACAGGCGTTTACATCGGCGTTTGCCTCACGCTGGTGTTCCTCGCCTGGCTGGTGATCGCCAATCATGTGCCGTTTCTTGAGCGTTTTGCTCTCGAGCGCAATATCGCTGCGGCTGCGGTTCTCTGTTTTCTTGCTGCTGTTCCCGTTCTTCGCTTTATGCGCGCCCCCGGCAATCTCTTGGCTTCCAGCCTGATCGCCTGGCTCATCTTTAGTTTCAGCTACCGCATCTTTTGTATGTTCTTCAGCAAGTTGAGCGATTGGCACAGCACTTTTCAAGTGTTTATGATTGGTGCCGTCGTGTATATGATCCTCGCCACGCTTTGCTGGATCGGCACGTGCATCTGGAAGGTGCGCGCGGCCCACATCGCGCATCCAGACCACATTTCACACTCAAAGCACCACGTGAGCTGATTGCGAATGAAAATTTGCCGTTACGTTCCCCGCGCTAGTTCTTCCTTTACTCCGACTTCACCGCATTATGGGCTTATCGAAGGCGATTCGGTTGTTGAAATTTCCGGTGTTCCCTGGGCCACCTGGACCCACGGCTCTCGCTCCTTGCCCCTTGCGGATGTTCGTATGCTTGCCCCTGTCGAGCCCTCAAAAATCGTCTGCGTGGGACGCAACTATGCTGCCCATGCTGCGGAGCTTGGCAACGAAGTTCCTAAAGAGCCTTTGATCTTTCTGAAGCCGTCCACCTCCATCGTTGGACCGGAAGAGCCGATCGTGCTGACGAAATTTTCCAATCGCATCGAACACGAAGGAGAGCTTGGCGTTGTCATCGGCCGCCGCTGCTCGAGGCTATCCGATTCGGACGACCCGCTCGCTTACGTTCTCGGCTACACCTGCCTCAACGACGTTACCGCCCGCGATTTGCAGAAAAGCGACGTGCAGTTCACGCGCGCCAAAGGCTTTGACACCTTTTGCCCCGTTGGTCCGCACATCGAGACGGAGGTGGATCCCGCCAATGTTCTCGTCGAATTGTGCGTCAACGGTGCTCGCCGCCAGTCCGGCAACACTTCGCTGATGGCTTATCCCGTCGCGTTTCTCATTCGCTGGATTTCGCGCATGATGACGCTGCTCCCGGGCGACTTGATCGCCACCGGCACGCCCGCCGGCGTCGGCCCGCTCGTCCCTGGGGACACGGTCGAGGTCAGCGTGGCCGGCATCGGAGTGTTGCGCAATCCGGTGCATCCTGCGCAAGCCTGACCTTCCCCAGGGCCGCGGTTTCGGTAGAATACACATCAGTGGGGCCCACGCGGCCGGTAGATTCCGCCGCCGCAGCGCGTTCGCTCTGACCTAAGCGCTGCATGCGTTCCCGCACATTTCAAATCGCGGAGTTTGTTCGTTGAAAGCACTTTTTGCCGATTGGAAGCTGGTCCTTGCCATGGCTGCCGCGGCGCTTGCCGCCGTGGCCATGATTGTTTATGCCTTCTTGCGTCCCTCGGTGGACCAGGAGGCCGAGGAGCGCAAGCGGCGCCTCCATCTGAATCAGATCGGCCGCATCGCCGAAGGCCAAGTCGTCGAGCTGGTCGAGCATCCGCCCGAATCGAAGAAAGCGCGCAAGGGATTGTTTGGCGCCGGCGCTCACCCGCTCACTGACATGCGTCCCCGGCACCTTGTTTCGTATTCGTATGCGATTTCCGGCGTCACATATCACACCGCACAGGACATTACAGGGCTCGAAAGCCAAGTGCGCCTCGAGCGCCTCGTTCCCGGCCAGCCTGCCAGCATCAAGTACGATCCCTCCAATCCCGTCGACTCCATCCTTGTCGCCGACGACTGGTCCGGCCTGCGCTGAGCCCCCCGATAACTTAAAGCTAAGAAGGTGAACCTGACGCCAGGCTGCCGTTTGCGCTATGCTTCTTCTGGTCCTTGCAAGGTGTTCCTAACCTAGTGATATGACCAAGATTCTTGCGTCCATCGTAACAACACTACTTATCATCGCCATGACTCTCGGAGCGATGTTCATCCTCGTGCGTGCCACGGTCTACGTTACTTCCCTGGAATCGCCTATCGAGCGCGCTGTCGCTATGGGAGCGGAATTGCTCCTTGGCGTGGTCCTTCTTCTCGGGACTGTTTGGCTCGCCACCCATCTCGCCGTCCGCATTTTTGGGCCCAAAGAACCTCCGCCCTTGCCGTCATTCGACATTCCATCCAAGGTCCCATCTCACGGAGGATCCGTTGTCTGAACCCAAGCGCAGTCTGATTCCCGAGCCGCAGGCCGGCGATGGCCCCGAGGACAGTAACCGGATGGCCGAGCTTCACCGCCTCGATGCGGAAGCCGAGGCCGGGGGCGGCCCGGAGCGCCGCGAGCGCGAACACAAAGCCGGTAAGCTGACCGCGCGCGAGCGCATCCATCTCCTGCTGGACGAAGGAACTTTCGAGGAGCTCGATAAATTTGTCCGCCACCGCTGCGTCGATTTCGGCATGCAAGAGCAGCGTCCCGCCGGCGACGGCTTCGTCACCGGCTTCGGCCGCATCGATGGCCGTCTCGTTTATGTGTTTGCGCAGGACTTCACCGTCTTCGGCGGCTCGCTTTCGGAAGCCAACGCGCAGAAAATTTGCAAAATCATGGACTTGGCCATGCGCGCTGGCGCCCCGGTCATTGGGCTGAACGATTCCGGCGGCGCGCGCATTCAGGAAGGCGTGGCTTCGCTCGCCGGTTACGCCGATATTTTTCTGCGCAACACTTTGGCCAGCGGCGTGATTCCGCAGATCAGCGCCATCATGGGCCCTTGCGCGGGCGGCGCAGTATATTCACCGGCCATCACCGATTTCATTTTCATGACCCGCGAGACTTCCTACATGTTCGTGACCGGCCCCGACGTCATCAAGACCGTCACGCACGAAGAAGTCACTAAGCAGGAACTCGGCGGCGCCATGACCCATAACGAAAAAAGCGGCGTGGCGCATTTCGTCTCGCGCGACGACGCCGAATGCCTCGCCATGATTCGCGAGCTGATCGGTTTCATTCCCTCGAACAATCTCGACGATCCCCCGCGCCGCGCTGCTACCGATTCGCCCACACGCCGCGACGAATCTCTCAACGCTCTCGTCCCACCCGATCCGCAAAAGCCCTACGACATCAAGGACGCCATTCACTCCATCGTGGACGACGGTTATTTCTTCGAGGTCCATGAACACTACGCGAAAAACCTCGTGGTCGGATTCGCGCGCCTCGATGGCCGGGCCGTGGGCATCGTCGGCAATCAGCCCGCGTTTCTCGCCGGCGTTCTCGATATCAACGCTTCGGTGAAAGGTGCGCGATTCGTGCGCTTCTGCGATGCCTTCAACATTCCGCTCATCACGTTTGAAGACGTGCCCGGTTTTCTTCCCGGCACGCAGCAGGAATTTGGCGGCATCATCAAGCACGGCGCAAAACTGCTCTTTGCTTTTGCGGAAGCTACCGTCCCGAAGATTACGGTCATCACGCGCAAAGCGTACGGCGGCGCGTATTGCGTCATGGCCTCGAAGCACATTCGCACCGACGCGAATTTTGCCTGGCCTACGGCCGAAATCGCGGTGATGGGTCCCGAAGGTGCAGTCGACATCGTTTACAAGCGCGAACTGGCGAAAGTGGAAGGTGTCGAGCGCGAAAATCTCCGCCAGGAAAAAATCACCGAGTTCCGCGACCGTTTCGCGAATCCCTTTGTCGCGGCAGAGCGCGGCTACATCGACGCAGTTATCGAACCTGCCGAAACCCGGGCCCGCATCATCACTGCGTTGCACGCCCTCGAAAACAAAAAAGACATGAACCCCCGCAAGAAACACGGCAACATCCCCCTATGAAGAAGCGAATAACGCCCGTCGTTAAGAAGCATGGGAAATGGTATGTAGCTTATGTACGCGAAATTCCTGGCGTGAATACACAGGGGCGCACACGGCGATCAGCGCGCCGTAACTTGAAAGAGGGGCTACAACTGATCCTCGAAGAGCGGCTTCATTTGAGCAAGTACTCCTGCAAGAATTCGACCGTCGAATAGAACTGAAAATCCTGATTAGGTTTTTTGCGGTAGCCGTGACCTTCGTCTTTCGCGATCATTAGCCATACTGGTGTGCCTTGTTGCTTCAGCGCGTCGGCAATCTGCTGGGATTCGCTGACCGGAACGCGAGGGTCGTTTTTCCCGGCGATCACGAACATGGGTTTCTTGATTTTTTCGATGTTGTTCATCGGCGCGATTTTTTCCAAGAACTCGCGCATCTTCGGATCGCGTTCGTCGCCGTACTCGACGCGCCGCAAATCGCGCCGGTACGCTTCAGTGTGCTCGAGAAACGTCACCAGGTTCGACATTCCGACAATGTCTACTGAGCAGCGAATGCGATTGCTATAAAACGTAGATACCGCCAGCGTCATGTGGCCGCCGTAGCTTCCACCCGTAACGCCGATGCGGTCCGCGTCCAAATCCGGCCGCGTGGCGATCCAGTCGAAAAGCGCGTTGATATCCTTGTAAGTGTCCTCGCGCTTGAAGCCGTTATCCAACAGCGTGAACGTTTTTCCGTAACCGGTTGACCCACGAACATTCGGGTAAATCAGCGCGATTCCCAGTTCGTTCAACAAATAATTCTGCCGCCCGAGAAAGGTCGGTTGTGACTGTCCTTCCGGCCCGCCATGAATCACCACCAACACTGGGCGCTTGCCCGCAAATTTTGCTGGCGCTTTGTACAAGAATCCGGAAATCATTTTTCCATCGAAGCTTTTCCAGCGGATGAGTTCGGCCTGCGGAAAAGACTCCGTTTTCACTGCCGTTTCGCTCGTAGTCCAGCGCTCCAGTTTGTCAGAGGTCACATCGAGCGAATAGCAGTCGCCAGGGCCTCGCGAATTGTTGAGCGAAAATCCAAGTTCGTGCCCATTTTTGTGCCAGCGTATTCCCCCGATTACACCGTTAGGGATTCGCGGCAGCGGCATTTCCTTCCCAATGCTGGTGTCGCGCACGTGCAGGACGCTGACGCCTTCTTCGTTGGTCACATACGCGATCAACTTCCCGTCGTGGCTCAAATCAAACGATTCCACGTCCCAGTGAATCGAGGTCGTCAAATACGTGGGCTGCTTAGTTTCCAAATCGAGGTACGCGAGCCGGTGAAATTCCGAATCCTTGTCGGTCGTGACGTAAATGCCTTTGCCGTCTTTGCTGAAGCGTGCTTCGCCGTAGGACACTTTTTCCGTTGCGTTGCGCGGCGTCAGTTCCGTTTTCTGGCCTGTGGTTGTGTCCACCAGCCACAAGTAGGACTCGTTGATGGACAGTTCTTCGAGCAACAAGATCTTCTTATCGTCGGGCGACCAATCCTCCGGCTGCCATCCTCCGCCTTCCAATTGTGTCAGCAAGCGATCCGTTTTCGAATCCGCGGGATTCATCACCCACAAATCGGTGTCCTTGCCGGTTCGGCGCGTCGACATGTATGCGATTTGTTCTCCGCTGGAAGACCACGGCCCAAGCAAATTGCGCGACTTGCCATCGGTCAGCAAAGCGACGTCGCCCGTTTTCATGTCGTAGCGGTAAAGCTGATACCACTCGCCACCGCCGATGTCTTTCGAGAACACGATGTAGTCGCCGCTGGTCGGATGGAATCTTCCGCCGGTTACGGCATCGGAATAAAACGTCAATTGCTGTCGCCCCCCCCCTGGCGCTGCAACTAAGTGCAGTTGCGGCGTCTCTGCAAATCGCGTGGCAATCAACATTTCGCGTTTCGCGGGATGCCAGTCGGCCAGGCTCGCGCTTCGATACGCGGCATAACGCCCAGCCGTTTCCGCCAGCGCCGCGGGAATTTGTGGAACTCCTTCTACGATCAAGCTTTCCGGCGGCGCGATCACCGGCTCCTGGGCGCACGCCAGCGCCGGCGAAAGTAGAATCACAGCCAAAACAAGCAGCCATCTTCTTTTCATCGTTTCCCCCATCGGCAATTCGGTAGAACCTTCTTACACCGCTAGCGTTTGGACACGCAAGTGCATACGCGCAACGATTCGCATCGCTCGTGCGTGCTAGAATTCTCTGCACCACAAAACATGTTCAAGAAAATTCTGATAGCCAACCGCGGCGAAATCGCCGTACGCATTATTCGAGCCTGCCGCGAACTGGGCATCCAATCCGTCGTGGTGTTCAGCGAAGTGGACCGCAAAGCCCTGCACGTGCGGCTTTGCGACG
>DASPTW010000047.1:0-19059 GCA_035623215.1 Candidatus Acidiferrum sp.
TTGAGTCGAACTTGTAATGCCAGCCAATTTCTGTTGTCGCATTCGCGAACTCGCTCGAAATCGAGTGCAGCGAATCGCGAAGAAAAAGTTTCCGGTGGTCATACCGCGAGGGTCACACCCGTTCCCATCTCGAACACGGTAGTTAAGCCTCGCTGGGCCGATGATACTGCACGGGTAACTGTGTGGGAACGTAGGTCACCGCCGGGATTAAATCAGGAAAAGGCTCCGACATCTCTGATGTTTGGAGCCTTTTCGTTTTCGGCCGGAGATTCTTTCAGAAGCGGTAGCCGAAGCCGAAGGAAATTACCGGGTAATACTTAAAGGGCGACAGCTTGTTGTCGAGCTTGGTCTGCTCGGCCAGCACATTGGCTTGCACAGTTGGATCGGTGGCCGCGTCCACGCAATTGGTGTCGGCGGGAGTGCAGGCGTTGCCGGTCAGGTTCAGCTTCGTTCGTGCAGATCCTTGGAAGACGGCGCCCATTTCAAAATTGAAGGCAAGGTGCCTGCTCCGCGGAACCAGATTTCCAAACCCGAAAAGCGCTGTGGGCGCGACTTTTACGAAGTCGAGTTTGCCGGCGCCGGCGACGGGATTTGTAGGGTCGCTGAGGTAAGTAGTGCTGCCGAGGGTGAAAGTGCTGCCGCCGGGAACGCTGGCTGTCGCCGTTGCTCCATTGCCGTTGTAGACCAAGAGCCCGGGAGTCAGGTGAAAACCGTGGCCGAACGGATACCAATCCAGATGGGCTTCGCCAGAGCGCAGATTGAGCTGGCCTTTGTAAGCGATTCCATCGTGGTTGAAACCACGGTTGTATTGGAAGATGTTGAAGCCACCGCGAACGTTCACTCTCCGGCCTAAAGAGACGCCGACCTCGGCGCCAGCACCCAGGGTTGACAGCCGGATTCCAACGCCGACCAATCCTGTTTCGCGGCTCCCCTTTGCGGCCTGGCGAGGAGCCTGCGCGTCTGAGGAATCTTCCGAATTGAGAATACGAGCAGCGCTGGGCTGAGGAACTGAAGCCGTAGTCTCAGTCTCCGTTTTTGGGACATTGTCATCCGTGCCTGCTCTGCAAAACGCGGTTGGAATTAGGGAGAGAGTCCCGATGAGGACCACACTGCAGAATCCGTTGATCTTTCGCAAAGCGAATCTCCTCTTGAATTTTTCGAATCTGAAGCCCATACCACCGCTGCACCACCGTTGTGGCCGCGTCGACCAGGTTGAAGGGCGAATAAGTCCTCTGGTTAGCGAGGAACGCACGATGAACAGGCAGAAGCCGAACGGAGCAACGGGCGCCGAAGATTTTTGCCGCAGGCGCTTGGCAATAAAAGAAAAGAATGGATTAAGTCCTGTGTGGTACCAATGTGCGCAATCAGAGACTGCAAATACAGGAGCGGGCGCAAGCCCTGTCGGGACAAGATCAGGTCACCTGACGACTAGGAGGGCCCCGAAATCAAAGAGAATCGGGGGGTGCCAGGAGTAGTCAGATCGCCGTCCTCGAAAAAGTACTATTGACCTGAGCGTTTCGCGGCGCTAGCTTAGATTGCTCGTCCTAGGCCCCGGCGACACCCCCACAGTGAGGCCCGTCATGACCGTCAGCATCGCACCGAATCCAGCAGCAACTGCTTTGCAAGAACGTTGGGAGCGGCTAAGAGGCCACAAACGCATCATTTCCCGTGTCAAACTACTAGTCGAGTGGGAACAGGGCGGCGCAAAGGAAACCGCCAACGCCGTCACCGTGGACGTAAGCCATTCTGGATGCATGGCCGTGGTGGGAGCCGACCTGCCTCTACATAAGCGAGTGCGCTTGATCCATCCTGAGACTGGGCGCAAAGCCGACGCAGAAGTGGTATGGCGCAGCCATGAAGCGTGGGACGCTGGATTCGAATTGATGAAACCCGATCCTTCCTTCTGGAATTTGAAATAACAGCGTCCGGCCCTAACGACTCCAGAACTACTGCGGCCACTTTTCCTTCGGCAAGCTCTTCTGAATCGTCTCCAAGTTTTGGAACCCATCCTTGATGACCGTTTGCTTGATGTTGTCCTTGGTGACGACGACCGGCGACAAGAGAATTGCAGGAATGCTCGTTTCACCGACAGAAATTTCGGTGTTGGTTTTGACTTGCTGGCCTTTGGCAAGCGTCACGGCAGCTTCTGCGGCGAGCTTGGCTTGCGACACGAGTGGCTTATAAATGGTGAAGGTTTGCGTATCGTCGAGAATTCGAATAATAGCGGCTAAATCCGCATCTTGACCCGAGACAAGGACTTTCCGGGGGAGCTTGCGGTCCTGCATCGCTTGTACGGCGCCCCCGGCCATACCGTCATTTGAGGCGAGCACGGCGGTGACATCTCCCTTTGTGCGATCCAAGGCCTCCGCCATGCGGGCATAGGCTTCCGTTGGGCTCCAGTCCTTGATCCAATAGTCCGCCACAACCTTGATGTCCCCGCGATCCACCAAAGGTTTGAGGACTTTCATCTGCTCGTCGTGCAAAATGTGCGCATTCACGTCTTCCGTTGAACCGGCCAGCAGCACATAGTTTCCCTTTGGGGCCTGCTGCGTCAGCGTATAAGCCTGGAGGAAGCCAACTGCAGCCGCATTGATGCCGATGAAAAAGGTGACATCGGGATTACGAACCAAGCGTTCATAGCAAATCAAGGGGACTCCCTTGCGATTGGCGGCTGCGACGATGCGCATGCCTTTTTTTGCGTCGTGGGCGACAAGAACTAAGGCTTTAGCGCCGGAATCCAAGAGTTTTTGGGCTTGCTGGAGCTGCAGGTCATCGTTCCCGTCTGCAATCTCCACCTGAACTTGCGCCCCCAGCTCCGCAGCGCGCTTCTGAAATTGATCCACGTCGGTTTGCCAGCGCTCAACTTTCAAAGAGTCCACGAGAAATCCGATTTTCAAGTCGCCAGAGGGAACTGGTTTGTCCTGCGCGGCCAGCGGAAATGGAGAGCAGAAAAGCAGGATCACGAAAACGAAATCCCAACGATGCTTCGCACGGAAAGCTCGCATCGGATGACCTCCGGGGTGTCTTTGAAAGAACGTAACACCATGTAACCATGCAGGCAACGAAAGCAAAACGCAGGTGTGCTTGGCGCGAAATACCGGTGGTTGTCCAGTCTCGCGCCACCACCGGGCTGAAGAGGCTATTTGCTGGCGGCGGTGGAGCGGAACGTATACGAACTAAGCACGCGCATATAGTTCCCGCGCTCGAAGGCGGTCGGATCGGACACAGAGCGCCGGCTCATGCTCCCGCACATTTGCTGGACCGAATCATACTCGTGCTCTTCGAGCCAGCGGCGAAGGTCCGCAAGCACGGTTGTGACGTGAGCAATTCCCCGTCGCAGAAGCGCGGAGGCCATCATGGCCACATTCGCGCCGGCCATGATGCATTTGACGACATCCGTTGCGGTATGAACTCCGCCGGTGATGGCGAGATCAGCTTCGACGTGGTCAGTAAGGATGGCCGCCCAGTGCAAGCGTAAGAGTAATTCATCCGGATGGCTCAGTGTGAGGCGAGGCACAACTTCGAGTGACTCGATGTCGAAGTCGGGTTGATAGAAGCGGTTGAAAAGAACCAAGCCGTTTGCGCCGACGTCATCGAGACGCATGGCGATATTCGCGGGAGCACTAAAAAACGGTGAGAGCTTCACGGCCACGGGGACACGCACGGTGCGCTTGATCTGACGCACCAATTCGACGTAGCCCTTCTCGACGTCTGTCGAGCTCTCGGCGGGCTCGGTGGGGATGGAGTAGATGTTCAGTTCGATGGCGTCGGCGCCGGCTTCCGCCATCAAACGGGCGTATTCGGCCCAGCCACCTGGGGAAACGCCGTTGAGGCTGGCAATCACGGGAATCTCAACAGCAGCCTTTGCAGCATCTATGAGGTCCAGGTAGCCGTCTGGACCAAGGTTATAGGTTTGCAGATCGGGAAGAACGGTCTGGGATTCGGGAAAACTCTCGGTGCCCCGGGAGAGATCTTCATCTAAAGCGCAGCTTTCCAGTTCGAGCTGTTCTTCAAAAAGAGATGGAAGAACGACGGCGCCGACGCCAGCGTCCTCAAGTTCGCGGATGTTTGGCACGGATTCACAAACGGGCCCCGCGGAAGCCACCAGAGGCGACTTCAGAGTGAAGCCCAGGTAGCGTGCAGACAGATTGCTCATTCGTCGTCGCCTCCCTTCTTTACGGTTTCGACGGCGGTTTCTTCAGGTTCATGCGGAGCAATGTCAGGAGTGGCGGCGCGGCCCGGCATTGCAGCGCGGTTGGAATAGACTCTCCACTGCCGCTCGACGTCATCCTGGGCTTCGTGGAGCAATTCGCGCGCCGCCTTCGGATTGCTGCGCGCCAGCATCGTGTAGCGAGCTTCCTGATAGGCATATTGCTTGAGCGGGATGCTCGGCGCTTTCGAATCGAGCTGGAAAGGATTCTTGCCTTCGAGACGAAGTGCAGGGTTGTAGCGCATGAGCGGCCAGTAGCCGGAAAGCACCGCGCTCTTCTGCTGGTTCAAGCCGTAAGCCATGTCATAGCCGTGCGCGATGCAATGGCTGTAAGCGATAATGAGTGACGGCCCGTTGTGAGCTTCCGCTTCAAGGAAGGCTTTGACCGTGTGCGTATCGTTGCCGCCCATGGCCACGCGCGCTACGTACACATAACCGTAGCTGATGGCCTCCATAGCCAGGTCCTTCTTGGCCATTTCTTTTCCGCCGGTGGCAAATTTGGCGACGGCTGCGCGCGGAGTGGCTTTGGACATCTGGCCGCCGGTGTTCGAATACACTTCGGTGTCGAGGACCAGGACGTTGACGTTACGGCCTGATCCAAGGACGTGATCCAAGCCGCCGAAGCCGATGTCGTACGCCCACCCATCGCCGCCGACCAGCCAGACGCTCTTGCGCACCAGGCAGTCGGCTACCGTGAGCAGTGCACGGGCCTCTGGCGAATCGATAGAAGCAAGCTTGCGCTTGAGCTCCGCGACGCGCGCGCGCTGCGCTTCGATGCCCGGTTCTTTGGATTGGTCGGCCTCGAGCAGTTCCTTCACCAGCGTGTCACCTAAATGGCTCGAGAGTTTGGTCAGCAAATGATTCGCGTACAAAGCGTGTTGGTCGATCGCCAGACGCATGCCCAAACCAAACTCGGCATTGTCCTCGAAGAGCGAGTTGGACCATGTTGGGCCGCGGCCTTCGCGATTCACCGAGTAGGGCGTCGTAGGCAGATTTCCGCCGTAGATGGACGAGCAGCCCGTGGCGTTGGCAACCAAGAGGCGATCGCCGAAGAGCTGCGTCAAGAGTTTGATGTAAGGAGTTTCGCCGCAGCCCGCGCAGGCGCCGGAGAATTCGAACAGCGGCTCCAGAAGCTGGACGTCTTTCACCTGGCTGTGGGAAATGCGCTCGCGGTTGAAGTCTGGCAGCGAGAGGAAGAATTCCCAGTTCACGCGCTCCTTGTCGCGCAGCGGCGCTTGCGGCTCCATGTTGATGGCTTTGTGTTTCACTTCGCTCTTGCTCTTTGCCGGGCATACCTCCACGCACATCCGGCAGCCGGTGCAGTCTTCCGGCGCAACTTGCAGCGTATAGCGCAATGATTCGAACTCGCGCCAGCGCGGCTTGCTGGAGAGGAAGGTCGCCGGTGCGTTGGCCAAATGTGAGGAGTCGTACACCTTGGCGCGAATGACCGAATGCGGGCAGACCAGCACGCATTTGCCGCATTGAATGCACAGCTCCGTATCCCAGACAGGAATTTCCTGCGCGATATTGCGCTTCTCCCACTGCGCGGTGGCCGTCGGGAAAGTGCCATCGATGGGCAGCGCGCTGACCGGTAGGGAATCACCATTGCCCGCAATGATAGGCCCAACAACGTTGCGAACAAACGCGGGCGAATGCGACGGGACCGGCGGGAGCATTTCGAATGCGGCGGAGACTTTCGCGGGCACTTTGACTTCGTGCAGACGCGAAACAGCCCGATCGACTGCGGCGAAGTTTTTCTGCACCACCGCTTCGCCGCGCTTTCCATAGGTTTCTTCGATGGCGTGCTTGATGGCGGCGATGGCTTCGTCGCGCGGTAGGACGCCGCTAATGGCAAAAAAGCAGGTCTGCATGATGGTGTTGATGCGGCTGCCCATGCCCGCTTCGCGCGCTACGCTGTAGCCGTCAATCACAAAAACCTTCAGCTTTTTGTCGATGATGGTTTGCTGCACTTCGCGCGGCAGGTGATTCCAGATTTCGTCCGGGCCAAAGGGCGCGTTCAGGAGGAAAGTCGCGCCCGTTTCCGCGGCGGAAAGAACGTCGATACGGTCGATGAACTGAAACTGATGGCAGGCTACGAAACTGGCCTTAGTAATTAGATAGGTGGATTCGATGGGGTCGGGACCAAACCGCACGTGCGAAACGGTGACGGCGCCTGCTTTCTTCGAGTCGTACACGAAATAGCCTTGGGCATGGTTGCCCGTGCCTTTGCCGATGATTTTGATGGAGTTTTTGTTTGCGCCCACCGTGCCGTCAGACCCCAGGCCATAGAAAAGCGCGCGCACGGTTCGCGGGTCTTCGGTCGAGAATGCAGGATCGTAGTTCAAGCTCGTGTGCGTAACGTCGTCTTGTATGCCGATGGTAAAGTGATTTTGCGGCTGCGGCTTCTTCAGTTCGTCAAAGATGGCTTTCACCATTGCCGGAGTGAATTCTTTCGACGAAAGCCCGTAGCGGCCGCCGATGATGCGCGGCATCGGCCTTGCGCCATTTCCGGCGTGGCGCTCCATGAAGGCGGTCACAATTTCTTGATACAGCGGCTCGCCAACGCTGCCCGGTTCCTTCGTGCGGTCGAGCACAGCGATGCTGCGCACACTGCCGGGAAGCGCGGCGAAGAAATCCTTCATTGAAAATGGCTTGTAGAGCCGAACTTTCAGAAAGCCGACTTTTTCGCCGGACTTTTGCAGCGCCGCGACGCATTCTCCGGCTGCACCCGCGCCCGAGCCCATGAGGATTACGACGCGCTCGGCGTCCGGCGCACCCACGTAATCGAATAGATGATAGCTGCGCCCGGTCTGTTTCTCGAAGCGGTCCATCACGTCCTGAACAACTTGCGGGCAGGCGCGATAGTAAGGATTGCAAGCTTCGCGCGCCTGGAAGAAAACGTCGGGATTCTGCGCCGTTCCCCGCAAAACTGGCTGATCGGGCGACATGGCGCGCTCGCGATGTTGCTGAATGAATTTTTCCTCGATGATGGCCCGCAAATCCTCGTCGAGCAGCGGAATGATTTTGTTGACTTCGTGCGAGGTGCGGAAACCGTCGAAGAAATGCAAGAACGGAATACGCGATTCGAGCGATGCTGCCTGAGAAATGAGCGCAAAGTCGTGCGCTTCCTGGACGGAATTGGAAGCCAGCATTGCAAAACCTGTCGACCGCGCAGCCATAACGTCGCTGTGATCCCCAAAAATCGAAAGCGCGTGCGTCGCAACGGTGCGCGCCGCCACGTGAATCACCGCAGGCGTCAATTCCCCCGCGATCTTGAACATGTTGGGGATCATCAGCAGCAATCCCTGAGAGGCGGTGAACGTCGTCCCGAGCGCCCCAGTCTGCAATGCGCCGTGCAAGGCTCCCGCGGCGCCGCCTTCACTCTGCATTTCGATTACGTCCGGCACGGCTCCCCAGATGTTTTTCTTGCCTTCGGCACGCCATTGGTCCGCCCACTCACCCATCGGCGATGACGGAGTGATGGGATAAATCGCAATGACTTCGTTTAATCGAAAGGCGACGGATGCAGCTGCTTCATTTCCGTCGAGGATTACAGGAGCCCGGGTCATGGGGACCTCCAAAATGCATCATTCTCAAAACTGAGTGCCGTTCCCGGCTAAGTCTAGAGAAGACGAATCCGGCGAGCAGGCCAATTCGGTCCTATTAGGTACCGTGTAATGAACACCATACGCACTGTAGGTGAAGAGATGGCCGGGGCATTGTGACGAAGGACACACTCTTGTGTGACTTCCAGCCCGAGTGCGTTATCCGGCAGCCGGCTTAGGAGAAGGACCGCTCTAACTTGTTGATGATAAATAAGTTAGAAATAAAGAATGAGTGAAGCAGCTCCGGGCTCCCCAAGAGGATCTAGCTGCCCCGTCGTGGGTCGCGCGCATCACCGAGCGAATCTCCCCCTCCGCAAAAACATCCATTGTCTAGTGTTCGGCTGGAGTCATTCTTTCATTCCATCTTTGGAAGTTAGCAGGAAACTATTCTTGGTTGGCAGGGTGCAATAGTTCCAGCGCCAGTTCGCGTGCTTTTCGCAAGTCGAGCTTTCCGGTTCCTAGATACGGCAGTTTTTCGATGCGCACGAAGTGATCTGGCCGCGGTCGCCATAGGGCAGGCAGCTCGCTCTTTCCCAATTTTTCCAGGCACGCTTGCAGCCGTTCCTCATCCAACGTATGCAGCACGACCAGCCGTTCTCCTTTTTTCTCATCGGGAACGGCGGTCACCACAAACGTTTGTTCAGTCGCACCCGCCAGTTCCTGCAGCAAATCTTCCACCTTGATGTGCGGCACCATTTCGCCGCCGATTTTGCTAAACCGGCTCAAGCGGTCGGTGATGCGCAGGAAGCCTTCTTCGTCCATGCGCGCGATGTCGCCGGTGTTGTACCAGCCGTCCTTGAGCACGTCTGCCGTTTTCTCGGGCTTGTTTAGGTAGCCGCGCATAATGTTTGGCCCGCGAACCAGCAACAGCCCCGGCTCGCCGATGGCAACCGGTTGCAGCGTATCGGGATCGACGATTTTCACCGCGATTCCCGGCAGCGGATGGCCGATGCTCCCTCGTTTCGCGCCGACTTGCCGAAAAGAAGCTGCGCGAAAATCGAACGTATTCACCGTGACTGCCGGCGAGCATTCCGTGCAGCCGTAACCTTCGTGCGGCCGGATGCCGAAGCGGTCCTCGAAAGCCTGCGAAATGCGGTCGGGCAGTTTTTCCGCGCCAGCCATGACAAAGCGCAAACTGCCAAAATCCTCGGGCGAGCACCGGCGCGTGTACGCGTTCAGGAAGGTGGGAGTGGCCAGCAGCATGGTTACGGCATATTTGTTGACGAGCGCGCCGATCACGCGCGAATCCAGCGGATTCGGATGGAAAACCACGCCGATTCCCGTTGCTGCAGGGAGGCAAAGCGTTCCAGTAAAACCAAAGGAATGAAAGAACGGCAAGATTCCCAGGATGCGGTCGTGCGCATGCAGCATAAAGACCTGGTTGAGCTGTTCGACGTTGGAAGCGATGTTGTAATGCGTGAGGACCACGCCTTTCGGATCGCCGGTCGAGCCGCTGGAGAAGATAATCGTCGCGGTGTCGTCGAGCGTGGCGCGCCGTTTGCTGCCCGCGAACTTCGCCAGCGCCCGTGCCGGCAAAAAGCATGCTGCAAGCATTGCGGCGAGCTTTTCGCCAAATCCCGGGTCCTTGGCGATGTCTTCGATGAAAAGCACTTCGCCCGGTGGCTGAATCTTCACTTTTTCCAGGAAAACTCGCGCGGTCAGCACTGTTTTCAAGTTGCACTGCGCGGCGCAAGAGGCCAGGGTTTCGTTTGAGACCGTGTAATTCAAATTCACCGGGACCTTGCCCATGAGCATGGCCGCAAAGTTCACCAACGCCCCCGGCACTGACGGCGGCAGCAAAACGCCCACCATCTCCTGGCCTTGCCAGTGCTTGCGGAGTCGGCGCGCCAACACTAACGCTCCTACCAGCGCCGAAAAATAATTCAGCTTCGGCCTTTGCCCGTCCGCCATGGCAAACCGGAACGGATGCCGCCTCGCCGTGTAAGTAAAAGTCTCCGGCAGCGTATGCATGCGCTTTTTGCGCCTCGCAAACGCTTCCTCGCCAAGGTCCTGAACGACACGTCGCACTTCCAGCGAAGTCGTGGCCGGCGGCAACGGCTTTCCAAAAGTCACGCGCACCGGGTAAGGAATCCGCCGGGGGAATTTCCAGAGGAAGCGCCCGCCAGCAAAACTGAAAATGGAGCCCCATACGCCGTCAAGATTTACCGGGATGATCGGTACATCCACGCCTTTGATGATTCGCTCCATGCCGCGCCGGAAAGGCATCATTTGCCCGATGCGTGTTAGCTGCCCTTCCGGAAAAATACAAACAAGCTCGCCGTTTTTTAGCGCTTCTGTGGCCATGCGCAGGGAGTGAATCATCTCGCGCGGCCCTTGATCCGAAGAAATTGGGATGACTCCCAGAATTTTTGCGAACGGCTTTACCAGCGGATGTTCGTACGAGCCGCGAAACATCAAGAATCGGATCGGGCGGTCAATCGAAGCCAATAAAAACACCGCGTCCGCCATCGAAACGTGATTGGGAGTAAGCAACGCCCCGCCTCGCGCCGGCACGTTCTCACGGCCGGCCACGTCCAACCGGTACAGGGTGTGCGTGGCAATCCACAGCAGCAGCCGCAGCAGCGAATCCGGTAGCAGCCATACGACATACGCCGTGGCCCCCAACGTCGCCACTGCCGACCAAAAAAAGATTCCGCTCGGAGTCAGGTGCAGGTAATGCGTTGCCGCATAATAAACTCCGGAAGCCGCGGCGATTCCCACAAACGAAAGCCAGTTGGCCGCGCCGATGACTCCGCCCTTCTTCTCTTCCTCAGGGAGATGCTGGATCAGCGCGCTGATTGGCACGATGAAAAACCCGCCAAAGAAGCCGAGGCCTGCCAGCAGCAACAAAACCGCTCGAAACGACAAGTCCGGTATGGCCAAACAAAGTCCAAGCCCCGTCATGCCCACCGAACCGAGCGGAATCAGTCCGTATTCAATCTTTCCCGCCGACAGGTATCCTGCTGCGAAGCTCCCAACGCCGATCCCGATGGCCACGGCTGCCTGAAGAAAGCCGCCCTCCGTAGCACGAATGTGCAGCACGTCTTGGCCATAAATGAAAATGTCAAACTGCAGCAGCCCGGCGACGAAGAAGAAATACGTATTGCCCAGCACCGCCAGCCAAAGCACGCGGTCCCCGCGAATCAGCTTCATGGGTGACCACACATCAATCAACGATGCGAGGTGAAATCTCTTCTGAGGATCTCCAGCCGGAACGCGGCTGATTCCAAAGCTCCAAACCAATCCGACAATAGTGAAACCCAGCAGCAACGCGCCTGAGTACACTTCTCTCCCGTTGAACGCCTCTGCGAGGTAAGAACCGCCCATGCTGCCCAGAATAATCGCGAGGAAAGTGCCCAGTTCCAAAACTCCGTTACCCCAGGAGAGCTCTTGCGCGGGAAGCAGTTCTGGAAGTAGTCCGTACTTTGAGGGTCCAAACACAGCTCCCTGAGTGCACGCCAAAAAGATCGCGGCGAGGGCCAATTGCAGATTGGGTTGAATTAACGCCGCAGCGGCAAACAGCATCACTCCGACTTCAAATATCTTTGTCCAAATGGTCACACTGCGTTTGCTGAAGCGGTCCGCGAGATAACCGCCCGTCAGCGAAAACAGAATGAAGGGCGCGGCGAAAAGCACACCTACAAGCAACTCCATGCGGTCGCGTTGCGCTTTATCTTTTTCGATGGCCAGAATCAAGTAGATGACCAGAAATTTCAGGCCATTCTCGTTGAACGCGCCCTGAAACTGCGTCGCTATGAGGCTCCAGAAGCCCAGCCGCCACTTTTTCTCAGGTTGGTTTAGAGAGGGATTTTCAGGGCTTTGCATCCGCGCGCACCAAGGCTCTGGAGTGGAAGCCACAGAGATAGAACGATTCTAGCAGCGCTCCTTGCACGCTTGGCACTCGGTTGCGGAGGCTGTGCCGAATTCGAGACGCCAAGCCGTCAGCTGCTGGCCAGCGGAATGCGGCCCTCGACTACGGATTGGAAACTTGGAACGAGAGGCTGTTTTCCCGCTGCTCTTGCCACGTCTTCGACCAGGCCTCGTGCACAGGGCTTTCGGCGTAATCCGCGGCCGCTTCCGCGCTAGTAAACTCGATAGCGTAGACTCCGCTAAAATCGCGCACCTGGTTGCGCTCCGTCTTCAGCCACACATTCTTGATGCCTGGAATTTTCCCCGCCATCTCCTTGATACCATTGATCGTTTTCCCCCGGTCGTAATTCGACACGTTGTCTCGAAATTTGTAAACCACAATGTGCAGCACCGTTTTTGGCTGGCCGAAGCGGTTTTGCGCCGCTGCGTTGCGCGCGTGCAGTGAGCCCGCGGCAATCCCTGAAGCAAAAATCGCGACACCCAACAGAATTTGCATCATTCGTTTTTGAGCCAGTTTCATCTTTTCCTCCCAGGGCTCCTCGCCATTCCAACTTGCGCCAGTTTATGAAAGCCCCACCGCTCGAAGCAAATCCTCCGAACGCAAGTCTGAAAAGTCCAGCCGCGCATGGTTTGACGGACTGGCGGCCACGCCGTTACTCTCCCAAGGAGATTTCTTGAGGGTGGAATGGATTGGCCGGACGGAGCAACCCAAGGACAGCCAGTGTCGCCAGGCGCGCTGCCTCCATTTCCGCGCATCTGGGTCGGCTACCTGCTCGGAGTCGCTACGTTCATCACCGAAATCGTGACCGCCGTTCTCCATCCCGAGCTTCTCAAAGAGCCGTTCTCGATTCCGCCGATTTACCTGTTTCTCGCGCAATTTATCTGCCTGGTCTATTGGATGGTTTTCGCCTACGAGTTTCATCTCGTTCTGAAGCAAGCCACTTCAGGTGGCTACACGATTTCGCCCCTGCGCGCCGCTTGGTTTCACCTAATTCCTATTTTCAGCTTGTATTGGGTCTTCAAGTGGCCTCGGGAACTGGCCCGTTTCGTCAACGGACGCCTGCCTGCCCCGCTCATGCATCCCGACCGAACGGGCCTCGCCGTCTTTATCGCGTTCGTTGTTTTTCTATTTCTGGACCGGGGCTTCGGCATGATTTTGCTGTTTTGGGCTGCGTCTCGCTTGTCGGGATGTCTGCGCTTTGCGCTCCAAGCGCCATCGGCGCCGCCCGGATTGCCATTTTCGTGAATTTCTATCTCAAGGGAAGCAGATGAAAACAGCTTTTCGCTGGATCCTGACGTTTTGTTTAATGGTCGCTGCCGCACTCCAGGCTCGGACACAAACGCTCGACGCCACCAAGCAGCTAGCACGCGACATCTTCAAACAACTCATTGAGATCAACACCACCGATTCCGTTGGTAACGTAACCACTGCTGCGGAAGCCATGGCCGCGCGATTGCGCTCGGGCGGTTTCTCGGAAAGTGACGTCCACGTAGCCGGTCCCAACGAGCGCAAAAAGAATCTTGTCGTGCGCTTCCGCGGCACCGGAAAGCGTAAGCCTATCCTCTTTATCGGCCACCTTGACGTCGTCGAAGCTCTCCGCTCGGATTGGACCACCGATCCCTTCGAATTCATCGAAAAAGACGGCTTCTTCTACGGCCGTGGCACCGAAGACATGAAGGAAGGCGACGCCATTCTCGTGACCAATTTTCTTCGCTTGCGAAAAGAAGGCTTTCAACCCGACCGCGACATCATCGTCGCCCTTACCGCCGACGAAGAAGGCGGTTCCTCTAACGGTGTGGATTGGCTCCTGAAAGAACATCGCGACTGGGTGGACGCCGAATATTGCATCAACCTCGACGGCGGCGAATTTGAAATGGACCACGGCAAGCGCACTCTGGCTGGCATTCAGGCGAGCGAAAAAGTTTACGTCGACTTCCAATTTGAATCCCTCAACCCCGGCGGCCACAGCTCCATTCCTACTCCCGATAACGCCATCTATCACTTGGCGGGGGCGCTCTCCCGCTTGCAATCGTTCACTTTTCCTCTGCACATGAACGAAATCACTCGCAACTATTTCGAACGCAGCGCCGCGCTGATGACCGGGCAAATCTCCGCGGACATGAAAGCCATCGCCAAGGACCCACCCGATCCCGCCGCCGTGCAGCGCCTTTCCCAGTCTCCTTACTTCAATTCGCTGCTCCACACCACTTGCGTTGCCACCATGCTTTCCGGCGGCCACGCTCCCAACGCGCTTCCGCAAACCGCGCGCGCCAACGTCAACTGCCGCATTTTTCCCGGTGAAGACCCGCAGGAAGTTCTTAAAACTCTGGAGCGCGTCGCCAACGATCCCAAAGTCAAAATAACTTTCGTTCCACAGATTGGCCCGGACGGAAAAGTCGTGCCTGTGGTGCCGGTGCCTCCTTCTCCGCTTCTGCCCGAAGTCATGCACGCTATGGAGAAAACGCTGGCCGTCATGTGGCCGGGCGTTCCTCTCGTCGCTACCATGTCCACCGGCGCCACCGACGGCAGAATCACCCGCATCGCCGGCATTCCGACGTACGGCATTTCGTGCATGTTTTTCGATGTGAACGATGAACGCGCCCACGGTAAAGACGAGCGCGTGGGCGTGCAGGACTTCTACGATGGAGTGGACTTCAACTACAAACTCATCCGCGCGCTTTCCGCGCCTCAATGAGAAACTCACACGAATCCCAAGAGAGGAAACTTAAAAGGAAACGGCCCGGGAATGTGCCTCCCCGGGCCGTTTGATCTTTCGCTTGAACGGGCCGCTTTACGGCTTTCCAGGAGCGGTTTCGCCCGTTTTTCCGTCCGTCTGTGCCGCTGTGCTTGCCGCAATCGGCTTTCCAGCGTCGCTTCCGTAGCGCGTGAGGTACGGCATGAATGGCGTCACTTCGAATGGCATCTTCTCCCGTTCAGCCACCGTACCCGTCGGCTTGCTCTTGATCAACTCCAGCTTGTCGTTCCACGGGTCCATTTTCACGCGCCCGCCCAGTGGCAGCGCCGCGATCATCTGCGGATTCTGCTTCTGGTCCACTGGAGTCGTGGATTTCAAATCGCCAATGACCGGAACTCGATTGCCCAAGTGTCCGCTGATTAGATTCGGAATTTCCTTTTCGCGCGTTGTCAGCGCCGTCAGGAACAACCCTGCGTTCCCGAGCTGGTTTTTGTACGGCGAATTGTTCAGGATTTGAATCGCCTTCGCGTTAGCTGCCTTCTCCTCATCCGGCGTCCGCTGGAATCCAAAGTGCCGGAACGTGTCCTTGTCTTCCACCAGCAAGTTGTCGAAGAAAGCGTACGAAGAATCCAGCCGGTGGCCCAGAACAATGTGCCCCAGTTCATGGGACAACATCGTTGCCAGGCTGGCCTCGTCTGGCAGCACGTCGACTAAGCCGCGGCTCAACACAATCGTGTGCCCGACGGTGTACGATTCCAGCGTTGAAGTCGTCATCACCCGGCAGCGCACTTCAGGCTCCACGTCAATGTTGTTCGTGACCTCGAGGTTGTTCACCACCGTCTCGAGAACCTTGTCCACTTCTCCGCGCGGTGCTAGCAACCCAATTCGCTCCAGCCGGTCAATCACGTTGTCTTCCGCCTGGCGGTCCCAGGAGCGCTGCGCTTGAATCGGCGAAAGGTCATTGGAAGTCTTCGTATCGTCTTGCACCGGCGTCTCGACCAGGATCTTGCTCAATTCCTGCTCTTGTCCGGCCGCGCCGAGGTTGTAACCCCACAGCCGCGTCTGCGCTTTAAAATCCAGCTTCTTGGTAATCGCGTAGTGCAAATCGGACTCTTGGCTGTACACAAAGCTCGGCATCCATATGCCGGGCTGCACGTTCGTTCTCCAGCTGTCGAAGTGGAAATACCAGCTCGAATGTCCGTTGCCTCCGTATCCGCCGTTGAACCTCACAATGTTGTAGTCCTGGTCTTCCACCCAAATGCGGCCTAGGAAGCGGCCCTTGCCTGACTTCTCAAGCGGCGTCACATCGAATACCAGGCACCGCACTTCGCCAAGGAATTCGCGGCGCACGTAGTCGAACCTGTAGTGTTGCTTGTCGAAGCCGTTCGTATCGATGAACACCATCTGCAAAAAGCCGCCAGGAATGAACTCCGCGGAGAACGAAAAGAAATTTCCGATTGCTCCGAGAATCTTTTTGCCTTTCGTGTTTACGTCCGTCAGTGACACCAGCTCGACGCCCTTCGAAAAGTCCGCGCGGCCCAGAAAATATTTGTCTCCAGCCGGGACATACCCAAGTTCTTTGTCCGTCTTCAAGTTTTGAATGTAGGTTTCCACCAGCGGGGAGTATTGCCGGATCTGCTGGATGGACCGGTTCTCATTCGTGATCACGCGATCGATCACGTCCGCCATGGTTCGCGCTTGATCCGGCGGATTCGGCGTCGCCGCGGAGGCGAGCGTCCCAAGCCCACCCAAAATCAACACGTATAGAATTACTGCCACTTTACGCATTTTCTCTCTCCCCTCAGTACGCCAAACGGAATTCGATTCGTACGCGCGCCGGGAAATCTACTGCTTGCCCGTCGCGCTTAGCCGGTTTGAACTTGATTTGCTGTGCCGCTTTGACCGCAGCTTCGTCGAGCCCGTGGCCCAGTCCGCTGATAACCTTGTTGACCTGGATGCTCCCGTTGGCCAGGAACACCATGTCCAACACCACGTCGCCTTCTATTTTCAGGTTACGCCCTTCCGCTGTGTACTCGGGGTGCGGTTTGTCCAGAATGTCAACTGGCGTCGTGCCGCTGTCGGCGCTCGCGGCTTTTTTCTTCGGGGCATCGGTAACCGCTGTCTGATCCGCAAAGCCCGTCGATTGCACCGAGCCATGCTTGGCTGGTGCCGGTGGAGGAGTTGCTACACCATTGCCAAATCCCGTGCTCGCCACGGTGCCGCGCATGCCTTTGTCGCCGCCCGTTCCGTTTCCGTATCCGGGCCCGCCCGGCAAAGTCGGCAAGCCTGCCCGATTCACGTTCGTCGCTTTGTTCGGGTCGCCCTTTCCTGGCACGCCGTTGGGATCCCCAAATCCTCCGGTTTGCACCTTGCTGACGTCTACTGGTGTCTTAATCGTCGGGGTCGCCGCGCTGCCCGTCGACAAATTTCCGACCTTCACGTCCTCTTTCGGACGCTTCGGTTCGTTCGTCTTCATCTCAAATTTCACGGCGTCAAATGCCGGATTCAGTTCTACCGGCTTTGCTTCCACAGTCTGCACCTTTGGCTGAAGCACTTTCGCCGTCAAAAACACGTGCGGCTGCTTCGGATTCAGCTTGACCGGCTCTGGTACTTCCGGCTTAGGCGTCGGCGTAATTTTCGGCTTGATTTTTGGCGGCGGAGGGGGAGGTGGCGCAACCGGAATCTCAGTCACCGGCTGCATCAACTCCACGATCTGGTAATGCAGGGCCGTCTTCATCTGCTGCGGAAAAACCAGGGGGATCATCAGCACGAAAACCAGTATCGCTACCTGGGCTCCGGCGCTGATTCCGATCCGGTCCCAGCGGGGCTTTGATTCCGGCAGCATTGCCAGGCGTGCTGGAACCGGTCTGCTCCCGATGGCCTTTTTCCAAGCTTGGGGGTCGCCGGCGCGGCGGTTGGCGTCGAACCCAACTCCCATTGTGGTCTTCCGTGGTGGATCTGCAAGCATCGTTGTCATCCGCGTGCCGCCTCGTGAGAATTCTGTTTTGCGAAAATGGGGCTCTAGGGCTACCTAGCGTTCCCAAGTCCGCTGGCAGAATAGGAGATGCGCTTTGCCAGTACCACGGTACCGACGAGGCTGGAGTGTCCGAATAGGACTTTGGTACTAGCGTCGCGAATTCGCTACTGTACTCACGTACGCTGTTCAAGCGCACCCTGCTCTAACCCGGCGAGGCGGTTTCGGTTGCGCGTCTGGGGGCGCAACGCACTTTATAGGATACTCCAATTTAGGGCAGGGTTGTTGAGTTTTGCGAACCCGCTTCTGTCCGCCGGGCGTATGCTAGGATGCAGGGAGTACCCCAGCGGTGGCCCGCTACCCCCACCCTGAGCCTCTTTCTGTCGATGACTGACGAATCGCCAAGCCGCAGTCGAGAAACTTCCCTCGAGGATCTTTCCCGGACGCTCCGGCGCCTCTCCTCCCTGCTCGAAAAGCTCTACACTCAATCCCAAGCCGCCCGCTGGGGCCTCGCTCGTGACCGTTTTACCGCTGCTCTCGAATGCAGCGCCGGAAAAAGCTTTTCCACCTCTTCCTGCACTTCCCAAAAACTCGAACAATACCTAAACACTCTTCATTTGGAAGACCTGGCTATCGCCGTGGCCTGCACTGCCGGGTCCGAATCCGCATGGGAACATTTTTTTGCGACCTATCGCCCTTACCTGCGCACTGCTGCCGCGGCAATTCTTCGTTGCCCGCCCGGTTCCCCCGAAGCTTGCGATCTCGCTGACTCTCTATTCACCGATTTGTATGGATTGGCCGATTCCTCCGCAGAAAAACGCTCTTTATTCCGTTATTTCCACGGCCGCAGCTCGTTGAAAACCTGGCTCCGCGCCGTGCTTGCGCAGCGCCACATCGATTCCATTCGCGCTAGCCGACGCTTTGAGGAACTTCCCGAGGAGGAGAGTTCCGAATCGGTGCGAAAACTCCCGCTTGGCCAGCTGCCTCAGGCTGGCGACCCGCGCCGCGAACTGTACGTCTCCCTTTTCACTCGCGCTCTTCACGCTGCGCTCGATCGCCTCGCGCCACTCGAAAAAGACCGCCTCCGCCTTTATTACGCCGAAGAAAAAACGCTCGCCGAAATCGGCCGCGTTTTGGGCGAGCACGAATCCAGCGTCTCCCGTCATCTCGACAGCATTCGCCGCGAATTGCGCCAGTCCGTCGAAGAAATTCTCCGCCGCGGCTTTGTTGCCGCCAATGGTTCTGCCGCACAGCCCGGCTTGAGCGACGCGGAAATCGCGCTTTGTCTCGAATACAGCGCCGAAAATACCGCTTTGGACTTGGATAAATTGCTGCCGCCCTCCCCGGCGCCAGGCCTGAGGGCCGGAAAGCGTCCGTTATGAGCCTGCGTTGCAAGATTGCCACGCAGCATCGTTCTAGTGATGGAGAAGCCCATGGCGCCTGAAGATCGCGACCGCATGTTTGAGAAAGCGCTCTCCCGCCATCTGCGCTCCGTGGCGGGCTCGCCGACTGCCGCAGATTTTTCTTCAGTCCCCAGTTCTCCAAGTTCTTCGTGTCTCGACCCGGAAATGCTCGCTGCTTATCACGAACGCTCGCTGCTTCCTGAGGAAATGAACTCGGCGAAAGAACACATCGTCGGCTGCGCACATTGCCAGGCGATTCTTGCTCAGCTTGAGCTGACCGATTCCATCCCGCTGGCTGCTA
>DASPTW010000048.1:0-27741 GCA_035623215.1 Candidatus Acidiferrum sp.
AGCACGACGCTCCTGCGATCCAGCATCGTGCCCACGAAGGAGTTCAAGACCGGGCAGTTCACGTACCTCGGGACGCCCGTGGACGTTACGCAAGGTTCGCCGGAAGATATTTTTGGCCAGCCGTTCGATCCAACTGTGCAGGCCGTCCTCGCGCTTTACCCCAATCCGCAGCCCGCCGACTACATCGATGGCGCTCGCGGCATCGTTCATTACCCGAGCCATTCCCTCTCGAACGCCGACAGCGTCACCGGCCGCATCGATCACGATTTTTCTGAACAGGCGATGCTTTCGGTGCGCTACACTTTCAATCAGTATTCTGATTCGAACTACCAGCACGAAGATTTTATCTACGCCAACGGCATCGGCGACATCGGCGGCGTTTCCACGCTGCAGCACAATCACAACCTCACGGCACGCCTGACGTCAACGGCCCTGCAAACTCTCATCAACGAATTGCATCTTGCTTTCAACCGCCTGGAATTCCCTCTCACTTGCACCGGCACAAGCACCTTCGACGGCCTGAACAACAGCCAATTTGTGGACGCCGTCGGCCGCGGCCTGGACGTTCCGCTGCCGAGCAGCGTCGCGGGGTTTGGCTGCATTTTCCTGGGTGACACCAGCGGCTCGACGCGGGACGCTGGAACCTACACGGCGGGCGACAACATTTCCTGGGTGCTGGGCCGCCATTCCATCAAGACCGGCGGCGAGTATCGCGGCGTCTATTCGAACAGCTCGAACAATTTCGCTTCGCGCACTATCACGGACTCGTCTATCTTCTCCAATTTTGGAATCCCGGCCGCGATGACAGGAACCGCCATAGATCAGGATCCTATATTCCAAAATCTCGTTTGGCTTCTTTATGGGGGCATCGACTTCGAAACGCAGGCGCAGTTCTTCAATAACGCTGGCACTCGCACGCCCACCGATATTCGCGGTTTCCGCCAGCGCGAATTTGCGCTGTACGCGCAGGACTCCTACAAAATTATTCCTAATCTCACCTTCACGTACGGCTTGCGCTACGAATTCTTCGGCGTGCCGGTGGAAACGCAAAACCGCATGTCCACCCTTCTTGTTCCTCCTGATAGCCCCGCGCCGCTCACTTTCGTCCAGGTCGGGGAGGGTTCCGGCAGGACTCCGCTCTATCAAGATGACTGGAAGGACGTCGAACCACGCTTGTCAGTCGCCTGGGATCCCTTCCGCACCGGCAAAACGTCGATTCGCGCTGGCTACGGCATTTACCATGACCGCGTTTTCGGGCAACTGGTCAGCCTGATTCGCGGCGACCCGCCTTTCCAAATGCTCGAAACGCAAACCTGCCCCGGCGTCCTGGAATTCGCAGGAAGCCTGCAGGCAGGCATGCCGAATCCGGCTCTACTTTCGCAATGCACCCTGTCCAACCTGACCCCTCTCACGAACTTCACGCCCTCAGCAACGGTGAACAACTGTCCGCCCCCGGGCCAGCCCTGCTCGCCGATTCTTCCCATGCTCGTGGATCCCCATCTGCGAACACCCTATTCGCAGAACTGGAGCGCGGGAATCCAGATTGAGCCTGCTCCCAGCTTGCTCTTGGAAGCCAACTACGTAGGGTCAAAGGGAACCCATCTGCTCCGGCTTGTCGACGGCAATCCCCCGCAACCGGCTTTGGTTTCCCAATTAGAAGCTTTTTGTGTGCCGGGAAATCCTCTCAACTGCACGCAGGAGACGCTGCAATTCAGCAATCTTTGGCTCGGCCCGAGCAGCGGCACGCTTCCTTTTATTGCCGCCAACAATAGCGCTTTTCTTCAAGCCGAACTTTTTACCAGCATCGCCAATTCCATTTACCACGCTCTTGAGCTCAACATCACCAAGCGTTTCTCGCATGGCTTCTCCGTGCAAGGCGCGTACACCTATTCCCACGCGATCGACGACGGCGCCGACCCGCTCATTCCTATCGGCAACAATATTCAGTTCCCGCCCTATCCGCGCGACTCTTTCGACATACGCGCCGAACGCGGGAATTCCGAATTTGACGTCACCCATCGTCTGGTGGCGAATTACTCCTGGCAGATTCCCGTTGGCGCCGGAACAAATCACCTCGCGAAAGGCGCCGTTAGCAAGATTGTCGGTGGATGGACGGTATCGGGTATCTCGACGTTTTCGAGCGGGTTGCCCTTCGAAATTTTCACCAACGTGGACACGCAACATACTGGCTTGGTCGCGCGGCCGGACTTGAATACGGGCGTGACCGTTCCCACGAGCACCAACCCGCGCATCCAGACCGGCCCTTCCTATGCCCTTTTCTCGCTTCCCGCCTTCGGCTCCGGAGGGAATCTCGGTCGCGATCACTTCCGCGGACCAGGCATCAACAATTCCGATGCGGTGTTGAACAAACAGCTCGGAATTCGCGAGCGCGTCAAACTCGATATGCGCTTCGAGTTCTACAATCTCTTCAACCGCGTGCAGTTCAGCCAGCCCGTAAACACGCTGGACTTTAATCCTTTCGTTCCCACCGCAGCGCCGGCAAACTACACCGTGTTCGGCCAATCGCTGACCGAGTACTCGCGGCCCGATGGAACCACCGGCGCGCGTCAAATCCAGTTGGGGCTGAAGATCACCTTCTAGAGGCCAAAGTCCAAGGAGAGAAGACAAACACCCAGAGAAAGGGGGGCCGGAGCACAAGGGTCGCAGAGAAGAGCAGGCCGGTATTCAAAGGCCCTGTTTTCAACGCGGTAGTGTTCTGTTTCTAAGTGAGTGATTCCCCAGAAGAGCAACTGCCGGGCACAACTCAAAGAAAACAAAGAAGATGTGTCTAGCGGAAAAAATTTTCTGGAATCGCGGGACATTTTCATGGTAAAAAACCGTTCCCGTAAACTCCTTCCTATCAAGTAGATAGCTCCTCGATAAACTATCTGCTTGACAAATTCCTGAATTTGTAATACTATAATGCTCGTATAAAACCGCGCCCCGACTCCTGTCGGGGCGTTTTTGTTTTGTAGCGGCGACTTTATGTCGCCGTCTTTTCCTCCGGCGGCGGCGCTCCGTCGCCGTTTTTGTAACGCAGGGCGCCAGCCCTGCGGGTTTTGCAACTACCGCTGTCAACTTCTTCATCTCCCGCAAAGGATTCTCACCATGAAAGTCAACGAAAGCCGGGCTGAAGCCCGGCCTCTTCAAACCCAGACCATCAAGTGCAAAAAGCCCAACGCCGAACTCGTCTGGAAACAAGTGGACGACGAACTTGTGCCGCGCCTGCGCCTCTGGCCCATCGACCGCGCCGCCTACTGTTATCTTGTGAGGCATAGCCGCCTGGAAGGAAAAGTGCGCCTGCGGTTTTCCATGCCCTGGCTGGCTCGTGGCATCGGTGTTTCCACTGCCGGGGCGCGCCGCGCCGTGCTCCGGCTCATCGACAAGAAGGCACTGCGCCTGATCGAATGCAGCTTAGCTGGCCGCGTCGCAGAAGTGCCCCTGCCCGAAGAGATCCTCGCGGATTATCTCCGGCAGATGCCGTCCAGCCCGGGAGCCTCGCTGGCCCGGGCTGCCAACCTCGAAGAGGAGGATTTCCTCCGCACCCCGGCCCTGCGCGAAGCCATCCATGCGCGCGAGGGTGGGCGTTGTTTCTACTGTTTGGGCCGGCTCACCAAACTGACGAGGTGTCTCGATCACGTCGTCCCCTGCTTACGGTCCGGCGACAATTCCTACCGCAACCTCGTCTCCTGTTGCCGGGATTGCAATTTACGGAAAGGCGCTTGCTCCGCCGAAGATTATTTCCGCTCGCTCTTCCGCGACCGTCAGTTATCCGCCGCCGACCTCGCCGAACGCCTCCGTGCCCTCGACTCCCTCGCCTCCGGCAAACTCCCCCCTCCTCTTCCCCCCGCAGCACCGCACGAAGCGCGGCCGCAACGCAAGGTTTGACGGAATACTTCGCCCAATTCATAATTTCATGGAAATGTTACAAGACTCGATGACCCGTGGGGCGAGACGCCTGGCACCGTGCTGAAGGGTTATGACGTGGCGCAGATTTGCACAAACGGCAATGTCATCAATGATCGCTCCGAGAAGAGAGAAGATGCCGCCCTAAAGCGCGGCGCTACGTTTCCAGGGAGGAGACCAGGAGCGTGTACTACCGCACCGGTTTCTCCAATCGATGGTAAGGGAACCAGACAAAGGATAGTCCTGCGGAGACGAGCAGAGACCTCTCCGAACCGGATTAAGCCAGATGTACCATGCCACCGCCTCGGTTTCCTCGGCTTTGCGCAAGATGTGGTCGTAATACTTCGGTTGCCAAAGCCGGCGGCCGAATCTCTTCTGATAAGTAAATCCGGTTTCTTGCTTAAACGAGGACGAAGCGAATTAAATCGCAAGTTTCCTGCGAACCTTCCAACAAAACGTGCAGGTGATCGGGCATGATGCAATAGGCGTGGATGATGAAGCGTTCACGCGTGGCCATACCTAATAATCTCGTGGCGAGCCAGTGACCAACGGCTTCCTTCGCAAAAACCGGATGTCGTTTTTCAGAGCAGAGGGTAACCAAATAAATTTGTCTACCGAGATAGCGTGATTCTGGCAGGCGGATTCTCTTGCGGCGGAATTGCACGCCAAGAGGCTAACACAGAAGAGAAGCATGCCGCCCTAAAGGGCGGCGTTACGAAACCGGGGCCCGTAGCGCCGGGCTTTAGCCCGGCACATTCTCGGTCTTCGTCCTTCCCGTAAGCTTAGCGCCCGTCGCCCATGCTTCCCATCGCGGCGGACTTCGTAACAGAGTCGGCGGGTGGCCCATGCTTTCGGGTTTTGCCTGCCTGCGATAGGCGGCAGGCACGAAAACGTGGGGCCGGTTTGCGCTGGCCTCTGCTCCTCCTCCGTCTCTTGTAGAGGCCGGTCTTCACCCCGGCTTGCAACGGCTAGCTGGCCTAGCCATCAGGACGCTGCGGAGAGGTCATTGAGAAATCGCCGTAAACGCAAATACGAGCATCATCGTATAGTTTGGCCAGCGGGGGCTTGATATTGCCGTTGCTGTCCCAAGGCTGAAGATCAGTGTCCAGTTCGCAGAAATATAACTCAGATGCCGGGGCACCTTTCTTGATTTCGGCCGCACGGACGAGGATGGCTGCCAAGACCGCGTTGTCGAACGGCTTCAGCTCAAGCCTCTCCAGCCCAAGGGAGAGTCCTCTTTCCAGCATCGGCTCGCTAAGGGAGAAAACGTCCACCCCATTCTCCTTGCGCAGGGTCGCTATGCTTTCCTCCAAGCGCTCAAGATGGCGTAGGACGTCCTCCTCATAGCGGTCCAGCGTTTGTCGAACTGCTAGGTCCGTTTCTGTCGTGAGTTTGTCTTCCTCCCTGGCTTTCCGTAGATAAGCTCGAATTGCGTCAGCATGGCGCCGCGGCTGAAATTTCGTGCGCATCGGTTTAGGAGCCTCACTCAGGCAAATCCCGGGGATATGGAGCTCAATTTCTCCAGCATTGGCTTTCATGAGGAGTTCGAAGGCGGCGGGGACCCTTAAGTGCGCGGGAGCAAAGCAGTCCACAACCCAATTGGTTTCGACAAAGACGTGCTGGGCGGGCATTCGCTAGCGGTATCGCGGAACGGCAGCGCGCACCTTACCGGCTTCGATGGCGGGGAGAACGTAGATATTTAGTGCGCGCCACAGTTCGGAATTGTTCACGCGTTCGGGCGAGGCCGTTTGAGGAAGGTTTTCCAACCAGTGCTGCACGGCATCTTGAAAAAAAGCCTCAGAGCCTGACTTGAATTGCAACAAATGGCCGATCGCGAATTCACCAACACGTTCGATGGAATCCGAATTCCTGGAAGTGTAGCGGTCCGCATAGATCCGCATTTTTTCTGGAGTCACAATTAGCCCGACCGGACAAGAAAGTTGAAGCATGTATTGTTTGAGCTGAGCTTCTGGGTTCGATGGGTCTCGGTCCGAGAGTTTTGTCTCGACGATCAGTAGCGAATCGGTCGAATCAGCGCTGCTCACGACGATATCGATGTCAGCACGCATGAGACAATCATATCATTCCTAGAGTAGGGCGGCGCCACCTTTGCGATATTTTCGTTCACGCAGCGCGTGGTCCTCTAGGCAGTGATTACGGCGCAAGCCTAGCGGTGGGCGGGTGGCCCATGCTTTCGGGTTTTGCCTGCCTGCGATAGGCGGCAGGCACGAAAGCGTGGGGCCGCTTTGCGCTGGCTGTTTTCTTCCCGCCAACCGGAAACTTTATTCCCCTAACCATGGGGAAACACAAATCCTCGTAAACCCTGCTGCGGTGACCAACGGCCACAACTAGCACGATGAGCTTGGCCTGCCGGAGTTGGCAAACGATTCGATAGTTGCGCACCCGATAACGCCATAACCCGAATTTGCTGTGGCGAAGGGGCTTGCCAAATGCGCGCGGGTCCTCGGCCCGGCCGATGCGCTTCTCCATGTAGTCCAGGATCTCGCGCTGCACCTGGCGATCGAGTTTCTTGAGGTCCCTGACGGCGCCCTCGTCGTACTCAATCGTCCAGGCCAAGCTGCCTCCGGACCTCGGCGGCGCCGTAGCGTTTGCCGCGCTTCTCCAGGCGCGCTTCGGCGAGGTAGCGGTCTTCGAGGTCCTCGATGTTTTCTTCGATCAGCTTGGTGGCGTAGAACGTCTTGGTACGCCCGGTCTGGCGGGCGAGCCGCGAGAGGCGCCGCTCCAGGGCAGGTTTCAATCGAATGGACAGCATAACAAAACTCCTAACCCGTATGACATGTAGGATATGTCATACGCGAGTTGGAGGCAAGCCCCTTCCATCCAGCCCAAAGCGTGGGGACCCGCGGGTGGCCCATGCTTTCGAGGTTTCAAGCGTGGGGCCGGTTTTAGCTGACCTCTTCCGCCCGGTTGACCCTATATCGCAATTATGCGATAATCTAGACCGACATAATTGAACGGCGAATTCAGCATTGCCTATGTGGAACTGCCGAACGGACGAGTGCCCGCCCGAGAATTCGTGGATTCGCTGGATGACAAAGCAGCCGCACGGATAGACGCCTTTATCGAGCGCCTGCGTATCTATGGCAACCGTATGCAGGGCAAATTCGTGAAGAAACTCACGGATGACTTATTCGAGCTACGAGTTAAGCAATTTGACCGGATCTTTCGAGTTCTCTTCTTTTACCAACCGGGGATGTTGATCGTGATTACTTCGGGGTTTCAGAAGAAGACGGAGCAAACGCCGCCGGCCGAGATCACCAGGGCAGACCGGCTAAGAAAGCTGTGGGTCAAATACCGCAACCATTACGCCGGATCGCAAAAGGAACGGGAAGCTATCCTCAAGGAGTTTGGTCTATGAGACAAACCGTCAAGCGTGACAAACACACTGAGATTGTCGCGCAGCGTGCGCGCCAGAGCGCAACTTACCGCAAGTCCTTTGCGCGCACCCTGCATCAGATCGATCTGGCTCTCCTGGTCCGCGAGATGCGGGAGGATGCGGACCTGACTCAGGCCGAACTCGCCAAGAAAGTGGGCACCACGCAGTCCGTGATTGCCCGTCTTGAAGATGCTGAATACACCGGACACTCGCTCGCAATGCTGGAGCGAATCGCTACAGCGTGCGGCGTTGCCTTAAAGCTCCGCGCCGAAAAAAAGCCTAATTTCGACCGCGAGGTGGCACTGGCATAGGTCTACCGCCCGTCGCCCATGTTTCCCATCGCCGCTGCCTTCGTCACGGAGTCCGTGGCGGCTACTCCGGTAATCAAACGCGCGCCGCGGCTGAACGTCAGATACTCAAATCCCCATTGCACGAACACCAGCACGCGGCTCTGGAACTCCACGATGTACATCAAGTGGACAAACAGCCAGATAAGCCACGCTGGCAATCCCGAGAGGTGCATGCCAAAAATATTCGCCACGGCTGCGGCGCGCCCAATCACTGCCATGTCGCCTTTATTGATGTAGTGAAAGGGAGGCAGCGGCCCCTTCCCTTCCACGCGCGCACGAATGCTTTTGGCCGCATAGGCGCCGCCCTGAATCGCCACTTGCGCCACTCCCGGCAGGGGCTTCCCGTTTTCATCTATCGCGTGAGCCAAGTCGCCAACGATAAAAATGTCCGGATAGTTTGGCACGGTCAAGTTGGGGCGGACTTTAATGCGGCCCCCGTGGTCCGTCTCGGCCTTGGTGCACTCTGCAGCTTTTTGTGCGAAAGGAGTTCTTGTCACGCCTCCCGCCCAAAGGACCGTTTTGGCGGCCAGCGATTCCAAGGCGTCTCCGCGTTTAAACATCACGCCGTCCGCGTCGATCTTGGTAACCATGACGCCCTTGATTACTTCCACTCCAAGGTTTCTCACAAGCTTTTCCGCTTTTGCTGACAAATCCTCGGGATAGGTGCTCAGGACGCGCGGCCCCCCGTCCAACAGCAGGATTCGCGCCTCCTCCGGCTGAATCATGCGGAAATCGTGCCGCAGCGTCTCCCGCGCAATCTCCGCGAGCGCCCCGGATAGCTCCAGCCCCGTCGCTCCCGCGCCGACAATCACAAACGTCAGCCAATTCTTCGCTTCTTCCGGAGTTGCGGCTCGCTCCGCGCGCTCGAACGCGTAGAGAATCTTGTGGCGGATCGCCGTCGCCTCTTCCACGGACTTGAGGCTCGGCGCCCACTCCTTCCAAGCATCATTTCCGTAGTACGACGTCTGCGAGCCCGTGGCGACAATCAGCGAATCATATTCATACGTCCCGCCGTCCAGCAGGATCACACGCTTCGCCTCCGGATCGACGTCCACCGCTTCGCCCAGCAACACCCGCGTGTTTTTTTGCCGGCTAAGCACGCTTCGCAGCGGCGCGGCAATTTCCCCCGGCGAAAGCGAACCCGTAGCCACCTGGTAGAGCAACGGCTGAAACAAATGGAAATTTCGCCGGTCGATCAACGTCACGTCCACCGGCGCTCGCTTCAATTTTTGCGCGGCCACCAATCCGCCGAATCCCCCGCCGAGGATCACTACCCGATGTCTCTGTTCCATTTTCGACACCCTAGCGCAACCTTGTTCCCCTCGCCGCCATCTTATGTAAAGTACGCCGGTGACTAGTTTCGATGATTTCTCATCCGCACGACAGTCAGCCCCTTCTTGAGCGCAACACTTTGCGTTTCTTGTGCTCTGTGCTGATCAAAGGCGGCACCCGCGCCGAAATTTGCCGGCTGCTCGACGCGTCCGTTTTTCAGGACCCGCTTCGCCGCGTCGTTTTCGAGGAAATTCGCTCGCTCGGTCCCATCGAGTCCCGCCGCCTCCGCGAGCTTCTTCCCGCGCGCGTCACCAATCGCGGCTTCCCCGATTTCGATCTTCACGCGCTTCTTGCCCCCCACGAAGTCGGCGAACCTGAAATCGATCAGCTTTTCGAAAGCGCCCTTGAGCTTCTCGACCTGAGCCATCCCGAAAATGAGCGCATCGCAAACTAGTCAGCTAACGGCCGCCGCCGCTCCGCGCTATTTCCCTGTCGCCGAGGCGCTCGTTTTCTGTGCCTACATCGCCTGGTACATCTGGCAGCTCCAAGAACAAATCTGGTATTCCTGGATCATTATCGCCGTTTGGCTGGTCGCCAGCTTTTTGCTGAGCCGAGACACGCCGCAATCGCTCGGCTGGCGCGCCGACAACTTGTGGCCGGCCCTCAAACTTTCTTTGGCTATATTCCTTCCCTGCGTCGCCGTGTTGCTTGCCATCGGGCTCTCGCTGGGCGCCAGCAGGCATTCCCTCCTGCCTCTTTTGATTCCCCGGCACTTCTTCGGATACATGTCATTTTGTCTTTTGCAGCAGATCGCCCTGAACTCCTTGGTCACCAACCGCCTTTTCGCTGCCTGGAGCAGTCCTCTCCGGGTTTCACTCGCTGCCGGCGCCATCTTCGGCCTGCTTCACTGGCCGAATCCGGTTTTGGTGCCGGTCACGACGATTGGTGGATTCCTGATGTCCTGGATTTTTGCGAAACAACGCAACATTCTAACTCTAGCTGTTTGGCAAGGGATTCTCGGAACTATTGTTTGGTGGGCTTTCCCCGTGGCTTGGCATCACGCGATGCGCGTCGGCCCGGGCTTCTATCATTTCAGGCCGCACTAGAAGCGGGTTGAGGTTGTCATTCCGAGCGAAGCCAGGATTTTCTGCGCCACCGCGCGATGAATCTGCATTTTCCCAAAAGTCACAGAAAGAGCTAATCCCTCGCACAACCCCGGTGCAACTGTTCTTCGCAAAACGTCTACAAATTGAGATGGCTGTACTTCCGCATGTTCACTTTGCCGTTGTTCCCTGCCCGGCGTCCCACTTTGATTTCGTTTCTCCAAACTCCGGCAATCGCAAATCCGCAGTGCGGACACGCGCCATTCTTCAAATCATTTTCCAGCACATCGTGCCACGACCTGCGCACCAACAATCTGTTGCATTGCGGGCAATAGGTGTTCGCGCCGTCGCTATAAATATTCCCTTCGTAGACGTAGCGCAGCCCGACTTCCATGGCAATCTTCCGCGCGCGATGCAGCGTCGCCGGCGGCGTCCGCGGCTTGTCTTGCAGCTTAAAATCCGGATGAAACGCCGTGAAATGCAGCGGTACGTCCGGCCCCAAATGTTCCAAGACCCATTCCGACAGCTTCCGCGTTTCCGCGGGATCGTCATTCAGCGTAGGAATCATCAAATTCGTCAATTCGAACCACACACTGGTTTCTTTTTTCAACCATTCCAGTGTGTCAAGCACCGGCTGCAAGTGGGTCAGTGTGATTTTTCCGTAGAAATTTTCCGTGAACGCTTTCAAGTCCACATTTGCCCCATCGATGTGGTCGTAAATATCGTGAAACGCCTCGTAGGTGACGTAGCCGTTGGTCACCATCACGGTTTTCAGTCCATACTCCTTCGCTTCTTTGCAGATGTCGATCACGTACTCGCCCCAAATCGTCGGTTCGTTGTAGGTGAACGCAATCGACTCGCATCCGTATTTCATCGCCAGCAGCGGCACATCTTCCGGCGGCATCGCCTGCGAACGCACTTGATCCGAGCGCGATTTCGAGATATCCCAGTTCTGGCAGAAAAAGCAGCCCATGTTGCAGCCCGCCGTGCCCATGCTGAACACACGTGTTCCCGGCAGAAAGTGGCTCAATGGTTTTTTTTCGATGGGATCGACCTGCAAGGCGGCAGGAGCGCCGTAACCCAGGCTGTACAATTTTCCGTCTTGATTGATTCGAATGAAGCAAAATCCCGCTTGCCCAGGATGGATGTGGCAATGCCGCGGGCAAAGGTAGCAATGAACTCTTCCGTGCGGCTCCGCTTCCCACCAACGAGCTTCGTAGAGTTGCTGCGTTTTTTGGAGGATCTTTAGTTCTTCCACGGACCCTCCTCTCAAATTGCATTATACCTCCAACATCGGACGCCACACCTCCACGGCGATGCTAATCTTGAACGGAATTGTCTGTTCTTCGGAATTTACGGCTGTATGCGATAGCGGCGAGCCGCATTCCCTTGCGTGCACGAGTCACCAGTGGCGAGTCGCGTTCCCTAGGCGTGGCGCCGCCGCTGAATCTTCTGTCTTTCCGCGGCCCAGTCCACAAACCTCTCAAAGTGCTCGCGGTATTTCCACGCCAACTGGAAGAATTTCTTGGGGGTCAAGTTGGCCGCCTCTTTTCCCAGAAAGGTTTCGAACCTCCAGCGCACATAAGGACTCTTCCAGGGTTTTAGCCGGTAACCTCTTGCAGCGTTCCAGTAATACTGCAGTGTCTTAAACATGGCTTGCACACTGAGCGATTTCGCCCAGCCCTCTCAGTTTAGACTCTTTTCGCGGCTGCCGCAGCGAATAGGAAAACCTCCGGATGCCCAAATCCGCTGCAGCTTCCTCGATTTTTCGATTGAACTTCCCTCGACTGGTTCCTTTTTCGAATCTTGAGCTCGCTTTACGCCCATTTGGGAGTAATAGGCCGATCAAGCGCACTCATCCATCATCTCCTCGTTACTGGGGACGGGAGGCCGAGGGAGGATGGCCCAACACGTGGCGCATACCATAGTCCCCTTCGTTTTGTTTTGCAAGCACTCTGTTTTTCTTTCATTGGCTTCAATTCGCCGCCCGCCGCGCGACAAATTCCTGGCCCCCTTTTATAATTGCCGCCTATGAAAAAATCTCGCACTCTTCCCTACTTCTGTTTTCTGTTGAGCCTCACTCTACTTCCTCTCCCGCCAGCCGATGCACACGACCCCGTTTACGCGCGCAAAGGCATGGTCGTCGCGCAAGAGCCTCTCGCCGCCGATGTTGGCGTCGCTGTTTTGAAATCCGGCGGCAACGCCGTCGACGCGGCCGTGGCCGTTGGCTTTGCTCTCGCCGTCACCCATCCTTACGCCGGCAATCTCGGTGGCGGCGGCTTCATGCTCATTCGTCTCGCCGATGGACGCACGACTTTCATCGACTTCCGTGAAAAAGCTCCTGCCAAAGCCACTCGCAACATGTATCTCGACGCAAACGGAAATCTCACCAAAGATAGCGTGCTCGGCTGGCGCGCTGCCGGCATACCGGGCACGGTTGCCGGCCTTGAGCTCGCCCACGATAAGTACGGCCGCAAATCCTGGTCCGAACTTCTCCAGCCCGCCATCAAACTCGCTTCGGAGGGCTTTCCGATTTCGCACTGGCAGATGCAATCGTTTCGCGCCAATGCGGATTCCTTCTCGCAGTTCCCCGAATCGAAGCGCATCTTCCTCAAAGACGGCGTCTTCTACGACTTCAACGAGAATTTCCAGCAGCCCGATCTCGCCCGCACCCTCGAACGGATCGCTCGCAACGGTTCCGATGAGTTCTATCTCGTCGAAACTGCCCACACCCTCGCTCGCGAAATGGAAAAGAACGGGGGCCTAATCACGCTTGAAGATCTCCGCTCCTACCAGGCAATCGAGCGCAAACCACTCGAAGGCGACTACCACGGCTATCACATCATCACTTCGCCGCCGCCTAGTTCCGGTGGCGTCGGCATTCTGCAAATGCTCGCCATGCTCGATGGCACCGATTACGAAAAAACTGGGCCCGGCTCCGCCGCGTCTTATCACTATCTCGCCGAAGTCATGCGCCGCTTCTACGCCGACCGCAACGAATACCTCGGCGATCCTGATTTTGTGAAAAATCCCATCGCCGCGCTCCTTGATCCCGCCTATATTCGTTCGCGCCGTGCCTCCATCGATCCTGTCGTCGCCACGCAAAGCGACCAGATCAATCCGGGCCTTCCCGCAGGTCAGGAAGGCTCCGACACCACGCACTTCAGCATCGCCGACGAGCAAGGCAACGTCGTCGCAGTCACCTACACCCTCAACGCTGGTTACGGCAGCAAAGTCACTGTTCCCGGCTTGGGCTTCCTTCTGAACGATGAAATGGATGACTTCGCCGCCAAGCCCGGCTCGCCGAATCTGTTCGGCCTCGTACAAGGCGAAACCAACGCCATCGCTCCGGGCCGCCGCCCTCTCTCATCGATGGTTCCCACCATCGTCCTCAAAGACGGCAAGCCCTTCCTGGTTCTCGGCGCTCCTGGCGGCTCTCGCATCATCACCGCGGTCATGCAAGTGATGCTCAACGTGATGGATTTCGGCATGAACGTGCAGGACGCCATCGACTTTCCCCGCGTTCACCATCAATGGAAGCCGGACCGCCTGGACTTCGAGCGCGGCATCTCCCCGGACACAATTGCACTGCTAAAAAAGTCGGGCTACCTCATCGAGGAAACCAAACCTGTCGTCACCGCTCGCGTCGAAGCCATCCTGCTCGCCGACGGTTGGCTCCAAGGTGGGCACGATGAACGCGGCACCGGCAAAGCCGCCGGTCATTAAGTCGGGCGAGATGATCACCGGCACGGATTCTACGCTGAGATCTTCGTGCCCAATTGGGCTTCGATTACAGCGCGCAATCGTTCGACGGCTTTCGGGATTTCCCTGGGGGTCGTGCTGCCAAATCCCAAGATCAGCCCTTGCGTTTGAGGCTTTTCCAAATAGCAGCCAGAAAGAGGCCAGAGCCAAATGCCTTGCAGCGCCGCCTGCTGCGAAACCTGGCGGTCACGCAGCCCCTTCGGAAGTGTCGCGACGAGATGCATGCCGGCTTCGGCTCCCAGCAATTCAACGCTTGTCCCGAACTCCCTTCGGATGGCCTCAACGAGCACGTTTCTACGTTCGCCATAGAGCAGGCGCGTTCTCCGAATGTGCCGTGCAAAGTGCCCTTCGGCAATGAAGTCCGCCAATACGGATTGATAGAGACTTGGCGGGCAAAGGTCCATGGAATGGCGAATCGTAACGAATCGCCCGACGAGGTCAGGGGGAACCACGACGTAACCCAGCCGCAGAGACGGGAACAAAGTCTTACTGAACGTTCCGATGTAAAAGACGCGTGAATTCCGATCCAGCCCCTGCAGCGAAGCAATGGGCATGCTCTCGTATCGATATTCACTATCGTAATCGTCTTCGATGATCCATGCCCCGGAACGCTGCGCCCAATCTATCAATTGCAGCCGGCGCGGGGCGCTCATGGAGACTCCCAGTGGAAACTGATGCGAGGGCGTCACAAAGGCAGCCCGCGCGTTTCGAGCCAACTTCACACCCGCCGAAACGTCCAACCCCTCCGCATCGACAGGTACGGGCACCAGGCGGCAGCCGGCGAAGGCAAAGACGCTTCGACCGGCGCGGTAGCCCGGTTCTTCAACCCATACTTTATCGCCAGGATCGAGGAGGACGCGGGCAGTAAGCTCCAGACCTTGTTGGGAACCGCTTACAATCATGACCTGGCTTGCATCGCAATTCACTGCACGGGCGGTCCTGAGATAGTCCGCAATCGTGCTGCGTAGAGCGTGAGAACCCATCGGGTCACCATAGTGGAAGGAACTGACACGCGGGTTCCGAACGTGGCGGTTCACCAGGCGCGACCATACGTCTACTGGAAATTGATCAAAAGCCACCTGGCCAACAACAAAGGCTCCGCATCTGTTTTGCCAAGGCCGCCCTCGGAAGTCAGGAAGCGCCGCCGATCGCCTGGAAACGGATCGGCGCCCGGAACGAATACCAACCGGAGCCGCTGCTCGTTGCCGGATGGAAACCCATTGTTCGGGGAGAGAACTTGACACAAATGTCCCGGAACCAGAACGGGCCTCGAAATAGCCTTCCGCTATGAGTTGAGAATAGGCGGTCAGAACGGGAAGGCGGGAGACATTCAACTCCAGCGCAAGAGAGCGGCTGGAGGGGACCCTTTGGCCTGCGCGCACGTTGCCCTTCAGAATGGCGGCACAAAAGGCTTCGTACACTTGTTTGTGCAGAGGCTTCTTGCTCCTCCGCTCGACGGCAATGACAGGGGAAAAACCGCTCGCAACCTTTCGCATTCGCAAAATATAGTGGTTATACCGATGTGACTTCAAGTGGTCATTGTGCCGGACCACTATTTGGCTCAAATTGCCAGCAACAATGACAAACGTCGTCTTTGGGTTTTAAACCAACTCCGGTTTCGGCAACTCAGGACGACGGGCGGACTCTTCATAGGACAAATAACAAGCTCATGCTCAAGGTGCCCTGTTGCGGCATGGGCTTGACCCCGGGAAGCCGCCTCTTCAGGTAGCCCGAAGCGAGTGAGATGCGTATGGACCGTGTTTCGCGCGTAGGACTTATGAAGTGGAGGTATTTAAATCGGAGAGCCGGAACCCTGTGGACGCCCCATAGGATGACGGCTCCCGATTCTCCTTTGAACCAATGAAATTCCCCTTAGTCATTTTTCTTCAGCCATTCTTGTCGTTTTGGATTCCACCGAAATTCTTTTGGCCTTATTTTGCCGGGGCCGTCATCTTGATTGTTGGCTTGGCCGTGACAGTTAGAAGCGGAGCGCTGAAAGCGCCAGGCCTAAACAGGGCGATAGGCTTTGGCCCTCTGTTTCTGGCGATTCCCATGGCGGTGTTTGGGGCGGATCACTTTATTGCCCCAAAGGTCGTCGCTTCCATCGTGCCATCCTGGATTCCGTATCATTGGTTCTGGGTTTACTTTGTCGGGGTTGCGCTCTTTGCCGCGGCCTTGAGTATTTCTACGAGGCAGCACTCCGCGCTGGCCGCGTCGCTCTTGAGCGCGATGCTTTTCTCCTTCTTTTTGCTCATCCACGTGCCCAATCTGGTCAAAAACCCGCACAGCAGGATCCTGTTCGCCGTGCTTTTGCGCGATTTGTCTTTCAGCGGCGGGGCGCTGGCGTGTGCTCTGGGACAGGCGGGCGAAGCCGCAAATCGCCGTTTCAACTGGATCACCACGCTCGTCCGTTATGTCATTGGTATTCCAACTGTGGTTTTTGGGGTCGAGCATTTTCTATTTCCTCAACATGTGCCTGTTATTCCTCTCGAGCTGATGGTGCCGGCCTGGATTCCGGGACACGAGTTCCTGGCTTATTTGACCGGAGTGGTTCTGATTGCTTGTGGCTTGAGCATCATCTTCAACTGGAAAGCGCGTCAGGCGGCAGCCTGGCTGGGAATCGCTGTCTTTGTGGTCATCCTGCTGGTTTATTTACCCATCCTAGTCGCCAACTGGTCGGACATCGGAAACGGATGGAACTATTTTGTCGACACGCTAGCTTTCAGCGGCGCCGCCTTGCTGCTTGCCGCTCTCCTGCCTGCTGCGGAACGTGCCGCAACACATTCGGTTGAAGATACGCAGTCCGCAATAAACGCAGTCGTCTGAGGAGAATCTCCATGTCAGGCTCAATCAGTGGTGCCCTCGCTGCTCCGTTATCCGCTGCCCCGCGGCCGATTCCCGCCATCGTTGTTGGCGGACTCATTGTCGGCGTGATTGACCTCATTTACGCCATCGTGGTTTACAGTCCGCAAAAACCCATTCTCGTCCCTCAAGCCATCGCCAGCGGCATCCTTGGCATGAAGTCGTACAGTGGAGGCGCTCAAACAGCGGCATTGGGGGTTGTCCTCCACTTCGTCATCGCTCTTGGCGCCGCAAGCGTGTATTACGTCGCAAGCCGCAGGCTCGACGTTTTGGTCCACCGCGCGATCCTCTTCGGTCTCATCTACGGCGCTTTGGTCTATATCTTCATGCATGCGGTCGTGGTGCCCCTCTCCGCTTTTCCCAAGCAAGGCAGCACGCCTTTGCTTTACCAGGTGGCCGAATTTGTCGAGCATTGGATTTGCGTCGGGCTCCCAATTGCTCTTTCCGTCCGCCACTTTTCCCGCTGAAGCTCTCTACGCTACGCCTCGCCCTACCTGCCACTAACTTGCCGCAAACTTGACATGTTGAAGTAAGAGAGTAGGCTGACCGTCAAACTTTTCTTTTCAGGGAGGAATCATGCCCTCGAAAATCAGGATGATTGGATGTGCGCTTGTTCTAAGGCTTTTCTTTGTGCCGATTGCCGCTGCGCAAGCTCCGCCAACGCCGGGATTCCCGCCCATTCCAATTGATGCGACCGAAGACCAGGTTCGGCAAGGAGTCGCCCTTGTCCGGGCGGGTCAGAAATTAACGCCAAAAGCTTGGCCCAACGGGGCTCGCGTGGCAGTGTGTCTTTCTTTCGATGTCGACAATGAGCTGCTGTGGAGAACGACGCCTCTTCCTGTTCCCCTATCGCAGGGAGAATACGGCGCCACCACTGGCCTGCCACGCGTGCTGGATTTGCTTGACCGCTACTCGATTCCAGCCTCGTTTTACATTCCGGCGATGAGCGCCGCGCTGCACCCGCAGATGATTCAGGACATTCTGCAACGCAAGCGGCACGAGATTGGCGTTCATGGGTGGATGCACGAGAACTTGCCCACAGTTGCGGACGCCGCCAAGGAAGAGCAGTTGCTGACGCAGTCGATCGAGTACCTGACCAAGGCCATGGGCAAGCGCCCTGTTGGCTTCCGCGCCCCGTCTTGGGCGTTCAGCCAATCGACGCTCGACCAGATTCGCAAGGCGGGATTTCTCTACGACAGCAGCTTCATGGCTATGGATGAGCCCTACGAGTTGCTGTCCAACGGACAGAAGACCGGAATGATCGAGCTTCCCATCAACTGGATTGCAGATGACTATCCGTATTATGAACCGCAAGCAGCGGGCTCGCTGCCCGATCCGCAACTGGTATTTGACGTCTACAAAGGCGAGTTCGATGTCGCCTATCAGGAGCATTCCTTGTTTATTCTCACGATGCATCCGCACATCACTGGACACCGGTCGCGCCTTGCAGCGTTGGAAAAGCTAATTGCTTATATGAGGTCGATGCACGGAGTTTGGTTCGCAACGTTAGAGCAAGTCGCTGAGTACGTGAAGACCCAGGAGAAAGAAGCAAAAAAATAGCGGAAGCCATGATACACTAGGGACCGTAAGTGACCCGCACACGCAAAAGCGTGGGCGGGTTTTTCATTTGTAGCGGCGACTTTACGTCGCTATCTTCTCTTCCAGCCCGAAAGGAGACGAATCGTGACGCCCCATCCTTCCCCGGGAAACATCGTCACCGTCAACGGCGTGCAAATCTACTTTGAAGTTCACGGAACGGGTGAGCCGCTCATCCTCTTGAGCGGTTTTTCTGGAACCAGCCAGGATTGGAAGCCTTCTCTTCCCCAGTGGGGCTCCAACTTTCAGATCATTCTTCCCGATCTTCGCGGCCACGGCCGCTCCAGCACTTTAACGAAGGCCTTCCGCTTTGGCGACGGTGCGACAGACATATTCGCTCTCCTTGATCACCTGGGAATTGGCAGTTTTAGGGGAGTTGGCATCAGCGCCGGCGGCAACGTTCTCTTGCACATGGCCACCAGGCAGCCCGGCCGCGTGAAAGCTATGGTTCTGGTCAGCGCCACGCCCTACTTCCCTGCTCAGGCCCGCCAAATCATGAGCGAGTATTCCAAGAATCTACCGGACTCGGAATGGGCTCGCCTCCGCAACTCCCATCCCGGCGGCGACTCCCAAATCAACGCCCTCCTCGCCAGCACCGCCGCTTTTGCCGATACTTACGACGACCAGAACTTCACCCCTGCTCTGCTCTCCACCATAAAAGCCCGCACGCTCATCATCCAGGGCGACCGCGACCCACTCTTTCCCGTCGAATTGTCGGTTGACATGGCCAAAGCCATCCCCCAATCCAGCCTTTGGATCATCCCCGACGGTGGCCACGGCCCCGTCATCGGCGAACGCTGGTCCGAATTCATTAAAGCTGCTTCCGCTTTCTTGCAGAGGTGACCTACTGCTGCGTACGCAGGGCCTTCTTTCGTGCCTCTCTCTCAGTGCATACTTAACTTCTCTAGAATCAACACTTGCACGAAAAAGAAGGGAGGAGAGGGCCACCACTCGCCCGATCTTCTTTTGAAATCAATCGTCGCGGCCGCTTCATTCCCCGGCACACTTCCATGATTCGCCGGTAAAACTTCTCTTCTGGCCGAATCTCCAGTGCACCCCTTCCGCCGATTGCCTATTCTCGCTTTGGGGCGAGGGAACCGCCCTTCTGGAGGCCAGCATGGCGACGCAAAATACACCTTCTCGCAGCCTGAAAGCGCTGGTGGGAACAGCTACACTCGCCCTGGGCCTGCTGCTGCTGTTTGCCAATCTTGACGCCGTCTCCGACACTCTCACGCGGCCCTCCGCATCCCCAGTGGGGTCGCTTGGTTCCATCTTTGAGCTGGGTCTCGCGGGATTGCGCGCAGCGCAAGCGTACTTCTTCGATCATCCCAGCTTTCAGGCCGGCTTGCGGCAGATCTTGCTATCATGCTGGCCGCTGCTCCTGGTTATGGTTGGAGTGGCGCTCTTGCAAAATGCAGCCGGCAGAAGCCTTCGCAACTCAGCGGCTCGATTTAGCCCTTCAGGCACAGGAGCCAAGAATTGAAAATGAGCGAGGGGCTCGCACGGAGTAGGATTAGCGGGAGCAATCGGTGAGCGACGAAAACAAATTCGACCCGGAGAAATTCGCCCAGGAAGTGCGCGACAGCGCGAAAAAGTTCAGCAGCGAGTTGCGGAACGGAATTCACGAGCGCATTCATCGGGATATCAACGAAAAAATCAACGGCAAGCGCAAACCGGTGGTCATCGGCATCCACCTTGGGCGCTCCTGCGAGAGCCACTGGGGGCTTTTCACTGGTGTAGTTATTGCGCTGGTCGGGCTGGTCATCCTTCTCGACAATTTGAACATCGTCGCCGCCAGCCGCCTTTTTCGTTTTTGGCCCGTCCTCCTGATCGCCTGCGGTGTGATGTATTTCTTCAGCCGCGGCTCCCGCGTCTGGGGCGCCATCGTGATAGCGTTCGGCGTTTTGCTGCAACTCGACCGGCTCGCAATCATTCATCTCACTTGGGGAATGATCTGGGGGCTTGGCTGGATTGCCGTTGGCGTCGCCGTGATGTGGGGTTCGTTGGCGGCCCGAAGAATTTTTCCGCCTAAGCCGGATCCCAACGTCGACCCCAGCACGACTCTGTCCGATAACGTCGTGTTTGGCGGCATCGAGCGCCGTATGACAACCAAAGATTTTCGCGGCGGCGTGGCCACCGCGATCTTTGGCGGCATCGAACTCGACCTGACAGAAGCCGAAATGGTGCAAAACGAAGCGCGCCTCGAAGTCAATGCCATTTTCGGCGGCGTCGAGCTTCGTATTCCTTACAATTGGCAAGTGGTCTCGCGCGGCACGCCTATCTTCGGCGGCTTCGTTGACAAAACTCGTTTGCGCAACGTCGCCGATTCTAATGATCCCAACAAAAAGGTCCTGGTCTTGACAGGTTCGGCCATTTTTGGCGGTGTCGACGTTAAGAACTGAGCCGCCGCATGCACCCACTTCTGACGCGCTCGCGATTCGGAATCTATCTCCTGGCGTGGATTCCGCTAGTTGCCATCCTCATTTACGTGCTAGGCGCGAGCGGAAAAATGGGCTGGGCGGAATCCGCTGGGCTCCTCTTCCCCTTGTGCGGGATTTACGCGGCGGTTTGTTTGTCCGCATGGTATCCGGTCAAAAGCGCTCCTCTCGAAACCACTTCGGTGCCTGTGCTCCTCTCGACCCATTTGCTGGCTGCGGCAGTGCTCAGCTTGCTGTGGATTCAATTGGCAAAAGGTTTGGCTTATGTCCTCTCGCGCGCTCCCGAATTCGCAAAAATTCAAGAGCATCTTGCACCGCAGCTTCCGATTTTGTTTGGTGCGGGCTTTCTGCTCTATCTGCTTTCCGTTTCCTATCACTATGTGATTTTTTCGCTGGAAGCTTCGCGCGAAGCGGAAGCACGCATGATGGAAACAAACGTCTTGGCTCGCGAAGCGGAACTAAAGGCGCTGAAAGCCCAGGTCAATCCGCATTTCCTTTTCAACAGCCTTAATTCGATCAGCGCGCTGACGAGCGTCGACCCGGCCAAGGCGCGCGAAATGTGCATCCTTCTGGCGGATTTCCTTCGCATGACCCTGGGCCTCGGCGAAAAAAACGTCATCCCGCTTGCCGAAGAACTCAGCCTGCTCGACCGCTTTCTAGCTATTGAAAAAGTCCGCTTCGGCGCGCGCCTGACAGTCGAGGAAAACATCCAGGAGGAATCCCGCGCGCTGCTGGTTCCTCCGCTGGTTCTCCAGCCGCTCGTGGAAAACGCAGTTGTCCACGGCATCGCGAATTTGCCTGAAGGCGGCGGTATTAAACTGAGCTCGCTGGCTCAAGATGGCCGGCTTTTTCTGACGGTCGAAAATTCCTTTGACCCCGAGTCCACAACTACGCGCCGCAATGGCATGGGTCTGGTCAACGTGAGGCGGCGCCTCGAAGGCCGCTACGGCAGCGAGGCCAGCATTAAGGTGAACGCGGAGGAAGATCATTTCCGCGTGGAACTTTCGCTTCCGGCAGAGACGGGAGATGCGCCAAAGTGAGCTCCACGAAGAAACAATTCGGCGCGCTCATCGTCGATGACGAAGATCTCGCGCGCGTCGTCATTCGTGAGCTTCTTTCGACTCATCCCGAAATCGAAATTCTCGCCGAATGCGGGAATGGGTTCGAGGCCGTGAAAGCTGTCGCTGAACACAAACCCGATCTGATTTTTCTTGATGTGCAAATGCCCAAGCTCACCGGCTTCGACGTGCTCGAACTCATCGGGGCCGAGGTGCCGGTCATTTTTGTTACCGCTTACGATCAATACGCGATGCGCGCGTTCGACGTTCACGCGGTCGATTACTTATTAAAGCCGGTCGGCAGGGAGCGCTTTGAAGCTGCTCTTGAACGCGCCAAAGGACGGGTTGGCGAAAAAATGCCAGCTGCGGCTGAGTTGGCTGCCGCGGCGCGGGCACCTCAACAGTTTCTCGAGAGGCTGGTGGTCAAGGACGGAACAAAAGTCACGTTGATTCCCGTGGCGAAACTCGATTACGCCGAAGCGCAAGATGACTACGTGGCTCTCGCCAGCCAGGGTAAAAAGCATCTCAAACAGCAAACGATCGCCGGCCTAGAGGCGTGTCTCGATCCCAGCGCGTTTGTGCGCATCCATCGCTCATATATCGTGAATCTCGAGCGCGTCGCGCGCATTGAGCCCTACGGCAAAGACAGCCGCCTTGCGATACTTGCCGATGGCACACGCCTCCCCGTCAGCAAAGCGGGCTACGCCCGCCTGAAATCCCTCCTCGACGAACGCAAATAATTTTTCCAAGGAACGAGAATTCCGGCTAGTTCGTGGGGAAAATACCGCTTATTGGTTCCTGGTACCCCGCACGACCTTTTCTAAAGGCTCTGATGAGTCCGGCAGCAACCACAACCAAGGTAACCAAACACAATAACATACCCATGACGCCTAATCTGAGCCACAGGAAATGCCAACAGTCGGCGATCGCGTGGTGATAATCACCCGTGCGGGCGTATGCCAAACTTCGATTGTTGTAAGAGTGGGCAAGTCTTGGATTAAGGCGGATAGCCTGATCATAGTCCTGGATTGCGCGGTCGTAATCTTCCTTGTGCGCGTAAGCCAAGCCCCGGTTGTTGAAAGCATCAGCATCGCTCGGCTTCAACCGCAAGGCCTTATCATAGTCTTGGATCGCACGATCATAGTCACTTTTGCGCGCGTATGCCAAGCCTCGGTTGTAGAACGCGTCGGCAGAGTTGGGATTGAGCTGCAGTGCCCTTTCAAAGTCCTGAATGGCACGGTCGTATTCGCCTTTTTGAATGTAGACATTGCCCCGGGAGATTACTGCATCGGCGTAGCTTGGATTGATCCGCAGAACCTGGTCGTAGTCCTGGATCGCGCGGTCATACTGTCCTTTGCGCGAGTATGCTGTGCCCCTGCCGTAAAGAGCAAATATAAAGTTTCGGTCCATCCTCAACGCTTGATCATAGTTTTGAATCGCGTGGTCAAAATCGCCTTTATACGTATACGTCAGGCCGCGAGCGTAGAACGCATCCGCAGAGTTGGGACTCAGCCTTAGAGCCTGATCATAGTCTTGCATAGCGCGATCGTAGTCTCCTTTATGCGCATACGCGAGGCCGCGGCCAACGAAAGCCGCTGCGTAGGATGAATTGATGCGCAGCACCTCATTGTAGTCTTGAATGGCACGATCATAGTCGCCTTTACGCTCGTAGGCTCGGCCGCGACCGTAGAGTGCGTCTGGGAAGTTTGGGTTCAGCAGCAGCGCGTGATCGTAGTCTTGAATGGCGCGCTGGTAATCCCCCTTGTGCGCGTACGCCCAACCCCGGTCGTAAAAAGCGACATCAGAAGTGGGGTTAAGCCATATCGCCTGATCGTAGTCTGCGAAGGCCCGGTCGAAATCACCCTTCTCCGCATAGGCGTTGCCCCGGTCATAGAACAGTTGAGCAAGGCTTGGGTTTAGCTTCAATGCCTGATCGTAGTCCTGAATTGCGTGGTCGTAGTCATTTTTCTTCGCGTATGCCAAACCGCGACCATAAAACGCGTTCGCATAACCGGGATTCAGTCTCAGGGCCTGATCGTAGTCCTCAATCGCGCGGTCGAACTCGCCCTTGTGCCAATAGGCAGTGCCGCGATTGTAGAATGCCGCGGCTAGGTTGGTGTTGGTACCCTGGCCGGACTGAATGAGTGCAGAGCATCCCGCGATGCTGCGCTCAGGATCGACGCTCTTGCACAAGCTCGAATTGTCTTGTTGTTGGCTGGGCAGGGCGGCAGATCCAGCCAGCAAAGTCATCAGCATCAGCGCCCGCACAACTCGCATGGTTCGGCAAGAATATCACCCTAGACTATAACGGGCATCCTTACAACTAGGCGAGCTTCTTCACCCAAATGCGGCTGGTGGCCGGCTTGCCAAGGTGCATGGTCTTTCCGCCCGAGCGCAGGGTCATGGTTTCGTCGTATTCGCGCTTGAGCACATCGACGCGCGCCGCGGGACGCAAGTGTAAGCCCTCAAGAAAATCCAGGAACTGTGCGTCTTTCTCATAAACGCAAACGATTTCACCGCTTTGGTTGGCGCGCAGATCCGATAGCAGCACGGCCCCTTGGTTGCGAAGCGTGGCGAAGCCGCCGCGCATCGGCACGCCGTGTGGACAGCTTTTCTTGTTGGCGAATCTCTTGATGAGCAGCGCCTCGACTTCGGGAGAAATGGCGTGCTCCAAGCGCTCCGCCTCATCGTGAGCCTTGGCCCAGGGAAGCCCAATGACCTCGGTCAGCAGCAGTTCGGCAAGCTGGTGACGCATGGCGAGGTATTCCGCGAACTTTCTGCCTTTCTGGGTTAGATCGATGCGCCCATCTCGGGCCACGCGCACGTGGCCGTCGCGCGTCATGCGCTTCAACGCCGCGGTCACCGCCGGAGGAGTCACCTGAAGCTCTTCTGCAAGCCGCGCGCTGATCGGCGTCTGGTTTTCTTCGAGCATTTCCCAGATGGCTTTCAGATAATCTTCTTGCGAAACGCTGGTCTTTTCGCGCCGCACCGCCGCTCCTATCACTCTGCTTTCTGCATTTGCCGCGCTTCGCGCAAGCTGTCCGCGAGAAGATGCACGCGCCGCCTTATTCCTTCAAACACCCGCTGATACGTGTTCGCATCGCTGCCGAAGGGATCCTCGACGATCCAATCTTCCACTTTTTGAAACTCGCCAAAGATTTCCTCGTGCGGATTGCCAGTCATGTTGATGATTATGTCCGCACGTCGCATGGCCTCTGGCGTGAGCGGACCCGAGGACAGCTCGTTGAAAGAATACCCGTTTTTGAGAAGCGTATCCTTGGTCAAATCCGCCACTTGGCCGAGAGGAACCAAGCCCGCGCTGGACGGTTCGATAACATCCGCAGCGTCGTAGCGCGCGATCGCTTCGGCCATAGGACTCCGGCAAGCGTTCCCCACGCAAACAAACAGCACTCGCGTTTTGCTGGAACGCCGGTGATCCGGGTCCGAGCTCTTTTCTTTTGCCACGATCAGGATTTTGTGCCGTTGGCGGGCCGGCTTGATCCGGCCGCGGCCAGACGAAGGAAATGTTGATGCACGGTGGTGTCTTCTGTCAATTCGGGGTGAAACGTCGCGGCCATGATGTTTTCGCGCTGGACCAGAGCGGGCTTGCCTGCGAACTCGGCCAGAACTTTTACGCCGGGCCCTGCGCGCTCGATGATCGGCCCGCGAATGAATACCATTTCGAGCGGCTCGGATTTGAGTTGCGTGGAGCCGCTCACGACGTCGCTGGCAATCTGCCGCCCGTAGCCGTTGCGAATCACGGTCATGTCCAAAAGCCGGAGCGAATCCTGTTTCGGATGCTCGACGTCGGTTGCCAGGAGAATCGCGCCAGCGCAGGTTCCGAAGATGGCTCCGCCCCGCTCTGCGAATTTCGTAATTGCACCCGCGAGTCCTTCTTCCTGAAGGAACTGCAATTGCGTGGTGCTTTCACCGCCGGGGAGAATCAGGCCATCGCAGCCATCGAGGTCCGCAGGCACGCGCACTTCAACCGTTTCCGCGCCGAGTTGCTTTAGCACGGCCTCGTGCGCCTCAAAGTCGCCTTGCACCGCCAGGACCCCTATCTTCACGTAAGCTTGCCTCACTCAGTCGTCTTGACTGGGCGCAGCATGCTGCGCCACTACAAAGAAACAGGAATTTTCAATCGCTTACCAGCCGCGGGTCTGGAGCAAATCTTTCTCTTCAAGTTGGCGAACATCCAGGCCGCGCATGGCTTCGCCTAGTTCTTCGTGCGCTTCGAGAACAACCTTCGGATCCTCGAAATGCGTCGTGGCCTTTACAATTGCCTTTGCACGCGCGTCCGGATCGCTGGACTTGAAAATGCCAGACCCGACGAAGACCGCTTCCGCTCCCAGACGGCGAACCAGCGCAGCGTCCGCAGGAGTCGCGATCCCGCCTGCCGAGAAATTCGGCACTGGCAATTTCCCAGTTTTGGAGATCTGGCGGACCAATTCGAGCGGAGCGCCGAGCTCTTTCGCTTCGCGCATCAATTCGTCGTCGCGCATGGTGGTGAGCTTTTTCATCTGGCTCACGATCGCGCGCATGTGGCGAACCGCTTCGACAACGTTGCCGGAACCCGCTTCGCCCTTGGTGCGAATCATGGCCGCGCCTTCGCCGATACGCCGGAGCGCTTCCCCGAGATTGCGCGCGCCGCACACAAATGGAACCCGGAAATCATGCTTCCAGATGTGATTCTCTTCGTCGGCAGGAGTGAGCACTTCGCTCTCGTCGATGAAATCGACTTCGAGCGCTTGCAGGACTTCGGCCTCGGCAAAATGGCCGATGCGGACTTTGGCCATCACCGGAATGGTGACCGTGGCCATAATTTCCCGAATGATTTTGATGGAAGCCATGCGCGCTACGCCGCCTTCTTTCCGGATGTCGGAGGGCACGCGCTCGAGCGCCATGACGGCACAGGCGCCGGCCTTTTCCGCGATGCGGGCCTGCTCGGCGTTCGTGACGTCCATGATGACGCCGCCCTTGAGCATCTCCGCCAGGCCCACTTTCACGCGCCATTCATTCGAGCCCTTGCTGCCGTTGCCGCTGGCATTTGGCTTTTTTGCTTCCATTGTCCTTCTCCTCTCAATTCCCAAACGTTTTGAAATGTTTCGCACCGAAACTTTTTCACTTGTGGCCGATGATCACGAACCGTCCGCTGCCGCGCGCGAGAACTTCGCCACCACCATTGCGAATCTCGCCGGCCAAAAACAAATTTCTTCCCTTCAACTCGACTTCTCGCCCTTCCACCACGATTTCATCTGCAACCTTTACTGGCTTCAAATATTCCACGGTCAACTCCGCAGTGACGGCGCGAACTTCGCGAAACCTGCAAACTTTTCCCATCGCTTCATCCAGCAGGAGCGCGATGATTCCGCCGTGCGCGAATCCTCCGCCGCCTTGATATCGATCGCCCAGCACAAACCGTCCCACAATCCGCTGGTTCTTATTGTCCTGTTCGAACGTCAGCTTCATCCCGCTGTCGTTCGCGCCACCACAGCCAAAACACGGATTTGCCGGGTTCGGCTTTAGCCTGATGGTGTCGGTCAACTCATTCCTCGCTTCTACTCCTTGCTTCTTCGCCTCCTTACGTCGTTACTTCACACCAGCGCCACGCGGCTGCGTTCGGCCCTGCGCACACCGCGCTGGCGCTTGCGCATCTCGACCTTGAGCATCTCGGCCAAAGTGGCGATGGCCCGCGCAATTTCTTTCTCGTCCAGGTTCGCAAAGCCCAGGCGCAGTGTGTTTGGCAGCGGATTCTGCACATAGAAGTAACGGCCCGGAGCATACAAGACGCCGCGCTCCTTTACGTGAATCAGCAGTTCGCTGGCGTCAAAGCCTAACGGAAGCTCGAGCCACAAACACATGCCGCCTTCCGGGCGCGTCCAGCGCACGCCCTCGGGCATGGATTTGCGCAGCGCTTCGTCCAAAGCGGCGAGGCGCGAAGTGTAGACCTTGCGCATTTTGGCCAGATGCTTGGCGAAAAGCCCGCGGCGCAGAAAT
>DASPTW010000049.1:0-191828 GCA_035623215.1 Candidatus Acidiferrum sp.
TCGGTGCTCTCCCGCAGACGCGCCGATAACAGATCAATCCGGTAATACGCACTTTTCATTTCCAATAAGCGGAACCAACGCCCGACCTAGCGGGGAGTTACCCCCTCTGTTCACCCGTACAGTTATCTTGCGCTGCAAACAGATCAATTCCTCCTGAGGCACTGGCGTGTTCTTCCTGAAAATAGAAACGGCGGGAGATTTTCTGCAAAGGGCGACGGATTTCGAGCATACCTATCGTTTGCTGCTGCCTGATGGGAGAGTCAAGCATGTCTACGGCCTACCTCACGCAACCGAGGATGCATCAGGCTAGCGCACTTGGTGCGGGCGATGTAAGCGCTTTTCGGAAATGCTTACCGAGACAATGGATTGCGGAAAACTCTGCGACAAGATTTCTCTGATTACGTTTGGAAAGAAAGGACCGCCGATCGTGGTCGCGAACGGCTTCGAAATTAACGGGAAGAAAGTGTCGGCGCAAGTGGACACCATGTATACCGGCTCGCTGCTGGTGTATACCGCTTCGATCGAGAAGCTGGGATTGAGCGACGCTGCAAAGACCACCGAGATTCGTAAGTTTTTGCTGACGGACGGCGGCGTGAATATGAAAGCGGCTCCTGCGAAGCATGAGAGTTTTCACGGATTGCCCTTGGGAGGCGCGCATCCCAAAGTGTATTTCCCCACCGAGGGCGTGCATGAGCCCGATGGATTGTTTGATGCAACCGTGGGGTTGGAGCTTTTCCAAAACACGATTGTCACATTCGATCTTCATGGAATGAATTTGATCCTGCAGAAGGGCCAGCCAAAATCAAGCTGAGGTAGAGGCGGCTCAGCTATCTCGAGATTTCCGGATCGCCGGGCATAGGGTGGCGCGCGGTGCTGGCGTGCGGCACGAGCTGGCGATAAACCGCAGCAGGAACGTGCGAATTCCAGAAGCCAGCGGCTTTGGCGTAACCCACAATACCGAAAAACAACAAAGCGACTCCCGCAGCCATGGCCCAAGACGGGATGCGCTTAGGCGGGGTAGAGATTTTCGGAAGGGCAAGGTGCAACGCGCCTTCTGCGGGACAAATGGCAACACATTCGAGACATCCCGTGCACTCGGCGGACTTTATGGTGACCAGCTTGTCGACGGGCAGATTCGACGGGCAGACCTCGGCGCATTTGGCGCAGTCAATGCACGGCTCCGCTTCGCGGCGGATGCGCACGGGACTAAGGAGCGAGGCAAATCCAAGGAGCGCGCCGTAGGGGCAAAGATAGCGGCACCAGAAGTTCTGCACAAAAATGGAAGCCAGCACCAAGGTGCCGAGAACAATTAGCCCAGCCTCACCAATAAATCGGAAAAAGTTCAGCATCTTGACGCCAGCGACGATGCCGTAATCGCTGCGCATGAAGTTCGCAATCGACGCCGCGGACATCGAAGAAATTGCCCAAAGAAAAAATCCAAGCAGAAAATATTTTAGGCCGCGCAGCGGAATGTCGAGCCACCGCCAGATTCGGAAGTTGCGGCCAAAGACTTTCTTACCGAAGAGCCACAAATATTCGGAGAGCGTGCCCACTGGGCAGATCCAACTGCAGATCGCTTTACGAAATAAAAAGGAAATGACCAGGAAGGTGACTAGCAGAAACATCGCCGCCGGATGAATCACCGGAACGCGCCAGGTCCAAAGGAAATATTTCAAATTCATCAAGCCGGCGATGGGCAGCCAGCCCTCGACGCCCGGAGGCGGCGCAACTTCTGCGCTGGCAGTGCCTGTTTCGATCCCGCGCACCCAGAAATAGAAAACGGCCCCCAGCCAAACGTTCAAAAGTAGGAAAACGGCCTGATAGCCCCGCCGGATGGCTTGAGAATAGTCTTTGTCCGAGCGGCGGATAAGCTTTTTCCTTGTCTTTTTTGAAGCGGCCGGAGCAGGTTTGGGTTTGGACGGCAGGATGGAGTCGCCCGGCAACTGGATGTTAGCGCCCATGTTCTAGAGCAGAATAGCTGCGCGCTGAACAAGGGTATGTGACGCAAATCACGCGCAAAATGCACAATTTCCTCTATTGTGAAGCGGAGCGAGCCGCGCGTAAAAGAGACAGAAATGAATTGTGGGCGCGTGTGAGGGATCGTCCCCGGAGAACGACGGCACCGATGGTGCGCACGGCTTGCTCATCGGCAATTCGCACATAACGGCAACCTGCCTTTTGGTCGATGGCCATCTCGGGAACGAGGGAAACGCCCATCCCGGCCCCTACCATGCTGAGGAGGCTGCTGAACTGGCCGCTCTCAAAGACGATTCGTGGATGCAGACGCGCACGGTCGCAGGCAGCAACGGCTGTATCGCGGAAGCAGTGGCCATCGCGCAGAAGGAGAAACGGCTCGGTACGAAGATCCTTCATGGAAAGAGAAGAACGGCGGGCGAGCTTGTGTTTCCTCGGCAGCGCGGCAAACAGGCGCTCGGTGAGAATGGGGAACGCTTCGAATTCATGGCCGCGAATGGGAAGGGCCAAGATGGCCACGTCGATGCTGCCAGCGCGCAAGCGGTCCAGAAGGACCAGCGTAATTTCCTCGACGACGCTGAGGCACACCTGCGGAAACTTGTGCGAGTACGTGGTGAGCAAAGGTGGCAGGAAGTAGGGCGCAACCGTGGGAATGACGCCGATAATAACGTTGCCACTGAGCGCCTCCTTTCGCTCGACGACATCACCGCGCGCAGCTTCAAGCTCGCGGAGCACCGCGCGGGCGTGCGGAAGAAAGGCGCTCCCCAAATCGGTCAGGCGCACGGAGCGGCCGAGGCGATCGAAAAGTCGGACGCCAAGTTCATTTTCGAGCTTGAGAATTTGCTGGGAGAGCGAGGGCTGTGACACATGGGACTGCTCGGCAGCGCGGCTGAAGCTGCCGGTTTCCGCGACCGCGCAAAAGTAGCGAAGCTGATGGAGTTCCATAGGCTATGCCTATTCATTTTATCCGAACTAGATATTGGAATTATAAGTGGATAGGCGCTTAAGGTTGTGCTGTTGAGATTGCGACTCGCGACTCTTGGCCAACGGCGATTGCCGGAATGGAAAGCCAGGATGGGTTTGCAGTTCGTCACAGTTTTTTAAATAATTCGAAGGAAGGTGAACACATGGACAAAGAACTTGCTACCTCAGCGGCGGCACCGGCCGAAGCTAAGTGCCCGTTCGCAGGAGGAATTCACGCACACGCGAACCGTGACTGGTGGCCGAACCAGTTGGACCTTCAGGTTCTCCACCAGCACTCCACATTGTCGAATCCGATGGGCGAGGAGTTCGACTACGCCAAGGAATTCAAGAGTCTCGATCTCAATGCCGTGGTCAAAGACCTTAATGCCTTGATGACCGACTCGAAGGATTGGTGGCCGGCCGACTTCGGCCACTATGGTGGGCTGTTCATTCGCATGGCGTGGCACAGCGCCGGCACATACCGCATCGCCGACGGCCGCGGTGGCGCCGGAGCCGGCCAGCAGCGCTTCGCTCCGCTCAATAGCTGGCCGGATAATGTGAACCTCGACAAGGCTCGCCGGCTGCTCTGGCCGATCAAGCAAAAGTATGGCCGCAAGATCTCCTGGGCCGACCTGATGATTCTCGCGGGCAACGTCGCGCTCGAATCGATGGGTTTCAAGACCTTCGGCTTTGGCGGCGGCCGCGCGGATGTTTGGGAGCCCGAGGAACTCTACTGGGGCCCGGAAAGCAAGTGGCTGGGTGACGAGCGCTACACCGGCGACCGTGATCTTCAGAACCCCCTTGGGGCTGTGCAGATGGGTTTGATCTACGTGAACCCGGAAGGACCGAACGGCAAACCGGATCCCATCGCAGCGGCCAGGGATATTCGTGAAACCTTCCACCGCATGGCCATGAACGACGAAGAAACCGTCGCGCTGATCGCCGGCGGTCACACCTTTGGCAAAACCCACGGCGCCGGCGATGCGGCACTGGTGGGCCCGGAGCCGGAAGCCGCTAGCATCGAAGAGCAGGGCCTTGGCTGGAAAGGCAAGTTTCGGACGGGCAAGGGGGGCGACGCGATCGGCAGCGGCCTGGAAGTCATTTGGACCACAACGCCGACGAAGTGGAGCAACAACTACTTTGAGAATCTGTTCAGCTACGAATGGGAACTCACCAAGAGCCCGGCCGGTGCGCACCAGTGGCAACCGAAAAATGGCGCCGGCGCGGGTACGGTGCCGGACGCACACGATCGGTCAAAACGTCACGCGCCATCCATGTTGACCACTGACCTCTCTTTGCGGTTCGACCCTGCTTACGAAAAGATTTCACGGCGCTTCTACGAACATCCGGATCAGTTCGCCGACGCGTTTGCCCGGGCGTGGTTCAAGCTGACGCACCGTGACATGGGCCCGATCGTGCGTTATCTCGGCCCGCTCGTTCCGAAGGAAACGCTGGCGTGGCAAGACCCCATCCCCGCTGTGAATCATCCGCTGATCGGAGAGCAGGACATTGCAGCTCTGAAGGCGAAAATCCTTGCATCAGGGCTGTCCGTTTCCCAGTTGGTTTCGACGGCTTGGGCATCTGCGTCGACGTTCCGCGGCTCGGATAAGCGCGGTGGAGGGAACGGCGCGCGCATTCGCCTCGCGCCGCAAAAGGACTGGGCCGTCAACCAGCCGGCTCAACTCGCGAAGGTGCTGCAGACGCTCGAAACGATCCAGAAGGCGTTCAACGCTTCACAGTCTGGCGGGAAGAAGGTTTCGCTGGCTGACCTGATCGTTCTTGGCGGCTGCGCGGCGGTCGAGAAAGCCGCGAAGGCTGCCGGGCACGACGTCAAAGTCCCCTTCAGGCCGGGGCGCATGGACGCGTCGCAGGAGCAAACCGACGTCGATTCCTTTGAGCCGCTGGAACCGCGGGCCGACGGCTTCCGCAACTATCTCAATGGCAAGCAGCGCTTGTCGCCTGAGGAGCTTTTGGTGGATCGCGCACAATTGCTGAAACTGACGGCGCCTGAGATGACGGTTCTCGTCGGTGGCCTGCGCGTCCTCGGCGCAAATGCCGGGAAGTCCACACACGGCGTCTTCACCAAGCGGCCGGAAACCCTGACCAACGACTTCTTCATCAACCTGCTCGACATGGGCACGACGTGGCAGCCGTCGCATGCGTCCAATGGCGCCGGTGAGGTCTACGAAGGCCGCGACCGCAAAACGAACGTGCTCAAGTGGACTGGCAGCCGCGTTGACCTGATCTTCGGTTCGCACTCCCAGTTGCGCGCACTTGCGGAAGTCTATGCATGCAACGACTCGAAGGAGAAGTTTGTGAAGGACTTCGTTGCGGCGTGGAACAAGGTGATGAACCTCGATCGCTTCGACCTTGCTTGAGTTCGCAGAAAAGAGACTGTTAGGAAAGGGGCGAGCAGCGATGCTCGCCCCCTTTCTTTTTATCGGCTTCGTGTAGGGTTGACATTGCATCTGTACCATGGTACATAAGTACCTTGGTCAGCGGAGGAAACCATGATCGAAGTCGAACGGGTGCAAACCGGTGTGCGTATGGAGAAGCGGCTCCTCAAGGTATTGAAGGCCTTCGCCGAGCTTAAGGACCTGACCCTCGGTGATTTGCTTGAAGGCATCGTCCTGCATGCCTTTGAAGGCAAGGCACCATTCGGAAAGGAATCCACGGCACAGATTGCCGAATTGAAGAAAATCTACGGGCTAACACTAAAGGCCAGCGACAGTCACAAGTTAACGGAGAAGGCGTCATGAGATCCGCATTGTTTCTTGGAATCGGCGTTATTTGTGGAATCGTGCTCATGGCGCTGCCGAAGGCCTTGGCCCACGCGCATCATGCGCTGCACGGTGGTGGCGAGCAGTCTCCGGCGGGACAAGCGCGCCTGCACACTCAGGAGGCGTTCTCGTTCCTCGCGAACGCGCCCGTGGAGAGCGTGTTCCCTCTGTTGGGCGCCGAGCGAGAACGTGCCTGGGCGCCCCACTGGAACCCGCAGTTTGTATACCCGCTGCCCGCGGCGGATCGCGAAGGGATGGTGTTCACCGTCGCGCACGATCATCTGCAAGCCGCTTGGGTAAACACGCTGTTCGACGCAAAGAACGGGCGGATTCAGTATGTCTGCGTCATCCCGGATGCGTTGGTCACGGTCATCAATCTGAAGCTGACACCGAACGGCCAAAAGACCAAAGTCGATGTGCAATACGAGCGCACCGCGTTAAGCCCCGACGCAGATGCACACGTGAAGCACATGGCCGACGGAGACCGCAAAGCCGGGCCTGAATGGGAGCAGCAACTAAGCTCGTATCTGGCTCAGCAAACTGCTAACGGAAAGTGACCTCAAGGCTGGGAGGTTATGCGCCGCTTCGAGTAAAATGCCCCCCTATGGCGAAACTTACATTTCTCGGTGCGGCAGGCAGCGTCACCGGTTCCAAATATCTTGTCGAAGCAGCAGGAAAACGGCTGCTGGTGGATTGCGGACTGTTTCAGGGCACCAGCGAATTAAAAGACCGCAACTGGAAACCGCTGCCCGTCGATCCGAAGACTATCGACTATGCAGTGTTAACGCACGCGCACTTGGACCACACAGGCTGGTTGCCGGTCCTCGTAAAGGATGGCTATCACGGACCCATTTTTGCCAATCCCGCCACCGTGGAATTAACGGAGATCCTGCTGAAAGATTCCGCCCATCTGCAGGAGGAAGAAACAGAACACGCCAAAGTCAAGAAATACAGCAAGCATGCGGAACCGCGCTCGCTGTACACACCAGATGACGTTGATCCTGTGCTGAAGCTACTGAAGACCATGCCGCGGAGCGGCGGCCTGGACATCAGCCCGGAGTTTCACGTCGCCGGTTTTGACGCGGGTCACATTCTGGGATCCTCGAGCCTCGAGCTGACCATCAGCGAGGGCGGCAAGAAGATTGTCGTGGTGTTCTCTGGCGACATCGGCCGCTACGGGCAAGTCATCCTGAAGGAACCTACGACGCCTCCTTCGAATGCCCACGTTTTGCTCTGCGAGTCCACCTACGGCGACCGGGAGCATCAGGACGGAGATCCCGAGGCATTGCTCGCAGAGGTGGTGAACCGCGTCGTTAAACGCGGCGGAACCATCGTGATTCCCGCGTTTGCCATTGGCCGCACGCAAACTTTCATGTATTACCTCCGCCAGCTCGAAGACCAGCAGCGGATTCCGCGCATTCCGGTTTATGTCGATAGCCCGATGGCGCTCAGCGCGACAGACCTCTACATGAAGCACAAAGAAGATCATGACCTGGAATTTGTGCGCGAGGAAGGTGCCGAAGGCAAGGGCGACCCCTTAAACGTGCACGAATTCCACTTGACGCGTTCCGCCGAGGAGTCCAAAGCCATCAACAATGTGAAAACCCCCTGCATCATCATTTCGGCGAGTGGGATGGTAAGCGGCGGACGCGTGTTGCATCACATGGTTCAGCGCCTGCCGGATCCTCGCAATGCCGTCATTCTGGCCGGATTTCAGGCGGAGGGCACGCGGGGACGGGCGCTGCAGGAAGGGGCAAAAACCTTGAATATCTTCGGCCAAGCCGTGCCGGTCTGCGCGGAAATCGTGGAGATGGGCCAGTTCTCCGCCCATGCGGGGAAGAGTGAGCTGCTGCGGTGGCTCGCGGCTTTGCCTTCTCCGCCGAAACAAACCTACTTGACCCACGGCGAACCACAAGCAGCGCAGGCGCTGCAGGCGGCTATCCAGGAAAAGTTCAAGTGGAAGGTCGTAGTGGCGCGATACCTGGACATGGTTCCCCTCGGGAATTGACCATCGGCGCGAAAAAATTATTTTTAGGGACGCAGGAAACTATTTGAAGGCAAAAATCGTCTATATAAGCAAGACCACTCGCGGGGTAGGAGGCTAACCACCACAGGGCAACCGACCGTCAGTCTCCTACCCCTAAAAGCCCCTGAAGAGCTTCAAATCGAACACTTTATATAAAATTTAGCTAAACCACGTCAACATCAATCGGAGAGTACCAAGGGTTCTCACGCGGCATTGGCGGAAGAATTATTTAACCGGCTCAACCAGTGGTGAGAACCGCCCCTTTGGCCGCCCGGCGCCCCATGGATGGAACTTCGGCAAGTTCCAAGCCCGCAACGAACATCGGGAGAGGCGCGCCGCGGCCCCAGCGATTGAGCTCCCAGCGAGCCCGAATGAACTTAACCTCAGGGCGCAAGGAAAGGTCGAGGATTAACTTGGTTTTTCCGCGGTAGAACTGCTGAGGCAGCTTGAGAAACGGGTTCTTGGTCCAGGTCTCGCCATCCGTGGAGCCATAAATGGAAACGTCGAGCGACTCTTGCTCAATTTGGTCGGAAACCGTCAGTTCGCAGAGAAACGTCCGCGTCGCGCTTTGCGAGACATCGAAGGATGCGCCGTCGCCATTCGCTTCCATCTTGGTGTTGGCAGGGATGAGGTTCAGTTTCATGGTGAGGTTGCTCGACGGCGAGTGATTCTAGCACAATGTACGGAAGCCGGTGACGGCCATTCCCTAGTTGCGGAGAGCATCGAGATGGACCTACGCGTGGAGTTTCGAGAGGCGCTGCTCGGCAGCGGCCAGAGTTTCTTCCTTTTTGCAAAACGTGAAGCGGACCTGCGAGGCTCCGTCGTGCGGATTGTCATAAAAACTGGAGCCGGGCACGACGGCGACGCCGATTTTCTCGACCAGATATTTCGCAAAGCGCACGTCTTTCGTGTCCGCGGGAAAATGAACGGGGTCCGGATCCTTGAACCGCGAAATGTCTGTCATGATGTAATACGCGCCGCGCGGCTTAAACACGGTGAATCCGGCAGCCACTAGAATTTTCATCAGTCGCTCGCGCTTCGCCGCGTACGACGACGCCAGCCGGTCGTAGTAGCTCTGCGGGAAGTGCAGAGCGCTTGCTCCCGCTTGCTGCAGCGGCGCCGCGGCGCCGACGGTCAGGAAGTCATGCACCTTGCGGATGGGCTGTGTCGGCCCGGGAGGCGCCAGCACCCAGCCCACGCGCCAACCGGTCACGCTGTAGGTCTTCGATAGACCGTTGATGACGATCGTGTGGTCGCGCATGCCTTCGATGCGCGCCATCGAGATGTGCTCCGCGCCATCGTACAAAATGTGCTCGTAGATTTCGTCCGTAATGCAGTACGCGTTCCAACGCAGGCAAAGATCGCGGATAAATTCGAGCTCCCCTTTGGTGAAAACTTTCCCAGTGGGATTGTTCGGCGTGTTCAGAATAATGGCTTTGGTATGCGGACCAAAAGCAGCAGTGAGTTCCTTCTCATCAAACGACCAATCGGGCGTGCGGAGCTTGACGAATCGCGGTGTTGCACCGCTCAAAATGGCGTCGGGGCCGTAATTTTCGTAAAACGGCTCAAAGACAACGATTTCATCGCCCGGGTTGATGATCGCCATCATCGCGGACATCATTGCTTCGGTCGAACCACAGCAGATGGTGATTTCTCGTTCGGGATCGTATTGCACGCCCTGGGTTCGCGCGAATTTCTCGACGATGGCATCACGCAGCGGCTTTGCGCCCCAGGTAATCGCGTATTGATTGATGTCATCGGCGATCGCGCGCCGCGCGGCTTCCTTGATTTCTTCGGGCGCGGCAAAATCGGGGAAGCCTTGCGAAAGATTGACGGCGCCGTGCTTCAACGCCAGCCGCGTCATCTCGCGAATCACCGACTCGGTAAACTGCTCGGCCTTCGCCGAAAGCATTCGCCGCGAGATTTGCGCAATCGAGGAATCCGGAGCCGTCATCGCACCTTCCCAAGCAAAATAAAAGCAATCGAAAGGCACGATACATCGTGCCACTACACAAAAAAATAATTACTGGCAGTTCTTCACCGCGCGTGGCCGTTGGCCGCCTGCAAAGCCACGCTCGGCTGACCATAAATCATCCGGTAGACCTGCGTGTTTCGCAACACGATTTGTACGTATTCGCGAGTTTCGGTGAATGGGATGGATTCGACGACTTCAGGAATCTCTTCATAATTGCGCTCGGCCTTCCAGGCCGCGATGCGGTCTTCACCAGCGTTATAAGCAGCAGCAGCGTATTCGGGCGCACCGGTTTCGCGCACCAGGTTCGCAATGTAAACCATTCCCAGTTCGATGTTGAAGTCCGGCTCGAACAGCTTGTTCTTTGCGTAACGAACCTTGATCTGCTTGGCCAGAAGCTTTCCTGTCTTCGGAAGCACCTGCATCAGGCCAATCGCATCTTTCTTCGATACGGCGTCCGCCTGAAATGTCGATTCCTGCCGAATCAAGCCCGCCGCAAACATGGGGTCAAAATTGTTCTTGGCCGCTTCGCGCCGCAACGTGGCTTCGTAGGGCAGCGGAAAAAGGGCTTTCCACGCATCCAGCGGCACATCACCCAGTTTGCGAGAATCTACACTCGGAACCACGATCCGCGCATACGCCATGCCGGCGCCAAAATGTCCCTGATCAAAAGCAGCCTGTGCTGCTTCCAAAAGGAATCGCGGCGAGGACGTCGCGAAATATGCATTCTTGAGTTCCTGCTCGGCCGAGCCATCAAACGCGATCGAGCGAAGCGCCTGCGCGCGGGCCCAGCGATCCTCGGCAGCCACAGGAATCGGCTCATCGAAGGGACGCAACGAAGGCGGTGGGGGAATTTTTTCAAGCAACTCGGCGGGATTCTCTTCTCCGGGACCCAGTTTTGCCAGGCGCGCGGCGGCCGCGTTCGCGAAATACGTCTGCGGGAAACGCTCCACGGCTTTGTTGTAAAAACTGCGAGCCCCCGCCGCATTGCCGGCGCGCTCCGCGTTTCTTCCCAGCCAATACAGTGCATCCACGGAATTGGCGGAAGCCGGATACTTTAGCAAGAAATTGGTCAGCCGGTCGTCTGCATCCGGCCGGTGATCGAGGTAAGCGACCCAAGCGATGCGCCACTCGCAATTGAACGCGTTTTTGCCATTGGGAAACGTGTCCAGAACTTTCTGGTAAGCTTCGGCTGCCTTCTCGCGCTCCAATTCCACCCAGTGGTAATTTCCCGCAGCCATCAAACCTTCTTCATTCCACTTGCTCACGGGATAGTTCTTCGCGAGCGTGTTGAGCGCCGCGAACATCTCGGATTCTTTTTTGTCGTTGCGGTAAGCCTGCGACAGGGCGTATAGCCTTTCCCCATCAACGTCCAAATCGGGAGTTTTCAGCGAAGCGATCAGTGACGGCGAGCCTTTCAATTGCACCCGGCACTCTGCAACGCGAAGCTGAGCGCGTTGTCTCGTGGGATTCTCCGGATCCTTCAACATCGTGAGCAGTTTTTCAAATTCCGCGCGCGCTTCCTTCCATTTGTGTGCGTCGTAAAAAGCCTCCGCACGCTGCTCCTGCATCTCCACGCCAGGGTAGGGATATTCCTTTCCCAGCGCGTGCATGACTTGAGTCATCGCGGAGCCGGCGGGTTTGGCCTCATCGCTCAGCGGGAATTTGTAGAAGACCGCCTGATAGTCCTTTGCCGCTCGGGGCAACTGATGAGCCGCCTGGTATGCCCGTCCACGCTCCAGCAGCAGTGTCGACTTCGAACTGGTGCCGGCGTAGGCATTGAGCGCATCGATCGCTTCCTGGGGACGGCCTACCGCCACGGCCACCGGCGCGAAAGCTTCCAGCAGCGGCTCGCGCTGGGCTGTGTTGGGATAGTCCTGCTGCAGAGTCTGCAAGACTTTGTAAGCGTCCGCATTGCGGCCCAGGTCGCGCTGCGCCTGCGCGGTCCAGTAGAGCGCGTATTCGCGCAGTTGCGTGTCGTTCTGCGCCTTCAGCAGCCAGCCCAGCGCTGGGCCAAAACGGTTCTTCGAAAAATCTTCATAACCAAGCGCCAAGGCCGCGCGGGCGCCCCAGACGTTGGCCGAATTCTTGGCAGCAAATGCAGAAAGCTTTACGTAGGCGCTAGTAGTGCCGCCATGCACATCATGCGCGAGCGCGGAAAGTTCCTTTTGCGCGGCGTCGTCTTCCGGAGTCCCGGCAGGCAGCAATGACGTGGCCGACTCCGGCTTGCAGCCGGAGCCGCAAGGTGGCGAAGCAGGCTTCTTCGATTTGTGCTTGCCCGTCGCTTGCGCAAAAAGGTTCGGGGCAGCGCCCAGCGAAATGGCTAGCGAGAGCGTCAAGGCAATCAGCGAACGTGACATGGAAACACACAATGATAAGGCATTTTTCCACTCGCCACAAAAACGGCGAAAACTCGCGAAATTAATGATGGCGCGCAGGCGTGGCGTACGGATACTCGCCAAGGGCGTGCGCGTCGCCATCGGCAAGGATTTCCACCATCCAGCGATAAAAATAATCCACCGGATGATCCATGATGGGCTTGAAGCGGCGATCGTATTCCCGATGAGCTTTTTCAATGTCGTCTTTCAATCGGATGCAGAGGTCTTTATTTTGCCGGCCTAAGCGCACTTGCTCCGGCCGCAGCATTTTGATGTCCTGCATCGAAACTTTGGCCACGCGGTTCGCGCGGCGGTGCAATTCCTGCTCTTCCGCCGACAACCGGTTTACGTCGAATTCTCCCTCAAATTCACCTACGGCAGGTGATGGCTCCGGTTCAGCCAGCTCCACCTCTTCCGTCTCTGCGCTCAGTTCATACTCGGTGGCCGCCGGCTCCTCAACCACTGGCGGCGGCTGCACCTTTGCAGCCTTCGGCGCAGGCTGCGAAGGTGCCGGACGCTGGGGCGCTGCGGGGGGTTCCGGCGCCACGCGTCCTACTAAGTCCGTAATCTGAGCTTCCAGGGGTGAACGCGGACCTGTCTGCATTGACAGGGCCACGAATCTCGCCAAGACTTCCAGGGCCGCCGTCAAAGATGCCGCAGAGGTCTGTGCGCGGAGCAGGGGCGGAAGCGCATTGGTCGGTTTGTTGCTCGCGCAGGCCGACACTACATCATTGACCGCATGATGGAGTTCTTCGGAGGTGCGCTGCAGCTGCTCCAGGTTGTCCCGAAGGGCGCGCCCGATGGCTTGTTCGACGGCGTTGGGTTCTTGTGCCATACCGGTTTTTGAGGTTTTTGCCCGCAGTCCCCCGTCTTGCGATTCTGGAAGGTAGGTCGTTCTGAGTCAACGGGCTAGCCGTACCGTTGTGCCCAATTGTTGCTTATCGTTGACGCGCAAGGGGCCGACCCCGATGCTGTTAACTCGATCCAGCTCCAAGCTGTTCTCCCGCCTCAGACCACCCCACCATCCTGGGTGGTATAATTAAAGCAGGGGGCGACACGGTTTCGACGGAAGCTGTCGCGACCCGGAGGCATGCCGGGACCCACCTGCCCGCAACTTGGTGGAAAACCAGAACTGCCAACAACAACTTGGCACTTGCTGCCTAATTAATTAGGCGCACGCTTCCCCGGGCTTTGCTCACGGGCCCGGCAAGAGGCGTCGCACAGTGAGCTGGCCCGAGCCTTTCGGTCCGTAAGGCCCGGGCGAGATTCATCGGACTAGCCGGCTGCGTTTCTTGCTCATTCTGACCGCGGCGGGCGAACCCAAGCGAATTGAGCTAAGCATGTAGGCTTCGGGCCGTAACGCTTTTCGGACGGGGGTTCGACTCCCCCCGCCTCCACCATTTCGAAGTCCCTGTAATCAAAATTTTACAGCCATCGTAGGTGTGTTTGCGTTCCAGATGAGTTTCCCTAGCGTTCTGGTACTGGAGGCAGGGGAACCGGAATTTCCTCCACTTCCCACTCATCGGGGAAATGCCGATCGAGTTCGCGTAAGAGCACCGTGACTACTTCTCGGGACCAGCGATTGTCGGGAAATTCATCCGGCGAACCAAGTTTTGGAAGCGCGGGTCGGAACGCAAAGGGCCGAACAATGGGTCGGCCTTGATAGCCACCATGTACGCATCGTGAGTCTTGTAGCTTTCTTCCAGAGCATCGATAGCCTCTTTCGGTTTGCCCATCCCCACGAAGGCCATCGCAAACAAGTACGGGGCCACAGCGCTCTTTTTGCTGTCTGCGCGCATTTCCTCCACCAGCTTGGCGGCTTGGTCCGTATGCCCCAATCGGCCGTGAACGAGGGCAGAGATAGCAAGAAAAGTGGGGTCGCGCTGCGATAGGCTGACACCTTTTTCTGCTTCTTCTTCCGCCTCTTGATACATCCCCTTCTGAAAGTGCCCTAGGGACATGTCTTGGTAAGCCCGGGGATCATTGGCATTCAGTTCGAGGATCTTGCGGCCCTCCTCAACGGTGCGGTCATATTGCCCCGCGCAATACGCGGCGAGGCCCGCCACATTGTGGGCTTGGATGGAGAGCGGGTCGAGATCCACGGCGCGCGTCGCCTCCGCCATTGCCTCGGTGCTGCGCCCCACGGCCGAGAGATACGTCGAGTACAGCCCGTGCGATTGAGCAAGCCCCAGCGCGAGCGCAATCGCTCGTTGAAATTCCCGGTCTGCATCGGGCCAGTTCCAATCATGGAAATCCAGATAAGCGAGCGAAGCATGGCTGTCCGCCAAATCCGGATCCAGCCGTATCGCCTTTTGCGCGTACTCCCTGGCCTTGGACAACGCTTGCTCTTTGGCAATCGCTCGATCAGGAGGGAGCGGTCCCGCGGAGATTAAGACGTAGTACTGCGCCAGCCCCGCATAGGCCGGCGCGTAGCCGGGGTCCAGTTGAATGGCCTGCTGAAAATAGTCGGCGGTGTGGAAGAACGAATCGTCCGCCTTTTGCATGAAATAGCGGCCCTTCAAATAGGCTTCGTAGCCTTCGCTATTTACAGATTTGGGAGAAGAAGGCTGACCCGCGGCGCGCTGTAAAAGTTCCAATTTGATCGCGTGAGCGACACCCAACGCAACCTCGTCTTGCAGAGCGAGGATATCCGTCATCTGGCGCTGGTAACTCTCCGCCCAGACGTGCCGGTCGGTGTCCCCTCGAATAAGCTGCACTGTAATGCGAACCTGATTCCCTTCCCTCAGCACCGCGCCTTCGACAACCCCATCCACTTCCAGCGCGCGAGCGATTTCCGGGACGGATTTTTTCGTGTCTTTGAATTGCGCCACCGAAGTTTCCGAGATCACTTTGGAAACGCCCAGTTTGGCAAGCTCCGTCGTGACCGCATCGGTCATGCCATCGGTGAAGTACTCGTCTGGAGTTCCAGCGCTCAGATTCCGAAAAGGAAGCACAGCCAGCGAATGGATCGCTGTATTCCGGCCACGCGCCAGGCGATACATACCGCCCACGGCTAACGCTGCCACTAGAACGCCGCCGAACACAAACGGCCATTTGCGCGAAGGAGCGACTCTTGACGGCGCTGCGACTACTGACAGCGGTGAGGCTTCAGAAACCTGAGCAAGAAACCGGTAACCGTGGCGGGGCACCGTCTCGATGAAACGGGGACTCTCCGCCGTGTCGCCCAGCGCTTCGCGCAATCGGCTGATCGCGTTGTTCAGACCATTCTCGAACTCGACGAACGTATCCCCGGGCCACAGCCGCTCCTGAAGCTCCTTGCGGGTGACCACCTCTCCAGGATGCTCGAGTAGAGCAAGCAAAACCTGCAATGGCTTTTCGTGGAGTTTGATGCGGATGCCCTGCTTGCGCAGTTCCCCCGTCGAAGCATTCACCTCGAACGAACCGAACCGAATCGCGGACTGCGGCGAGGGGCCGGGCATACTTTTCTAAATTCACAACTTCGGGGAGCTGCCGATTCTAGCATCACCTCCGACGCCCGGATAGAGCATTTTCTAAAGGTAATAGGTCCAAGCACTTAGCGTTAAACAATCATTTATGCCCCGTGTGATTGACGTCAATTCAAATCCCTTCCATTGTGCCGCTCACGCGGAACAATTTCCGCAGTCGATGGAGCGAACTTGAAGACTCGTCTTAGTAGGAGGAACACCATGACCCAGCGAAGCAGAATTCTTTGGTTTGTTTTTTTTGCAGCGATGCTCTTGCTGCTGCCGGGCAGAACGGCGGCGCAGTCGGGCACCGTGACCGATGAAGGCTTTATCTCCAGCAACGCGACGACGCAGCAGCTCAATCTGAGTGGTAATGGGCTGGTCCTCATCGTCGCGGGTTCCAGCGGGGTGGCTGGGACTCCGCCGGTAAGCGTGGGACTCACGAAGTCTTACCTCAAGTTTCAACTCACCTCTTCGCTGCCGCCCGGGACCACAGCCGCAAATGTGGCCAAAGCCACGCTGAAGCTGTTCCTCAGCCCTGCAACCACTCCGAGCGGTGCGATCGATATTTATCCTGTCACCAGTTCATGGACGGAATCGACCCTGAGCGCGTCTTCTCCGCCGGCATTGGCTGGGGCGCCCCTTAACAACGCGCCCATTGCTGTAGGCAAAGCGGAATCCTTTTTGGTTTGGGATGCGACAGCTCTGGTGCAGGACTGGCTAAATGGCGCCTTGACGAACGACGGCATCGCACTCGTCGCTGACACGAGCACCACCTACGTGGTTTTCGACACCAGAAAGAACATCGTCACCAGTGAAGCGCCGCGCTTGGAAATTGTGCTGGCCAATAGCGGCCCGCAAGGAGCTCAAGGACCTCAGGGTCCGCAAGGACCACAGGGCACCGCCGGGACAAATGGATCTGCCGGTGCCTCAGCCACGATTACCGTCGGGACGACGACGACCGTGTCTTCCACTACGCCGGCAATGGTCACCAACGCAGGAAACTCAAGCGCTGCTCTGCTGAAATTTCAGATTCCCCAAGGCCCGCAGGGCACGCAGGGTCCTCAAGGCCCTCCGGGGGGAATCGGACCAGCCGGACCAGCAGGCGCGGCGGGCGCCGCTGGAGCGCAGGGTCCGCAAGGCTTGCCAGGGATTAACGGCGTCAACGGTGCAACCGGTCCGCAAGGGCCCGTTGGCATCAACAACCGCGGTGCGTGGAGTGGGGCCAACAGTTACAATGCAAATGATGCGGTGTTCGATTCTGCGTCCTACTGGCTGGCCACCGCGGCCAACATGGGTTCGGAGCCGTCGTCCACAAATACAAGCTGGCAACTGCTAGCCGGCGGAATCGTAAATCACGGCGTTTGGAACGCCACCAACTCCTACAACGTCAACGACGTGGTCTTCGACACCGCATCGGGCTCCTCTTGGCTGGCGTTGCAGGCCATCCCGGCCAACTCTGAACCTTCGAGCACGAATGCGAGCTGGCAGTTGCTGGCGGCGCAGGGTCCGCAGGGGACACAAGGCCAAACCGGGCAACAAGGGCTTCAAGGAATCCAAGGCGTGATGGGCCTACAAGGACTGCCAGGAGTTAACGGCGTCAATGGTGCGACCGGAGCGCAAGGCCCTGTGGGGATCAACAATCGTGGAGCATGGAGCGCTGCAACGCCATACAACCCGAGTGATGCGGTGTTTGATTCTGCATCGTACTGGCTGGCCACCGCGGCCAACATGGGTTCGGAGCCATCGCCCACAAATACAAACTGGCAACTACTAGCTGGGGGAACGGTCAATCGCGGCGTTTGGAACGCCACCAACTCCTACAACGTTAACGATGTGGTCTTCGATACCGCATCGGGCTCTTCTTGGCTGGTGTTGCAGTCCATCCCGGCCAACTCTTCGGAGCCTTCCAGCACAAACACCAGTTGGCAATTGGTGGCCGCGCAAGGCGCACAGGGTCCGCAGGGGCAACAAGGCGCCATCGGCTTGACCGGCGCAACGGGAGCCACTGGTGCGACCGGGGCCGCCGGCGCGCAGGGGTTGCAGGGACCTATCGGGCCAATAGGTCCGCAAGGGCCTCAGGGCACCGCGTTTAACGGTATCCAGGAGTTTACGCAGACCGGAACGTTCACGGTTCCTGCCGGGATCACAAGCATTTTGGCGGAATTATGGGGAGCAGGAGGTGGAGGGGGTTCAACTGGTGGCGGCATCGTTACATATGGCACTGAATCCTGCTCCGGCGGGCTGGGCGGCGGAGGTGGGTCAGGCGGCTACGCGCGCGCAGTTGTAACCGTCACTCCGTTAGCCACCTACAATATCATCGTCGGCGCCACGGGATTTGGAGGATCAATCAACTCGGGCAGCCCCACTGCCGGTGGAGATTCCCAAATTACAGACAGCTCAAACAATGTTCTTGTGTCCGCCGGTGGCGGCGGCGCAGGGTCAAACGGGTTACCTCCTATAGGTACAATCATCGTTAATCCTCTCGGCAATTTTAGTTTCTGCATCAACGGCTTCGCAGGTCCAATGGGTGGCGGCGGCTTGGGCGGCTCCGGCACGGGAGAAATCGGTCGATCGGGTAACGGTGGTACTTCAGGTGTGTCACTGCCGCCTGCAGGGTCGATTTCGTTACCTTCTTCCGGCGCCCAAGGCGGAGCACCGAGTCCCAACGTAAATCAGGGTTCCAATGGAGGACCAGGCTACGTTCTAATCGTTTACTAAGCCGGACGGGTGGCCGGGTGCCCTACGTGTCGGTTTTACACGTGGGGACTTTCTCTACTCAGGTATCCTCTCTAACTTCCCGGAGCGCTGGCCCGGACTGCGGATTTGTAGATGGTCAGCAGCTTGCAGATCGGCTCACTAGCGATTACCCGGATCTTAAGGTATTGTTCGTCTCCGGCTACACCGACACCGTCGTCGGAAACCGAATCTCCTCCTCTGGAGCCGTATTTCTTCAGAAGCCTTTCAGTCGCGAGACGCTGGCGAAAAAGCTCCGCGAGGCGCTGTCGAAACCGGTAACACGGTCGGTTGCCGCTGCGGGGCCCTAACCGTCCAGCAAGGTGAAAAAAGATGCAGCGCACGACTGAGCCGTTCCTGGGGGGAGTAAGGCGAGGTGCACCTATCGGCTGGAACCGAGGCGGCAGAAAAACCTGATTTTCGTCTACGACTTCACCTTTTGGGGTGAATAGTCCGGGTAGAGCCTCGCCATGCAGTCAGGGCACATTCCGTGGGAAAAGCGCGTATCGGTATGCTCGCTGACGTACACGTCCAGCTCAACCCAAGCGCCATCTTTCTCGCGGATTTTCTTGCAAGCAGCACAAATCGACAGAATCGCCTCAAGCGTCTTAATTTGAGCCAGAGCCAACTCCAGAAGGACGCCCGTTTCGCGTTCTACGAGATGAGCAGCAAACGATTCTCGGCGAGTCCGATGGGATCGTCTCGAACAAACCAAGCCAATCGCCAGCGCCAACATCAACGCGAGCAAAATGGGCGCCAGCAAAGCAAGCCTCGGCTTCTGGCTGATGATCAGACTCGTGAAAGCAAGCGTGGTGACGGTTGCAGTCCAAGCCTGATGCGAGAATTTCAAGGGAAAGAGCAAAGTCAGAGCCCAAACAAAAAGCAAACTTGTTAGAGCTGCCTCGAAAGCGGGGCGTGTGGAATGGACCCACAACTCCATCACAAGGTTGACGCTGAACCAGCCTAGAAGCCAATGGTCAAACAGAGATGGTGTAATGGCGTAACGCAACCGCAGGACTAGAGCGGCGGTGGACAGCACCTTCACCGAGCGAGGGACAAGCAGGATTAGGAATGTCGGTGTAACACCCTTGAGCCCCCAGTCCATGAAGAGAGACACTACGACCGTCACGGCATACATCAATGCCAGAAACTTCACAGTTTTTGAGTCTTCGACCAGGTGCTCACCACGAAATCTCTCTTCCATATCCTTGGAGGCAAACCTCCCCCAATATTCGATGACCGATTCTCTGACCTGTTGGCTTTGGGTGATATCCATTGCAAGTTAGGGGCGCTGCTCAGGGACGATAGTTTTCCGTCCTGAGTTCCTGAAGGGGTTTACCGAGGTAGCCTTAAAGTACCAAAACTGACTTTCTTAGCAAGCGAAAAAGGTCGTTGCATGCTGAAAGGTTTACCCTCGTGGTGAATAAGCGACGGCGGATACAACGCCCTCACAACCACCCGGATTCGGCATCGCTTGGCCACCGGCTTGCGCACCGGCTCAGCAGCGTATTGGCATCGCTGCCGAACAACCTAGTCGCGCTCGCGCAATAACCCGCCGCTTAACGCTCCACCGGTCGACTCCCCATTCGCCGCGTCCCAATCCTTGCGGCTTAACGGCTGGATGGTTTCCAGTTTCTTCTGCGTCAGCGACTTATTCACTCCCGGCAATTCCTTCGTGATCAAGCCTTCGAACTCTGTCACAACGTCTCCCAGTTCCTTCTTCAGCGAATCAATCCGCCCCACTTGGTAGTCCGTTGGCCGCCCTTCGTAGTTCAGCAAGTCGCCGTACAACCCCGTGGTTTTTTCACGGATGCGCTCTTCGCCGGTGACCGCACCGCCTTCTTTCGTCGCCACGATTTTCTTGCGCAGTTCGTCGACTTTTTGCGAAAGATCCTGTAAGCGCTTCGCCAGCGCCGCGTCTCCCTTCACTCTGCCGCTCCGCTCCGCCAGCGCGTCACGCGTGCCGTTGATGCGTTCTACGTCAAAACTCATCTCTCTGAGCAGATTGTAGACACGCATTGCGGCGTCGAATTCCTGCTTGCGGTCTTCCGGATTGTATTTCGCGCGCGGATCCAGCGTCACGAAAAGCTGCGTCGTATACGTCTGATCTCCCCGCGTCATTTTCACCGTATAAGTTCCCGGCAACACGCGCGGTCCTTGCGCCGCTTCGAATGCGGCCGTGGCGGCAGGCGGAACTCGCGGCGCTTTCAGCCGCATCGACCATTCCACCCGGCTAATGCCGCGACGGCTGTTTGGAGGAAGCGTGTCCACCAATTTTCCCTGCGCATCAAAGATTTCGATTTTCATCTTTCCAAAAATGTGGCGTTTCTTCTGATAGTACGTAATGAGCGCCGCATCCGGCGGATTCGGCCCCGCGAAAGCCGCGCTCCCCTCAGTCCAGCCGCCATTCGCCACCAACCGCTGCTGCGCGGCCTTGCCCGAAATAAACACTGCTTCTTGGCTCATCACCTCAGGTGTCAGTTTTCGCAGGGGCGTGATGTCGTCAATGATCCAGATTCCGCGGCCATGCGTCGCCAGCACAAGGTCTGCCTCGCGCGGGTGAACCACAATGTCCCGAACCGCAACGCTTGGGAATTCGTGTCCTTTGTATCGCGCCCAATGCTTGCCGCTATCCAGCGAAATCCAAAGCCCGAACTCCGTGCCCAGATACAGAATATTTTGTGCTACTGGATCTTCTTTAATGACATGGGCGTAGCCACGAACGCCGCTATCGGTTGTGACAATCGGCGCCCAAGTCTTCCCATAATCCGTTGTCTTATAGACGTGTGGATCTATGTCACCGTACGTGTGAAGGTCAAACGCCGCGTATGCAGTCCCCGCGTCGTACAAACCCGCTTCCACCCACGAGACCCAAGAATTCTTCGGCAGGTTCGGCACATTGCCGACGACGTTTGACCAAGTTTTCGCGCCGTCTCGCGTCAGTTGCAGATTTCCATCGTCCGTTCCCACCCAGATCGTTTGCCCGTCGCGCGGCGATTCGCTAATCGAATAGATGGTCGTGTGCGTCTCGGCGTCCGAATTGTCCACCGTCACGCCTCCGGACTCCTCTTGCTTTTGCTTTTCCGGATCGTTCGTCGTCAGATCCGGCGAAATTCTCTCCCACGTTTGCCCGTGATCCCGCGACCGGAACAAGAACTGCGCGCCAATATAAATCGTGCCCTTCTCGTTCGGACTCATGTGAATCGGCGTGTTCCAGTTGAATCGCAACTTCCCTTCCCCGTAATTTGGTTGCGGTTTGATCGCCCGTCCCTCCAGTGTTTTCCTATTCACGCGTCCGATGTAGCCGCCTTGCGACTCGGCGTACACGTAATTGGCATCCGCAGGATCCGGAAACACCCAAAAGCCGTCTCCACCAAAAAGGTTTTCCCACCTGCCGTTCGTGATTCCTCCGGGATACTGCGAATCGCCCATCCACACGCTGTTGTCCTGCAATCCGCCGTAAACGTGATATGGATCGGCGTCATCAACGCTCACGTGGTAGAACTGCGAAACCGGCAGGTTGTTGCCCTTCCACCACGTGTTCCCGCCATCGTAGGAGTACCACACGCCGCCGTCATCGCCCGCGATCAAATGGTTCGTATTTTCTGGATTCACCCACACGTCGTGGAAATCACCATGCGCGTTCCAGCCAATCCCGCTGAAACTTTTGCCGCCGTCATCGCTCATGATCAAAGTGAGATCCGGCTTGTACACTTTGTTCTCGTTCTTCGGATCCACGATCAAATTCGCAAAATAGAACGGGCGCCACACCATCCAATTACTGCGGTCCCGCTCTTCCCAGGTTTTCCCGCCATCATCGGAACGGAACAGCGCGCTGCGCGTCGATTCGATCATCGCGTAAACGACATCCGGCTTCGAAGGCGCCATTGCCAACGCGATGCGTCCCCACGGCTTTGCCGGCAGCCCCTTGGCGCTTTTTTCGTCGAGCTCTTGCCAAGTTGCGCCTCCGTCACTGGTTCTATATAACCCGCTGGCGCTCGCCGTCGTTGGAGTCTCTCCGCCGGATCGGAACGTCCAGCCCTTCCGCCGGAAATCCCACACACTGGCAATTAGCGTTTTTGAATCCTGCGAGCTCATTGAAATCATTCCGCAGCCTGTCGAGAGATTCGCGCCCTTCAAAATCTTGTTCCACGTTTTCCCGCCATCCGTCGTCTTATAAACCCCGCGGTCTTCGCTGTCGCTCCAGAGTTTTCCCGGCACGCAGGCGTAAACCGTGTTGCTGTCTTTCGGATCGATCAGGATTTTGGCGATGCGCTCTGAGTTCGGCAAGCCCATGTTGGTCCAACTGTCACCACCGTCCGTGGACTTGTAAATTCCATTGCCGATCGAAGTGCTGTTCCGGGTCCATGCTTCCCCCGTGCCTGCCCAAATGGTCTTCGGCGCTTGCGGATCGATGGCGATCGCCCCGATCGACTGGACCGCTTCTTTGTCGAACACTGGCTTGAACGTCGTCCCGCCATTCATCGATTTCCACACGCCCCCGCTGGCCGCGCCAATGTAGACCGTGAGCCGCCCGTTCTCTTTCACCGCGGCAATTGCGGCCACGCGGCCGCTCATCGTCGCGGAGCCAATGTTCCTCGCACCCAGACCGGAAATCGTGTCGGAATCGAATTTGACCTCCTGCGCTGAAATTGATCCGGCAAACAGCACGGAAGCAGCAAACAGCAGGATCACGGCGGAAAAACAGCAAATGGATTTTCGCATGTCGATCGAGTCCTCAGCAGTCAATTTGAACGCAAGAAAACTTCTTTTCCCCGGGAGTCAAAAGAATTCGTGCAATGGCGGATTACTTGCCGGCTGGAGCGTTCTTCGTCTCCGTCTTCGTTGCAGGCATCGCGAATTTCGAGTCATCTAGTTTTACGTTATGTTCGATCTTTTCGACGGAAATCTGCGAGCGGGAATCGCTGCCCTTCTGCGCCTGTTCCAGGGCAAACGGATAATAGATCCCATCCACTTGCTCGTAGTCGCCGTAGTACATCTCCGATTCCTGCAGCGCTCCACGAATGGTCGTCTGAATTTCCAGTTTCAGTTCCAGATACGAATCGGTGTCCAGGTAGTAGTAGCGCACGTCTCCGTTTTTCATGCTCAGTTTGATTTTGTAGCAGTCTGTCCCCTCGATCGAGTCGTGCCCCACCAGCTCTGCTTTGTGTCCTTTTTCCTGGTAATTCACCAACGGCCCATCGATATCCGAGTCCACGACCAGGCTCTTCATGTCGTCCTGCGACATCAGATCCGGGTCCTTGCGCCCGCCAAACGGTGAAATCTGCCAGCCCGTTTTCCCGTCGTAGGCCTGAATCTGCGCCATCCCCTGGATGATGAACTCTTCGCGCACTTTGTCAGGCCGCTTGATTTCCTGGCGAAACTGCGCCTCAAACGATCCTTGGCTGAATTTCGCCGTCGTGCGTTTGCTTTGCACCGACTTTAGTTTGTCCATTCCCCCATGCGCCTGAATGTTTTTCGCGATCACTTCATCCACGGTTTGCGCTCTCACATTCACGCCAAAGAAAGCAAGTAGCGCAATCGCTGGCAAAAAAAAGCGTGCCATGACGGACTTCCCCACAGACTGGGCCGGTTGAGCAATTGCTTGCATGCGTTTCCCCCAAAGACTCCTTGAGAACCTGGCATCGAAAGGATTGAAGCGGGCTTTTACCCTTTGTAACTCGGACGAAAATAGCGCTACTTAGTTAGCAGACTTTCGCGTGACTGCCAAGCGGTTTTCGAGGAGAGTGGTCGAAAAAGACCCGGCTGCGAATCTCTGGGGACTCAGAATTCCAGATGCAACCGCAGCGAGGGCACATACACCGGCCCGCGGTCCCGGTTATATCCCGGATCGTCGATATGCTGAAAACCAAGAGCCGTATAGATGCCCCGCCAAACATGCGCCGTGTAATAAGTTTCCACAATATTCTCGCGCCCGTAATTCAGTCGGCCATCTCCCAGCAAGAATCCTAGGCCCCCGTCGGCTAGATACGTCTGGTGGTCTTTGGAAATACCGTTCGTCACCACCGCGATGCCTGCACCGTCGAATCGGCGATGCCACATGCCCCCCCTAAAGCCCAAACCTCCGGAAAATGTCTGGTCAACCTCCGTGTACGCGAATGATTCGGTTTTCCCGTTATTCCAGCCGAAACGAGCGTAGGCTGTGAGGTACCGCGTCAGACTCTGCTCCAGGTTGACACCGAACCCGTATTTCCGCGTGATGTGCCAGGGGTGGTTAGTGATCTCGGGAATTGGAACAAAGCCTTCCTCGAACTCCGCGATGGCCTCGCGATAAATCCCCATGTTTGCATGGTTCACGTATGCCAGCAGCCTCACCACACCCGCTTTCTTGCGAATTAGACCATGACGCAGTTCGTATTCGAAATTGTCGCCATGCGCCTGCCACGGCTTCCACACCAGATCGATCCCGTTCGCCACTTTCGGCATCAATGTCTCCGCGAAACGGAAGCCCCAATTGCGGTCCTCGTAGTCGGCGGTCACGCCAAATGTGTATCCCCGTGTGTCCGCCGCATAGTCGTAGGCGCCGTTGTCGACAACCGTCCAATTGCAGAACTGGAAATGCGTGTCTGAGCCGACGGAATTCTGGTCGAAGAAATCCACCATGTCGAATTTTCCGAAGCGCACTTCCAGCCGGCGCCGCGGAAGCGTACTGAACAACGAGAAGGGCGTCCGCTCGGCTGCAATCTTGTCGTCGCTTAGCGCGAATACCTTGTGGATCATTCCACGCGCCAGATACGGCGCGGTGCTCAACGGCGAACCCTGGCCCGGGATGCGCACCACATCCAGGTTCGTATACCCCGCCAGCCCCAGCGAGTTGCTCATTCCATATCCGCTCGCGTCTTCCACGTCCGCCAACAGCTCGGTTGAATCGTTCAGGCGCCAGCCCGTATACAACGTGAAAATGCGAGACGTGGCATGTTCAAAATCGGGGCGGAGGCTGTTTGTGCCAGTGTACGGAGCGTGAAACGCAAAATGCGCCTGAGAAATGAAATTCGCCTGCCCGGAAAGCCACAGCCGGTCGGTCTCAAAATGTGGGAGCATCGTCGGCAAAGGGTCTCCGCCATCCCCTACCGCCCCGCCGCCGGGAGGCGGTGGGTCGCTGGACGCATCCTGCGCCCGCAAGGTCGTTGCGCTGAGCAGCAGGCCGCTTAAAACGAGGAAAAACATCCGGCTGTATTGTGAGAACAATCGTCGCATAGTTGGATACCGGGTATTCTCGTGGTGCTTGCCCCTGCCTCGCCTTTCCGGCTTTACAGCCTAATTCTCCTCTCATGAACGAATGATGAATGCCGCTCCCGCCCCGTCCCTTGCGCTTTTCTGTCCCTTTGCTCTACTGTTCCTCTGGGCATTGCGTTCCGGCCCGGATCCTTGATACCATACCCCCATAGGGTAGGCAAGCGAAATGTCACATACTTCCCGTGAAAAATTGGACCTCGTCAACCGCACCAAAAAGGTCATCGGCCAGCTTGAAAGCGTCTTGCGCGGCCTCAACGACGATGACGCCTGCGCCGAGATCCTCCAACGGCTCTCCGCCGCTCGCGGCGCCATCAACAGTCTCATGGCCGAACTCATGGAAGATCACATCCGCAATCACATGCCTCGCAACTCCAAATCCTCGGAAGAAGCCGCCGATGACGTCATCCAGATCGTTCGAACCTATCTGAAATAACCGGGAAGAGATTCGCCTTTCTTCGCGATTTTCTATATCTTCTCTGCATCCGAATTCCGCCGTCCGGATTCGAATTCTTCTGAAGGAGACCGTGCGTTGGGAAGGATTATTCTGGCGTTTTTCACCTTCGCTTTATGCGCTCCTGTTGCCCGTTCGCAAGCAGGACCCGTCGAAGGCGAGCACGAAGTTCAAATCTGGACCGGCGGTGGCCACGGCACCAACGGCAGCCAGTCAAGCGACAAGGTTTGGAATCTGGGTTTCCGCTACGGCTTGATTCTCACCGCGCCGCACGGTCCGGGCTTTTTGCGCGGCCGTTTGGAATACGCCATCGACGCGGTTCCTGCTTTTCTCGTAGTCCAAAAACAAAATACAGCGTACGGAGCCGGCCTTAATCCGTTCGCATTCAAATGGATTCTCGACACCAGCAAAAGCGTGGCCCCCTATTTCGAACTGGGTGGCGGCACGCTGTTCACCAACACGCAAGTTCCTGCGGGAACTTCCCGCGTCAATTTCACTACCAGCGGCGCTTTAGGTCTGCATTTCCTTCAGAGCAAGCACAATATCAGCGCCGAGCTTCGCTTCATGCACATTTCGAACGCCGGGCTGGCTTCCCCGAATCCCGGAATCAACACCGTGCAGTTGCGCGTCGGCTTTGGCTGGTTCAGCCAGAAGGAATAGCCCCGCCAAAGAAAGAGAAGGAAGAAAAGGAAGAGCGCACAATGAAAATCGCCCTCATTTTCCTTGCGGTTGTCCTTCTTCTCGCGATTGCCGTCGCGCTTCTTGCCGCGCGGAGCGGAAAAAACGCTCCCGGCACGGGCACTCCCGCGCCGGAATTCACTTTGAACGCACAAGATAGCAAGCCGGTCAGCCTGCGCGATTTTCGCGGCAAGTGGGTGGTGCTTTATTTTTATCCGAAGGATTTCACTAGCGGCTGCACCAAAGAAGCGCGCAATTTCCAGCGCGACCTGGCGCAATTCGAACAGAGAAACGCGGTGATACTTGGCGTCAGCGGCCAGGACCCGCAATCCCACGAAAAATTTTGCGCCGCCGAAGGCCTGCATTTCAAACTGCTGGCGGACACCAACTACGAACTTTCCACGCGCTACGATTCCCTGATGAATCTCGGCGTCGCCAAGCTTTCCGCGCGCCACACGTTTCTCATCGATCCAGCCGGAGTCATTCGAAAGGTCTATCTCAAGGTAGACCCGAGCAAGCACAGCGCGGAAATCCTGGCGGACTTGGTTGCACTGCAAACAGCGTCGCCACAAACGTAGTTCTTTCGGAAAAATCTTGCCTCAGTGGATCCGGTTCGGCTCGTAAATGAAGTCCACCAGCCCGTCGCGATAGTCAATTTTGATTTGCATCTGGTACAGCATCGCGAAACCCAGGCCGCCGGCAATCTCCGGGTCCGTGGCAGGCATCATCTTCGAGGTATCGAAAGCGATCATGTCTCTCGCGGGCTGGCGAAAGTGCGAAAACGTCAGCGTCAACTCATCTGCGGTGAACACGTTTTTTACCGCTCCGTTGATACCTTTTACCTTGAAATTGTCGTCGCCTCGAACTTTGGTCACTTCGCGCGCTGCCTCGGGCGAGATCGTGTCGGAGAAAGCTCCCGTATCAATTATAAAAAGCTTTGCGGGCAACTCATTGATCCGTGTTGGAATCAGCAGCAGATGGCCAAAGCGGTACACCGGCGTAAAATTTTTCAACTCCGGCGGGACAAACCCGTCGCGGAATCGCGCGATTTTCGGATATTTCTCAACCAACGCTTTCTCGGCGGCAGTGGCCGGCGGCATGGGCGGCAATGCACTAAGCTCGAGTAGATAGTCCGGAAGATTGATGTTCACCAAAAAATGCGAGAACACATCCGAACCGATCAGCCCGTCATCGTCGACCACCGAGTTTCGCTCGACTACCTCTACATGGCATCCTTGAAATTCGAGAGGGCCGATCTTTATCGAGTCCGCCATGCCGATAAAACTTTTGACTGTCCCTTTGTCGCCGATTCCGTGCAGATCCGTTTCTGCTAACGAATGAATCCCAGCCTTTTCGGCAACTTTGCGGCTCAGCAAGATTCCCGAAGAGCCGCTGTCGAGCAGCAGCTTGGCGCCAACATTGTTCACTTGCACTTTCAAGCCGGCTCCGCGGACGTAAGTCGCGCCGTACATCAGCCGTTCCATGTGGATTTTCGCGTCCGTGGCGGTGCTGACCAACTTGCAGCGTGAGCGCGAGGCGAGCATCCCCTCATCCAGTTCCAGGCCCACATGAAGATGCTCGCGCTCATCTTCTTCGTCGTTGTTGTCGCTGGCGAGGGAGCGCTTCAGTTCATCCGCCATTTCCTTGCCTGTTAGGGTAAAGAGCCAGTGTTTACGAATTTCAGGATCGTCGGGATCGCGCTCGTGGGCTTTGTCAAACATGAGTTTTCCGTGCTGGTAATACGATTGCGCCCAGTAAATTTTCGCCAGTCCCAGATAGGCGCGTGCTTCGCTCGTACCGGCCTTCACCAAAGCAGTGAAACCCCCTGTGCGTCTTGCATCCGGCCCTGGCGGAAATACATTTCGCCCTGAGCAACGCGGACGGCATCTGAATTCGGCTCAAGCTCGATAGCTTTCGCGAGGGCAGTAGCGGCTTCAGGCTGCCGCCTCTCGAGGAGTAGAGTCCGAAAGAGGCCGATGTAGGCAAGAGTGGATTTTGTGTTGCTTTGCAAGATCGCGTTGTAGGCAGACTCCGCTTCGGAGAACTTGCCAGAGCGAAACAGTTGTGTGGCCGCTGCAAGGGGAGAAGGAGGTGGCACTGTTGGTGCGGTGCTTGAGACAGCAACAGTTGTCGAGGCAGGAGCCGGAGAAGCAGACGCTTGTACCTGCGTTTGGCGTACCTTATCGGCTTGCTGGGCGTGCAATTGCGAAATAACAAGAGCGCCGACAGCTAGACCCACAAAAAGAATGAAACTCTTGAAACGCGCCATGGGGCACCTGGTTTTCCCGCAAAGCCGATTGGAGGATTCTCGAGAGGTATCGAGGTGATTTTCCGTCCAGTTTTATTTTTTGTCAATTCCCTGGAATCTATAGGCCTGCTTCCTAATTTCCACAAGCAAAGTCGGCGGCGAGTGCGGGCATGCTCGCCACGGGCGCCAGATTGTTTTTGCTGAGCAGCACGTTCAACGCGTCCACGTCTTTGTTTTTCAAGTCCTGCCAGGTTCCAAAGGCTTCGTTCATTGCTTTGCACACGCGGCGGAAAGCGACGAACGATTCTTCGGAGGGCGCAAAATCGGCGCCATCGACGAGCGCCATCAGCGCGGTCATGCTGTCATTGACCGCCATCAAATTGGGACCTTTGGGCGTCTCAAGAATTGGAGTTGCTTCACCCACTAAGGCGCCGGCTTTTGCATCCAGCGCGTTTGCGGCGGTGGCAGCTAGATCATCCTTCGGCCGCTTTTTCAGCTCGCTGAGGCGCACGCGCAATTGTTTCACTTGCTGGAAAGCCTCGTAGTTTCGGGTGAGCACCGCCGAAATTTTCAATTGCAGATCCAGAGCGCTCTGCAATTCATTTCGTGGCGTGTTCACTCGCGGATCCATTTTCACTTCGAGCGGCTGGCGCAAAGTCTGTCCGTTCACTTTTAGTTGCACTTCGTATTTTCCGGGCAGCACCAGCGGCCCTTCCGGCGGCAGAGGCGTGCCGCCCACCGTCGCGGCACTCGGATAGTTGTAGGGCGACTGCGAATGCACGGCCTGCGGATTCTGATAGCGCAGATTCCAGACGGCGCGGTGCATGCCCGCTTCTTTCGAGAGCGGTTGCGGATGCGCAATCCAATACTCCGCCACGTACGGCGGCTCGCTTTCTTCTTTCGGAAGCGGCGCGCTCGAATAGCTGTGAATCAAGTTTCCGTCGGTGTCGTGAATCTCCAATTGAATTTCGCCGGAAACATTCGCGGGCAAAAAATAGTTGAGAATCGCGCCATCGGGCGGGTTTTTTCCGGCGGGAACTTCCGGCGGCAAAGGCGTGTCCTGATTTTCATCGCGGCGCACGCGAATCGCGGCGCGCGGCGCAAAAAGATGCGCTCCAGCCGAGGCGATGGTTGCATCGGCTTGGCGCAATTGCGTCACGTCATCCAAAATCCAAAACGAGCGGCCATAGGTTGCGGCAATCAAATCATCCTGTTCAATCGCGAGATCGTGAATCGCGACAACCGGCATGTTCAGCCGTAGCGATTGCCAGTGTTCCCCATCATTAAAGGAAACATAAACGCCCGTCTCGGTTGCTGCGTACAGCAAACCTTTCCGGACAGGATCTTCGCGGACGCTGCGAGTGAAAGATTGGTCGCCGATGCCGCTGACCACTTCCTGCCAGTTCTCGCCAAAGTCGCGGGTGCGGAAAATGTGAGGGCGCAAATCATCCAGGCTATTCCGATTCACGGCGGCGTAGGCGACGCCCGCGTCGAAATGCGAAGTTTCGATCAAGCTGACGTTGCTCCATTCCGTCATGGCGGAGGGGGTGGCGTTTTTCCAGGTTTTTCCTGCGTCTTTCGTGACCTGAATGTTTCCGTCATCCGTCCCCACCCAGATGACGCCTTCTTTCACCGGCGAAGGCGCAATTGTGAGGATCGTTCCCGTAGCTTTCTTCGGACCTTTCTTTTCGGCTTCTGTTTCATCCACCTTCACGCGCGTTAGATCGGGACTGATTTCATCCCAGCTCGTTCCACCGTTCGTAGTTTTCATCAAGAACTGCGTACCCAAATAGAGCAAATGCGGGTCCTGCGGAGAAAAGACCATGGGAATAGTCCAATTGAAATGGTATTTACTCCCGAAAGAAATCGGTGCCGGAGAAATGTCGCGGACCTGCCCCGTGGTTATCGACAAACGAATGACGCTGCCGCCGGGCCCGGCGTTGTAAACCACGTCCGGATCCAGGGGATCGGGAATGGTGTAGCCGCTTTCTCCCGGGCCGACCTGATGCCAATCGCGTTCAGTGATTTGCCCGTTGTTGCCGCGGCTGGCAATTCCTTCGGTGCCGCTGTCCTGCTGCGGCCCGTAAATCCAGTACGGAAAGCGATGATCGGTTGACAAACGATAAAACTCGCCGGTGGGCTGGTTGTACCAGGTGCTCCAAGTTTCCGCGCCGTTCATCGTGATCGTTGCCCCCTGGTCCGTGCCGAGAATCATGCGTTGCGGATTGGTGGGATCGATCCACAGGGTGTGATAGTCGTCGCCGCCGGGAGCGCCCTTGATGGCGGTGAAATTCTTCCCACCGTCGGTGGTGCGGTAAAAATTCTGCGAAGGAACGTAAAGGACGTCGGGATTTTTCGGGTCCGCAAAAATTTCGCTCATGTACCAGAAACCGTTGATGCGCTCGTCTTCTGTGGTTTTCTTCCATGTTGTGCCGCCATCGTCGGAACGGAACAAACCGCCATTTTTCTTTTCTTTCGTCTCGATGATGAGATAGAGGCGCTGGCCTTTCGTCCCCGGGGCGACGGCAATTCCGGAGCGGCCCCAGTTTTCCGTGGGCAGGCCTCCACCCGTGATTTGCGTCCAGGTGATTCCGCCGTCTTTGGATTTGTATAGGCCGCTTCCCGGCTCGTAGGACCGGTCCCGCAGGCTCTGCATCCAAATTGAGTGCCAAAGAGTGGCGTAGACGACTTTGGGATTGCCCGGCTCGAAACAAAGATCGATAGCGCCGGTGGTGTTATCCTTGAACAAGACTTTTTTCCAGGTCTTTCCGCCATCGGCAGAGCGAAAAACGCCGCGCTCTTCGTTCGGTCCAAAGGAATGACCCATTGCCGCGACCAACACAATATCGGGATTCGCAGGATCAATGAGGATGCGTCCGATATGGCGGGTGTCTTCGAGGCCGAGATGCTGCCAGGACTGGCCGCCGTTGGCCGATTTGTAGACGCCGTTGCCATAGGAGATGTCGCGGAAGACGCTGTTGACTCCGGTGCCGACGTAAATGATGTTGGGATTGGAAGGAGATACGGCGAGGGCGCCGATAGATTGCACCGATTCGCTGTCGAAGATGGGCTTCCAGGTGAAGCCGCCGTCGGTGGTTTTCCAAACGCCGCCGCCGTCGGCTCCGATGTAATAGACAGCGGGATTTCCCGGAATGCCAGCAACTCCATTCACTTTGCCCGCGCGATACGGGCCGATGCTGCGCCACTTCATGTCGGCGTAGAGCGAAGGCGGGACGTCCTGAGAGCGCTGCGGTTGGGCCGCGAGGCTGAAACCAGAAAAGAGAGCGACTCCAATCGCAAATCCAAGACAGGACCAACGCCCGACCGCAGGAAATCGCGTTGAGCGATGCATTCAACACCTCCCCGGAAGCGGAGAGGATACTCTGCGAGGCGCGCCGGAGCAAACGGCGGGGCAGGGAAAGTGCCCCGCGAACCGTGTTCCGTGAAGAGCTGGGAAGCGAAGGGGAGGACGCTGCGGGCGGGGGAGTTCCATTCTGGGAAGAAATTTGGACACCCCGGCAGTTTTCGTAAGAGCGGCAAACAAAGGACTTACCCCATACGTAAAATGGAAGAGTGCGGAAGCTATTGAAGACAAAAAAGTAAAGTTGAGACCTAAATCGCCCGAAGCAAGACGATGGAGAAACGAAACGCAGTGGCCCAGAGAACGGAGAGAGCAGAAAGACAAGACATAGAAAGCAAGGGAGTTGCGGGAGAAGAAGACCTGGAGCGTCGAGTTCACAAAACATGTTAGCACGGGTTAGTAAAAGTGTCAATAACCAACGGAGGTACTAGGACTGAAAATCCTCTTCTTGGCCGCTTGGATAGCCGAAAAAACTACCAAGGGCTGAGTTGAAACGAAAGGCTAGCGCGAAAGCTGGACAGGAAACGATGCGAGGTTATCCGGCACTACTGGGAAGCAGGAGGAGGTGGGGCAATGGCAACCTCTAGAGAGACCTCAATCCTGACCTTGGCGGCCATTCGGAAGGTCCGCGGGGAAACGCAGTACCTGTTTAACGAAAAAGAAGCAATTTTTGCGCTGTCCGGCGGGAAGGCAGCGCGTGCAGCCGGTGCGCTGCTTAAGGAGGCACTGCGAAAGAAGCTGCCGGTGAAAGCCGAGATCGACACACGGGAGGGCGCGATTCACCGGGTCAGTGAGGCCTCGGAGCGGGAGATCGACGAATTCAAGAGGCTGCACATCCCGCTGGAGAAGCCGGAGAAAACGCAACGGGTTAGCGTTTCCTTGCTGGATCCGACGTTTTTCAATATCGAGCGTTATCACCGAAGAGTGCGGTGTTTCCGTCACTGCCGGCGAATCATCCCCAGCTATAAGAAAGCAAAGGACATCTTCGATTTCTGCGCGAGGCAGACGTGCAGCCTGGGCGGACCGTTCCAGATAACGCCATGCATCCCGTTTCAGTACGTCATTGATGGCTGCTACGCGCGGGCGCACAAGATGCGGTGGGTCATCACGACAAAGTATCATTATTGCTGCGAGAAAGTGTTCAGCTTTGCAAACCAGGGGTCCGATACGCTGGCGGTGCAAGCGACCAAGTGGGGCGGATGTTGCGTTTTCTGGTGGTATCACGTGGCGCCGCTGGTGCGGGTGCGGCTGGGGCGAATCGCGACGCTGCTGATGGTGATCGATCCGGGGATGTTTGACAAGCCGGTGCTATTGACCACCTGGCTGGCGGCGCAAGAGAACAAGACTTGCAGCGCGAACGCGCACGTCTCCATGTACTCGATCCAGCCGGGGACGGCCTATAGCCCGGCAAATTTCGCTGGGACCGCGTTTACCACCGACCCGAACTATACGCAGACAAATGCGACGCTAATCGCTTATCGTAATTTGGTAACTTGCTGACGAATATTAGGAGCCAGACCGGCGTGGGTGCTCGCCGAAAGAAAGTGCGCCAACCCTTCCGCGAAATGAGTGCCGTGCACGTCCGCCAAGAAGCGGGCACGGAGAATATGGAAGTGGTGTTTCTGGAGTCCGCCCGGTTTTACAAGCTACAGCGGAAAAACCTCAAATTTGAGGCGATCTTGCGGGAAGTGCGCGAGGCGATCGCTCAGAAGCAGCGCGTGCGGGTGCTGCTGGATTCCCCGAACGGCGATGTGCTCGAGGACGTGGAGATCGTGAGATAGCGCGGCAACGGCAGTGATTCTCCCCTAATGAATCTGCCCCTTACTCTGTTTTGGACCAGGGAGGGACGACACCGGTCATGCGGGCGTAAGCGACGAGTTGGCCCATGTGCTCGTTGGCGTGAACGATGATGCGGAGATACATGCCGTCAACGGTGGTGTCGCGGTCGGCGATGTGGACTTTGCGCTGGAGGTCTTGAGGGCTGACGGCAAGATGGGCTTGCTTGACGGCTTCGAGCGAACGTTTGAGCCAGTTAACAACTTCGGCCTTCGAGGTGACAGACTTTTCCATGCCTTCCTTCATGTCCGCAGGCATTTTCGGGCCGGTGATGCTAAGCAAGTAAAAATTGGCCATGGCGATGTGCATGTAGACTTCGCTCGTGGAGCGGACGCCTGGGGCGGGACGCCACGCGAATTTTTCTTCCGGAGTAGCTTCGGCGAGCGCGATCAATTGACTGGAGACGTGGCGCCATTCGCCGTCGTAGCCGAGCCAGATGCCTTCGGGGTACTTTTGCGCCACCAAGGGGCTGGCGGAAAGCGCGGTCAGAAGAAACAGAAAGAGCAGTCTTTTCATAAGGTGGCCTCTCGAAGTGAGCAGCTGGTACAAGCAATGTCATGTAAAGAACTGTAGAGGGAATCATTCTATTCCCGTGGCAATAAGAGGCAAGCTCGCTCGGTTGGCGGGCTCGGAATTTAGAACGGGAAGCGGACGGAAAAGATGCCATTGTGATTGTTGGTGTGGAAATGGGTGGTAGCAATCTGGAAGCCGCCGCCAACAGTCACGGCAAGGCGCTTCCAGACGTGCAGCCTGCCAATGACTAGCCCGGGAGTTGCGAAGACCTGGGTCTTGCTGTTGTTGGGGCCGTTCTGGAAGTGCGTGTAGTTGAGTTCGACTTCAGGCCAAAACTTCCGATAAAGGTGGTATTGAAAGGCATTGTTCCAAGGATAGGTGCGGCCAATCTTCAGCTCGTTGGCGACAGGCAGGGTGACGCCGAAGGTGCCTTGCACGTCGAACTCGCCAAAGCCCTTTCCATAAGCGATGGTCGGCGTAAGTATAGCGTCGGTGGCACCGTTGGTGTACTGCCCGGTGGGAACGGTGGCCTGAAAAAACGCGGTGAGAATGTATTTGCCCTGTTCTTCGTTGGAAGAGAGGATTCGATATTTGATGAGGAAGCCCCAGTCGCCGAAGCCATCGTGAACGGCAGGATTGTTGTGGACGATGTAGGCAGGGGGAGCAACGAGGATGACCTCGACACGCTCGGCGGGGATGAGCTCGAGTCCTTTTGCCCCGCCGTAGTTCTCCGTGGTGACACCTTTGTTATTCGTCTGCCAGAGGGCATCAAAGCGAAATTCTTCCTCAAGGCGAGGCGTCGTGGTGGCGAGAGGTGTAGCCCAATGCGGCTGCTCGGCCTGGGTCTTATCAACGCGGTTGAACCAATCCGCGAAGTAGCCGGGATCAGTGCTCGAGCCAGAGTTAGCCGTACCTTGGGAGTGCGCGAAAGGGGCGGCTGCGAGCAAGACAACCAAGGAAGTGAGGGCGGCAGAAACGAAGCGCATGGAATCTCCTTTGCCGAAACGGAATGGGGGGCTTGAAACCCAGCGAGGCTGAAGCCCACAATGAGCGCTAGATACTTTAGTACGCTATAAAACGTCAAAGCAAACCGTATTAATATGATTTTATTGAGCAACGGAATTCGTGCGGAAGCGGCTAATTTTGGATAGGAGCGGGCAGGGATCCTCGCCGAGACGCGAAGAATGCCAACACGTGGTTAGAGGAGGCGTGAAGCGAGTTCGGGCTGAGCAGGGGAGGCGGAATCGTTCTTCTTGGAGGCGCCTTTGTTCGTATAAAGCATGCGGTCAGCGGCCTCGATGAGTTCGGTCATGTTGTCGCCGCGCTCATAAGACTTCCATCCCACCGCGTGAGCGACGGGCAATTCCCTGCCGTGAGCCTCGATGCTGAAACTGTCCAACCGCTCGAGGATGTTGTGGAGCTGATCCTGCTCGCAATCCACGAGCAGCATCATGAATTCATCGCCGCCCCAGCGGGCGGCCAAATCGGAGCCGCGCGTGGCGCGATTGAGGCGCTTGGCAAATTCCTTGAGCACTGTGTCGCCCGCCTGATGGCCGTAAGTGTCGTTGATTTGCTTGAAGTCGTTCAGGTCAATGAGGACCACAATAAGGGGATGGCCCTTGCGTTCGGACCTAGCGATTTCGGCTTTGAGGCGCTGTTCCGCGAAGCGGCGGTTATAGAGGCCGGTGAGGGGATCGAACATGGCCAAGCGGCGGAAAACTTCCGCTTGAATCTGCTGCTCAGCCAGTTCGCGCTGCAGCCGGCGAAAGCTCAGGTGCTGGTAGATGATCTGGCCGGTAAAGACCAACACTAGCGTCACTAGGATGCGGACGGCAAGACTTTCGTCGACGCCGAGAAAGGTCTTATTACCTACAAGATACGAAGAAAGAGAAAAGATCGCGACGGCCAAAGCAATGATGATGACGATGGCGTTGCCCCACACCCAGAGGTCACGACGCTCGATTTTCTGGAGGTTGGCGCGAATTTCCGCGGCGCCGAAGTCGGACTGCTCGTTTTCGATGGGAGAGGGAATGCGATTCATCGTTTGCCCGTTTCGCGAAAGATGGGCCCTTTAAGGCAGGCTAGACCGCGTAGGAAGAAGGGTCAAGAAACCTGGAAAGGAATGACACGCGAGAGTAACTGCTGCCGAAGGGCGAGAGGAAGCGAGTCAGGATTTTTTGCGCCGGGGATGGAAAAGTTCCCCGGTAAGGGCTTTGAGAAATTGGCGGCCCCAGATGCCGATGACCAGAGCGGCGCCAAAAAGCAAAACGGCGTCGAGGCTGACGCGGCCTTCGCGGGTCCAGTAGGCGCTATCCTCGAGGTTAAGCCAGAGATAAAACTCGTCGAGGGTGAGAGCCGCGCCGACACCGTATAGAAGAGACATTAGGCGGCTGGCGAAGAGCGAGGACGATCTCGTTCCCGTGCCCACTTCGATGAGAAAGCAGAAGCCCACAATCAGAAGCAGGAGAATGCCCCAAACGAGGTGATGCACGTGTGTGCCATGAATGTAGATGTAGCGGAACGGGCCGAATTGGCGCGAGGCGGCGAAAGCCAGCAAGCGGGCTACGCCAAAAGTGAAAAAAAATCCTAGAGCCGCAAGGAAGAGACGGCGTCGGGGGCGGTCGCGGACGTGTTGATGAAATAGCTCGTGGATGCGAGGAAGGCGGAGGAGCAGGAGAATCAAAGCAATGAGAAAGAGAACGACGATGCCGATGGCCCACACCGTATCCACAACAGGTGCTCCTTACTGCAACTCTGTGTTTATCACAGAAATGGGGAGAGGCGGAGGGAGAGGGTAGGCGTCAGGAACGGAAAGCATTCGCGCGAGGGCGATGGGAAAAGGTCACAAGGGAGAAGAGCCGTTGCGAACATCGATGCCAAACTTTTGTTTCATCCGTTCTTGGATCCAATGATCGGCTTCGACGCGAGAGCGAAGCGTGATGGTTTCCCAACCTATGTCTTCCATAAGGACTTCCCACATGCGGGAAAGACCAAAACCCAAGTCACGTGGAGAAGCCACAGCGAGGATTATGCCGGGTACCGCGGATGCAGCGATGCGTTTGTTCTGCTCGACGACCGTGCGAATATCTCCGGAGCTGATATCCATGGATTCGATGGCGCTGAGATCAATGATGCAGTAACGCCACTTCTTGATTTCCTCGGGGTAAGCGAGGAAGCCGAGACCAGCTTGAAAAAAATCGTCGATCGTTACAGGGCCGCGGCAGTTGTAGATGACGCCAACCCCGTTCTGGCGTCCTTCAATATCAATAGGCATACCCGAAATTAGATGCGGGGTTATACAAAATTGGTACACCAACGAAGCAGGTTACTCAGGGGGCGTGGGAAGCGACCACACCGAGATCGGCGATATTGTCGCCTTTCTTGAGCGAAGGGACGGCGTTGACGTGCAGCACGACTCCGGAAACGGGAGCGCGGGGCTCGGCGATGACTTTGCCAAAGAAGTCGGTGATGATGCCGAGCTTCATTCCGGCGGAGACGTACGTGCCGCGCTTGACGAGCGGATACCAGATGCCTGGACCATCGGCGAGAACGTCGGAGAGCTTTTCAATCCAGACGGGATTTTCAATAGGATGAGGCTCGCCGGGAAGCATTTTGAGGGCGCGCATGGTGCTAAGAGTGCCGTTGACGAGGAGATTGACATCGTCGGTTTCGACGGTGCCAGCGTGGCCGGCCTCGACGACGAGGGAAGGCTTGCCGCGGACGGAAGCGGTGTTGTCGAGATAGCGCGTGGCATTAGGGTCGGTGGGGCGCTCGCTCCAGATAATGATGTGGTCGAGGCCGAAGGCGAGAACCATTTCTTTGGAGATGCGGTCCTGCTCCGCGCGGCCGGTGGGGCCCCAATAGGCGTAGGGTCGAAGGTTTTCGTCAAGGTCGCCGCCGTGATAGTCGATCAGATAGTCGCAGCGGTCGACGATTTCTTTGGTGATGAGAAAGGAGGCGCGCTCAGTTTGCGTGCCGTCGAGTTTGCCGGGATAGAAGCGGTTCATACTTTTGTTGTCGACGGGATTGACGTGCGGGACTTTTTGTTCGAAGGACTGAATGTTGATGAGCGGCACGAGAATGACGGTGCCGGTGATTTGCGCGGGATCGAGTTGTGCAATGAGCTTTTCGATGGCGATGATGGAGACATATTCGGTGCCGTGGGCGCCCGAGACGAGCGCCAGGGTTTTGCCGGGCTTCGCGCCGTTCACGACGACCACGGGAATGCTCGTCGCAGCGTCCACTCCCGCGGTGACTTCCAGGAAACCGGTGGATTTTTGGCCGGAGGCGGCGGAAGCCGTGCCCACGGTGAAAGAGGATTGCGCATCGACGGAGACACCGAACAGAAAAACCAGAAATAACACCGGAAGTATTCTGCAAAGGATACCCATTATTCACCACCCGCTGCTTTCGTCTCGGGAGGGGCGGGTTTTTCGGGGGGCCTAGCGGGCGAGCCGTCGGCTTTGACGTAGTGGGCGTACCAGGCAAGGTAGCGCTCCAGGCGATCCTTCAGGTGCGATGGCGCGGTGAAGCCATGATATTCGCCGGGGTAAACAACCAATTCCGTTTCGCGGCCAAGCGTCTTTAGGGCTTCGTACATTTGCTCACCGCCAAGAACCGGCACATTCCAATCGATGTCGCCACCCATGAATAAAGTGGGCGTAGTGATGTCCGCAACACGATAGAAGGGCGAGATTTTCTCCCACACCGCTTTTTTCTCTTTCTCCCAGGGATAGCCAAGCTCGATGTCGTATTCGAGCCGGTAATGATCGTGGCCGTAGAAGCTCGAGACGAGTGCCACGCCCGCTCCGGAGATGGCTCCTTTGAAACGCTTGGTCTGGCCGATGATGAAGTCAGTCGAGATGCCGCCGTAGGACCAGCCGCCCACGCCGAGTTTGTCGGGATCGGCGATGCCTTCCGCGACGGCGTAATCCACCATGGCCACGTCATCCTGATAATCCTTGTTGCCCCAATCGGCATAAATCGCGGTGCAGAATTTCTGGCCGTAGCCGGAAGAGCCGCGCGGATTGGGCTGCAAGACGGCGTAACCGTTGGCGGCGTAAAGCTGGGTGAGATGAGAGAAGGAGGCGGTGTATTGCGCGACGGGTCCGCCATGAGGATTGAGGAGCGTAGGAACTTTTTTGCCAGGAGTGTAGTCCAGCGGCTTGTAAAGATATCCGGCGATGACCGTGCCGTCTTTGCTTTTGAAATGGACGTACTCGGCTGGGGCAAGTCGGAGCTGCGCAAAGAGCGCGTCGTTGGTCTTGGTAAGGCGAGTCGGATCCTTCGCGCCGCTGGGGAGATAAAAAATCTCGTCGGCACGGTCATAGGTGCTGATGAGCGCGGCGATTGAGTCGTCTTTGCCGAGCGAATAGGTTCCTACGACCAACGAGCGGCCACCGATCGGGCGAGAGATTTCGCCGCCGGCCGCGGAGATGCGGCAGAGATTCTGCGTGCCGTCATCGTCGGCGATGAAGTAGATGGACTTGCCATCCGCGGAAAAGCGAGGGCGGCGCACGCTGCGGTCAAAGGAGAGCGTCAGGACTTTGGCCGGACCGCCGCCAGTTGACGGAGCCACTGCCAGATGCCGCGTGTTGTAGTAGTAGAGGTGTGGGTCGAGCTCGGTGGTGTAAGCGATCCACTTGCCGTCGGGGGACCAGGTGGGGCTCGCGTCGGGGCCGGGATTGGTGGTGATTTGCGTGGGATGGGCGCCCTTATCGGTGTTGTCGGCCGCGACGACCCAAATGTCCGAGTTATAGGCAGCGTCGGGGTCAGGCAGCGTGCGATTACTGGTGAATGCGAGAGACTTGCCGTCGGGCGACCAGGCGGGGTCGCTGTCATCGAAATCGCCGGATGTAATTTGTGTGGTGGTTTTGGCGGCGAGGTTGAAGACGTAAAGGTGGGTGCGATGGCGGTCGAGGTAGCCTACCGTATCGCGTTTGAATTGTAGTCGGTCGATGACGAAGGGAGGCGGTGTCTTGGGTTTTGCGGGAGCGCCTGCGGCGGGCTTTTCCTTGCTTTTAGCGGCTTCGAGGTCCTCGGGCTTGGGATCGCGAAGAATCAGCACGAGGCGAGTGCTGTCAGGCGACCACTCGAAATCGTCGATGCCTTGCGCGGCGTCGGTGAGCTTGACGGCTTCGCCGCCACGCCGGTCGAGCAGCCAGACCTGATTTTTGCCGCCGTCGCGCGCGGAAAGGAACGAAAGATACTTGCCGTCAGGGCTCCAGCGCGGATGGGAGGAGGTGACACCTTCGGCGGTCATGGGAAGCGGGTCGCCGCCGTGGGTCGAGATCATCCAGAGGCGCTGCTCGTTTTTGTCTTCCTTGAGCAGGCGGGTGCGAACGGCGTAGGCGATCCATTGGCCGTCCGGGCTAAGCTCGGGCTGCGATACGTCCCGAATCTGGAAGAAGTCGTCGATGGTGATGGCGCGAGGCGTGGCTGGCGCGGGTTTTGCCGGTGATTCCTGGGCCGAAACGGGCAACGCAAAGCAGAAAAGGGCGAGAGCAAACGTCGCGTAGACGCGAGCTTTCATACAGGCACTCCTAAAACGATGGGATGGCAACCGAGACGGCTGCGTAGTGTAGCAGACGCCAGCAACAAGCATTGCAGCGCAAAAGGCGGAGTAGTAGGATGGTAGTATGAAACAGAAGATTTCAATCACACTGTCGAGCGAGATCTTGACTACGATTGACCGTCTCTCCGGGTCGAAACAGTCCCGTTCGGCGTTCGTCGAGCGAGTCATCCGCAGATACCTTCGCGACCGCACCCGGGCTGCCCTTCATGCACGCGATGTGGAGCGAATCAACCGGGCTGCTGACCGGCTCAATCAGGAAGCCTCCGACGTCTTGGAGTACCAAGCATCCGAGTAGGGACAAGAAAAGTCTATCCTGCGAGGGGACGATACATTGAACCGCGGCGAGCTTTATCGAGTATATAAGCCGGGTGGTGATCCCAAGCAATATCGGACTTTTGTTGTTGTCAGCCGTCAGGCTCTGATCGATTCGCGATTCTTCACGGTGGTGTGCGCACCAGTATTCACCAGCGGCGAAGGATTATCCACGCAGGTTGCTGTGGGTCCAGACGAAGGTTTGAAACACGAAAGCTGGATCATGTGCGACAACCTGGTGAGTCTGCGGAAAATCGATCTCACGCAATACGTCGGTTCGCTGTCTGCGTCGAAAGTGACGGAATTGAACCGCGCATTGCGGATGGCTCTGGATTTGTAAGAAAGAAATTCGAACAGAATAATGCGATTCAAACATCGGGCGGCTGCAAAAAGAGAAGGCAATTCAACGCAAAGAAGGAGGTCGAGAGGCATGTAAACTCGTCAAAACAAGCAGGCAGCGGCCCCGAAGGAAGGGAGTATGAAAACATGAGAAAGACAATCCGCGCTGTAACAATTGGGGCCGCGACGTTGGTTGGCTTTGTGCTTGAAGCGCAGGAGCGCGGCGCAAAAGGTGAGGCCGTGACAATTTCATTAGACTGCGGAGGAGGCGACTGCCAGTTGTTGAAGGGGGCGCCGCAAACCAGCGGCATGTGGGCTGGATCGGTACGACTGAAGCCGGGAGAAAGTGTAGGGTGGCACTCGACACACGGAAATCAAGAGGCTCTTGTAATTTTGCGTGGCAAAGGCACGGCCAACATCGAGGGTCATGGTGATGTATCCCTGCACGAGAGGATGCTCGCGTATATTCCACCCGCGGCAAATCACAACGTCACGAATACCGGAACAGAGATTTTGGAATATGTGTGGCTGGCAGCACCGACGAAATAGACTTTTGGTCTAGCGTCTGAGCGACCACTAGTCGGAAGGCTTGGCTTCAGTTGTGCGCGGTGGCTCGGGCGGGCGAGCGGGGGCGGAGTCGCCTTTGACGTAGTGGTTGTACCAGGCGAGGTAGCGTTCGAGGCGGTCTTTGATGTGCGAAGGCGTCTTGAATTCGTGGTACTCGCCGGGGTAGACGGCCAGTTCGGTGGTGCGGCCGAGGCGCTTGAGCGCCTGATACATCTGCTCGCCGCCCAAAATGGGAACGTTCCAATCGATCTCGCCGCCCATGAACAGCGTAGGCGTTGTGATCTTCTCAACGCGATAAAAGGGCGAGACCTTTTCCCAGACCGCTTGGTGCTCGTGCTCCCAGGGATTGCCAAGCTCGCTTTCGTAGTCGCGCTGGTACTGGTCGTGACCATACATGCTGGTAAAGAAGGCGGCTCCCGCTCCAGAAATGGCCGCTTTAAAGCGCGTGGTCTGCGCAATGATGAAGTCGGTCGAGATGCCGCCATAGGACCAGCCGCCAACGCCTAGCTTATCGGGGTCGGCAATGCCCTGCTCGATGGCGTAGTCGACCATGGCCATGTCGTCCTGGAAGTCCTTATTGCCCCAATCCGCCCAGATGGCCTGAGCGTATTTCTGGCCGTAACCGGTGGAACCGCGGGGGTTTGGGAACAGCACGACGTAACCATTCGCGGCGTAAAGCTGGGCAAGGTGCGCGAATTCGGCGTAATAGGCCCAGACCGGGCCGCCATGCGGACGCAGGATCGTCGGATACTTCCTGCCGGGGACATAGTCGAGCGGCTTATAGAGGTAGCCGGCGACAGTTGTGCCGTCTTTGCTCTTGAAATGGACGTATTCGGCGGGAGATACCCTGAGCTGAGCAAACAGGGCGTCGTTGACGTGAGTGATTTGCTTGTATTTACCGTCGATGATGGAAAAGAGTTCGTCGGCACGTGTTGCCGTGGCAACCTGGGCGACAGCAATGCGCGTGGAGCCATTTCCGACGGAGTAGCCGTTGACGGTCCTTAACCCGACCTCGGGAAGAGAAGAAATGTACGGGCGCGTCTCTAAACGCATTACCCCGCGGCCCCCGGGATCAGCCATGTAGAGGACCTGCTCTCCATCATTGTCAGCGATGAAGGAGATGAACTCGCCTCCACCATAGAAATGGGGATCGCTGACGTTGCGGTCAAATGCCAAGGTAAGGACTTTGGCTGGGCCGCCGCCAGCAGGTGAGATGGCGAGATGGTGGGTCGCGTAGTCGAAGAGCTTCGGATCGAGCTGGGTCACGTAAGTAATCCACTTGCCGTCCGGCGACCAGGCAGGGCTGGTATCTGCGCCGGGGTTGGTGGTGACCTGGGTCAAGTGCGCGCCCTTGTCCGTATTGTCTGCGGCGACCACCCAAATATTAATGTCGTACGAGGCGTCAGGGTCTGGCTGCGAGCGGTTGCTGCTAAACGCGAGCAGCTTCCCGTCGGGCGACCAAGCCGGCTCGGAATCGTCAAAGTCGCCGGAAGTAATTTGCGTAAGTGTTTTGGACGCTAAGTCGAATGTATAGAGGTGAGTACGGCGGCGGTCGAGGTAGCCAATCTCGTCCATTTTGAATTGCAAGCGGTCGATGACGTGCGGGCGTTCCGTCTTTGGCTTCTCCTTGCTCGAACCCGAACCCGCCTTCTCCTTTTTCTCCTTGGCAGCTTCCAACTCTTCCGAACTTGGGTCGCGCAGAACCAACACAAGCCGCCTGCTGTCCGGCGACCAAGCGAAGTCCTCTACGTCCTGCGGTGTGCCGGTGAGGCGCTCGGCTTCGCCGCCGTGGCGCGGCAGCAGCCACACCTGCGTCTTGCCCTCGTCGCGCTCGGAAAGGAACGCGACAAACTTGCCGTCCGGGCTCCACCGGGCATGGCTCGAGGAAACGCCAGCAGCCGTCAGAGGAAGCGCTTCCCCGCCCGAAACGGGAACCATCCAAATACGTTCCTCGTTCTTGTCTTCCTTCAGAAGGGCCGTCTGCATGGTGTAAGTGGCAAATTGCCCGTCGGGACTGAGCTGCGGGTCGCGCACCGCGCGGATTTGAAAATAATCATCGACCGTAATGGGGCGCGGAAGGGGCGCCGATTGCTGCGCACGGAGCGCACTCGCCGGTACCAGAACTGGAAAAATTATGATGAGTGGAAGGACGCGCCGCATTCGGAAACTCTCCCTGATCGGATTTGCGAGCCAAGAGCAAACGAGCAGTCTAGCATGGGCTCACAGACAGAGGCCGCAAGCGGAGACAAGGAGGGCGAGCGACACGTCCCACAAGCGCCAATTCGCGTAGTACGAAAGTACGGTTGGCGAGACTGAAAAAATATTCGCCCGCATGCATTTTTCGCTTGCATGCAGGAACGACTCTTGTATCCTGCAACTGCGAACTCGCTTCACCGCAGCGCGAGAGCGATGTTCCCTCAGGAGGACGAGAGTACAAATTGAGTTCGTTATCGCTTCCCGCCCACTATCCTTCCCACACAATCCCGACAGCGAAAAAATCAATCGCCAAGCTCTCACTCTGGCCGCTTGTGGCTGCGACGTTCTTCATGGTGTCGGGCGGCACCTACGGGACGGAAGAAATTATTCATGGAGCGGGCTACGGCCGCGGAATTTTGATTTTGCTGTTCTTGCCGGTGTTGTGGAGCTTGCCGCCTGCGTTCATGGTGGGCGAGCTTTCGAGCGCACTGCCCGCGGAAGGCGGCTACTACGCCTGGGTGCGGCGCGGCATGGGAAATTTCTGGGGATTTCAGGAAGCGTGGCTGTCGCTGGCCGCCAGCATTTTTGATATGGCCATCTACCCTACATTGTTTGTTGCGTACCTGACGCAAGTGGCGCCGTGGTTCGCGGGTGGGCAAGGCTGGCAAATTCTCCCCGGCGTGGTGATCACGCGCGCGATGATGGTCGGCGCATTCGTGATTCTAGGATCCACGGTCATCAATCTGGCCGGAATTCGAGTCGTCGGCATCACATCGCTTTGGCTGTTCTTCTTGCTCTCCGCGCCCTTCGCGCTGGTTGTGCTGCTGGCGCCGTTCAGTTCTGGAACGGTGGCTGCGACGCATAGCACTGCGGCAAGCGCGGGGGAGCTTGGCGTTCTTGGCGGCGTACTCGTGGCCATGTGGAACTATATGGGCTGGGACAACGCCTCGACCATCGCGCGGGAAGTTGAGCGGCCGCAGCGGACCTATCCTCGCGCCATGATTGCCGCTGTGGTGCTCGTTGCGCTGTCCTACATCTTGCCGTTTGTAGCTGTCTACGCCGCAGGTGTGCCGACGTCGGCTTTTGAGGGCGACGGTTCCTGGGCGCGGGTAGCAGGCATGATTGCCGGAACCTGGCACGGATTCAACTGGCTCGGCTTTCTGCTGGTCCTTGGCGGCATGATGAGCGCGTTTGGGATGTTCAACGCGCTGGTGATGAGCTATTCGCGGCTGCCGCTGGCGATGGCGCAAGACGGCATGATGCCGAAGCTCTTTGCCAAGACTAGCGCAAAGTCGAAAACGCCTTGGGTGGCCATCGTCGCCTGCTGCATCTGCTGGACGCTGTGCCTGGGCTTGGGCTTCAGGCGGCTGGTCACGCTAGACATTATGCTGTACGGCGCGAGCCTGATGCTCGAGTTTGTGACGCTGGTGGTGCTGCGAATCAAGGAGCCGGGACTGAAGCGCGAATTTCGCGTTCCTGGCGGCTTGACCGGCGCTGTTCTCCTCGGTGTGTTTCCGTTGTTGCTGCTCCTGCTCGCGATGATCGAGAGCAATCACGAAACGGTACTGGGCATCAACGGACTTTTGTTCGGCACGATCATTATGTTCGTGGGCTTCATCATCTACTTCGTGAGCAAAAAAATGAAAATCCTCAAAGTGAAGCCAGTCGTAACAGAAGAAATCGGCTCAGGGGAGCCGGCTTAGCCGTAGGAACTTCCCGAACGAAAACCTTTTCACCGCCCGGTTTGCTTGAGCCGGGCGGTTTTGTTTTTGCGGCGCTGAGATATACTCAACGCTCGTTCGAATAGACCAGACACTCTCAGGAGATGATTGCCTTGAATTCGCGCCGCATCGCTCCCGCGCTTTTGTCCGTTGCATTTGCCGTCTTCGCCGCCGTTCGCCTCCTCGCCGCGCCGGACACGCCCAAGCAAGTCGATCCCAAACTGTTTCAAGAACTTCAATGGCGCTCGATTGGCCCGTTCCGCGGTGGGCGCGCCCTTGCAGTTACGGGCGTGCGCGGGCAACCGGAAACCTACTATTTCGGAGCCGTCGGTGGCGGCGTCTGGAAAACCAACGATGCCGGCCGCACCTGGAAGCCCATTTTCGATTCGCAACCCATCGCCTCGATCGGGGCCATTGCCGTCGCGCCTTCGGATTCCAACGTGATTTACGTCGGCTCCGGCGAAGCGGACATGCGCTCTTCCATTTCGTACGGAAATGGAATGTACAAATCCGCAGACGCAGGGAAAACCTGGACGCACGTCGGCCTCGAAGATTCGCGGCAGATTGCGCGTATTCTTGTCGACCCGCGCGACGCCAACAAAGTGTTTGTCGCGGCCCTCGGGCATCCCTACGGCCCCAATCCGGAGCGCGGCGTTTTCCATTCCACCGACGGCGGCAAACATTGGAAGAAAATTTTGTTCCATGACGAAAACACGGGCGCAATCGATCTCGCCTTCGAGCCCGGCAATCCCAAAACCATTTACGCCGCGCTCTGGCAAACCCGCCGCCCACCTTGGAGCATTTATCCTCCTTCGAACGGCCCCGGCAGCGGGCTTTATCGTTCAACCGATGGCGGCGACCACTGGCAGGGAGTGGCCGGATTGCCCACCGAGGGCCTTGGACGAATGGGAATCGCGTTTGCTCCGAGCAATCCGAAACGGATTTATCTCATCGTCGACGCCAAAGAGGGCGGACTTTATCGCTCCGACGATGGCGGGCAAAAGTGGGATCGCGTTTCCAAGGACCACCGCATCTGGGGACGCGGCTGGTACTTCAACGAAGTCACCGTCGACCCTAAGAATCCCGACATCGTTTATATTCCGAACACTTCCGTCTATCAGTCGCACGATGGAGGCAAGAGTTTTGCTGTTTTCAAGGGTGACCCGACGGGCCCCGACTACCACGCGATGTGGATTGACCCCGACGATTCGCGGCGCATGGCCGTAAGCTGCGACCAAGGCGTTGTGATCTCGCACAATGGCGGCGAGACGTGGAGTTCCTGGCTCAACCAGCCTACCGGGCAGTTCTACCATGTCGCGGCCGACAACCAGTTTCCCTACTGGGTTTATGGAGCACAGCAGGATAGCGGTCCCGCTGCCACTCCTGTTGCTGGCAAATTTCGCAGCTTGAATTTTCACGACTGGCGGCCGCTCGAAGCCGGCGACGAAAACGGTTACATCGCGCCCGATCCGCTCAACCCCGGCGTGATTTTTGGCGGATTTGTCTCGCGACAGGATTTGAGCAACGAGCAGATTCAGCAGATGCCGCCGACCCTAGCGCAAGTTGGCGATTTTCGCCGCACGTGGACGCTGCCGCTCGTCTATTCGCCCATCGATCCGCATGTTCTTTACTTCGGTTCGCAGATTCTGCTGCGCACCGCGGATGGCGGGAGTTCGTGGCAGGCCATCAGTGCGGACTTGACCCGCGAAGATCCCGGCGTGCCATCGAACTTGGATGCAGCGACAGCCGCCGATGCGCCCAAAGGAAAGCGACGCGGCGTAATTTACACGATTGCACCGTCTCCACTAAAGGCCGGAGAAATTTGGGCGGGAACGGATGACGGCCAAATCCAGTTGACCCAGGATGAAGGAAAAAATTGGGACAACGTCACCCCGCCGGAACTGACTTCCTGGAGCAAGGTGACACACATCGAAGCCTCTCACTCGGACGCCGGAACAGCCTACGCCGCCGTCGATCGCCATCGCCTCGAAGACTATCAGCCGTATCTCTACCGCACCCGCGACTTCGGCAAAACTTGGCAGCGTGTCACGACCGGCATTCCCGACGGCAGTTTCTTGAACTGCATCCGAGAAGATCCGGTTCGCAAAGCTCTGCTGTACGCGTGCACGGAAAAAGGTGTTTACGTTTCCTGGGATGACGGCGACGACTGGCAGCCGCTGCAACTGAATCTGCCTGTGACTTCGGTGCGCGACCTCGTCGTGCATGGGGACGATCTTGTCATCGCCACGTTCGGGCGTTCGTTCTGGGTTCTGGACAATATCACTCCGCTGCGCCAGATCGATGGTCGCGCCGCCGCTTCCGACGTTTGGCTCTTCAAGCCAGCAACGGCGTACCACGTGCGGCCCGGCTCCGACCAAAGCACGCCGATTCCTGAGGACGAAGCGCTGGCCGCCAATCCGCCGAATGGCGCCATGCTGGATTATTACTTGAAAGAAAAATCTGTCGCTCCGATCCAACTGGAAATCTTCGATAGCGACGGCAAACTGGTCCGCAAGTTTTCGAGCGAAGATGAAGTGCGCAAGATCAATCCGGACGAACTCTCCTTCCCTGCTTCTTGGGCAAAGTCCCCACCGCCTCCTTCCGCCGAAGCGGGCATGCATCGCTTCGTCTGGGACCTGCGCTGCGCTCTGCCAAAAGGGGTGCGCGCGTCGTTCTGGCGACCGTCCGGACCTTACGCTTTGCCCGGGAACTACATCGTCAAGCTGACCGCCCATGGCAAGAGCAGCACGCAACCGCTCGTCATCCAAATGGACCCGCGCGTGAAAACTCCGCAGGAGCACTTGCGTCGTCAATTCGAGATGGCTTCACGACTGTCTGCGACGCAAGGTGCCGTCGCCATCGCGGTCCAGCAGAGCAGCGATCTCATCAAGCAAATCGAAGCCCGCAAAAAAGAAGCGGCGAAGAATGCCGAAACAACGAAAGCTCTCGACGATTTAAATCAGAAATTACAGGTACTGCTCGAACAGGAGGGGGGAGGCGGATTCGGTTTGTTCGGGCTCTCACTTCCAAGCCAGGAAAAAGAGCCGCTCGAGAAAGTCGCTTCGGCGTTGTCTGGCGTTTTGAGTGTCATCGAAAGCGCGGATGTTGCTCCGAGCGCGGATGCCGTTTTGGCGGGCGACAAATGGGATCACGCCGCCGCGGAAACCTTGGCCCGCTGGTCCAAATTTCAAAACGAAGACCTCACCGCCGTCAACGCGCAGCTCCAGAAAGCCAATCTCAAGCCGCTGGTTATCGGAGAGTCCGCCGCAGCGCACTAGATTCAGTCTAAGAGACCGGAAACAAAGCTGACTTCCAGCGGCACGGATTGGCTTGCGGATTTGGTATGCTGCTCGATGTGGGAAACATCATTCGCTTCAGGTTTCTTTCCATCTGCGGACTCGCATCGGTACTTCTATTTAGCACGGCCATCGTTTTTTCGTTTCAAGTTCCTTCTCCAACGCAACAGCCACCTGCCACTTCACCATCTCAGGCAGTTCCGGGTGCGCCCACCCCACAAACCGGAACTGCGGGAGCGCTCGTAACCTCGCCGCAACAGCAAAGCGGCTTCAACATTGTTGTGCTCGATCCGGCTCACGGTGGCACCGACCCCGGCGCGCGTGGCACCGGCGGAATGCGCGAGAGCGAAATCGTTCTGGATTTTGCCGCCGAAGTGCGCCGCGCCCTCGAGCAGCAAGGCTTTCAAGTTGTGCCCACGCGCCAGGGAAATGACAATCCCTCATTCGATGATCGTTCGGCAATCGCCAACGCGCAGCGCGGAGCGGCCTTTGTCACATTACACATTTCTTCGACCGGCTTGCCGGGCACAGTGCGTGTCTATGTAAATTCCGACCTGCCGCAACTCACCGACGCCACCGGCATGATCCCCTGGGACCGCGCACAAGCGCCGTTTCTTGGCCTGAGCCACAAATTCGGCGACCTCGTGCAGGGATTCCTCGCGCAGCGCTTCAAGGGCTCTCCCGATACCGCGCAAACCGCTTCCGTACGGCAACTTCGTACCACCGCGGCTCCCGCAATCGCCGTCGAGATTTCAAGCGTGGTCGTGAATGACCGCACGGACCTGGATCGCATGGCGCCGGGCGTGGCCGACGCCATCGCGCGCGGTGCGGCAGCCTTCAAGCCCATGTACGTCGTGCCAGCCACGCCGGGGACGCAGCCATGATGGGGCGCTGGAAATTCTGGGTGATTACCGCGCTCGTAACAACGCTAGTTGCCGCGGCCATCTATATTCCGATTCTTCGCAAACGGATGAAACGCGCCGCACGCCAGCAGCAGCAAAGTGAGGAGCAGGCGCGCCGCGAATTGATTCAGCCTGTTCCTGTGAATCCCGGCGATCCCCGCGTGAAAACCAAGCTCTTCTGGGCCTCCGACTCGGACGGGTCGACGCTCGCGCCCGTTGTGGTCGAACTTCCACTATCGAACGATCCGGTCCTTCGCTCAAAGCAAGTGCTGAATACTTTGCTCGCGGGCCCGGTGGACACCGATTTGCGCACGCTTCCGCCGGATGCCGTGTTGCTGGCGTTTTATATTTTGCCCGACGGTACGGCTATCGCCGATTTTTCGGAGGCGATGGCCACTTCAATTCCTTCCGGTATCGTCAGTGAGCAATTGGCCGTGGATTCCATGGCGCGAACCCTGGAAGCGAACGTGCCGCAGATTCAGCGATTGAAGATTTTGATTCACGGACAGGAAGTCGAAACGCTTGCCGGCCACGTCGACTTGACGAGCACGTTTATTGTCAACACAAACCTCGCGGTGCCACCGCCGGGTCCCGCGCCTGCGGCGCCTTCAACCACAATCCCCGCGCCGAAACCTTGACCAAAAATGGAACGGCCCCGCAAACGTTACGCGGGGCCGCCGGTAGTCTGTCTGGGATTGGCTGAAGGCGCGTACGCCTTTTGCGAATCCGATTTTCGCTAGGACTTAAAAGCTCACGCCTTAAGCCTCAGCCACCTCACGATTGGTACTACATTCAGAAATTTTCATTTTTATGGATCAGCCTCCTTTCCCGTGTAGCCACATCATAATTTCAAGGGGCCTCAGATTCAACACCCAATTGTGATACGCGTGTGTTCTTCAGGATACGGGGCGAAATGGAACGGCTGCGGTTGACACCAGACGCAGGCCCCGGCAAACTGGCGCAGCCTGCGGCAAAGCCGCGGGCAAGTACGAGCGCAGGTAGATTTGTGCAGGAGGAAGAGTGAGAGCTGACGGCCGTGCCGCGGATCAGATGCGCCCGCTGAAAATCACGCCGGATTTTATTTCCACGGCCGAGGGGAGCGTGCTGATTGAGTTGGGAAATACGCGCGTGATTTGCACCGCCACGGTCGATGACGGCGTCCCCACATTTTTGAAAGGCACGGGCAAAGGCTGGGTCACGAGCGAGTATGGGATGCTACCGCGCGCCACAGAAGAACGCACGGCGCGCGAAGCTGTGCGTGGCAAGCAGTCGGGCCGCACACAGGAAATTCAAAGATTGATTGGACGCTCGATGCGCGCGGTGACGGACCAGGAAGCGCTCGGCGAGCGCACCGTTTGGCTCGACTGCGATGTGATTCAGGCCGATGGCGGTACGCGCACGGCCTCCATCACCGGCGCGTTTGTCGCGCTGGCGCTGGCCATGGAGCGGCTGAAGACGGCGGGCATTTTGAAAACTTCGCCGCTGATCGATACCGTGGCGGCAACCAGCGTCGGCATTGTCGATGACCGCGCGCTGCTCGATCTCGCCTACGAAGAAGATTCCCGCGCGGAAGTCGACATGAACGTCGTGATGACCGGCAGCGGCCACTTTGTCGAAATCCAGGCGACGGCGGAGGGCCGCGCGTTCACCGGAAGCGAGATGCAGGATTTGTTGGCGCTGGCTGCCGCGGGAATCCGCCGGCTCACCGACGAGCAGCGCGCCGTGCTGCCCATGAAATTCAGTGCGCGCGCCCGTTAAGCTGTTTCTCGCATCCTCCAATCCCGGAAAACTGAAAGAGTATCGTGTGCTTGCGGACGCGGCTCCGCCGCATGCTCCGGTCGAACTGGAATTGGTACCGGAATTCGTTGCGCTTCCCGCGTTTGAAGAAAATGCCCTCACGTTTGCCGAAAACGCGGCAGGCAAAGCGCTGCACTACTCGAGGTTTCAGGAAGAACTCGTGTTCGCCGACGACTCGGGACTCGTGGTTCCCGCGCTCGGGGGCGCGCCGGGCGTGCATTCCGCAAGGTATGCGGGGGTCGATGCGCCAAACGAGAAGCGGATTGCAAAACTCCTCTACGAGATGCGCAACTTGAAAGAGGAAGAGCGTGCCGCGCATTTCGTTTGCGCGATCGCGCTGGCGCGAAAGGGGCGCGCGGTGGCGATTATGACGGACCACGTAAATGGCTCTATCCTCGAAGCGCCGCGCGGAACGCAAGGATTTGGCTACGATCCGGTTTTCTATTTCCCTGCCCTTCGGAAAACATTTGCGGAACTCACCGCCGAAGAAAAAAATCAGCGCAGCCATCGCGGAAAAGCGTTTCGCAAATTGCTCGCGGCACTTTCCTCCATGCTATAGTTTTGGCTCTCATGGCCACCAAACCGAAAAAGAAATCAGCCACAAAAAAGAAGATCGCGCGTGCAAAAGCAAAACCAGCAAAAGCCGCGAAGGTTTCCAAGACCGCAAAACCGACTCGCGCGGAAGGAACCGATCCGCAGCGCGTGGCGGCAATTCTCGCGAAACTGGACGAAGCGTATCCCGACGCGGTGTGCGAACTGAAACATGAAAATGCGTTTCAACTGCTGATTTCCACGATCCTTTCCGCGCAATGCACCGACGTGCGAGTGAACCAAGTGATTGAGACGCTGTACAAGAAATATGCGAACCCGAAAGCCTTCGCCTACGCCACGCCGAGCGAGTTGGAACAAGAAATCCGGCCCACAGGATTCTTTCGAAACAAGACCAAATCGGTGATGGGCGCGAGCAAAGCGATCGTGGAGAAGTTTGGCGGCGAAGTGCCGCGGACGATGGACGAAATCCTGACGCTGCCGGGAGTAGCGCGAAAAACGGGAAACGTGGTGCTTGGAACCGCTTACGGAATTCCCAGTGGAATTGTCGTCGATACCCACGTGCAGCGCATCGCCAACCGGCTGGATTTGACGCGCAACGAAGACCCGAAAAAAATTGAGCGGGACCTGATGCAGGTCATTCCGCAGGGAAAATGGATCAAGTTCTCGCATCAGATTATTTGGCACGGCCGGCGCGTCTGCGTAGCGCGCAAACCGAAATGCGTCGAATGCAACATGGAATCGCTGTGCTACGCCAAAGACAAAACGATCTGACCGCGGCTGTGACAGCGGCGCATCTATTGCGTGATACAACTCACGGCAATCTTGGAGCGTTTCCCCCAAGCTAAAATGTAGATGTAGATGGCCGCGAAGCCATTCTCGAACCTTCCCAAAGAAACCTACATCGCTGGCCTGACGCTTGTTGCAATAGTTTTGCATCTTGTGTTCCGTTACGGAACGAATCTCCCCGCGCGCACTTCCCTGCTGCCTCTCTTCGCCGCGCTGCTCGTCGGCGGTGGGCCACTGGTCTACGAACTGGCTGGCAAACTCATCAAAAAAGAATTTGGCTCGGATCTCCTTGCCGGCGTTTCGATTCTCACCGCCGTGCTGCTGGGACAATTCTTGGTTGCGACGATTGTGGTCTTGATGCTGTCGGGCGGCGCGGCGCTGGAGTTTTACGCGACAGCAAAAGCCTCCTCAGTGCTGGATGCGCTGGCGCGAAGAATGCCGAGCGTGGCGCACCGGCACGACGGTTCGGTGCTCAAAGACGTGAAACTGGAAGAGATTCGCGTGGGCGACGTGCTCACCGTTTTTCCGCATGAAATCTGCCCGGTCGATGGCGAAGTGCTGGAAGGGCACGGCGTGATGGACGAGGCGTACCTGACCGGCGAGCCGTACGAGATTTCCAAGACACCTGGCTCGCAGGTGATCTCCGGCGCGATCAACGGCGAGCAAGCGCTGTTGATTCGCGCGGGAAAGCTGGCGGTGGATTCGCGGTACGCGCGCATCATGCAGGTGATGCACGCGACGGAGCAGCAAAAGCCGCGGCTGCGGCGGCTGGGCGACCAGCTTGGGGCGTGGTACACGCCGCTGGCGCTGGGAGTGGCTGGAGCAGCGGCGCTGTTGAGCTGGGATGCGCACCGATTTTTGGCAGTGGTGGTCATCGCGACACCGTGCCCGCTGCTGCTGGCAATTCCCACAGCGATCATTGGCGCGATTTCGCTTTCCGCGCGGCGCGCCATCATCATCAAGAATCCCGCGATCCTCGAGCAGATCGATGCCTGCCGGACGCTGATTTTCGACAAAACGGGCACGCTGACGTATGGGCGGCCGACGCTGACGGAAGTGATTTGCGTGGCGGGGTTCGAGCGGGCAGAAGTGATGAAGCTGACCGGGAGCCTGGAGCAATATTCCAAGCATCCATTGGCGGGAGCGATTCTGGCGGCAGCGAAACATGAAAGTGTCGCGCTGCTGCCGGTGGCACACGTCAGCGAGCATCCGGGCCAGGGATTGCGAGGCACGATCGACGGCCGCAGCGTGCAAATCACGGGCCGGAAAAAAGTTGCGGCGGAGCAATTTCCGTTGCCGCCGTTGGCGAGCGGATTGGAATGCCTGGTGTTCATCGACGGAAAATACGCCGCGGCGCTGCGCTTCCACGATGCACCGCGAAAAGACAGCCGGACTTTTATCGAGCACTTGCAGCCGCGGCATGGCGTGGCGAAAGTGATGCTGGTTTCCGGCGACCGCGAGTCCGAAGTGAAGTATCTGGCCGAGACGGTGGGAATTACCGAAGTGCACGCGGGAAAAAGTCCGGAAGAAAAAGTGGAAATCGTGAAGCAGGAAGTAGGCAGGGCGAAGACGCTCTTTGTGGGCGACGGGATCAACGATGCGCCGGCGCTGCTCGCGGCAACGGTGGGCGTGGCGTTTGGGACGGCGAGCGACATCACGGCGGAGGCGGCAGACGCGGTGGTACTGGAACTGGCGCTGGGAAAAATCGATGAGCTGATGCACATCGGGCGACGGATGCGGCGCATTGCGCTGCAAAGCGCGCTGGGCGGGATGGCCGCAAGCATGATCGGCATGATTTTCGCCGCGGCGGGGTACCTGCCGCCCATCGGCGGAGCAATTGGGCAGGAATTGATCGACTTGTTCGCGGTGCTGAATGCGGTGCGCGTGGCGCTGCCGACGGATGAGTTGCAGGATTTTTGAGAGCAATGACAACGTGATCTGGGTAACTGGGCGGGTCGAAGCCCCCCTGGGGGTGTCGCAAGTGTGGCAAGCAAAGGGGTTACGGGAGCGGGTTTTCGGATCTGTGGCAAGTAAAGGAGTTGCGGGCGAAATCCTGGAAGTGTGGCAAAGAAAGAGGTTAGAGAGCTTTTGAATCGAGGTAGAAAAGCGCGCGGCGTTTAGGAGGACCGCGCGGCGGGCGAGCATGGTCGAGCAGGCACGAAAACGTGCCCAAACAAGAACTAATTATATAGATTTAGTAATATTTGTCAAGCAGAAAATAAGTCTTTTGGATTCTGAGGCCTGGAGATTGGAGAAACTTGGTGGGACTGGGGGGACCGTGCGTTTTCAGAAGTAAGGAAACGCAGAGACGCAGAGTACGCAGAGAAATGCAGTGGATGCAAGAGCTTAGATCGGGACGGCGACGTTCTCAAGAACATTCCCCGTCCCGGCTGTGGTGAAAGCGCCGGAAGGAAGGCGTCCCGTCGCCCGCGTCGTCTGTCCTCCAGATGTTCGTTTATTTCTTGATGTGAAACTTCAGATGGTCGGGGTCCTTCGCGGCCACAAAGTTCACGCATTGGTTGTAAATCATCCGGTTAAAATCCCGGACAATCCTCGGGTCTGTGCATTGTGCCGGTCTCAGCCGGACAAAATCCCTCGTACCGGAATTAACTATCGTCAAAGCAAGATAAGGAGACAGTGGAACAATGAAACCATTATGTGAACTTTCCAAACTCACACTCAAGTCGATGATCCTAGGCTCGGGCGGTACCAAACGCTGCACACGTGGCTCTTCTTCCGTGCGGCAAAAACAAAGTACAGGGTTATCGCCTGTGATGAACTGCGTCGCCATGAAGGGCAGAGGGGTCCACAAGATTATTTCGGGCGCTTGCCTCTGCCACCTGCTCGCAATTAGCTTCATCTTTCGGTACATATTATGGATAAAAACACCGCGAGAAATATCCGTCCCGGCTTGCTTCTTGATGCATTCAAGATGTGCTTGGGTCCGGACGATCTGTGTCACAACAAACCTCAGCAGCACTGGAATCTCAGGCGGGCGCAATACAAAGTCCCCCTTCAGATCCGCCATTCGCTTTGCGACGGCCGCATAGTCGCCTTCTACAAACGTGCTAAAGAACTTCTCAATACTGTCGTCCTCTTTGCCTTCGACGTCCTGTGTATAGAATCGTTGATGACCCCCACCTTGACCGGATGAAGACTTATCGGTGGCCGGTCTTTGTGTAAGAACTGGACAAACAATTCTCCGTCTTCTTTGGTGAATGGTAGTTGATAGCAGATCGGGAGGACATGGTTTGCTCGGGTTATGTTTTGCGGAACTTGTGCAACTGCTTGCTGCGCCATAGTCTCTCCCTTCATATAAGATTTGCTGGCACTTTGACATTATATTACACGAAGAAAAAGCGAATAAAGAAAATAAGGCACGCTAGGAGCAATTATGGCCCGACGGCTACCATCCCAGCGCAGACGCGCGTATCTCTTAGATGAACAAGTCGGCGGGGACGTGGAAGAAGGCGGCGAGCTTTTTGGCTTGGGCTTTGCTAATCGAACGCTTGCCGTGAAAAACCTCGGACGTAATTCCTTTGGAACCGAAGATTTTCCAAAGGTCTTTTTGCGTGAGGCTGCGGGCTTCCATCAGATGCTGAAGCGCCTGGTGCGGACTGGCCTTGGGGATGGGAGTAGCGACGCTCTTCGTATTCGTCGATGAGGACGGTCAGCAGCTCGGCGAGTTCCTGTTCTTCAGGAGTAGGTTCTTCGCGCTGGTCGAGGCGCAACAGTTCATCGGTGAGGCGGGCGTGTTGCTCGCCGGTGCGAATGACGTGCGGGAGCGCGCGGCGGAGAAGCTGGCCGTAGGCTTTTTCGTCGAGATCGATGGTGGTGGTCATTGTTTCAAAGCCGTAAATCATTTCAGAAAGTAAGAGGGATTTCATTGCGCGAAAAACGCGCAATGGCGCAGAGATCTCGCTTCGCTCGAAATGACGGGCAGCGGAATTGGGAGAGGATTGGTGGTTAGGCGGGGGTGAGGACGGAGTTGGAGGATTGTTTGCCTTGCTTGGCGACGAAAAGCGGGATGGGACGGGCTTTCAGCCGGCTCTTTTCCTTGCCATTGTCGCGGGCCGGCTTGGCTACAGAGGCGAAGAGCGGGCGGGGCAAGCCCCGCCCCTACGGGGGAGACAGAACGGGCACGACATGTCGTGCCCCTACAAAGGCAAAGAGACAGAAGTGGCGGGCTGAAGCCCGGCCTCTACAAAAGCGTGAAGAGCCGGCTGGAAGCCGACGGTACGAAATGCGCCGCAGTGAAGAGCTGGGGACACACCCGCAGCGCTTTCAAGTGCCCTCGAAAAGGTTGAAACCATGCCAGGATTCCTCGTCGCTTCGCTCCTCGGAATGACAGCACGGCGGTAGTGGGCGGGGTCAGGCGGGGGTGAGGACAGAGTTAGCCCGTCCAGCGGACTACTCGAAATGGAAATGGATTTTGATTTCGACGCGCGCGACGACGGGCCTGCCATTTCGCGTGCCAGGCTCGTGCTGGTAATTCTTCAGCGGATCCAACGCAGGCCGGCGTTCCGGGCAAATTGTCTGCTAATCCCGTTTGCCAATCACAGCAACTGTGACCAGCGTCACGGCGCTAGGCAAAACGCATGTACACAATTGTGATAGACGAAAAGAGTCTCGCCTAGGTTCTTACGGGCCCGACCGCAGAGGGAGAAAATGGAAAACGCGCTCGGCTTGGTGATGACAGGCGGGGGTGCGCGCGGCGCTTATCAAGCGGGCGTTCTCAAACGCATTGGAGAGATCAAGCAGGTTCAAACGCGCGGCAATCCTTTTCCTATAATCGGAGGCTCTTCTGCCGGAGCGATCAACGGTTCAGCCCTTGCCGCAGGCAGTGACGATTTTGCTTTGGCGACCAAAATTCTCGCTCGAATTTGGTCGGATCTCAGACCCTCCGATATCTTTCACTGTGATCTTCTATCGCAAGCCCACAATTCCCTTACCTGGATATTGGATCTGTCCTTTGGAGCAATTCTTGGAGGAGGCAATGCCCGATCTCTGCTGGACGCGGCTCCTTTGCGGGACTTTTTGAACCAGCACCTCCATTGCGAGCGAATCCGCAACAATATCAAGAGCGGGCATCTCTACGCTCTCGCAATTTCCGCGACGAACTACAACTCAGGAAAAAGCTATCTCTTCATTGAAGGAATGAAGGGCCACCCCATGTGGAACCGGAGCCGGCGAGTGACGCTGGCGACGAGAATTACCGTCGAGCATGTTTGCGCTTCGGCAGCGATTCCTTTGGTCTTTCAGCCCGTAAGACTCAAGACCGCGCGAGGAACGGCTTTTTTCGGCGATGGTAGTGTGCGCCTTCAACAGCCTCTCAGCCCGGTCATCCGCTTGGGGGCCGAAAGAATTTTTGCAGTTGGCGTCCGTTGCGAAAATCTCGAGCATCAAAGAGAACCTGCCGACGAGAAATATCCTTCGCTGGCGCAGATCATGGGAGTTCTTTTTAATGTGATGTTTTTGGATCATCTCGCCACGGACATCGAACACCTTGAGCGGCTGAATCAACTGCTCGCGGACGGCAAAATCAGCCAGTCTGGCATTGAAGGTTGCGAAAAAATGCGCCCTTTGGCCTCATTTCTCATGACGCCTTCGGTCGATTTATCACAAGTGGCAGAGGGACATCAGAAAGACATGCCTTATCTTATCCAGTATTTTGTAAACAGTTTGGGACGAGACTCGGCTTCGTGCGCGGATCTGATGAGTTATTTGCTGTTCACATCCAAGTACACGAGAGATCTGATTGAAATCGGCTACTACGACGCTGACAAACAAATCGATGAGATCGAAAGTTTTCTCTATCCTTCTGATGCAGCAGGTTTGGCGTGAGTCTATCAGAGTGCCTGTCCGGTAAGCGGACAAGCAGCTTCGAGCGCCCAGCCACCGAGCACACTATTCGAAATGGAATTGGATTTTGACTTTGACGCGCGCAGGAACGGGCTTGCCGTTCCGCGTGGCGGGCTCGTACCGGTAATTCCTCAGCGCATCCATCGCGGGCTGGCGCAACGAAGGCGGCCCCGACAGCACATTCATGGAGGACACCGTGCCCGTGGTGTCGACCACCGCGTCGATGATGACGCTGCCAGTTTCGAAGTCCCGCAAATCTTCGAGCGACGCCAGTGCTTGCGCAGCGTGTATCAATTTTGGAGGCACGATGACAGCTTCTTCGGGCGCTACAGCTGGCGAATCGACGCCAGCCGGAGCTTTTGAGTGGACTGGTGTACGTTTTACGGCGGGCGTGAGCGACGCCGGCTTCCCTCGATCGCTCGGTTGCGTTGCCATAATTCCGGGAGCGGAAGAATCGACCGATGTTTCGCTCGCAGGCGTGTCCGGTGCCTTGGTCCCGCTGACGGTGTTGGCGTTCTCACTTGCGTGACTGTCGGAAGGAGCGCTCTCCGTTCCGGGTTTCCCGGTTGATGGCTGGGCCACTGCGGCGCCAGCCCCAGAAGTCCCTTTCCCCGTGCCGTTCGCGGCGGGCGCCGTTGGTATGGGCACATACGATGCGACTTCGATTTTTTTCACCGACCGCTTCCACGGCAGCCAATCTTTGTACCACGCTGCTCCAATGATAGTGACTGCAAGCACCGCCCCCAGAAGTATCACGCGCAGCATTCCCGACCGGAATCCAGGTGTGAAGTTTCCCCTTGCCCGGAACGATCGCTTTTTCTTCTTCGGCAGCGACATGCTGAAATCCAGCGCCGGCTTGGGCAGCAATTCCTGTTCTGCCGGAGTCAATTCCGCCGGGCGCGGCTCGGGCTCGATTGGCAGGGACTTGGCGGCAAACGTGGCCACCGGCTCGGATTCCACAACTCCGGCGCTCGGTGTCCCGATTTGTTCATAGTTCGGCACAACCACCGGGGCCTCAACCGGTGCCGTGGCTGCTTCCATTGGGACAAGCGCGGGCACTGGTGCCGGCACCGTCTCCACCGGAGCCACCGGTTTGGATTCCGTCTCAGCGCTTGGCGCGGGGCTTGGCGTTTGCTGCAAATTGAGCTGCTTGCGCAGCGCTTCGACTTCTTTCTTCAATGCCAATACTTCTTCCGAACTCGCGGACAGTGATGGCTGCCCCGGCTCGTCGGTTGTGGTCTCCGCCGAAGCTACCAGCGCCGCCGCTTCTTCCTGTTTCTTGTCCTTCGGCAGCAACGCCGTCGCGGCGGAAAATTCCATTCCCCAGAATTTCGGCGCAGGCTCGGTGAACTCCAGCTCCACGTAGCAGTCCGTCGGCCGGTGGGCGCGCTTCCGTGTAACTTGTGCAACGACTTCGCGTTTCGTTTCTTCGTTGCTCACGAACAACAGCTGCCCTGGCGCAACGGCTGCCGTCAGAAGGATCACACCGCCCTTTTCGAACACCAATACCGTGCTGGTTGATTCTGTGAAGAGTTCGCGCTCGCCGCCGGCATTGGCTGGACGCGCACCAGTGACCTTTATCCGCGCTTCGTGCGCCACCGCATTCACTTTCGGCAACGGGGCAGTCTTCACTTCGATGGGGATTTCTTCGCTGGGTTCGTCGGGGGATGGCTCAGATGCAGGTGATGCGCTCGGCTGCGCGGAATTCGCCTGGGCCGCGGCTGGTTCGCTGGGTTCGACGCGAAACTCCTCCGGAGCAGCGGGCGCGCTCGGCGCCCCGGCCTCTCGGTGATCGACAGACGAATCCGTCGAGCCTACCGAAGGCGTAGCGGTCAAAGGGGTTGTGTCTTCTGTGGAAGACAATCCAGTCGTCCCTTACACGCCGGGGCTGGGCACGTTACCCGGCGGAAATCGATCCAAAGGCTGCGGAAAGCCGCCAAAAATGCAGGCAACTCAGACAACCTTAGCATGTTTTCACTCTGCCTAGTTCCCTCGCTATAGTACTAACGTACTGGCTTGTCTGTTTCATACCGGGGCAGCCCTTATCCCCAGCTTGCCCGCATTTTTCTTGAAACTCAAGCTTCAATCCCGATGCGTGACGTAGAGCAGCAGGAGCAGGACCACTGCTGCCGAAATGCATACGATCGCTCCCAGGAAGGAAATCCTGGAGACGTAATCCTCGTCGCTCGCCTTCGTCATCACCAGGTAAGTGAATTCATCCAGGATCATTCCGCTGCCAATTCCCAGTGCCACGGGCGCCAGCAGCTTTGACCGACGAGTTCGCGGACCAAATGCCAAGATAAAAGCCGCAGGCAAAGCTAACACAACCCCAAGAAACAGGTGATGTACAAGGTATCCGCCGGGATAGATGTGCCTAACATGCACCAAATGCAGATAGAGCCGGAGAGCGGCAAAAGTGAACAGCATGGGAATCAGAATCAGGAGGAGCGTCTGCTTCGCGGGCAACGGCGCGTTGGTTTCTGACATAGGTTCTTCGGGGACAACCTCACATTATTTGCGTTCCGGCATCTCCAACTCACGCGCCATTCGGAAGCCATAATCTGCATACTGAAATTCCGGCGGAATGCTTGAGCGCGCCGCGGTTCGCGTCACCTTAATGTGATGCCTCCACGAGCCTCCACGCGAGGCACGCCGGGTCCCGTCGACGGGCCCGGCAGGATTCCGCTCCGGCGAGTGTTGATAATAGTTGGCGTCATACCAGTCGGCGCACCACTCGTGGACGTTGTCGCCCATGTTGTAAAGCCCATAGGCATTCGGAGAATACATTCCCACTGGCTCGGGTCCGTTCTTCCAGCGCGTTGCGTAATCAGGCACAGCCTCTGGCCCCGCGTCGCCCCAGGGATACGCCAGTCCTTCCACTCCGCCGCGCGCGGCGCACTCCCACTCGGCTTCCGTCGGCAAACGATAGTGTTTACCCGTTACGCGGCTCAACCAATGGCAATATTGTGTTGCCTCATACCATGAGACTGCGACCACCGGCATCCTTGGCTCGCTGAAGTGCGGGCGATTCCAAAACGGGGGAGCGGCAGCGCCTGTCGCTTGCAAAAAACGCCCGTAGTCCGCATTCGTCACCTGATAGGCCGCCAATTCGAACGCATCCACCCACACGCGATGCACCGGCTTTTCGTCATCGCGCCCGCTATCGCACCCCATCAAGAACCATCCCTCGGGGATGCGCACTACCACCGGCTCAATCGCGATTACCCGTGCCTCTCTCAAGGGCGAAGTTCCCATCTGTCTCCATCCACAACTTCCTCTAAAGGTCTTCCGCTCGTCACCATACGCGTACTGCTGCAACCTCGCAACCGGTGCGTGCAGAGAGCCGAAGCTTGACTGGACGAGCGCCCGCTGGTTTCTTCACTCCGCGGTGAATTGCAGAGTGGTATCATGCCAAATCCAGCCGGTGCCGCTCCTGAGGTCGAACGCACAGACGGCCACATTCCTGGCCGCGAATTCCCGGAGGGCTCATGCCAGACAATCAGTTGGGCCGCATTCAACACATCGTCGTCGTGATGCTGGAAAATCGCTCCTTCGACAACTTGCTCGGCTGGCTCTATGACCCGGCGAATCCCGCTCCCTTCAATCAGAAACCTCCTGATAATTTTGAAGGCGTTTACGGAAAAGATCTGAGCAATCCCACGAGCGATGGCCGCAGCATTCCTGTGGGCAAAGGCAACAATCTCACTGCTCCTTACCCGGATCCTGGCGAGCCTTATCAGGATGTGTACGCGCAAATCTACGGTCAAAAGCAAACGGATTACGCCAATGGCGTGCCAGTCGTTCCCGACGTTGCCTGCAACATGGGAGGTTTCGTCTACAACTACGAATTACGGAACCAGGGGAATCTCGCCAACGCCGCTACCATCATGAATTGCTTCACGCCCTCGAGCGTGCCCGTGCTCTCCAGTCTTGCTTACTACTACGGCGTGTGCGACCACTGGTTTTCTTCTATCCCCACGCAAACTATCTGCAACCGCTCTTACGTACACGCCGGAACATCTTCCGGCTACGTGAACAACGACGGCAACAACGGAATTCTCTTCGTCAACAATTCTCCGACGATTTTCAATTTGCTTTCTAACGCAAACAAAACCTGGAAGGTTTACTGCGGCGGATGGACCATTACCGGCTTGGTGCTGCTCACTCAACAGCAGACCTGGCAGTATGCCCTGCAGGGCGATCATTTTGGCGGACACATCAGCGATTTCCTTTCGGACGCCGCGCGCCCCGGAGGCCTGCCAGCATATTCCTTCATCGAGCCGAACTACATCGATTCCCTGATCTACGGTCCGGAAAACGACATGCATCCGGAGTCTCACAAAGTTCAGCTTTATGGCCTTTCGAACGTGGAACGGAGCGAACAGTTGCTCTACAAACTTTACAGCGCGATCCGCAGCAGCCCGGACTGGGACAAGATCCTATTTTTGATTCTCTTCGATGAACACGGCGGCTGCTACGATCATGCTTGCCCGCCCACGTCGAAGACTTGCGATTTCGCGATTTCTCCGGACAAGGTTGTCATTCCGCCAAGTCAACCTGGTGGAACTGGATTTAACTTCGACCGGCTCGGTGTCCGCGTTCCCGCCATCGTCATTTCCGCTTACACGCCGCAGCAGACCATTGTGAATACGGTTTTCGATCACACCAGCGCGATCAGCACCATTGTGAAGTGCTTTGGTCTGCCCAACGGAAAATTGGGTTTGCGCCAGGCCAAATCTCCAGACGTTGGGGAAGCTCTCACTCTGGCCAATCCTCGCCAGGATTTCCCGCAAATCCCCGCCGCCCCAACCGAGGAAATCAGCTTGGTGCAGCGCACCATGGCCGCTCGCAAGGCGCTTCTCCAGGCAAACTCGAAACCACTCTCTGATTTACAGCTCACCCTCGCGAAAGGGATTTCACAGCGGCTGAATATTCCGGTGCCGGAGCAGGATTTGAAAAAAGAGTTTGCGACCGCGGTGAGCGCTGAAGCTTTGTTCGTCAAAGCGCAGGCGGAATTTGCTGCGCGCCGGGCCATTAACCGCTTGTGGTGACGGCGTGGGCTCTGCGACGCTTTCTCGGCAGTCGTTCGCCTTCGCGTAGTGCTGCTGAAAATGGTATAACCTCCCATCGCGCAACTTTACATCTGTAGCTTCGGAGATCCATTTTGAGCACGGTTCGGGAAGTGACCTACGAAGTCTTGCGCAAATTGGGAATGACCGTGATCTTCGGCAATCCCGGCTCGACCGAGCTCCCGTTTCTGCGCGACATGCCCGCCGACTTCAAATACATTCTCGGGCTTCACGAAAGAACGGCCGCAGGAATGGCGCTGGGCTATTCTCTCGCCAAAGGTCAGCCTGTTTTCGTGAATCTTCATTCGATCGCCAGCGCGGGCAACGGCTTATCGGCGATTGTGGATGCTTACCACAATCAGACGCCCCTCGTGATCACCACCGGCCAGCAGGATCGCCGTCATCTGCTCGCGGAACCTTTTCTTTCGAGCCGCGCTGTCGATGTCGTCAGGCCATACGTGAAATGGGCTTACGAGACTGTTCGTGCGGAGGATGTTCCCGCGGCCATCGCCCGTGGATACTATCTGGCTGCGCAGCCGCCTGCTGGTCCGGTTTTCCTCTCCATTCCGATGGATGACTGGATTCATGAATGTCAGCCAGTTGAAGTTCGCAAGGTGGAGCAAACGGTCTTGCCCAATCCGCTCGCGCTCGATGAAGTTGTTCGTGCGCTCGATGGCAGCCGCAATCCTGCAATCATTGTGGGTTCGCAGCTGGAGCAAGACCGTGGGTGGCAGGAAGCTATCGCGCTGGCCGAACATTTGAACGCCGACGTTTTTCAGGACCCAATCCCGCCGCGCTGGACTTTTCCGCGAACTCATCGGCTGTTCCGCGGAGGCTTGCTCCCCGCGCAGCAGCCGCTCGCCGATCAGCTCTCGGCTTACGATACGGTTGTCGTTCTGGGTGCGCCAATTTTTCTCTATTACGCGTATGTGCCCGGCAACACGGTGAAGCCAGGAACGCAGCTTTTTCAAATTACGAATTCGTCTAACTACGCATCCGCAGCTCTCGCCGGCACAAGCATTGTCGGCAATACTGCGGGTGCCGCGCGTTATCTCCGCTCCCGCAGCGCCGCGCGTCCGCGCAGCAACTCGCCTTCGCAATTCACGCCGCCGCCGCCGGTTGAGCCGGAGTATCCCATTACAAGCGCGTATCTTTTCGAGGTGTTGAACCGCGTCATGCCCCGCGATGCAGTGATTTGCGAAGAGTGTCCTTCCGCTAAAGGCGATTTGGACCGGTATGTCTTGCTCGATGAGCCGGGTTCTTTTTACTCCGTTCCCAATGGCATCCTCGGATTCGGTCTGCCGGCAGCAGTAGGGTTGCAAATGGGAAATCCGCGGCGAAGAGTGATTTGTCCCGTCGGAGACGGGTCGTTTCAATATTCGGTGCAGGCGCTGTGGAGCGCGGTGCAAAACAAGGCGGAAGTGATTTTTATCGTGCTCCGCAATTCGGATTATTCCGCTCTCAAAGGGTTTTGCGATTTTACGCAAGTTGGCCGAAACGTCGCCGGTATGGACATTCCTGGAATTGACGCGGTGAAGATTGCGCAGGGCTATGGAATGACTGCGCTGGAAGTCGATCGTCCCGAGGAACTTGAGCCAGCGTTTCGAGAAGCTTTCTCCTCACGCGGTCCCCGTTTGATTAGCGTCAATGTGGCAAAAGGCGGCCAAAAATGCATGGGCATGGATCAGTCCGTGAATCCACCGAACTATCGTTGAGGAGAAAATCCACTGTTCGCCATCCGGCAATGAATTGAAGGGAGGAGGCAAGGCCATGGATGCGCTCGTAAATTTGAATCGACGTAAATTAATTAAGACCACAACGGGAGTCTTGACCGGTTTGGTGGTAGCGGGAAGCCCGCTAGCGCTCATCGCGCGTGGCCGGGCGTGGGCCATCGATCTCAACGCATTAACGAGTTCTGAGGGCGCGACGCTAATGGCTGCGGCGCGCACCATCGCGCCGCACGACAAGCTGGATGATGCGGCTTACGCGCTAGTGATTCAGGCGCTGGATGCGGATGCGGCGAAAGACGAAAAAATTCGCTCCACGCTCAAAGAGGGCCTCGCACAACTTGGTCTTGGTTTTTCGTCAATCGCAGAGAGTGACCGCGTCGCTGCCCTCAAAAAAATCGAATCGTCGGTTTTTTTTCAGAATGTGCACCTGAAAACTCTTCAGGTTCTCTATTCCAATCCGATTGCTTACGCCTACTTTGGATACGAAGGCGAAGCTTTCTCCAAAGGCGGCTACTTGCACCGCGGATTCAATGATCTGCGCTGGCTGCCGGAAGTTCCGCCAGACGATAGCGGCCCTATGCCGGTCTGAAGGAAGCGCAAGGAGAAGTCCCGATGAGCCGCATCGATTTCAACGATGCGAATGCCGTCGTCGTCATCGGCAGCGGCGCCGGTGGCGGCACGCTCGCGCATGAGTTGACGCGCCGCGGCGTCAAAGTCGTCTTGCTCGAAGCGGGAAAGCGCCAGTCCACCGAAACGTTTTCGCAAGTTCCCGGCGAAGCCTTTGCGCAACTGACCTGGCTCGATCCGCGCACGCAAAGCGGCAACTGGGGCGTCGCGCGCGATTTTCCAACGCTTCCCGTGTGGCATTGCAAGACTGTTGGCGGCACCACCGTGCATTGGACCGCCTCGACACCGCGGTTGCAGCCGTGGGAGCTGCGCGCAAAAACCACCTACGGAGAAATCGCCGGCGCTTCGCTTATCGATTGGCCGATTTCCTACGACGAGCTTTTAAAATACTACGAACTTGCCGAACGCCGCATGGGCGTCACGCGCCGCAACGGCGTGCCGGGCTTACCTGCATCGAACAATTTCAAAGTGATGTACGCGGGCGCGAAAAAACTCGGCTACAAGCAAGTGCACACCGGCCACCTGGCGATCAATTCGCGTGCGTTTGATGGCCGCGGCTTCTGCATTCAACAAGGTTTCTGCGTGCAAGGCTGCAAGATGGCCGCGAAGTGGAGCACGCTATACACGGAGATTCCGCGCGCAGAAGCCACCGGTAATCTCGACCTGCGTGTGGAATGCACGGCGACGAAAATTGAACACGGCGCCGATGGCCGGGTGAATGCCGTGCTCTATCGCGACGCCGCGAGGAAAGAGCAGCGGCAGAAAGCGCGGATCGTGTGCGTGGCGGGCAACGGCATTGAAACACCGCGGCTGTTGCTGCTTTCTGAGTCGTCCAAGTTTCCGCAAGGGCTCGCAAATTCGTCGGGTCAGGTGGGAAGGAATTACTGCCATCAGATCACAGGCTTCGTCTGGGGAATTTTCGACAAGCCGATTTATTCGTGGCGCGGGGCCACGATTGCGGGGGTGGTGGAAGATGAAGTGGTCAACGAACCGAAGCGCGGATTCGTAGGCGGCTACCGAATGGAACTGGTCACGCTCGATCTTCCGACATTTCCGTTGGTGGGCTTGCCCTACGGCTGGGGGCGCGACTTCGCATCGATTTTGGAAGGCTACCGGAACCTGGCGGGGATGTTCATCAACGGCGAAGATCTTCCCCGCTCAAACAACCGCATCACCTTAAATTCGAATGTTAAAGACGCTTACGGCCTGCCGGTGCCAAACGTCCACGTTGACGAACACGCCAACGATCTGGCTCTGCGCGCGCATGCGAAAGGGCAGATGCGGAAAATGTACGAGGCGATTGGCGCAAAGCGGGTTATTGACGGCCCGACGCCTCCTGCGTCGCACAACACTTGCAGCGCGCGCATGAGCGCCGATCCGCGCGAAGGGGTGACGAATGCGTGGGGGCAGGCGCACGACGTGAAGAATCTATTCATCTCGGACGGCAGCGCGATGACGACTGCTGGCGCGGCGAATCCGACGCTCACGATTGTGGCGCTCGCGCTGCGCCAGGCCGAATACCTCAGCCAGGAAATGACGCTGGGACGGATTTGAGTCTGCGGTGATGCCCGGGACAAGTAAAGCGGGGCAGAAAATCATTCGCAGGTCGTGACAGTGTACCAGGGGACTCGGAGAGCTCCTCTTGATAGATGCACGCAAGCAGTTTCCCCCACGCCAAGCACTTGGTAAACCGAGCGAGGAACACTCACTTCGCCTCCTTCCAAGCGCGGTCCCCACGGTTCCAGCAGGAGATAGTAAGTTGTGGTTTTTCCACCTGAAATCCGCTTGCTAAGTATGTGGGCGGAAAAAATCTGAGGCTCGGACTGATCAAGCAGCGTATTTGCCTCGGCGAGAACGCCGAAGCTGCATAATAAAGAAAATACTGTGATCACAGCGATTCCCCAGCGTCGCTGGCGCAAGCCTCGGTCAGCAGCCGTCAGAACTAGCGTCAAAAAGAGTCCGGCAGCAGCTGTCATCTTGATAATCAGAGCCAACGAATAAAAGTTAATGTCGATTATACTTCGCATCATTAAAACAAAGCCTGGCATTAGAAAAGGAAAGGAAAGATCGGCTCTCGCATCCTTGCGATCGCCCCCTATTTGGTATAGCCCGCCTCCAGACATCAACAAGGCCAGTACAAGCACTAAGATGAAGCACTGCGCCGCAACCACAACTTGATAGGGATGCGCGTAGATAATCCCCCAAAAGCCTGTAATCAGTGCAGCATTCGTGAGGAGTTTCGCATTTCTCTGCGCGGCTGAAAGGCGGCTGGCGCGATCTTCCTTTGTTGCACCTAGGCTCTGGTCCCCCACGATTCGGGCAACCGCTTCGGTCTGCTCGACGGCGTCCAGGTTTGGCAAGCTGGCGAACCATCCTTCAAATGCGTCATCCGTCTTAAAGAACAACATGATTCTTAACTTTTTGACTTCCGTGCTCCTCGGTTGGAGCAACAAGATGGGATAGCTATTTGTGGGGGCAACTCGCCAACCGGCGATCTGCTCTCGCGTCATGCTCTTCGTTTTCACCAGGCTCAGCATTTCCAGGCGATCAGCGTAAAGAACTAGTCTGGCCTTTAGCGTGAAGGCAATGACGGAGAGCCCTAACGCAAGAAAAGCCAGGCCAATGGCCGAGAAAACGATTTGATTCTGTAGCCCACGTGTCTCATGACCGGTGCCAAAATAAATCATTGCCAAAAGCCCACCAACCGCGTTGGCGCTGCCTACAAGAAAGAGAAAGATCCGACTCGAGGTTGAAGTACGGTAGGTTCGCGGATAGAGGGAGGGGTCAAACGCAGAAGCAGAGCTTGAAGCCGCAGTGGTCCTCCCTTGGGCCATTGGCGAACATGCTAGCACATCGGACTGCACAATTGAGGTTGCTGATTTCTGGAGTTGTCTATTTCTGTTCTTCGGCACCGAGATCGCCGTAGGGCCAGAGGTTGAAGGCCTTCAGTTCCTCGTAGGTGTGCTGCGCTCGCAGCATTTTTGCAGTGCGCTCGGGAGGCCACGGCGCGGCAAAACGGTCGGGGCGGTCCGCGATCCAGAAAGCAGCTAGTGCCATCAGCGTCGCGTTGTGCGTCAGCACTTCCGGCTTTTGCGCTTCCAGCGCATCGGCCGCGGAATGATGTGTGTACCAATAGTCGGCCGTGTCTTGCAACATGTTGATCCCCGGCAGGCCGGCGATGGAAAACGGCAGCGTATCCGTGCCGGACTCTACTTTGTCGTCCACTTGCAGCGGCCGAAGATTCGAAAGTGAATCCACGAACGGCTGGAAGACGGGAATCAAATCATCTCGGCCGCCCAATTGAAATCCTTTCACCGGTCCCTGGCCATAATCCAAAATCAAATCGCCAAGATGATTGGCCATCTCCGAGTTGTGCTGCTTGACGTACGCGAAGGAACCATTCAGCCCTTGTTCTTCCCCGGTGAACAACACAAAACGAATGGTGCGGCGAGGCCGTTGCCCAGAACGCGCGATGGCGTCGGCGGCGCCCAGTGTTGTGGCTGTGCCCGAGCCGTTGTCGGTGGTTCCTTCCGCGAGATCCCAGGAATCGAGATGTCCGCCGACGACGAGAATTTCCTCGGGATGCTCGTGGCCGCGAATTTCTCCGACGACATTGGCGGTCTCGACCGGACCGTTGGTGAACGTGTTTTGCACGTTGAAGCGCAAACGTGGCGTGATGCCACGCTCGAGGAACCGTTCCAATTGACCCTGGTCTTCTGAGGTCATGGAAACGACTGGCACGGAGAAGTCCGCGTTGAAGCCAAGAATACCGGTGTGCGTCAGGTTCATTCCGGCGGATTTTCCGCCGCCTTGCCCGCCAATCACCGCGATGGCGCCCGCAGAGCCCGCTGCTTTCAAGAAATCGCCGAAAAGCGCAAAGAGCATGATGCCATCCTTGCTGGGCTTGCCTTTCTGAACGACCAGCGCCACTTTACCTTTCAACCGCGCCACGTTTTTTAGCTCATTGTCGATATCGAAGAAATTCACCGCCACCAAATCGCCCTCGGCGCCTCCTGAAGGAGTTGCGCCGGTCCAGCCCATCGCGTCAACGTGCAATTTGTGGCGCACCGGCGAGAGAATTTCCGCTTCGGCGGTGCCGCGCGTCCAGCCGCGCCAGATCGTATATTTTTCGGTGTGCACATTTTCGAGGCCGATGGCTTTCATTTTGGCGACGCCCCACTCTTCGGCTTTGTGTTCGCTAGGAGAACCAGTAACGCGGCCGCCGACGTCATCGCTCAGTTCAGTGAGGAATTGAAACGCGTGGGAATTCAGCAGCCCTTCTCCGGCGATCTTCACCAGCGCCGGCTTGGTGCCATCCTCGTCGGGCCCTTTCGCCGGGGATTTATCCTTGGCACAAAGCGGTGAACAAGTGAGAATCACCACCGCCGTCACAAACTTGAGTCCACTCAGGACACGTCGCATCCGTCATCTCCTTGCGCGCTTGGCGCTCGACCACTCTAACATGCTGTTAGATGCAGCCGGTGAGCATCCGTCTTGCATTGCGGCCTTGGAGTGTGGCTGCGGCAACTGCGCGGCATCGGCCGCTTTACCAGGCGATGGCTTGCCTTCTACACTGCTTTGGTGATTCGCATGAGACGCTTCCGCCCTCTCCTGGCCACTTGCCGATATACGATAGCGGCGTCTCTTTTGTTCGCTCTTTGTTGGTCTCCGGCCGTAGGACAGGAAGCTCCGCAAAAGCCCGTCGAAAAGCCCGCCGCAAAGTCTTCAGAGAAGACAGAAGCGCCGGACAAAGCGGTCAATCCCGCGCAAATCGAGCTGCTCGAAACCAGGGTGCGCTTCGAAACGAACGGCGACAGCCGCAAAGAAGTGCATGCTGTGGTGAAAATCAATAGCGAACTGGGTGTGCGTCAGTTTGCTCGGCTCGGTTTTGATTTCAACCGCTCGTTCGAGTCCGTCGAAATTCCCGTCGTTCACATCACGCACGCTACTGGTGGCACCGCTGACATTTTGCCCAGCGCCATCACCGATCAGCCGAATCCCGCTGTCATCGATGCCCCCGCGTATCAGGACGTGCGCGTCAAGACCGTGCGCATTCTCGGCCTTGCTCCCGGGGACACGCTGGAATATCGCGTCATCAAAACCGTCACTCACCATCCGCTGGCTGCAGGCAGGCATTTCTGGCTCGATCACACGTTCGACCGCACCGGCGTGGTCACCAAAGAGACTTTCGAGATCGACCTGCCCGCTTCGCTTGCGCCGCCAGCTTCGCCACCTGGATTTTGGGCGTCGAACTCTCCGCAAGCTTACGATAAAGCCCTGGTTGTCAGTGGCCAGCCAGTTCCTGAACCTTCCATTAAAAAATTGGCCGAAGGAAACGAGGAACGCGTTCTCTACCACTGGGAGCTCGAAGAGCCATCGAAGAAGATGGCAGAACGAGCGAAAGCAGACACCGATGCCGGCATGGGGGACATCGAACTCGCGTTTGCGTCCTCTCCCGGCGGGCCGACTCTGTGGACTCTCTCTCATCGGCTCTACGCTGTATTTGAGCCACAAGGTTCTCTTCCGCCTGAAATCACTCAGTTGGGACAGCAGCTCACGCAAGGAGCGGAGACGCCGAGCCAAAAGTCGGAACGGATTTATGATTTCGTTTCTCAGAAGATCAAGACGATTGATTTGCCTCTTGGTGCCACGGGTTTTCATCTGCGAGCCGCAGGGGACGTAGCCTCGTCTGGATATGCGACACAAGAGGACAAAGTGGCGCTCTTTATGGCACTCGCGAAAGCTGCAAAGGTTGCGGCCGAGCCAGTTCTCATTGGTCCTTCCAAGGACCTTGGCGCATTTGTTGCCCGGCCTTCGGCCTTTGCTCACATTTTGGTCTGGGCCGGTATGGATTTTCTGGATCCGAGCCTGGAGGTAGCCCCGTTTCGAATGTTGCCTGCGTCTTCCCGCGGGAGCATTGCCCTGAACGTCGGACCGATGAGCGAAGCACATGACGTGCCCTCTACCGTGCTGATAACAATCCCAAAGGGCTTGCCGTTTGCTTCCTCGCAAAAAGTACAGGTAGAAGCCGCATTGGACGCCGAGGGAAAGCTGAAGGCCAAAGTGCATTACTCGATGCGGGGAGACAACGAATTGGTGTTGCGCGTTGCGTTTCATCAAACGCCAAAGGAAAAATGGAAGGAGCTGGCGCAACTTCTTTCGATCACGGACGGATTTCGCGGGCAAGTGAGCAGCGTCAACGCTTCCGATCCTTACGCCACGAAAGAACCGTTCACGCTGGACTACGAAATCGAGCAGGCGAAATTCGTGGATTGGTCGAAGAAGACGGTGCGAATCCCCGCGCTGTTGCCGCAACTGGGCTTGCCCGATCCTGCGGGAAAGCCAGCTGCCGGCGCGGCAGCCAAGCCAATTGATCTGGGCACGCCCTTGGACGTGCAAATCGAAATGACGCTCCAGCTTCCACCGGGAACAACCGCCAGCGCGCCGACGGGCACTTCCGTCGAGCGCGATTACGCGACGTACTCCTCGCAATATGCGGTGAAAGGCTCCACAATCACGGCTTCGCGGCATATTCATTTTATCTTGCGGGAAATTCCGGCCACGCGTGCCGCCGATTACAATGCCTTCCTTCACGCCGTGCAAAGCGACGAAGCTCAGGATTTCACGCTGGAACGCGAACCCGCCGCTGAACCTGCCGCAAAAACCCATCCCTAGAGAGTCATCGTGCTAATAAACGCTCTTGAGAGTGTCATTCCGAGCGAAGCGAGAAATCTGCTTTTTTCGAAGTAACGAAAGCCGGCAGATTCCTCACCAGAAGACAAGCCCTCCAAATGATGAGAATGGGACCCGCTAAAGCGCCCCCCTACAAGCGAAAGTGCAACCAGTGCTTTCGTTGATATCCTTCGCTTCGCTCAGGATGACACGTTCATGACGGTTGAAGTCTACTTGATTTCGAGAATTTCTTTTTCTTTGGCCGCGGAAAGGTCTTCGATTTTCTTCGTTTCCGAATGGGTCAGCTTGTCCAACTCTTCGATGGCGCGCTTTTGCTCGTCCTGGCTGATTTTTTTGTCTTTTTCGAGCTTGTCGATAGCTTCCTTGATATCGCGGCGGATGTTGCGCACGGCGGTCCGGTGATTTTCCAGAATTTTGTGCAGATGCTTGACGATTTCCTTGCGGCGCTCTTCGGTCGGCGCAGGCATGGGCACACGAACCACTTTACCGTCGTTGGTGGGATTGAGCCCCAGGTCTGCCGTGCGAATGGCCTTGTCGATCAGCGGCACCACGCTGGGATCCCACGGCGCAATCAGCAGCAGCGTGGCTTCCGGCACGGTCACCGTGCCCAACTGATTCACGGGCATGGGCGTGCCGTGATAATCGACGCGGACGGCGTCCAGAATGGCGGCGTTGGCGCGGCCGGTGCGCAGCGTCGTCAGCTCTTTGCGGAAATCCTCGACCGCTTTTTCCATCCGCGTCTTTCCCTGAACCGCGGCGTCTTTCGTTGATGCAATCGTGCTCATTTCAAGTCCTCAGTTTTCAGTTCTCAGGTGAAGGTGAAAATGCAAAAAAATTGAAGATTACAGAATGCTCGTTGCAAGTTTTCAAGCTCGATATAAGCAGACCACACGGCCCCTGGCAGGTATCATCTTAAACTTACGACTGATTACTGACAACTGACCACTGAAAACTGCTTCACGCCGGGGTGACTTTCGACCCCACGCGTTCCCCCAAGACCACGCGCTTGATGTTGCCCGGGCGGTTCATGTTGAACACCACGATGGGCATGCCGTTGTCCATGCACAGCGAAATCGCGGTCGAGTCCATCACTTTGAGATTCTGGCTGAGCACTTCACGATACGAAATCGCGGCGAAAAACCGCGCATCGGGAACCTGCTCGGGATCCGCGTCATAAATCCCCTCCACGCGCGTAGCCTTTAGAATCGCGTCGGCCTTGATCTCCATGGCGCGCAACGCTGCCGCCGTATCCGTCGAGAAGTAAGGATTCCCTGTTCCCGCGCCGAAAATCACGACCCGGCCCTTTTCGAGGTGTCGCATCGCACGGCGGCGGATGAACGGCTCGCAGACCTCTTTCATTTCAATCGCGCTCAGCACGCGCGTGAACACGCCTTCCTTTTCAAGCGCATCCTGGAGCGCCATGGCGTTGATGACCGTGGCGAGCATGCCCATGTAATCGCCGGTCGCGCGGTCGATCTCGAATCCTTTTTGCCGCGCCCCGCGAAAGATGTTGCCGCCGCCCACCATGATGGCGGTTTCTACGCCCAGCGCATGCACTTCTTTCAGCTCGCGCGCGATGGACTGAATCGTCTCGCCGTGAATGCCAAATCCCTGCGGCCCCTGAAACGCTTCGCCCGAAAGCTTCAGGAGAATGCGGCGATACGCCGGCTTAAGCTTCTTGGCTTCTTTTTTGTTGGCTTTCTTCGTCGCAGGCATGAGTCTCCGAACCAGACCGTCTGAACGCAATCGAATTGTAACAAACTATCTCCGGGCCCGCACGGAAGCGGCGGCACAAACAAAAAGAGCGCTCCGGCTGTGCCGGAACGCTCCCGAACATTTCATTTGGCGAAGGCGCTACGAATTGACGGGCACAGGCACGGCCGCGGATTCCGGCCCTGCCGAAGCTCCGCCGCTGACTTCACCCACTTTGAAGCGCACAAAGCGCCGGATGGAAATGTTCTCGCCCAGCTTGGCAATGGCGGAAGTGATCATCTCGCCGATGGTCACGCTCTCGTCCTTGATGTAGTGCTGTTCGTAAAGGCAATTCTCTTCGTAGAACTTTTCCATTTTGCCGGCGACGATTTTCTCAACGACTTGCTCCGGTTTACCGGTCGCCAAAGCCTGTGCGCGGTAAATGTCGCGCTCCTTTTCGAGCATCTCCGGCGTGACTTCCTCGCGGCGCACGTAACGCGGATCGAGCGCCGCGATGTGCATAGCGATGTCGTGCGAAAGCTGCTGGAAGGCGTCGGTGCGCGCGACAAAATCGGACTCGCAGTTCAGCTCGACCAGCACGCCGATTTTTCCACCGGCGTGAATGTAGCTGCCGACCAACCCTTCGCTGGCTTCACGCGTGGCTTTCTTCGCGGCGGCCGCTTGCCCCTTCTTGCGGAGAATGACGATGGCCTTTTCGATGTCGCCGTTCGCTTCGATCAGCGCGGCGCGGCAATCCGAAAAACCTGCGTTCGTTTTCTCCCGCAATTCTTTCACGAGTTGAGCTGGAATTTGCACGGCTGACAGTTGTGTACTCATCCTTTTTTCCTTGCTTATGAATATCCTGTTAAAAGCGTCTGCATCTTGCAGAACGGCCCGCCCCGATGCGCATCGGGACGGGCCACTTCACAATCCCATCCGCTTAGCGTGTTTCGTCCTCCGGCGGTACGGTAGTCTCGGCGGCCTCTGCCACGGCTTCCGCGCCCTCCACAAAGTCGCCTTCTTGCTTTTCGTATTGCTCGTAGGCGCTGGTATCCACGTATTCCACCGCGCCCTCCACCAGCGCCTGATCCGCGGCGGACTTTTGCTCCGCCACTTGCGATTGCTGATAGGCGTTGTGCCCTTCCAGCACGGAATCGGAAATCTTCGTGGTGAATAGGCGGATCGCGCGCAACGCGTCATCGTTGCCGGGAATGATCCAGTCCACAACGTCCGGATCGCAATTCGTATCGACGACGGAAACCACGGGCACGCCCATGCGCCGCGCTTCTTTCACCGCAATCTCTTCGGCGTTCGAGTCAATCACGAACATGGCGTCCGGCAACTGCGCCATGTTTTCAATGCCTTCGAGATTCTGTTGAAGATGCTTCATTTCGCGGTCCAGGCGCGCTTGTTCTTTTTTCGAAAGTTCTTTGATGCGGCCGTCTTCGGTCATGGCTTTGAGCAGCTTCAGGCGCTTGATGGACTTCTGGAGCGTCGCCCAGTTGGTCAGCGTGCCGCCCAACCAGCGGTGATTCACGTAAAACGCACCGCAGCGCTTCGCCTCTTCGGCAACCGCTTCCTGGGCCTGGCGTTTTGTGCCAACAAATAAAACGTTTCTGCCTTGCGCGGAAATGTCGCTCACGAAGCGGCTCGCTTCGCGGAACATCTTGAGGGTTTTCTGTAGATCGATAATGTGGATGCCGTTGCGTTCCCCGAAAATATACTCTTTCATTTTTGGATTCCAGCGGCGGGTCTGGTGACCGAAGTGAACTCCGGCCTCCAGCAATTCTTTCATCGTAATTTCTACTGCCAAGTTTCCTCCTTATTGAATAGCTGCTTGCGACAGTGAGTTGAACGGGTCTAAAGACCCGCCACTACAATCTCGCTGCAGAACAGCCTTTTGCCGGCAGCTTGCCGGCCGTGATCTCAGGAGGATGGCTCGCGCCACCCTCCTGGAGCTCGTCTTGGCCCTGGACAAGCCAGGGCCAAAAATTTAACGCTTCGTGAACTGGAAGCGCTTCCGCGCGCCCTTCTGCCCGTACTTCTTGCGTTCTTTCATGCGCGAATCGCGCGTCAAAAATCCGTTCTTGCGCAGGGACGGCCGCAGCTCCGGATTGAACCGCGCAATCGCGCGCGACAATCCCATGCGCACCGCTCCGGCCTGCCCGCCCACGCCGCCGCCATTCGCGCTGACGACCACGTCCACCTGTTCGGCGATGTTGGTGAATTTCAGCGGCTCCGTCGCTTCATGCTTCCACGCATGATTCGGAAAATATTGGTCGACCGGGCGGTCGTTCACCGTGAACTTGCCCGACCCGGCGCGGAGAAATACGCGCGCTACCGACTCTTTGCGCCGCCCCGTCCCCAGAAACCACGTTTGTGTGCCCGAGATGGGCGTACCTGCTGTACTCAACGCTCCTCCTCAACAGTCCTCAAAAACCGCTGCTCCGACAGCGCCGGAGACAATTCCCTTGTGGCCACTGTTCGGCCAGCGAACTCCACGCCGATTTGCTCCCTGCTAAGGCACCACTTAGAAAGGAACAGCAACGTGCGGAAACAGACCCGGAATCCCGATTAGACCGCGACCGGCTGCGGCTTCTGTCCGGCATGCCTCGCCAGACCGGCCGCATCCCGGTACACGCGCAATTTCTTTGCCCGGCGCGCCTGCAGCTTGTTCTTCGGCAGCATGCCGACAATGGCTTCGCGCACGATCCATTCCGGCCGGGACTCGCGCACGCGCTTCACGGGCACCGCCTTCAATCCGCCCGGATACCCGCTGTGCGAGTAATAGACCTTTTGCTCGATCTTGTTGCCAGTCAGGCGGACTTTGTCCGCGTTAATTACCACAACATGGTCGCCCGAATCCAGATACGGCGTAAAATTCGCCTTGTCCTTGCCGATTAAGATGCGCGCGGCTTTGGTGGCCAGACGGCCCAGCACGGCATTCGTCGCATCGATCACAAACCAGTTGGCGCCCACTTTGAGCGCTTCGGCTTCATCACCCTTGGCTACGTACGTCCTCATACCCTTCAGTCACACCTTTCCCTCTAGAGACAAACAATAAGTCTAAAGTAGCCCTCGGCCTCTGTCAACGCGATTTCGCGGCTTGCCATGGGTAAGTTTCCCGTGAGCGTTCACTGGCGCATGATATAGCGCACAGAGTAGTCTGAGAAGGCGAACAATAGGTCGACCCCGGATGAAAGAGAAGTTATCCAAAATCGCGAGACTGTTCTTCAAGGTTGTTTTGGCATCCTTGCTTACGGTCGTTCTGCTGTCATCGCTTTACATCGCCTACAACACACCATTGACGTCGGAAGTGAGGAAGCTCTCCAAGGGCGAACTGCAAACCTATACCAAGTATCTGGACACAAATCCTTCTGAACCGCTGCAATTCGTTGCCGACAAGTTCGACAGTCATGATGTCATCCTGATAGGCGAAATGCACTGGAAGAAGCAGGATGTGGAATTCGTGAATAAGTTGATTCCTTACCTGTATCGCACCAAGGGCATAAAGATATTTGCGTGGGAATTTGGCGCTTCCGATCTTCAGAACGAAGTCGACTCCCTGGTGAATGCCACTGAATTTGACCGCAAGAAGGCGATCGCCTTGTTAAGGAAGTCCTTTTTCGCCTGGAACTTTGAAGAGTATCTGGACATTTTCAAAACAATTTGGGAGATAAATCAAGCCATTCCAAGTGGTCAAGAGAAATTGAAATTCCTGCAGTTGGGTTCAGATTACAACCCCAGAAAGCTGCTTTCAAAAGACCCTGAAATCAGAAGGAAAGAGGGGCTCCGCTTCTACTATGACGAGAAAATGGGCGGAATAATCGAGAGTGGGTCATAAACAAGCACAAGAAGGTACTCTGGTACTCGGGGCTTCATCACGCTTTCACAAGGTATCGACAACCCTTCATTTTGTTCTTGAAAACGCAGGATGTAAGAGGGGGCCAGTATTTGTACGGGAGATATCCCGACAGGCTTATATGATCGCATTGCATTTTCCTTTTCCAGACAGGTGCTTTCTTCCCAGAATTTTTGTCCAGTCCATAATGCCCACGAAACTCACTTTTACGTACCCCTTTCCCGCCGTTCTCGATCAGATTTACCGAGACTATGAGAAACCGTTCGGCGTTGACGCCAAGAATCCGCTCTTCAGGGATTTGGTGGATGACCACAGCTACTACTCGATGGACAGGTGGCACGGCTTAAAACTAAGCGAGTTTTGCGATGGCTACATTGTTCTCTGCGCGATAAAGGATATGGAGCCGGTGAGTCTAGTGCCGGACTGGATCGCCAATGAAGCAGATCTGGAGGAAGTGAAAAGTATCTTGCCTCCCGAAGATGCGGCACGAATCAAAGATGTGCCTTCACTTCTGAGGTACATTGAAGGCGAAACGGGACGGTCACAGATAAGCGAGATGAAGAATTTGCGTGGGTTCTAGCCGCCTTATCGCGCTGTGCCCGCGCGCACCTCCGGCGGTGCGGCTAGCGCCCCTATGCAGGTTCCGCCGTCCGCGCATTCGCGGTGCTTAGTTAGGATACGTTCCCATCCCAAATGCTGGCCGGCACGAGCACTTCGCCGCGGAAAAGCGCGCGCGCCGTTCGAATGAGGCTCGAGCGGACCACCTTCAGTCCGTCGCGCGTTTGCTCCACTTCAATTTCTAAAGAAAACTCGCCGCTGGGATGCTCGACGGAAAGCCGCTTCACCGCGCCATCCGGCACGGACACGATGCCTGTGGTCACCGAACCAGGGAGCACGCACGCCGTTCCAACCGTCACCGCTCCCAGCACCCCGATCGCGGCATGACACTTGTGCGGAATAAAAGTGCGCGTCGCCAAGTGTCCACCTTCGCGCGGCGGCGCAACCAACGTCATCTTCGGAACCACTTTCGGCCGCACATCACCCAATCCCATGCGCTCACCCGCCAGGATGCGAATCTCTTCCAGGCGCGCTTTGAATTTTTGATCGGCATCGAGCTCGGCAGGAGTCTCGTACCCCGATTTGCCGAAATCAGCGGCCCGCAGCACGACCACTGGCATGCCGTTGTCGATCAGAGTCGCCTCCATCCCGTCAAGGACGTCATGCGCGTGGCCCGTTGGCAAAAGTGCGCCGCACACCGAACCGGCGGTGTCGAGGAAGTCGATGCGGATCGCGGCGGCGGTGCCGGGAACGCCAGCAATAGATGCTTCTCCTTCGTACGTAACAACCCCGCCGGGTGTGGGCACGTGCGCGACAGCGATATTCCCGGTGTTCACCATGTAAATCTTAACCGGGGTAACCGGACTTCGCGCCGCCACGAGACCTCGCTCAATCGCAAAAGGGCCCACACCTGCGAGCATGTTCCCGCAATTCGGCGTCACATCGACAAGCGGACGGTCGACCGAAACCTGCGCGAAGAGATAATCAACATCGATTCCCGCGCGCGATGAGCGAGAGATGATCGCCACCTTGCTCGTCAGAGGGTCCGCGCCGCCAATGCCGTCGATCTGGCGCGCATCGGGAGAACCCATCACGGCGAGCAACACACGATCGCGCAACGGAACATCGCTCGGGAGATCGCTTGCCATGAAAAAAGGCCCCTTGGAGGTGCCGCCTCGCATGAGCGTGCAAGCTATGGGAGTTTGCGATCGCCGAGCCATGCGAGCGCCTCCTTCACACGTACTCAAGACCCAGTTCCTTGACCTTTGCGCGCAGGCCATAGATGTCCAGGCCCAGTTCTCCGCGCGCCAGACGCTCTCGCGTCGCTTCCTCTTTGCGAACCCTTTGTTCCGACGCAGCAGCGACCTCGCGGGCCACGGCCCGCTTCACGACTACGACTCCATCATCGTCCGCGACGATCACGTCGCCGGCTTCAATGAAGGCGCCCGCGCACACCACCCCGACGTTCACCGATCCAAGCGTAGATTTGACCGTTCCTTGTGAACTGGCGCCGCGGCTCCAGACGGGAAACTTCATTTCCGTCAGAAACCGCACGTCGCGGCATCCTGCATCGATTACGGCTCCCTTCGCGCCGTGCGCGCGCAAAGAAGTCGCCAACAGTTCTCCGATGTAGGCGTCGGTACAAGGCGACGTGGGAGCCACGACCAGAATGCTTCCCGGGCGGCAAACCTCGACCGCAACGTGGATCATGAGATTATCGCCGGGAGGCAGGGAGACGGTTACCGCGGTTCCGGCGATTGCTGCGCCTGGAAAGATCGGCCGCATATACGCGGCGAGCAGCCCGCAACGCCCCTGGGCTTCATGCACGGTCGCCACGCCATACTTCTCCAACGCCGCGACTACTTCCGCCGGCGGCTGCTCCACGTGTCGGACCACCATGGGCTTGTTCATTGCAGCTCCTCCGTCACTTGCGGAAAGATGCGCTGATACGCTTCTCCGTACTTGATGTTCTTGTTCGAATTGCGTGAGGCCTGCACGCCGCGCTGCAAGGCCACGCGCTCGTAGTAGTGCCAGAGATGTTCCTGGGCCTTCATTTCCTGGAACGCCGCGTACTTCTTGGGCCACACAGGAGTGATGTCCAGCAGCACCTGCGGCTTCCATTCGCACTGTTCGGGCTGATGCGGCTCAAACAGAAAAACAGGCGGCGCGCCGATTATGGATGCGCCCGGTTCGTGTCCGTGGGCCTGCGCCACGATGCGAGCTTCCTGCGTTATATGCGACGCCAGAGGGTGATCGAAATTGTAGGGATCTTTGAGCGAATGGGTGAGGACAAACTCGGGGCGAATCTTCCGGTAAAGGGACACCAGTTCATAAAGAATGTTGTCCGGAATTCTCATGGGATAGTCACCCACATCGAAGAAGATCACTTTCGCGCCCAGGATTTCCGCCGCCCGAGCCGCTTCTTCTTTTCTATTCGCTTTCACCTTCTCCAACGACATGCCGGGTTCGCGCCAAAGTTTCGCGGATTCGCCTCGTTCGCCGAACGAGAGACAAACGACAGTAATCTCCCATCCGCGCTCAGCGTACAGCGCGATCGCCCCTCCTGCGCGCCAAACAAAATCCGCCGAATGCGCGCTAACGACCAGTGCCGTTTTTTTATCCGCCACGATTTGCATCCTTTGCGCCAGCGCACCGCCGTTGTGCGTTCGTTGCAACACGCAGCTTTCGGAGGTTGTTCATGCCTTGGTGACATTCCCAACGGGAGGCGTGCCGTAAGTGTGGAACGATTCAATCGTTTTGAGGCCCCACGCCTGCCCTTTCTTGCGCTCCGCCTCACTCCACCGAATCGGCTTCCAGTCCGGCGCCAAAATCAGGCGCGCTCCGGCATTGGCCACCTCCACACGGTTGCCCCCAGGCTCATACACGTATAAGAAAAAGGTTTGCTGGATGGCGTGCTTGTGCGGACCAGTTTCTATATAGACGCCGTTCTCGAGGCAGATGTCTGCCGCCAGCAACACTTCTTCCCGGCTGTTCACCGCGTAGGTTAGGTGATGAAGGCGGCCCTTGGTTCCAGTGTGGTCCCGTGTGTACGCAAAGTCGTAGCTCTTGTTCGTGCAAGTCATCCACATGGCGGCTTCCGAGCCGTCATCCATCACGATTTGCTCGGTCAAGCGAAAACCGAGGTACTCCTCGAAGAATTCGCGGTTGGCTTTGATGTCGACGGCCAGCCCGTTCCAGTGATCGAGACGGCGCACGTTGATGCCGCGCGCCGGGAAACGCTGCGCTTGGTTCTTCAGCGCTGGCCGCAACTCTGGTGGCGCTTGATACCACTGCGTTTCGTAATACAGCTCGATCTTGTGCCCGTCCGGGTCCTGGCATAGGAATGCCGGGCCATGTGCCAGGTCGCCATCCGTCCAGCCAATGTCAAAGCCTGATCCTTTCAGCGCCGCCACGCGCCGTTCCAGGGCTTGGGGGCTCCGGGTGCGATATGCCACATGGCCCAAGCCTGGCAGCTTCGATGCCGTGAGCTTCAAAGAATGGCGTTCATAGTCGTCATACGCGTGCAAGTAAACCGAGTCGCCTTCCCGGCCGGACTCCGTCATTCCCATCACGTCGACGAAGAACCGCAGGCTCTCCTCGGGTTTTGGCGTGAGCAATTCCAAATGGCCCAGATGGGCCACGTCCATGACCGGTTCATCTTGCATAGGACACCCCCGGAGGAGAGTCGCTTCTGTCGGAAGCCAAGTTGAGGAATGCTGATCGCACGAGTTCTACTGCCAAATTATCGCTGCAAATCTGCACGAATGTGTGGCGCGAAGCAGTCAGCCCGAGCGCTTCGAAGTCCGCCGCAGCGTCGTCATGTTAGGTCGCGACCTGAGCTAAGTCAACCAAGCTGCTTAGTTTGCAGATTGAATCGGACACGAGAAGCGGGCGATTGATTGGGTGAGCACACAGAGGGAGCTTGGAACCACTCCCAAGTTATTTTTTGGCTTGGCCATTGCGTTGTTGCAATTCCTTAGCTGGAACAGCGATGACTTTGCCGTCGCGCCAAAGGTACAGGGGTAAGCCTTCTCGGGCGTGTTCCTCTATGACCTTCTCAACCCCAGCCTTCATTGCCATCTGAGCGCGGTCCAGCAGCGGCAAATCTAGAACATTAGGCGGAGGTTTGATCATGGTCTTCCGTAGCTCTCCATTAGATCATTCTATCGCTTTGTTTCAAGTATACGAAGCTTACCCTCTTTCTGGAGCGCAATCACCGAGAGTGCTGCCCCAGAGTTGTCGAACAGGATCCATTCGTCTGCGATAGGCCGGTAGTGAACCAAGAAGTTGTTTATCGAGCGAGCAAATCGCCGCTGCACGACGGCCTCAGGCACGTCGTGCCCGCCTCGGGAAACCCGTTCGTGAATTCTCTGAAGCGCCAGGTCTGGAGTCGGCAGCCACAGATAGAAGAAGCGCACGGTGTAACTGAGTTCCTTGAGCCGACGCACCAGGTTCAAGTGGCCTCGTCCAGCAAGCGTAGTTTCAAATCCAAAGTCAGCCCGATGTTTCATGAAGAGTTCAATCTCCTCAAGCATCAACCGACCAGCGCGTACTGCCGCAGTCTCTGGTGAAAATGGCGATAGTCCCTGGGCGATGAGATCCGCGTTAACAAAATTCGGGCAGTTGGCGTAATTGGGCAGGAACTCCCGCGCAAAGCTTGTTTTTGCCTGCGCCGTTCGGTCCCGCAATCACATATACATTGGGACCCATAAGTTTGAGCAGCCTAACGTTCGGCGAGGACGGCGGTGTGGCGGCGCCACCATTCCTGGCCCGAGGGCGGCAGCGTGTACACGGGGTCGTAATACTCGTAAAGGCGGTTCAGCGCGTCGGGATCATTGGCTTCGATGCTGGTGCGATAGTTTTTCGTCCAGTACGAAATTCCCCGCTCGCGGTCGTATTCCTTCACTTGATGGACCCAGCGTTTGCCCACGAATGGCACATCGCAAATCACGCGCGGCGTGGCAAAACCGGGCAAATAGCCCATGATGTCGTGCTGGAGCTGCTGCGCTTCGTGAATCGCCAGGCGCCAGTGCTCGGCGTTGGGGATCATGTCGCACATATAAAAGTAGTACGGCATGATTTTGGCACGGTCGAGCAGTGTGAAACAAAGCTCTAGTAGCTGTTCAGACGAAGTATTCACGCCGCGCAGCAATACGCCTTGATTGCGAACGTCGCGAAAACCGATTTCGAGGAATTTCTTCGCCGCTTTGGCGACCAGCGGCGTGACTTGGCGCGCGTTGTTCACATGCGTGTGCAGCGCCAGATCGATTTCGCGCTCATGGGCTTTCTTCGCTAACCGCTCCATGCTCCGCAGAACTTCGTCCTGCAAAAAATGCTGGGGAATGCCCATCAAGCCTTTGGTGGCCAGGCGAATGTCTTTGATGTTGGGAATGTCCATGAGCGCCAAGACAAAAGGCTCGAGCTGCCCAATAGGCAGGTTGGCGATGTCGCCGCCGGAAACCACGACGTCGCGCACCGAAGGCGTCTTGCGCAAATATTCGAGCATCTGCTCGAAGCGGTCTTTTTGTGGAAGCTGGAAGCGCAGCTTGACGACTTGCGGCACATCGTTGCCGACCAGGTCCATGCGGGTGCAATGGCCGCAGTACTGCGGGCAGGTCGAGAGCACTTCGGCAAGGACTTTCGTAGGATACCGGTGCGTAAGCCCTTCGACGGCCCACATTTCCGCTTCGTGCAGGCTGTCGCGGCTGGACTTGGGATGGCTCGGCCAATCGGGATTGCGATCGTCAAACGCGGGAAGCATGTACCGGCGGACGGGATCGTTCCAGAGATCGGTCTCATCCATGGTGTTGAGCATCTGGGGAGGGATGAGGATGGACATGGTGGCGCGCTCTTTGATGTCGCGCTCCATGCTTTCGAGCAGGCTTTGCGGCAGCAACGAACCGAAAACGGCTTTGACTTCCTTGAGATTTTTGACCGTGTGGCGGCGCTGCCAGAGCGCCGTCTCCCATTCCGCGGCGGTAACGTTCTTGTAGCCGGGCAAACGGCGCCAGTCCGGCTCGACGAACTCGCGTTCAAGCGGGTACTTGAACGGCTGTTCGCTCGCGTGCACCCGGCCCGCGGGTTTCCACACGGGCCGCAATGTCTTCACCTCGCTCATGTTTCCTTCAACCTTTATACCGCTATTGGACCGCACAGAGCTTCCCCTGAAACTCGACACGGTCTTTGGGAAAATCGCGGGGAGAACTTCGTGTCACTCTAGGATACGACGAATTTGAGAAGAAGAAAACAGGGTGGGGCGCGCCGACTGGCGCGCCCCCCGTTCGCTCTTTCAGGCGAGCTTTGTTTTATGCGCCCTTCACATCCACATGCACTTTCTTCACTACTTCTACCTTCGGCATAGTGAGTTCCAACACGCCGTTCTTCAATAGCGCTTTCACTTCCTCGGGACGAATTTCGACCGGGAGATTCACGCTGCGATAGATTTGATTCCTCTTCTCCTTGTAGACGGGCACGCCTTCCTTCTTCTCTTTCTCCTCCTTGAATTCCTTCTTGCCCGTGATGATCAGCCTCCAAGGCTCGACGTTGATGTCCAGTTCCTTCTCGGTGAAGCCGGGAACTTCCGCGCGCGCGATGACGGCTTCATTGGTCTCAAACAGCTTGAGGTGCACCGGGCGGAAAAGCTCCGGCTCGGTCTTGAACCAGTTCTCGAATTCGCGGGTCAGGAAGCGCGGCGAGGCGCCCAGCAGCTCCCAGGGACGGCGCGCAACCAGGTCAAAGAAATCCTGCATTGGCGTGGTGAACTCCTCGAACTCTTCAAATGGGGTGATTGGCTTGTAACCCTTGGTCTCAATGATTGGTTCTTTCATGGAATCCTCCGTGTTGGGGGATTCGGGGAAAGGGGAAGAGTGTGCCGGTCACGGCCTTTTGTGATGAACAATACTTGGGCTCAGTTTTTTCGCTCCAGGCAATTGGGCCTGCCCAGCTACACCTCTCTCGTTTGCAGGAATCCCCCACGAATGTGGAGCAAGCGGCACACCATCGAAAATGTCGCCTGTGCAAGACGTAAGTCGTTTCCAAAGAACACGAACTTGGCGACCGTAAGTTTGTTGCGCAAATTGCCGCGCCCAGTTTGGGAGAATTCGCGCAGAGATTGGCACCATGTCGCAGCCCGTTCACTTCGATTGTGGACAGCGGCATGCCTTGAAGATCCTCGGCGGACCGCGCACAACGGCGTGACCTCAATCACGACAGTTGGCTAAAGGTCCATGGCACAGTGCACATCCGAAGGGCCCGCGAAGAAGCTAACTTTGCGAGGCAACCTACTTCGTCTCAAAAATTAGATTGTATTGCAATTTACATTGCGGATTGGTCTGACCAATTCGCACCCAAGCTTGCCCCACACCAAGACGCTCTAAGACCTTGCTAATAAGGCACTTAGTGGTATTTCAGCGGAGGATGCAATCCCAACTTGCTCCGGATTTCGGGGGCTAGTTCTTCCGGCGAACCGGCCGCGTTAAGTACTAGCCCTTCGCTGGGCTCTTCGAGGTCGGCGAGCTGGCTGGCGAGAAGTTGCTCACCAGCATAGTGGCCGGTGCGTGCCTGGAGATGATCGCGGAGCAAATCGCGGCCGCCCTTGAGATAGACGAGCTTTATTTCTGGATTCGAATGAACGCCGAGAAGTTCGCGGTAGCTACGTTTGAGGGCAGAGCAGGCGACAACGACGTTTCGCCCCTGCGCCTGCCACTCCAGCATCGTGTCCCGGACAGACTCGAGCCAGGGAAGGCGATCTTCGTCAGTGAGGCCAATGCCGCGAGACATTTTTTCGATGTTTGCGGCTGGATGAAAATCATCGGCATCCAGGAAATCCCACGAAATCTGCGCGGCGAGCAGTTTTCCCACGGTGGTCTTTCCCGATCCGGCGGGACCCATGAGGAGAACAATCACAGGCGCACCTCAAGCGCTCAAGGATGCGCAAGAAATTCGTTGAGCAGCATGTGGAAATGGTGGACGCCGTTTTCGCGCTTCACTGAGTAGCGACCGCGATCGTAAGTGGAAGAGCGCAAGCCCTTCTGCACATTTTCACAAAGGAGGATGTCTTCCTGTTGAACTTCGTCGCTGAAAGCGATGGTCCTGCGGATGCGTTCGCGAACCTTTTCCGCGGCGGCGGCGTGGAAGAACCACTCGAAGACGGTGAGGGTTTTTTCGTGAGAGAGCGGCACAATCACGTTGGTCTGGATGTTGTCGGGATAGATGTTGAGCATCAAGTTGGGAAAAACCCAAAAGTAAAGCGCGTCCTGCAAACCAGTTCCAGGCGCGTAAAGGCGCTCGCCAGCGTCTTCCGGCTTCATGGCGCGAATCGGAGCGAATTGCTGGGAATAATAGCGGAAGGTGTCGGTGCGGTATTGCGCGTAGTCGATTTCTTTCATCAAGCCGGGATGCGCGATGGGGATGTGGTAGCCCTCGAGATAGTTGTCGACGTAAACCTTCCAGTTGCAGTCGATGATATAGTCGCGGCGCTCGGCGAATTCGAGGCCTTCGAATTGGAAGCCGCGCGCCTGCTCGGGAATTTTGCCCAGAAAAGTCGACAGAGGCTCAGCCTTCAAATCGAAATTCACAAAAATGAATTGTCCCCAGGTTTCGCAGCGCAGCGGGACCATGCCCATGGTGCTGCGGTCGAAAAATTCGACGCCTTCGACGTCCGGAGTGCCAATCAAGCGGCCATCGAGCGTGTAGGTCCAGCCGTGATACTGGCAGCGGAGGACGTTTTTGCAGCCGCTGCCGAGAGCGATGGGTCCGGCGCGATGGCGGCAGACGTTGCTGAAGGCGCGTAGTTCGCCGTGCTTATCGCGCACGACGATGACCGGTTCGCCGGCGACGTCAGCCGTGAAAAAACTCTCCGGGTCGGAGATGGTGCGCTTTGTTCCATTTACCTCGCCGCAGGATTGCTGGAGCGTTCCGACTAACTGCCAAGTGCGAAGGAAAATGCGAGGCTTTTCGATTTCCAGGATTGCGGGATCAGTGTAGAAACGAGAGGCGAGAGTTTGCGCGCACTCGATTTGTTCGTGCATGTCCAGATGAAGAGGTTTTGTTGTCATAGGGAAATGATTCGGCTGTTAGAACTTGCGAGTTTCCTGGCGCGACCAGCGCTCGATCACGATTTTTGATTCGGTGAAGAATTCGACCGCGTCGCGGCCCTGGCCGTGGAGAATGCCGAAGAAACTTTCTTTCCACCCGCTGAACGGGAAATAGGCCATAGGCGCGGCGACGCCGATGTTGATGCCAATATTTCCCGCGGGAGCTTCGTAACGGAACTTGCGCGCCGCCGAACCGCTGGTGGTGAAGAGCGAAGCCTGGTTGCCGTAGGGGCTGCGGCGCAGAAATTCCATCGCTTCATCGATGGAGTTGGCGTGAATCAGGCTTAGGACGGGACCAAAAATCTCCGTGTGGGCGAGCTGGCTCGTGGAAGGCAGCCCGTCGAGAATGGTTGGCGTGACGAAATTTCCAGCTTCGTATTTCGGGATTTTCGTGTTGCGGCCATCGAGAATAGGTTTTGCGCCTTCGCCGACGCCGGCGCCAATCAGCGATACGATGCGCTGCTTGCTTTCCTTGGTGATGACGGGCCCCATCTGAACGCCGGGATCGAGACCATACCCGACGCGAATGGAAGAAGCGGCATTGGCGATGGAATCGCGGAAAGTTTTTTGCGCGTCGCCGATGGTGATGGCAACGGAAACGGCGAGGCAGCGCTGGCCAGCGCAGCCAAACGCACTGTCGCTGATAATTTGCGTGGCCAGCTCCATGTCGGCGTCGGGCAAAACGATCACGTGATTTTTTGCGCCGCCCTGGCATTGCATGCGCTTGCCGCTGGCGGCGGAGCGCGTGTAAACGTGTTTCGCGACGGGGGTCGAGCCAACAAAGCTGATGGCGCGCACTTGCGGATGATCGCAAAGCGCGTTGACAACATCCTTGCCCCCGTTGACGAGGTTGACGACGCCTTTGGGCAAGCCCGTTTTGTCGAGCAACTCGAACGCACGGCGCATCGAGAGCGGCACGCGTTCGGAAGGCTTGAGGATAAACGTATTTCCGCAGGCGATGGCGTAAGGAAGAAACCAATAAGAAACCATCGCCGGAAAATTGAACGGCACGATGGCGGCAACCACGCCGAGCGGCTGGCGAATCTGCATTTCATCGACGCCGGGTGTGACGTCTTCGAGGTTGTAGCCCTGCATCATCATGGGGATGCCGCAGGCGACCTCGACATTTTCGATAGCGCGGCGCAGTTCGGCCCTGGCTTCCGCGAAGGTCTTTCCATTTTCGATGGTGATGATGCGCGCAAGTTCGTCCAGATTTTCTTCGAGGAGATTCTTGAGTTTGAAGAGGTATTGAACACGCTCGCCCGCGGAAGTGCGCCGCCACGCGGGAAAGGCAGCGGCAGCCGCCTGGACGGCGGCTTCAACGTCGGCGGGAGCTGAAAGCGGAGTGCGCGCCAGCAGTTCGGCGGTAGCGGGATTCGCAACTTCGGCGAACTCGGTAGCGGTGGCGCGCTGCCAGGCGCCGTTCACGTAATTTTCGAGTTCCAGAACTTGAGTCGTTACCGCGCTGCTCATGGTCCGCTCCTTGGCCTCGTTTTGCAGCCGGGGAGACGTCCGGCAAGGCCTTCGAATCAGGTTTGGTGTCGCTTTAGCTTATCAAAGAATGATGAGAGGAAGCGGGAAAGCGCGAGAGGAAGGAGGCCTGAAAAGGTCACAAAGAAAGCAGTTTTGGTTTTGCGGCGGCGTCGCGGCGAACTCGATTTGCAAGCCAAAGAGCGGTGGCGGTCATCCCGATTAGACCGATGATGCGCATGGCGCCGCCAATTTTCTGATCCTGCAAAAGCAAATTCCACTGGCCGAAGAGAATGGTCCAGTCGCTTTCGTCGGAACCCACGAGCGGACGAGAAGCAGCGCGCGCATCGGCCATGTACGCGCCGATGTAAGGAAAATTTTCGAAGAACCAGAAACAAGAGAAGACAAAGCCGGTGGTCTGGCGGTGCCAGAAGAAATAGGCGGCGCACAGCAATGGCACAATGAGTTCGCCGAGAGTGCCTCCTAAAATGTGAATGGTTTCGCCAAACCAACTGAAGAAAAAATGACCGCCCTCGTGAATCATCAGGTTGGCCCAGTCGAGGATCAGAAAGCCGGAGCGATCCAGAAACGCATAGAGGAGAAAAAGCGCGTAAAAGACGAGCCAGGCAATCCCCGCGCCGCGCGAAACGGGCTTCCATTCGCCGAGTTGTTCTTCGAAGAGGGCCATTGCGATTAGGCTAGCAGACGCTCGGCAGACACAGAACTGAATTGAGAACGGCAGGTGGCGAAAGACGAAATTCGAAATACGCAATTCGGCGTAGAAATCCCTGATGGTTAGGCTGTGGCTGGGATCCGCGGGGATCTCAACACAGAGGTCGCAGAGATCACAGAGAAGAAAAACTCATGAGAGAAAACGGTGGGCTACTTGTCGGCAGCCGCCAGAGCTTCGTACGCGGCGCCGAGCAAAGGAGCCGATTCGTTCAAGACGATGGAGACAGGAACGTTGCTGAGGAGGCCTTCAAATTTCCACTTGTCTTTAAAAGCATGAAAGAACGTGCCGTCCTTCATTTTTTCAAGGATTTTTACGGCAATGCCGCCGGCCACGTAGACGCCGCCGAGCGCCAGCACTTTCAGTGCAAGATTGCCAGCTTCCGCCCCATAAATCGCGGTCCAAAGATCCAAAGTGTCCGAGCAGACGCGGCAGGATTTATCCAGCCCCCGCCGAGTGATTTCCGGAGCGGGATCGGCATCGGGATCCTCAAAAGACGGGTGCACGACCTTCGGGGACAGAAATTCGTGAATCGTGCGGAAACCGCGGCCCGAAAGAATAAGCTCCCAGCTCACCTGAGGATAGCGGCGGCGCATGAACCGGAGCAGTTCGATCTGCTGTTCGGTGTGAGGCGCAAAATCCGAGTGACCGCCTTCGGAAGGAACCACGCGATAGCGTCCCGTGTCCCAAACAAGAATGGATTCGCCGAGGCCTGTGCCGGCAGCAAGCAAAGCGCGAGTGCCGCCCGGTTCCGCGAGGCCGGGATTCAAAACGCAAAAATCTTCCGGAGGAAGATGTCCGAGGCTGTGGCCCCACGCGCCGAGATCATTCAGCAGAACGACGTGCGGCACATCGAGTTCATTGATGAGAGTTTGCGTTTCTACGATCCAAGGAAGATTCGTAGCGCGAACCCGGCCGTTGATCACGGGTCCAGCAATGCCAAAGCCGGCAGCCACAATGCGCTCGCCGCCGAGATGCTCAGCCGCCTGGCGGGAAAACTCTTTGACAATCAAGTCAAACTGCGCAAATTCCTTGCTCGCAAAACGGTGCCGGAACACTTCGGAGAGCCGCCCGTTCTTTTCGGAAAACAGCGCCAGGTTGCACTTGGTGCCGCCAACGTCTCCCGCAAGGATCACCTGAATCCCCCGTAACTCCGCTTTTAAAACGGTTCAAAAGATACCGGACTAAGGGTTATACCACTGACGGCCGTCGCGTTCGAGCAGAAGATCGGACTCCCGCGGCCCCCAACTCCCGGCGGGATATTGTGCCACGGTCGCGGTCCGAGCGGCACCCCAAACATCCAGGATAGGGTCGACCAAAGACCAAGCAGCTTCGACGCTGTCGCCGCGATCGAAGAGCGTCGCATCGCCGCGCACGCAATCGTTCAAGAGCGTGGAGTACGCGCTGCGCGAGGCATCGCCAAAGCCTTCGCGGTAACTGAAATCCATGGTGACGTTTCCGATGCTCATCTCCGTTCCGGGCCGCTTGGCGCCAAAGGAAATGGAGATGCCTTCATCGGGTTGGATGTTGAGGACCAAGCGATTGGGCTCGACTTCGCGTTCGCGGAAGACGATGTGCGGAGCGCGGCGGAACTGAATCATGATTTCGGTGCTGCGTTTGGCGAGGCGTTTTCCCGTGCGGATGTAAAACGGGACTCCGGCCCAGCGCCAATTGTCGATGAGCAATTTCGCGGAGACAAACGTTTCCGTCTTGGAGTTGGGATTGACGCCGGGCTCATCGCGGTAGCCGGGCGAAGGCTTGCCGTCCAATTTTCCGGGAGCATACTGGCCACGAACCACCGACTGGGCCACCATTTCCAGGTCGAAAGGGCGAATGGATTGGAGCACTTTCAGTTTTTCGTTGCGAACGGCGGTGGCATCGAACGCGGCAGGGGGTTCCACAGCCACGAGCGAAGTGAGCTGTAACACGTGGCTCTGAATCATGTCGCGCAAGGCGCCTGCGGTTTCGTAAAAACCCCCGCGGCGCTCGACGCCGAGCGTTTCGGCGGCGGTAATTTGCACGTGGTCGACGTAATTGCGGTTCCAGAGCGGCTCAAAAATGCCATTGCCAAAACGCAGCACGAGCAGGTTTTGCACTGTGTCTTTGCCCAAATAGTGATCGATGCGGTAGACCTGCTTTTCGTCGAAGACGTTGAGGACCGTTTGATTTAACTCTTTTGCCGAGGCGAGATCGCGTCCAAAGGGCTTCTCAATAATGATGCGAGTCCAGCAATTGGTGCCGCAGGGATGGGCCAGCCCTGAGCGGCCGAGTTGCTCGACGATGTGCGGATAGACCTCTGGCGGCGTCGAGAGATAAAAAAGGCGGTTGTGCCCCAAATTCTTGGCAGCTTCCAGTTCCGTCAACCGTTTCGCAAGCAAGGCGTATGCTTGCGGGTCGGCATAATCGCCGGGAGAGTAGTAAAGATTGGAAGCGAATTCCTCCCAGAGCTTGGGATCGATGGGCCCTACTTCGGAAATGCTTTTTGCCGCTTCACCTAGAGTCGTTCGAAAGGACTCTTCGGTCATGGCGGTGCGGGCAAATCCCACAATGGCGTAACGGGGCCCCAGCGCACTGTGGGTGGCCAGGTCGTACATGGCGGGAATCACTTTGCGCTTGGCGAGGTCGCCAGACGCGCCAAAAAGAATGACGGTACAGGGCTCCGACACTCCACCGTAGACTGAACCGGAACGACTCGTTTCCCCGGCCATCTTCTCCCCCTTCGTTCGATTGCGTCCCGTTCAGCCCGAAAACGCGACGTTAGAGACTATACCGCAACCCCGTGCTTTCCCAACTCCGAGCGCAGTTGCCCGGCGTTCTGGTGATGAATCACATTCATACCCAAGCGCCGCGGACTATCCAGGTTCAGCGGGCGATCGTCGATGAAGAGACACTGTTCAGGCGCGCGCTGGGATACTTCGAGAGCCACGCGAAAAATCGTTTCCTCGGGTTTGCGAGAGCGAACGTAACACGAGCTGAAAAACACCAGAAAATTTTTCCGGAGATTGAAGGCTTCAATGCGGTACTGGTTCAGCTCGAAGGGCTCGTTGTTAATGGCACCGACTAAGTATTTTCCCGAATCGGCCACTTTGTCGAGAACGGCGCGGGTGTCCGCGTACTCCTTGGACTGCGCAAACATGAAGGCGGTGAATTCCTCGCGCGTAAAGGGACGCGAGCGATAAAAGAGCGTCCGGTCCAGATATTCATTGAGCGAGATTTGGCCGGTGTCGAAAGCGGGAAAGGAGAGTTCGTGGCGGTCTTGAAATTCTTCCCAGTCGAAGCGAAACGTAGCGGCAGCTTCTTTTCGCGATTCGCGGTCCCAGCCATTGGTAAGGATGACGCCGCCGATGTCCCAAAACAAAGTGGTGATTTCCGGCAAGGGGCAGTACCTCCGGGCATTGGAAGTGGCCAAACACTATACATCTCTGGTGGCTCGCTTCCCAAAACATTGGATACTTATTGCAGGCAAACGTTTCAGACGCTGGACAGATGGCGAAGAATCCTTTCCAGTTGGATCAGACCCGTGTCAGCACCATTCGTCAGGTGCAATCGTATTACGGGCCTTCCCAAGTGGCCTAGCGATTCGAAGTCAACGTGGGCCATAGCGACTTGAATCTGCCCGAAGGTGTAGTCGGCTCCGGGCACAACCAGATCTTTTTCCGGGTTTGCGGTCAGGAGTATGACGAGTCCCTTTGGCGGACCATCGCTGTAGAGCTGTCCTACCGTGTAGAGATAGCGCGGCCCCTCCGTAACTAACACGGGAGTCTTGAGCTTTGATTCCAATTGCGCGCAGATGCGGTCAATTGAGGCCGCGCGTGTAGCATTCAAGTTCATAAATGGCAGCAATGCGAGAAAGCCGTTTGGCCGGCGTAGTGCGAAAAAAGTGCGGAGCGCCTCAGCCAGGCTCAGCGTGGAAAGCTCCCGGCGCGTCTCTCCTTCCGCATATAATTCGAGGTCTGCTTCGCGGACACGCACCGTTAGAGGAGGCCAGTGCTCCCTTGAGGAAAGTCGCTCGAGAAGCTTGGCGACCTTCGTTCTTCTGTCCTGCAAATCGGGCTCGTGGAAGGGATTCACTTCGAGCAGGGAGCACGCCAGGGCTGTGGCCATCTCCCATTTGAACAGTTCCGCAGCAAATTCTTCCGGGCCGCTGAGGTTAATGGTGATCAGTGGCTGGCCAGCTTCGCGCAGTTTTTCATATCGCTGTTCAAGTTCTGGGTGCTCCGCGGCACCCATTTTGACATAGACGTAGAGGCTGTCTTTTTCGAGCGTTTCGAACGATCCGGCGGTTCGCGCAAAAATTGGAATTATGCCGCGCCGGGCCGCACAGGTGCTGGCGGCCACGAGGCACCCTATCCGTTGCAGAACGGGCCGGAGATTGTCTTGGCCGAAAAAAACAAGACGATCCGAACCGTCTTGCGCGGACGCGGCCAGAATCGCGCCGAGCGAAGCGGCGGGGTTCGCTTCAATCGGCGCGGCATTGCCGCAGGCCGCTTGCATGGCTCGCGCACGTTCCATCAGGCCATCGGCCTGGAAACCACCGGCAGTGGCCAGGTAAAAGTTGTAGTGAATCAATGAGGAGAAACGGCCAAGAATGCCAGGAGGATCGATAAAGCGGTCAATGAAATCGTAAGCGCCGGCCAGTTGCTCGAGATAGGAATTTTCCTCAGCCAAGGCTACGAAATGAGCTGGGGGCGAAGGCACACCGCGAGCTTTCAACTGTTCGAGGAAAAAGAGGAATAGTGCATGATTATCGATGTCTTTGCCTAATTTGTTGGCGAAAATGAAGAGCGTCTTTTCCAGCACCAAAGTCTTTTCCAGCGCTCTCAGCGCGTCGGGATCAATGCCGCGCAGCAAGAAAGTTCTCTTGCCGAGCCTGGCTGATGGCAGACGCAGAACAGCTTCCGCCGCGAAACTGGCCACGCCTAAATTGACCAGAAGCACATCCTCAAAGCCCGCGGATTCGATTTGAGAAGCGCGGGAAACAACGCGGTCCAAAAGCGGGCCCAGCTGCCGAAGAAGTTCGAGCCAGCGCAGATTATTGCGAACGGATTCTATTTCGTGGGTTTGAGCAGGCCAAAGAGAGGCGTCTTGCGCCCAAAGACGAGCGACAGCATTTCTGGCGAGGAGGCACTGCAGTTCGCGTTGGTGGGCGCCTTCCAAACGCCCAGGAAACACCGCTTGAGTTGGCAACAGCAGGGTGCCTCCTGCGTGGCCACACACAGAGCAAATGCTACTCTCATTGAGTCTATGATTTCCAGATGAATATTTTACTGCACTGAAACCGTGCCGCTGCGATAAGAGATGGTCAAGTCTCTTCGCCAAATTTGGAGGCAGCTAGGATTTTCGGCAGAGTTGCAGTAAGGTGAGAACGAGCGATTCGACTGAGGAGAGAAGCATGGCGAACGATCCTTGCAAGGACACTCCAGCCCCGAGCGAGCCGGTCAAGCCGGGCACGCGGATGGTGATGTGCGTCAAGTTTGGGAAGGAACTTCCCGGCCTGGATCGCATTCCTTGGCAAGGCGAGTTGGGCAAGCGCGTGTATGAAAATGTCTCGAAAGACGCATGGAAGCTCTGGCTCGAATACTCGAAGATGGTGATGAACGAGTATCGCCTGAACCCGCTGGACCCCAATTCACAAAAAATAATGGGGGAGCAAATGGAGCAGTTCTTTTTTGGGGAAGGCGCGCGATTGCCGGAAGGTTACGTTCCACCAAAAGCGAAGAACTAGCCGCCCCCGGCCGGGAGTTTATGAGTCGCCGGATGCTCGACCGGCAGACGGGGCGTGATGGTAAATTGTAGTTTGCGGTGAGCTTCGCGGATTGCTCGCTCGACTTCTTCTGCTGTGTCTCCTTTTGCGAAAAGAAATCCCAAATAGCTGGAACCTTCGGGCCATGCGGCGATGTAATCGTGGAGGCGCGCGGTGATCAGCAGGTCCGTGACTCCGGGAGTCGCAAGGGCGGCTTCTGCCCCGGATATTTTCTCGAAAATACCGCTTTGCGGGATGGGAATCATGATCACGCCCGAGGCTTGAGCTTCGCGTAGCGCATTCGAACCCGGCAATTTCAGAGCGTGACGAAGGAGCAATTCTTCCAGCCCGATTGGCCGCTCAAGTTCGTTCGCGCAAAAGCCCAGCGCCCGCGCACAAAGACCGCCGATGGGGCGCGCTGCCACTTCGATCGGCCATACTCCTTCGTCGTTAATACGAAACTCGGCGTGAATGGGTCCCTCTGTGAGGCCCAGGGCACGGACCGCGTTAGTCGCGCACTGTGCAATCTGAGTCTGGGTTGCTCTCGGAAGCCGCGAAGGCGTGACGTAGATGGTTTCCTCGAAGTACGGGCCTTCGAGCGGATCGGGTTTATCGAAAATTGCGAGGATTCGCAAAGCGCCGTCGGTGAGCAGGCCTTCAAGAGCAACTTCCCTGCCCGGGATATATCCTTCGACAATCATCTGATCCAGATTCGGTTCGCGCCTGGCACGAATTTCAGCGGACTCCAGTAAGTGGCGAAGACGCGTCGCGGCGTTGAAAAATTCTTCGCGGTTGTTGGCTCGCATCACTCCCTGGCTCGCTGAAAGCGAAAGCGGCTTCAGCACGCACGGATAAGAAATGCGCGCAAGTGAAGGCTCCGGAATGGGTTCAAGGGGCAGACTGCGAAACCAAGGGACTCGCAAGCCTGCATCACGAAAGACTTCGCGCATGCGCAATTTGTTCCGGCAGGCCTCGACTGCGGCAGGATGGTTGTACTGGATTCCGAGGCCGCGCGCCGCGAACGCCGCCGCGGCTGCGGGTCGATCTCCGAGAGCCAGTACACCAGTGACTTCTTGCCCGTGCAACGACTCCGTCACCGTGTACGCAGCGGCCTCGGGCGCTTCGAAATGCACGGATATGGCGTGGTCACCCCACGGATCTTCGAGTTGATGGCAGCGATCGGTGACGTAAACGAGCTGCACGCCCAGTTTGCGCGCCGCTTCTTCGAAACTGCGCGTCTGATACCCCAGTTTCGCGGCGAACAGCAGCAGACGCTTGGTCAAGTTGTTCTTCGCAGAAGACAAAAGGGCTCCACTCTGGCCTACGACCTATACAAATGATTCTGTCTGTGCCAGAGATTCCTTAGCCTTGGCGATGGGACCCAACTGGTCCCGCGTGGGTTCCGCTCAACAGTACCAGGGCTCATTGAGAAAAGGGATTGTGGCGCGAGAGGGTAGAATGCGTAGCGAGGTGAAATCTCCATCCAAGCCAGCCGCTTTGTGCGCGGCTTGCAAAATGCCATCGAAGATCGCTCGCCGGGAGCGCTTTTGCTTTTCGCCGGCAGCAACAATCCTCTGAATTTCCTCGCAGAGCGCGTCCACTCGTGGATCAGGATGCCGCCAGGGATAAACCAAAGCCTCTGGATCAAACGGCGAGACGAGATGATGCACTTCCCTTAGTTCGAGCAATCGGGAGCCTCCGGGAATTAGGAGCCGAATCGCAAGCTGGATCGGCGCAACATTCTCGATTAGATCGTTTTCGCGCAACACGCTCAGAAGTCCGAGATAGCTCGCTGGAGTGGTCCAAGGAGTAAAAGGCACAAACGTCGGATGCAAGACCATGCCCAATTCGCGAAACATGCGGTGCACTTCGAGAAAATCTTCCTGAGTGTGGCCTTTGTCGAGCTTCGCCAGCACGTCATTGTCGAGTGACTCAACCGCGCTGGTAACGAAAAGACAGCCGGTGTCGCGCAAAGTCGCAAGATGCTTCCGGTGTTTGCGCAAATGTTCGATCTTGATTGTTACGTCGTAGGTGACCCGTGGAAACTCGCGATGCAGCGCTTCCACAAGAGCCAGCGCATGTCCCACGCCATTGAAAAAATCCGGGTCGCCGAACGTGATGTGTCCGGCGCCGGCAGCAACTTGCTGGCGAATGTCTTCGAGCACGACTTCCCGGTCCACGACGCGGAAGATGCCGTTATAGACCGGAACGATCGGACAATGACGGCAAAGATGCTTGCAACCGCGGCTCGCCTCCGTGTAGCCCGCTACGCGGTGTTCGCCGGAGGGCAGAATCACGTGGGCATACTTCGCAAGCAGAGGTAATCCCTGTCGGTTTGGCCGGATAAATTTCTGCCTGTCCAGAGAGATTATTGACTCAGGCTGCGGCGTGACCACAGGTCGGTTGCCATTGCCATTCTGACTGAGGCGCTCTGCGAGCTGCACTAGCCCATCTTCGAACTCACCGCCAAGGATGGTTGAAACGCCAAGAGTGCGCAGATATTCGACATTCATGGGCGCATACAAGCCGTAACAGCAAACGTGCGCACCCGGATTCACTTTGCGGAGTGTGGGAACGAGTTGCGCGGCCAGCCGTGTCGCGGTGTGCATCGGCAGATAAATGGCGATCAGCCCCGCGGCCTGAATCGCGGGTTCGTCCAGGGCGTGCCTCGAAAGATCCAGCGAAACGACTCTATGGCCGCCCATGCTCAGCCACGCCGCAGGCGAAGCCAACCCAAAAGGCTGCCGCCCCAATTCGTAAGTTGAAATGAGAACAATGTTCACGCTCCTACCAGTATAGCCGCACGGCGTCCCGATTCGATTTCGGTTATCATAGAAGACTGCCTTCGCTGCTGAAAGGATAGTGAGAATGGCTATCAACGCGGGCAATTCCTTCCGCACACGCGACAAACTCAACGTCGGCGCGCAAACCTTCGATATCCACCGGCTGGAATTCCTCGAAAAACAGAGTATGGCTGACCTGGCGAAACTCCCGTTTTCGCTGCGCATTCTCCTGGAAAACCTGCTGCGATGCGAAGATGGACGCTTTGTCCATGCAGAAGACATTCAAGCGCTGGCTCGTTGGAAACCCGGCGCTCCCGAAAAAGAAATTGCTTTCATGCCGGCGCGCGTGCTGCTGCAGGATTTTACCGGCGTTCCCGCCGTCGTGGATCTTGCCACCATGCGCGAAGCTGTGGTCAAGATGGGTGGCAATCCGAAGAGAATCAACCCGCTCTTTCCCGCTGAACTGGTGATCGATCACTCCGTGCAAGTGGACAATTTCGGCAGCGCGAACGCGTTTGGCTTAAATGCGGAGCTGGAATTTCAGCGCAACGTCGAGCGCTACGCGTTTCTTCGCTGGGGACAGAGCGCGTTTCACAATTTTAAAGTCGTTCCGCCGGACACAGGCATCTGCCATCAGGTGAACCTCGAATACTTGGCGCGAGTGGTTTGCGCCGTGCCCTTTGGCACGCGCGTCGAAGCCTATCCGGATTCCGTGGTCGGAACTGATTCGCACACGACGATGGTGAATTCGCTGGGCGTTTTTGGCTGGGGCGTTGGGGGAATCGAAGCGGAAGCCGCCATGCTTGGCCAGCCTTCCTCGATGCTTATTCCCGAAGTCGTCGGTTTCCGGCTGCACGGACGGTTGCGAGAGGGCGCGACCGCGACGGATTTGGTTCTCACCGTTACGGAGATGCTGCGCAAAAAAGGCGTGGTCGGAAAATTTGTCGAATTTTACGGCTCCGGGCTTTCGAGCCTTAGCGTTCCAGACCGCGCGACCATCGCTAACATGGCGCCTGAATATGGCGCGACGATGGGGTTTTTCCCAGTCGATTCGGAAACGCTCGCTTATCTGCGATTCACTGCGCGTCCCGCCGAACAAATCGCGTTGGTGGAGGCTTACTGCAAAGAGCAGATGCTTTTCCGAACCGACGAAACGCCCGCGCCACTGTTTAACGACACGCTGGAGTTGGACCTGGGCACGGTCGAACCGACGGTCGCTGGACCGAAGCGGCCACAAGACCGTGTTCCGCTGCGGCAAGCCAAGACTTCGTTTACGAAAGTTGTGGAGGGCACTCCGGTCAAGATTGTGCCGGTGCGCAACAATGGCGATTCGTTTGATCTGTCGAGTGGCGCCGTGGTCATCGCGGCCATCACGAGTTGCACGAATACGTCGAATCCCTCGCTGATGCTTGGCGCCGGCCTGCTGGCAAAGAAGGCGGTCGAGCGCGGTTTACACGTTAAGCCTTGGGTGAAGACCAGCCTCGCACCAGGCTCAAAAGTTGTCACCGATTATTTGCAGGCTGCAGGGCTCACGCCTTATCTCGACAAATTGAATTTCCATCTGGTCGGTTATGGCTGCACGACGTGCATCGGCAACAGCGGCCCGCTCCCGGAAAACATTGGCGCGGCCATCAAAGAAAATAATCTGATCGCTGTTGCGGTTCTCAGCGGAAATCGCAATTTCGAGGGCCGCATTCATCCGCTGGTGCGCGCAAACTATTTGGCTTCGCCGCCGCTTGTCGTCGCGTATGCGCTCGCGGGGCGCATGGACCTCGACCTCACGACGGAGCCGCTTGGCTGCGATTCCAATGGCAAGCCGGTGTATCTGCGGGAGATTTGGCCCACTCCGCAAGAAATCGAATCAACCGTGCGCTCGGCAGTTTCCACTTCGCAATACAGCAAAGAGTATGGCGAAGTCTTTGAAGGCGATGCGCATTGGAAGTCCATGCCCATTCCGCAAGGCGACATTTACAAGTGGGACGCGAAGTCCACGTACATCAAGATGCCGCCGTATTTTGAAAACATGCCGAAGACGCCCGCAGCGCTCTCCGACATTCACGGCGCGCGGGTGCTCGCCATCCTAGGCGACAGCGTTACCACCGATCACATTTCTCCGGCCGGCTCGATTCCTGTGGATTCGCCCGCCGGAAAATATTTGATCGCCAACGGCGTCAAGCCGCATGAGTTCAATTCGTACGGCGCGCGGCGCGGCAATCACGAAGTGATGATGCGCGGAACGTTTGCCAACATTCGCCTGCGCAACCAACTCGCGCCGGGCACGGAAGGCGGCTGGACGCTGTATCTCCCCGGCGGAGAAAAAATGTCGATTTACGATGCCGCATTGAAATATCGCGAAGCCGGGGTGCCGCTGGTCGTGCTTGCCGGAAAAGAATATGGCTCGGGATCTTCGCGCGATTGGGCGGCAAAAGGCACGCGGCTGCTGGGCGTGCGCGCGGTGATTGCGGAAAGCTATGAGCGTATCCACCGCAGCAATCTCGTTGGTATGGGCGCGCTTCCCCTCGAATTTAAATCCGGCGAAAACCGCGAAACCCTAGAATTAACGGGCCACGAGATTTTCGAAATTGAAGGCGTCGCTTCGCTTTCGCCAAAGAAAACCATCACAGTTCACACGAAATCCGACGATGGAAAGGTGAAGACTTTTACGGCGATCGCACGTGTGGATACTCCGGAAGAAGTCTCCTATTACCAACACGGCGGCATTCTGCAATACGTCCTCCGCCAAATGCTCTAGGACTTCTCCTGTGCATGCGGCGTTCCGCACTCGATTGTTCAGTACTGCCAAGTAAAAATCGCGGTGCTCCTAGTCTTAAACGGAGCCACCGCGATTTTTACTCACTTTTCCAGCAGAGTTACTTGTGGCCTTCGAGTTCGCAGCAGGAATCGCTGGCTTTTTTCGGCTGAACATATCCCGCCTTCGCGTCGACGGAGTAACCGTTGCCATATTTGTCGTGGTGCCGCACCCAGGCCATCGAAAAAGCCAACCCCTCTTCGTCTCTCCCCTTGGGCGCAAGGTCCAACCAGTTGTATGCGCCGACCAGGATGTCCAGGCCACGCGCATAGGTTGAATACGTGTGGAAGACGTTCCCGGCTGCATCCTTGTAGAAAGTGCTCGCTCCAGGCCTTTCCTCAGCGCCAAATTTCTGCATCGTATAGTTGTAGTAGATTTCGTCCTTGCCCCGCTCTTCCTCCTTCATCGAGACCTGATAGTCGTAGTTGAAGTCAGTCCCGTTGGACGAAACCCACTTGAAGTTCCAGCCCATGCGCTTTTTGAACTTCTCGATCTCTGTGAGCGGCGCACGCGAAATCACCACGAAACTCACGTCGCGCGCGGCCAGGTGTGGCACACTCCCGCCAAAATGATCCGCAAGAAACGAGCAACTCGGGCAGCCTTCGACCCACCCGGGCCCAAGCATGAAGTGATATACCAGCAGTTGGCTCTTGTTGCCGAACAAATCCGCGAGCGTCTCCTTCCCATTCGGGCCGTCGAACACATACTTCCTTTCGACCCTCTCCCAGGGCAGCTCCCGGCGCTGCCGGCTGACTTCATCGCGCAGGCGCGTGAACTCCTTCTCCTTCTTCAGAAATTCTTTCCGCGCGGCGAGCCATTCGTCGTGCGAAATAACTTTTCGGTGTTGCAGAGTCGCGGTCGTGCTCATTTCGATTTCTCCTTTGAACTGTCACTTTCGGGAACTTTGCCGAACTTTTTCTTTCTTCCAAAGAGCCGGGCCAAGAGCGCCGTGATTCCGCCCGTGGAAACGACGCCCGTACTCACGAGAGCTGCTGTGGCGACGCATGCTGGACACATGGGACCTCTCTTCTAGCTCCGCCGCTTGCCAATGCGGCTCAAGCCGATTTTGCTTTTTGCATGAAAAGAGGCGGTTCGTCGGCACTGGGGCCCCAGCTAGCTGGCACTGCAACGTTGAGCATCCTCAGGTACACGCTAAACTGGCCGCGATGCTGATACCAGTGGCTCAACATCACATCGCGCAGGAACAGCCCTCGCGGCTGCGCCATGACCTCGCGTCCACCGGAAACCAAGCGCCAGGTTTCGTGCATGGCGGCGTCATCGAACTTTGGCAGCAGGGTTCTGACCGTCGAGATGCTCTCGTTGAACGTCTTCAGGATTTCTTCACAGCTTGTCGGTTGTGGAAAGTTAAACGATTCGGGCGCAGGCGTCGGATTGTTTTGCACGAGGCGAAGCACACCACCGGGCACGAAGGCGAGATGGTACGCAAGCTGGCCCGCCGACATCGACTTTTCGTGCGGCTTCCAGGTCAACTTGTCTTCTGGCAGGCGTTCCAGGAATCTGCGGGTGATTGGGGCTTGTATTTCGAACTCATCCAGCAGTGATTGCGCGATGGACATGATACTTCTTCTCCTTTTAGTTGCGTAGTGCAAAACCCGGCCTGGCTTTTAGCGCGAGCCCTCCGCCCGCTTCTTCGCATTCTCATGGATGTGCGTCCAACCCTTCACAACGCCCGCGCGATGCTCGTCAGCGATCAAACCCATCGCTTTGTGATGAAACTTGATCAGGGTCCCGCCAGGTTCCTCACTCAGGCGGTACTGCACGTTCGAAATCGCGGCGTAGGACATGAACAACGGCCCATGGAACTCCAGCAACGTGGGTTTCTTGATCGCTTGCACGTGGCCCCAGCAATGGCCGTTGCCATCGCCCAGGTCGCGGTACCAACGCCCTCCCGGCCAGGGCTCAATTTTCAACGACATGTGCGTCCCTTCTGGCGTGGTGTTCTCGGGCCCGAGCTGTTCCAGTAGGGCGTCAAAGGTTTTCTCCAGAGATGCCTTCACATGGATTTCTTGCGTGATGTTCAACATCAAATTCTCAATCGCCGCTGCCGCGCCTGCCGTTGTCATGTTCCCTCTCCCTTAAGAAATAAACCGCACAAACTGGTTTCCACTTCCTGGCCCCCAAAAACGAGGGTCTGCGCGACTCACTTCCTTCCCCTTACTTCGACGGCCCAAAACGCCATTTATCCTCGGCTAATTGACCTTTACCGGGTCTTTCTTGCCCTCGGCCCGTTCCTTCACTTGAAGCAGTTGATGCCGCCAAAACCGCTCGAACGTGCTGCTCCATTCATACAGCGGCCGAATGGCCACCGCATTCGTTTGATACAACATACGCCGCCCCTCCCGACGTGCCTGCACGAGCCCCACATCCTTAAGTACGCGCAGATGCTTGGAGACCGAGGGCTGTTCGAGGTCCATGGCATCGACGATCTCTCCGACCGAGCGCTCTTGCAGGGCAAGGAAATTCAAAATATCCCGGCGCCGCGGTTCGGCCACGGCATTAAAAGCATCGGAGGTTGTGGCCGCCCTTGGCATGTTCCCAATATATTCCTATATGGGAATATGTCAAGCACTATTTTTGCCCCCAAGAAGAGTTGTGGAAAATTAAGGTTTCTGGCGGCAAGGACCTGTGGGGTGAGCCTTGCTGCGGGTGAGCTTTAAGGACGAATTTCAGAGTTACTGGCGCCCTTCTCTTTTTTGCGCCATCACGAGTCCGCGTGGCGTAGGAAGCAACAACACGGACAGCAAGCCTTCCTGCTCGAGGCGCAGTGCGGCCTCTCGAACCGTCTTCATCGAAGAACTCGCATCGTGCATCAAGATCAAGCCGTACGGATTCATCTGTGGCAAGAAGCGGCGGGCTTCCTGCTCGCGGATCGGCGTGTCGCTGTCGCAGAACAACAAATCAATGCGCCCGTTCACTTTCATCTCCAGGCTCGACTCGTTGCGCGCGTCAATCCATTGCGAAAGCCCGGATTGCGCAAAGCGCTTCTTCGCCGCCGCGAACACTTTCGGGTCATACTCGCAGGTGATCACTTTTCCCACGCCATTTGCCTTTAGCCCTTCAGCGAAGCACAGCGTACTCAACCCCGAAAACGTCCCCGTTTCCACGATCAGCTCCGGCTTGAGCGTCGTCACGATGGCCTTCAAGAAATCCAGCACTTCCACTTCCGCCGTCATCGAATCGTACATGTGCCACCTCTCGGGGTGCGGGCATTCCAGTGTTGGCTTGGAATATTCGGGCTGCAGGATATCGCCGCGGGCGGCGATGTGATCTACGATGCGGTGCTCTTTTTTAAGCGCGTGGAATTGGCTTTTGATACGCCAAAGTAACACCGCGCCGGCGACCATGGAACCAAGGCTCACCAGCTGTGCGTTCGAGAAAGCAAACCACGGATGCGAGGCCATCTGGCTAAAGGGCCCGTAGTCAATCCAACGAAGATGGCCTTGCTCGAGAATGAGACGCGGATTGATGCGGATGTACTCAACAAGGAAGCGCGCTATCCCCGTAAGGATCAGATAATTGCCGAAAATCTCGCCCCTGGCCTTAGGGCCGCGAACCGCCTTCGTTCCCATGTGCCACAGAAACACCGCAATCGCGATCCAGGTCACGAATTCATAGATCGGCGTTGGATGCACTCGATCCGTTGTCGGCACAATGCCATTCGGAAAACTCACTCCCCACGGCAGCTTGGTCGGTATTCCGTAGTCGCCGTCGCCGGAAAGGAAGCAGCCCATGCGTCCAAAAGCGTAGCCGGCGGCTCCCGGAGCCGAGCACATATCGAGGAAATCCAGCAGGGGAATCTTCCAGCGCTTCGCAATGAAAACCAGGGTCACGAATCCGCCAAAAAGCCCTCCGAACCAGGTGAAGCCATAGCGGCTGAATAGAATTGCGCCCGGATGGGCAAAGAATTCCGCCGGATTCTCCACTGCCGAGTAAATGCGTGAGCCGATCAAACCGGCGAGTCCCGCAATGCCGATCACCAGGAAAGCATCATCCTTGTGGCCGTGATAGCCCTTAATCTTCGCGAGTTCGTCGTGCCGCCGATTGAATTCCGCCTGCAGAATGTAGGCCGCGACCAACATGCCAGTGGCGACCATGAGTCCGTAGGTGGGAAGCGTAAGCGGCCCAAGATGGAGGAAAGGAATCATCGATGGCGAAGTGATTGACCCTCGGAAGTATACACGAGGCCCTTTGCGGTCCGAAGTCCGCACGCGCTAGTCGTGTCCTAATTCGGACAGCTTCGCGCACCACTCCACATTAGGACACGGCCCGAAAGCTCAAATCTCTAACCAAATCCTCTTCCTTCAACTCTTTGACTTTTCGACTCTCGACCCGGGCTAAAGGAAAAACCGGCTAACTGCGCGTGCGCAGGACAAAACCGAGAAGAAGCCAGAGCCCAAAGGCAATCCATTCGGCTTGCGAAAAGTGTCCGGGGAAAATGGGAAGCAGTTTCATCAGGAAAAGCATTAGTGAAACGGCGATTCCAAATCCAGTCATGAGGCGAGCAAACGGCCTCTTCTCCACGACCCAGAAGGAAAGGCAGGCGGCAAACCATCCGAGCGCCGACGCCATGGATCCCACCTCGGTCACAGGCACAAGCAACGCGTCCCCCAACAACAAGCCGCAAAGCGTCCCCGCAGTGATGCCCAAAACCGCGACCGAGGGGGTCAAAAACTCCACATGCACAGTCCCGAAGCTCGCAGGAATCATTCTTCGCCGCCCAAACGCAAACAGCATCCGGCTCGAAGCAACGAAATTTCCGTTGAAGCACTGGAACAGGCCGAACATCGCCATCACCAGTATCAAGCGAACCGGCCAGCGTGCCCCCAGCGCTTGTTCGAATGCAATCGCTGTCGCGAACCTCTTTCCCACCAATCCTTGCCACGGAGCAACGTAAGCCACGGCCGCCACCGCCAACACATAAAACCCCGCGCCAACCAGCAGCGCCATCACGATCGCGCGAAAAAATCCTGTCGACCGGAACTCCGTATGGGCTTCCTCGGCGACTTTTGGCACGGATTCGAATCCGGTCATGAAGTACGGAACGATCTGAAGCGTCAGCAAGATGGACACCAACGGAGTGGCGCGAAATGCCGGCTCAAAATTTATTGGAGTGCCGTGCGCCGCGCTGATCCCCAACAACGACAAAAACACCAAGAGCACCGCGGACGTGGTCCAGTTCTGAAAGCTGGCACTTAGGCGGATTCCCCGGTAATTCAACACGGCAAGAAAGAGCGTCAGCGCAATTCCCAGCACCAACCGCGGCAAGTACACTGGCTGATCGGCCACCCGGTACAATTCCATCGAATTCAGCGAAGGAAAAATGTATGCCGCGAGCTTCCCAACCGCCACCGCTTCCCACGGGCACACGATGAAATACGCCAGCAGCATCATCCACCCCGTGAAGTGACTCACCACCGGTGGAAAAACCTGCGCCGTGTACGCCGCTTCTCCGGCTGCATCCGGCAATCGCTTGACCCATTCCCCGTAAACGTAACCCACCGGAAGCAGCAGAATTCCACCCAGCAAAAACCCCAGCATCGCTCCGACTGGTCCGCCGCGTCCCAGCCAATCGTCCATGAGTACCAGCCAGCCCACACCCACCATCGTGCCGAACGCCAGCGCAAAGTACTCTTTCAGCCCCAGTTTGTGCGCGAGTGTGGTCATGGATGCCCGTCCCAGCGTCGATCAAACAAGAGATTGGCAGCAGTCATGGAGTTATCCCGACGAGTTCTGATCACGCGGCGTTACTCTCAGATTTCTCGCATCTTAGTGGCCGGCAAGAACCGGCGTCAATGTGCGAGTGCACTCGAATTCGTAACTATTCATTCATCCGTCCGTAATGCTGGCCGCGTATCCAGGTAGTTTGACGAATCAGCCGGGACTCGCCTTGTGAGGATGCCTGTCTACAGAAGCAGTTTGCTCTTGCCGCTGCGGATATGCATGTCAGCGTGCCTTTGGGTCGTCCCGGCTGTAGCATCGCCTCAACACGCACCGTCGAAAACTTCAATAGACGTCTCTCCCGCGGCGGCATGCATCATCCCGGCCGAAGGAAGCGCAGTCCCCGAACCGGAGGATCTTCGAAGCGTCAACGGCATTCTAAAAGTCGACCTGACATTTCAAAGTTCGCTCGATCAGCGTGGTCAGGTTCGTTACTGTTATGTCTTTCAGAACCACGTCGTTGCTCCCAACCTTCGCCTCCATCCGGGCGATCTCCTGATCTTGAATCTCAAGAACGAAGCTACTGCACGTCCCGAAACGCCGGGGAAATCCATTCCTCATTCGATGTCACATCCCGCTCCTGTGTCAAACCCAGCGACCCCGTGCTACGGCGGCCCGATGACACCGAACACCACGAACCTTCACTTCCATGGACTGGCGATACCGCCCGTTTGCCACCAGGACGAAGTCGTTAGAACAAGGATCGGGCCGTCTGACGCTCCGTTCGAATATCGATTTCAGATCCCTGCGGATACGCCGCCCGGTTTGTATTGGTATCACCCGCATATGCATGGATTTAGCAGATTGCAGGTGCTTGGAGGGGCGTCTGGGGCGTTAATCGTAGAAGGCGTGGAACACGAAGCGCCTCTCGTCGCCGGACTTCCCGAGCGCGTGCTGATTGTCAGAGACCAGGACCTTGTAAATCCCGACGCCGAACCGGTCAAGACCGATTCCATGCCACCACCCATTGCCCTCCGTGACGCTGAAGGCGACATCCTCAACACTGGAACGGGAACCGGCAAGCCAGCCAAAGATCTCTCCATCAACTTCGTGCCCGTGCCGTTTCCGCTATACCAGCCAGCAGTGCTTAAAATGAAGCCGACAGCGAAAGAATTCTGGCGGTTGCTGAACGCTTCGGCAATTACGTATCTGGACCTGCAGGTTCTCACCGACGGCAAGCCGCAACTGTTAGGCGTGGTGGCGCTCGATGGCGTGCCGATTCACGACGCAGGAATCCAGCCCCACGATGTGGTATGGAGAAGCCATTTGGCAGTGCCACCAGCGGGCCGTGTGGAATTTATTGTCAAAGGACCAGCGGTGGGAACGCGTCAGAGCCTGGTGACACGCAGCGTGGATACCGGACCGGCTGGTGAAAATGACCCTACTCGACCATTAGCGACGATTTTCGCAACCACCGACGCGCCGGAAACGCATTCGCGGCTCCCGCTGCTGCCGGGTCCGACTTCCACGCCCGAAAATTCAGCGCCGCTGGTCGCTTCTCTTGGACCTTCAATCAGCGCCCCTTCCGTAGGCGGTAAGAATCCCCATTGGGTCGGTAATTTCCCCGCTGTGCATCAGCGAGAGCTCTACTTTTTCGAGGAGCCTGAAGATCCCGCCAACCCCAACAGCCCGACGAAATTCTACATCACGGTAGAAGGCCAAGAGCCCAAGCAATTCGACATGAATGACCCGGCTCCGAACATCGTCGTGCAACAAGGGGACGTGGAAGAATGGACGATCGAGAATCGCACTCGAGAATTGCATGCGTTTCACATCCACCAGATCCATTTCCAGCTGTTGGAATGGAATGGCGTGCCTCTGGAGGAACCATTCCTGCGAGATACGATTAACGTTCCGTACTGGGACGGCCAAAGCGCTCAGTACCCTTCGGTGAAGCTCAAGATGGACTTCCGCGATCCGCGGATCGTGGGTACCTTCGTTTACCACTGCCATCTACTTGAACATGAAGACGGCGGGATGATGGGGATTGTGCGCGTTGATCAACCACCAAAGCGATAAGAAAATGGCGACACCCGGCATTCGTGCAAGGAGACGGCCTGGCGGGTCGAGTTTTCACCTCTCATTCACATTTGAATAACATACGAGGCGTATCCCCGTAGAGCACGTGTGCCCTAACGTCTTGCCCGGACGCTGCAGTTTCGGCGAGTCCCGCCGGGAATTGAGAAGTGCACCGTCAGCATCTGCAGAGTTACAAAGGAGAGCTATGTTCAAAAAAGCTTTGCGTAGTTTCGCATCCGTTTTGACTGCCGTTACTTTGACTGCGGCCCTGCCGACGGTTTCCTTCGGCCAGCAATCCGACACCACCACTCCCATCAAACACGTGGTCGTGATTTTCGATGAGAATATCTCCTTTGATCATTATTTCGCTACCTATCCCCACGCCACCAACCCGCCTGGTGTTCCCGCGTTTCACGCCAAGGATGACACACCGCGAGTCAATAACCTGCTCGCCGGCGGTCTGCTCGACGAAAACCCCAATTCAACGCAGCCTTTCCTGCTGACCCGCGCCGAAGCCGCCACTTGCGATCAGAACCATGATTACGGCCCCGAGCAGGCTGCCGACCACAACGGTTTGATGGACATGTTCCCGCAGCAGACCGGCTCTGGCAACGGTACCGACGCGCATGGAAATCCACTGCTGCCTGGCGCTCCTGGCTATTGCTTTGACGCCGGCAAAGGGACCGGCATCGTGATGGGCTACTACGACGGCAACACCGTTACAGCGATGTGGAATTACGCACAGCACTACGCCATGAGCGACAATTCCTACGGCACGAACTTCGGCCCCTCGAGCGTCGGCGCGGTCAACGTTATTTCTGGTAACACCTGCTGCGCTACGCTAGTTCCTCTTGACGCCGATGGTAAAACCCCCGGTAATCCCAGTGGCAGCATCGCGGGCGGATTGAATTCCGGCGCGTTGATCGGCGATCCCCGCCCCGGCTATGACAATTGTCTGACGACTCCTGTTGTGGGCACGGCAAAGTCGACCCGCGTCACGATGTCTGGCTTGAACGTGGGCGACCTGCTGAACAAAAACAACATTACCTGGGGATGGTTTGCCGGCGGATTTGCCCTGACAGGCACCAACGCCGACGGCTCACCTGCTTGCGGCGCCGTCAGCGTCGGCATCGCATCGCCAGCCGGCTACCACGACTATATTCCGCATCATGAACCATTTCAGTACTATCAATCCACGGCCAATCCTAACCATCTCCCGCCGAGCGACGTTTCCAAGATCGGCCAGACCGACCAGGCCAACCACCAATACGATCTAAGCTACTTCTTCGTAGCACTGAACGAGGGTCGGCTTCCAGCAGTATCGTATCTGAAGGCCAAGGGGGCCTTTGACGGCCACCCAGGTTATTCCGACCCTCTCGATGAGCAGACATTTGTTGTCAACACCATCAATACTATTGCGCAGAGCAAATACTGGAAGGACACTGCTATCATCATTGCCTACGATGACTCCGACGGCTGGTACGACCACGCCATGGACCCCATCGTCAATCAATCTAACGTCTCCGACGACGCCTTGACCGCTCCGGGCGCTTGCGGCGTGACGTCAGCGAATGGCACGCCGGGCCGTTGCGGCTACGGTCCGCGCCTTCCTCTCCTCGTAATTTCGCCCTATGCCAAGCACAACTACGTGGACCATCGCATCACGGACCAGTCCTCCATTGTGCGCTTCATCGAAGACAACTGGGACCTTGGCCGCATTGGCAACGGTTCGTTTGACGTCAAAGCGGGAAGGCTGAATGGCTTTTTTGACTTTGACGACCATGCGAAGAACCACAAGCTGATTCTCGATCCGTCAACAGGGCTGCCGCTTCAGCAGGATATTGACTAGACAGCTGGACGAGTCGTCCGACGCCGTTTACAAGTCAGAGTCAGATCAGGCTCGCTCCGCCACCGCGGGGCGAGCCTGTTTCCTTTCTTGATGTCCTTTTTCGCACCCGCGAAAGACAACCCGCCGCCCCTTCTCGACATCCCTTCCTCATCCTCCTCGGTGCAAGGAGATAAGGTCGTGCGTTGGCGCACATTCGTAATCGCAACAGGATTGGTGTGGAGTAATGCGTTCTCCGCATTGGCGCAAACAGAGGCCCACTCTCCTGAAACGCTCTCGGATTCGTTTCTCTCACCCCAGCCGCCGCCCGTAATAGAACAATTCCAGTTCATCGGTTTGCGGCGTATCCGTCCTCCGGCCATTGCAGCGCTGCTTTCATTGCATTCAGGCGATCCGTTGGACGAAACGAAACTTCGCAATGATGTTCAGACTCTCGGCAGACTCGGCTGGTTCGACTCCATTCGCGTCGAGAAGATCTCGCGAATCGAGCTCGATTCCCGATTCTCCTCCCCCCAGGAATGGTTGACCCTTGTCTTTCATTGCGAGGAGCGGCCTATTCTTGCCCAGGTTGAATATTCCGGCTCGCGTTTGCTGTCCTCAAAGCAGATCGAGAAGCTGCTGGAAGAAAAGAAACTCGCTCCCGGCCTCGGCAGGCCAGCGGATCCCGTTGTCCTCCAGCGAATCGCCTTCGCGATTCGATCCGCTCTCAACGAGTTGGGGCATCCTGAAGCTTCCGTAAAACTTCGCCGTCACACTGAAAACAACGGCGCAGCAACGGTTCGTTTCGAGATTGACGATGGACCGCATCTTCCCGTCCGCAGCGTTCAATTCACGGGCCACCCTCTTCTCTCCGGCAACTTGCTGCGCGGGCAAATGCACAGCATCGCGCCCTGGAGCCCGCTGGCGGAACTCCGCGGTAAAAATGCTTACACACGCGAAGTTTTCGAGCAGGATCGCCAGCGGATTCTCACCTATTACCAGGATCACGGTTACCCCGAAGCCCGCGTTGCCAACGCCCAAGTTTCCAAAACCACGGATCGTTCGTGGAAGCGTTTCCTTTTTCCGCACCGCTCTTCGCAACCGGGATTAGCGCTGTCGATTCCTGTGGAAGCTGGTCCTTTTTATCGACTCGACTCCATTGATACAAGCAGCGCTCTCGAACACGCCGTCGAACCGCAACACGGCAAACCGTTGCTTCTTCCCACTGCCGCTCAAGGCAGCCCGTTCTCTCAGCAGGCAGTCGACAAGCTTCGCCGCTTCTATTCCGTGCGCCTGTATGCGAACTCACCCAAATCGGGTTCCGTTCCCTTGCAATCTGTCGTGGCCAACCCGGCTTTTGACGCCGACTCGCATTCCGCGCATCTCAAACTCGCCCTCAGCGATTCTCCTCCCTATCTCGTGCACCGTCTCGAATTTCAGGGCTTGCATAAGTTCAGCGATCGCTATGTTCGCCACCGAATCCCCCTGCGCGAGGGCCGCCCTGTCGACGATCGAGCTCTCGAAGCCGGCCTCAACAAGCTCGCACGCACCGGCTACTTCAAACCGATTCGCAAGGAGAACATTCACATTCAGCTCGACGAGTCCCGCCGCACCGCCGACATCCGCATTCAGCTCGAAGAAATCGGTCGGCAGCGCACCACGTTTTCGGGAGGCCACGCTCAATTCGGCAGTTCGCTCGGCCTCGCCTACACCGTCTTCGACCTCTTCAGCCGCGAAGAACTGCTCTCCGCAAAGCTCGATGCCGGCCCGGAGTCTCTGCAAATCGCGCTGGGCATCGCCAAAGAAGGCATTTTCGGCACGCGCGGCTCTCTCGCATTCTCCGTTTTCAACAATGTCCTTCGTCCACGGCTAACGAAAGGCGTCCAAGGCCCGTTTTTCAACTCCTACAGCGAAGGCGTCAGCATTCCTTATACCTACGCCTTAACCAACACCGACTCCCTCGGTGTCAACTACAATCTCTCGCGCACGGCTACCGACATGCCCCTTGGCACTCCTCCCGGCCTGACGGATATACCTCCCATCGATATTCGGACAAAAATGTTCAGCAGTTCGCTCGGTACAGCTTGGGCTCACGATTCCGGCAACGAGCGCACCCGTTTTTCCGACTCCGTTTCCGGCGGCGCTCTCGGTGGCAACGAAAATATGCTCCGCGCCTCCGGTGAAGCCGCGCGCATTTTCCGCGATCCGCTCTTTCCCTCGTCGAACGCCTGGGCCTTTCGCACCACGTTCAACGCTGCAGGCAGCTATCGCGGCGACATGCCGCTTTACGCGCGCTTCTTGTCTGGCGATGAATTCGTTCGCGGACTGAGCGACGGCGAGCTTGGACCGTACGCGATGAGCGAAAGAACCTTACCCTCGGGCGTCACCATGCCTTCGCCTTCACCTACCGGCGCAAATCTAATCACCGCCGCCAACGCCGAATATCGCATCCCGCTTCACAACGGTGCCGAAGCCGTCGCCTTCTTCGACCTCGGCTCCGGCTGGCTTCTCCCAAACTGGCTCGGCCCGACCAAGCCGACTCTTCTCTCCGCTACCAACGGCGTCCTCCACGGCTCAACCGGCATCGAATTTTGCTGGACCATCCCCGGCATCCAGGTGCCGCTTCACACTTACTATGCGCTGAACTTGCTCCGCCTTGACCGCCGCTTTTCTCTCACGGACAAATCCTTCTTCTTCGTCCGTAACCGCCTTTCCGCCTTCGGCTGGGGACTCGGCTCGCTGTTCTGACGTAGCCCTCCTGTACTAAACTTCCCTCATCATGAAACACGCCAAACTTCTCAAAGAAGCTTCCCGCATTATCGGACCCTACTGCATCACCGACGGCAAAAAGTTCTGCCTCAAGGATCACGATCCCGCCAACACCAACGGCCTCAAAGACAAGCGTGCCGCGCAATCTCTTCTCGAGGACGGCCTCGTCTACCTCAGTCACTATCAGGAAATGCTTTACGCGCAAGATCGCTGGGCCCTGCTCCTCATCTTTCAAGCCATGGACGCGGCCGGCAAGGACAGCGCCATCAAGCACGTCATGTCCGGCATCAACCCTCAGGGTTGCGACGTCCATCCCTTCAAATCTCCTAGCAACGAAGAACTCAATCACGACTACCTGTGGCGCATCCACAAAGTCGTTCCCGAGCGCGGCAAAATCGGCATCTTCAATCGCTCTTACTATGAAGAAGTTCTCGTCGTCCGCGTTCATCCCACCTTTCTTCACGCGCAAAAACTTCCTGACCGCCTCATCACCAAGCACATCTGGCAGGAACGCTACGACGATATCAATGCCTTCGAGCGCTATCTCGCCCACAACGGCGTGGTCATCCTCAAATTCTTCCTCCACGTCTCCAAGGAAGAGCAAAAAAAGCGTTTTCTCGAGCGCCTTGAAGATTCAAAAAAGAATTGGAAGTTTTCAATAGCCGACGCGCAGGAACGCGCCTTTTGGAAGGATTACCAGGAAGCTTACGAAGAGATGATTCAGCAAACCGCCACGAAACACGCGCCTTGGTACGTCGTCCCCGCCGACAACAAGTGGTTCACGCGCCTCGTTATTGGCGGCGCCATTCTCCAAGCTCTTAGCGATCTCAATCTCGCTTTCCCCGACGTTGAAAAATCCAAGAAAAAAGAGCTTGCCGAGGTCCGCACTTCCCTCCTCGCCCAAAAAGACTGATTCACTTGCTCATCTTGTAGGGGCACGATGTATCGTGCCCTCTTAGCTCTTGCCCTCTGCTTTCTGGACCTTACTTCTTCGTATCCAAACACGGCAGCGCCGCGATCTTTGCTTCCGGCGTATCGAGTTTCCTCGCTCCGCTCGGGTCCTTCATCGACAAGAACAGCCACTGGCTGTTCTGTTCCGCCGTTCTGCTGAACTCGAACACCACTTTCTCGTTCTCTCTCGGCTGATACGTCATCGTCCGTACCAGCATCGGGTACATGTCTTTGGTGACGTCTTCCGCCGGCTGCCCGCATCGCGCCAGCAAAGCTTCTACGCTGATCGTCGTCACAGCTTGTTCCTGCCGCGCCTCTCGTGTTTTTTTGGCCTGCTCGGCCATCCGCTTTTGCACAGTAACCAGCGCCATCACGCCAAATATCGCGGCCCCGGCAAACAGCCAGATATACTTCGTGCGATTCAGGAAGCCGACAAAATCCGAAACTACGCTGGCCCCACTGACCGCCGTGGCTCCAGCTAACACACCGCCGCCCCCGGCGGGCTTCGGCAAAGTCCCGCTTACTTTGGATGTCTCGGACGATTCGGGTTTACTGGCAGTTTGGGCTGATTTCGACTCGGCCCCCGGCTTCTCATTCTCCGGGGACTTCTCGGGCTCAAAGGAGCTTCGCAGCGATTTGGCTCCGGTGATTTCGGTCCGCTCGCCCGAATACGCGGATTCTGGCGCTTTCGTCTCGTTCATACTTCCCCTGCCTTCCGGGCTGTACCTTTATCTTCTATCTTCCCCCTCCGCGCCTCCGCTCGCCCGCTTTTCTTACCTTCTTTCGCCAGTCAGTTACGTTCCCCACTACCTCTCACCATTCTCGTCGTTACAAATCGTCCTTGTCCGGCCCTTCGGGTGGGCGCTTGTCGTTCAAGAAGAACGCCGCGTCCAGCGGGGCAGCAAAGCTTTGAAACACGATGGGCGTTTGCTCCAGATTGAAGCAATCCGCGAAGTCGTCCGCGGGCGTATCCGCATAACCCAGCGGCGCAACCTGGAACACTTCCTCAATAAATTTCAATATGCTTCCGAAATCGTGCGTCGCGTGCGAAACATAGCCCGCCTTCGCATACGGCGACACGATAATCAGCGGCACGCGAAACCCGTATTCGTACGAATTTGTAATCTTCGGCGCCACATGGTCATACCACCCGCCCCAGTCATCCCACGTAATGATGATCGCCGTATTAGACCAATACGGGCTGCTTCCGATCGCGTTCACGATCGACGCCACCCACGAAGGTCCCGAGCCGTCGTTTGACGCCGCATGATCCGAAGCTGCCGCCGTGGGTATCACCCAGCTCACTTGCGGCAGTTGGCCGTTCGTAATGTCCGTTAGAATCTGCGTCGATGGCGTGATTACGTTGTTCGTCCAGTCCGGGCCCATCCGTAAGTGCTGAATGGCGTTCGGTCCCGTCCAGATCGATCCGGGCGTCGGTGTGTAGTACTTCCATGAAACAGATTTCGCGTCCAATTCATCCACCAGCGTCGGATGCTCGAAGCACGGATACTGTGAAGAGGACTCGGCGCCGGTGGGGTCGATCAATAGAACGTATTCCCCTTGCGGCGCCGTACAGCCCACCACGCTGCCCGCCGTGGGCACGTGCGGATTTTCCGCCGCAAAAAGGTCGCTTGTCGCGGTCGGCGCCGACGTGCCCGCAATGATGAATTGGTGCGCCGGGAAACTCGGTCCCTGATTGGTCTGAAACATCCGGTCGCCGAACGTGTACGTCTCCGCCATTTGAAAATACGGCGTCACCTCCGAGGGATTCACATACTTGAATTGCGGATCGGGAGGCGGACAGCCCACTGCTCCCGCAGCGCACCCGACCGCCACCAGATCCGCGCCATCCATCTTCCCGCCGTCATACTGCTTCACGAACGCGGAATGCGCGTGGCTCAGGTCATAGTTGTTCGCCAGCGTAATCGGGGTCAGAGCGATGGTTTGCCCCTGCGAGTTTGTTCCGCTGTTGGCAATGTCTGCATTCGGCAACCCGTGGAACAGATTATCCGGCGTGCGATTCTCCTGGAAAATCACCACCACATGCTGAATCTTCTCCGAAAACGGCGGAGGAGGTGGAGGGGGCGGGGTCATGCTCGTACCGCCTCCGCCGCAGCCTCCGGAATTCAGCAGCAATCCCGCCGCGCAAAGGCACAGGATTCCTGTCAGCAGCAGAACTTTCTTTGAAAGGCGCATGATGGACTCTCCCCACGCAAGCCGTCCGAATCGCGTAGTCGGCCTCTCGGTAGTCCACCCAATTTCATCAGCGCACCACCGATTTCATAGACGTACTACCAACCGCCTGTTAGGTGGTCACTCCCCGCGATCCGCGCTTGAACACACAACCCTGTCTTCCTTATTCCAACCCAGGCCCTCCCTCATAGTTGCGCCCTTGTTTTGCGCTGACAAGTCTCTGACTGGAACGATTCTTGCTCCTCGTTCACGCGGAGCATATTGCGCATCGCTTATGAGCGAATGGTCCATGATTCCCTCAGACCTTGGCCTTGCTTTCAAAGCCTCCCTCACTTACCCTATGATTCCAGGGATGCAACACGCCGCGCTTAGCATCAAGAAAACAAACCAGATTCTCGGCTGCGGCGATGCCCGTGAACTCGATTGGATTCCTGACGAATCCGTCCACCTTGTTGTTACCTCTCCCCCTTATTGGACGCTTAAGGAATATCCGAAGCACAAGGGCCAGCTTGGTTCCGTTTCGGGATATGAGCAGTTTCACGATGAACTGGATCGCGTCTGGCGTCATTGTCTGCGCGTTCTTGTCCCCGGTGGCCGCCTTGTGTGCGTCGTCGGCGATGTTTGCCTTTCCCGGAAGCGGCATGGGCGTCACATGGTCATGCCCCTCCATGCTGACATCGTTGTGCGTTGCCGAAGGATTGGTTTTGACAATCTCACACCAATTCTCTGGTACAAAATCTCTAACGCTAAATACGAAATCGAAAACGGCAACGCTGGTTTCCTCGGCAAGCCTTATGAGCCGAATGCCATCATCAAGAACGATGTCGAGTTTATTCTGATGCTGCGCAAGCCCGGTGGATATCGGCAACCCACCGAGGCCCAGCGCGATGCTTCGCGCCTCACTAAGGAAGAACATCACGACTGGTTCCAGCAGGTTTGGACCATTCCCGGGGAGTCCACGCGAAAACATCCTGCCCCTTTTCCGTTGGAATTGGCTTATCGCCTGGTGCGAATGTTCTCCTTCACGGGTGACACCATCCTAGACCCGTTTATGGGAACGGGCACGACGTTGCTCGCCGCCGCCCACTGCGAGCGAAACGCCATTGGCGTTGAGATTGATGAATCTTACGTTCGCGAAGCTAAGACCCGCCTCGAAGCCGAACCTCAGGAGCTTTTCCCCGGCCTCCGGCCTTATGTTGTTAAACGCCGCGCTGCCCGCTAAGCTATCGCCTTCAAGCAGCCAACCTACTACGGCCGCCGCTGATACCTACTGCTGACACGCGTGAGAACTGACGCATAGTCCCGAACTGTTTCAGCGTAGTCGATCCACTCGAATGGATACGGGGCCTCGTTCGCAGCTTTGTAGCGGAGGATCAGGAACTCGTCAAAGGCGGGAGCAGCCAATTCTTTTAGTCTTTTTTCAGCTTCTTCAGCTTCTTGCGAAGGGTGGAGAAATCCTCCCTTGCCAGTGGTTGGATAAGCTCGATCACCTTCGTAGCCACGTACTTCTCTGCGTGATTTACGCCCACAATACCTATGCAAATCGGATTCCCGCCGCCTTTTTTGAATTCCTCAACTTGATTCCGCAAATCGCTGATCACGCGGTCGATCTGCTTGATCATCGCCTTCGCGAGAATTTTCACCTCAACGCCAATTTCAACCGTGGCAACAATTCCTCTCGCAATGCGGTACCCTTCGTCAACGATAGGGGCTTCGCGAGGGACAATCTCGCCAAATGTGCCGTCTCCGCGTCTCGCTTTAACCCCATGCCTCCGGTTCTGGACATTTAGGACCCGCCGTCTCTCATCAACTTCTCTGGCCAGTTTAGGGGAGCGGTCTATTAAAACTAGGTCTTCGTACAGATGCATCGCAACGAAATCACCCTGCGTTGAGGCGCGGTGCATGTAGACTTTTCCTTCAAAGAGTCTTCGAAACTCAGCGAGGAGCCGAAATTCGGGGTTGCCTGTTGCAGCGCACAAAGTGGGCAAATCTTACCATTGAAATGAAAATCGCTTGAAAGCCACCTACTCAGAACGCGATCTTTACGTGCCTTTCTTCAGCTCCCGCTGCTTCGCAGGTTGGTACGTTCCCGGTGTGGTCCGCCCCGCGATCGCCAGCCGGTTCCACGCATTGATCGCCGCCACCGCCAGCGTCAAATCCGCCAGCTCTTTCTCGCTGAAATGCGCCTTCACCGCTTCATACACCGCATCCGGCACATGCCCGTTGGTTACCAGCGTGACCGCCTCTGTCCAAGCCAGCCCCGCCCGCTCCCGCTCCGTGTAGTACGGGCATTCCCGCCAGGCATCCAGCGAATACATCCTCTGCTCGTTCTCCCCGATGGCCTTCAAATCCTTCCAGTGCATGTCCAGGCAGTAGGCGCATCCATTGATTTGCGACACGCGCAGCTTGATCAGGTGCAATAACCCCTCTTCCAGCCCGCAATCGTGCAAATAATGCTCCAGCCCCAGCATCGCATGGTACGCCCCCGGCGCCACCTTAGTGTAATGAATCCGTTCTTCCATCATTCCCCCCTCCACTGGTTATCCCGCGGCTAACAGAGTTTTGGATGTCCCCGGCCTTCCCCCCGATACTCCCCGCCTCATGTCTTCAGAGGATAATCGTCCCCTCCGCTCCAATCCTAAGATCAGAGGCCGCCCCCTTGTCATCGCCGATTCTCCGCTCGGTCCCAAAGCTAGCCCACTATCCGTGTCATCCCGCCTGCCCTGAGCGTAGTCGAAGGGAACCCGGTCGCGTGCCTGCCCGCGGCAAGCGGGCGCAAGGGGTTGTCGCGAACAGGGGTGAGGGATCTGCTTTTGGTTTTCGAATGCTCTCATGCCACTAACTCCCACAATCTAAACCATTTATTAATTTTACTTGACAATTAACAGAAATGTGCTATAGTAATCCCGTTGGATCGGCCAAGTTCTCTCCTGCCGACGCCTCTGCATGACCCTCGCCCGTGCGGTCTCTCTTAACTCCACGCCCTCCTTTCAGCTCTTTCAGCGGTCATTCCTACATACCAGTCAAAATCTGCCTTTTGTTTTCAATCGCTTGCGCACTCTTCTGTTTTCCGTAGGCTCTAACTCCTTTATTTGCCACTCTTACGAAAAACGGGGGGTGTACCTACTTTCTTCCCGTTCTGGAACTTTTCAATCGCCGCTGATCGCTCGCCACTCGTCACTCGCCACTGCTACAATAGTTGTTCCATTTCGTCCCCCAAGGGAGAGCCAGTGATTCACCACAACGTCTTTCATAACGACGGCCTTCTGCCCATCGAAAAGGTCCGGCTCTCTCCCGGCCAGGTGGGGCTCATCTGTGGCTGGGGCATTTTCACCACCTTGCGCATCTCCCGCGGGGAAGCTTTTGCCTATGAACGCCACTGGCGACGCCTTGAAAAAGACGCTGCCCTCATCCGCCTCCCCATGCCCTACACTTCGGCCAAGGTCCGCGTCCATCTCCAGGAAGTCATTCGCGCCAATCAAGTCACCGAGGGCTGCGCGCGCATCTATTTTGTCTACAACTCCGTCGGCTTTTGGCAAAGCGCCGAAGACCGCCCGGTCGTCGACCTCATCATTTATACTTCCAACCTTCCCGAGCACCGCGAAATCGTTCGCCTGGGTCTCCGCGAGCACGGCCGCCACGCCGCCTCCGCCCTCGCAGGCGTCAAGAGCATTTCCTGGCTCAACAATGTCTGGGCCGTCGCTGAAGCCAATAAGGAAGGTTTCGACGAAGTCGTCATGCTCAACGAGCGGGGCGAAGTGGCCGAATGCACTTCCGCGAACATCTTCGTCGTCAAGGAAGCCAAAATCCTGACGCCACCTCTTAATTCCGGCTGCCTCGAAGGCATCACTCGCGGCATTTTGCTCGAAGTCGCTCCCGAAGCCGGCCTCTCCGTCGTCGAGCAGACCATCCGCCCCGAAGATCTCTACTCCGCCGAAGAAGTTTTCATCTCTTCGACCAATCGCAATCTGATCAGCGTCGGGGAAATTGCCGGACACTCGATTCCCGCGCCCGGCCCGGTCTGCCATCGCTTGAACGAAATTTTCGACGCGTACGTCGCCGATTACGTCTCCCGCCGCCTCGCCTCTGCAGCCCGCTAAGACCATGCCCAAAAACCTCACACCGCCGATTCAAGGATTGCAGTTGTAAATGGCCACCGAAACCAAACTCGCCACATTCCAAGCGCATCCGCCCGCGCAGGCGGCTACCGGCGCTGTGTTCTCCATTTTGCTTTCCATCAGCTTTTGCCACCTGCTCAACGACACCGTGCAGTCCTTGCTGCCTTCCATCTACCCGCTGCTGCGAAACAACTTTCATCTCAACTACTGGCAGGTTGGCCGTATTGCGCTCACCGCGCAACTGACCGCTTCCCTGCTCCAACCCGTCGTCGGCCTTTTCACCGACCGCAAGCCGCAGCCTTACTCTCTCGCCGTGGGTATGGGCATCACCATGATTGGCCTGTTTGCGCTCTCCATGGCTCCGAGCTACGGAGCAGTGCTTGTGGCTGCGGCGCTGGTAGGAATCGGCTCCGCCGTGTTTCATCCCGAATCTTCGCGCGTGGCGCGCATGGCTTCGGGCGGACAGCACGGCATGGCGCAGTCGCTATTTCAAGTCGGCGGCAACGCCGGCTCGGCCATTGGCCCGCTGCTGGCATTTCTCTTCATCAAAGGGCAAGCGAGCATCGCCTGGTTTTCGATTTTGGCCTTAATCGCCATCGTGCTGCTCACCAACATTGGAGCCTGGTTCCGCAACCACCGCGACGCACAAGCGAACCAAATCGTCGTCGATCCCGAACATCTGGCCGCGCAGGAAGAAGTTCACCCCCACGCGGCCTTGTCCACGCAGAAAATTGCTTGGAGCCTTGCAATCCTGGTCGCGCTGATGTTTTCCAAGTTTTTCTATCTCGCGAGCCTCATCAGCTACTACACGTTTTATCTGATGAGCAAGTTTCAAGTCACCATTCAGAACGCGCAGCTACATCTGTTCCTTTTTCTTGGCGCTGTCGCCGCGGGAACGTTCATCGGCGGGCCGGTGGGCGACAAACTTGGCCGCAAATATGTGATTTGGTGCTCGATCCTCGGCGTTCTGCCGTTCACACTGCTGCTGCCTTACGCTAATCTCTTCTGGACCAGCATCCTCAGCGTGATTATCGGTCTGATTCTGGCTTCCGCGTTTTCCGCGATCCTTGTTTACGCACAAGACCTGCTGCCAGGGAGAATTGGCGCGGTCTCCGGATTGTTTTTCGGTTTTGCGTTTGGAATGGGTGGCGTCGGCGCAGCCATCCTCGGCAAGCTCGCGGACGTGACCAGCATCAATTTCGTGTATCATGTTTGTGCCTATCTCCCCGCCATCGGAATCTTGACGGCGTTCCTCCCCGATTTGGGGCCGACCAAAGTGCATCGTGCCGCCGCAGCGCGAGCTTGATCCGCCAGCATTGGAAAGCTTCCATTTTGCTGCGTGATCTCCCCCACCCTAATTTGGTCCGATATTGGCGGTAGTCGCTGAAAAATCAACGATTTGCGACCTTGTGCGCTTGGCACCGCGATTGCACTAAACCCAGCCGGAGGCTTTTATTCTATGGCGTACGTCATCACCGATTCCTGCACGAAAGACGAAAATTGCATCGAGGTGTGCCCGATCGGGTGCATTCATCCAACGAAGGATGAGCCCAAATTCGCGGAAGTCACGCAGTTGTTTGTGAATCCCGATGAATGCACGGACTGCGGCGCCTGCATCCCGGTGTGCGAAAGCAATTCGATTTATCCGATCGACGATCTTCCGGAAGAACTGAAGGGTTTCGCGGAAAAGAACGCAGCTTACTTCGCTCACTAAGAAAAATCCGGTGGCGGCTCATTTTGACTGAGTCACCGCCAAGAATCTTGCAAGAGTCCTCGCGCGCTTGGAACGATGAGCGCGCGGGGCTTTTTTGTTTGAGTCGGGAGCTTTTTGTCTGAACACCGGCTCGGATCATGGTTTTTTTTGTCACTGCAGGGCTCCCCTCTGGATCACGCATCTTCTCAGAAACTGAAAAAACTCACGAAGGCAACGCTAACCTTGGCCGCGCCACGCTCCACGTTGCGAGAGTAAACGGGCATGCCAGCGCGTGCTACAATGCCGGGACTGGAAGTTCGCATGTCTGACACCCTACCAATGGCAGGTGAAGCGGTACTGGAGGTGGTCTCTCCGGATGGCGCGCGGCGCTACGTGCGCGTCACCCAGTCGCCTTTTTTGATCGGGCGAGGAGCCGAAACCGGCAACCACTTGCAGCTCTCCGACCGGCGGATTTCGCGGAACTGCGCAGCGATCGTGATTGAAGCCAACCGCTTTTACCTTGAGGATCGCGGGCAGCGGCGGGGGCTTTTCGTCAACGGCGAAAAAGTGGAAAGCCGCGAACTGCAAGACGGCGACACTATCTCGTTCGGGCTGGAAGATTCCTATGAGATGGTTTTTCGTTCTGCGAGCGCTTCGGACGGAGAATCCGTTCCGCACCTGCTCACGCGCATCGAGCACATCACGAGTTCCGAACCAACCGGCGGCGGGCTCCACAAGCTGAATCAGCTTCTGGAAGCGACGGCGCTGCTGCATTCGCAACTTCCACTCGACGAAGTTCTGGCCAACATGCTGGATCACGCCGTTTCGATCACGGATGCGGACCGCGGACTTCTGCTCGAGCCGGATGGCGCGGGGGCGCTCAAAGTGCATCTGGCGCGGCGAAGCGGCAAACTGCGGCTGCCGCCAGAAAGCCTGACCCCCAGCCAAACCGCCATTCAACTTGCACTAAAACAGCAGGCGCCTGTGATCACCGAAGACCTCGCGCAAGCCGACATGGATTTGCAGGCGGCGCAAAGCATCGTAGCGCAGCGGCTGCGGGCGGTCGTGGTGATTCCGCTGTGGGCGCTAACACGCGCGAAGACGCAAGAATCGATGGTTAACGTCAAACGCGGAGAGCTTCTTGGCGTTTTGTATCTGGACTCGCGGCGCCCGACGGCGTTTTCGCAGCTCGACCGGCAAATTCTGGATGCGATGGCCGCAGACGCCGCCAGCATTTTGGACAACGCTCGCCTGGTAGAAAAAGAGCGCGAGCGGCAGAGGCTCGAGCAGGAAATCAACATTGCGCGCGACATCCAGCAGGCGTTGCTGCCCCGGAATTTTCCCGACACACCAAGTTTCGCGGTAACGGGGGCAAATTTCCCCTGTCTCTCCGTGGGAGGCGACTACTTCGACGTTTTCCCGCTCAGCGAAGGCCGCACGGCGTTTGTGATTGCAGACGTTTCGGGGAAGGGACTAGGCGCGGCCATTGTGACCACGATGCTGCAAGGCGCATTGTCCGGCATGACGCTGGGCACGGACCCGGCACGCGTGTTCAATCACGTGAACCGCTTTCTCTGCGACCACACCGAAGTGGGCAGGTATGCGACGGTGTTCTTTGGAATTCTGGGTAATGAAGGGCACCTCGAATTCATTAACGCGGGGCACCCTTCGCCGTTTCTCATCCGGCGCGGGAAGGCAGAGGAAGCCTTCACCGAAGGCTCTTATCCCGTGGGGCTTGTGCCTGAGGCACAATACACGGCGGCCTGCTTGAAACTCGAACCGGGGGACACGCTGGTACTGTTCACGGATGGCGTGACGGAAGCCATGGATCCGGACGACCAACTCTTCGGCGTACCACGCTTGCGGCAGGTTCTGAATGGCCAACTGGAATGCCCGCTCGAGCACCTGCAGAAGTGCATCCTGGAAGCAGTGGAGAATTTCACGCGGGGCGCGAGGCAGGCGGATGATTTGACGTTGTTGATCGTGCGGTACCGCGCCGCCGCGGCGTCGGCGATCACGGACACGGACGTTCCCGCGTCGGTTCCCGATTCCTCCTCGGCAGTATCCGCAGGGCGAACCGCTTAGCACGTAGCCTCAAACCAAGATCGCACAACGATCACACTTGGCATAGCGTCGCAAGGAAACCCCGATGGAATCCTTGATTAGTGCGAAAGGTCAAGCGACTATCCCAAAGACCATTCGCAAGCACCTAGGATTAAAGCCTGGCGACCGTGTGAAGTTCTTTGTACACCCTGATGGCAATGTGGTTCTCTTGCCCAAGCTCCCCACATCGGCCTTGCGAGGGATGCTCAAGTCCAAGCGCCGGCGACCGGTGAACACTAACGAGATGACGGAAGTCGCAGCGCAAGGAACCGTAGGTGCCAAGCCCCGATGATTGAGTTTGCACAAGAAAAGGCGGGAAGCTTGCGCTTCCCGCCGTAGTGGAATTCAACGAAAAGAATTCCCGGTCGAGCTAGTGCTTGAAAAATAGCTTACGAGCCGAGATCTTTCAAGTCGTCCTTGGCCTGCTGCTCGGCGTTCTTGGTGGCGCCTTTGGCGTCGGCTTCGGGGCTCAAGGCATGAATAGCCTTGTTGAGGCTGAGGGCTTTCTCACCGTCGGCGACTTTGCAACCCGAAATATCGGCATTCGAATGCACGCCGGTGACGCTGGCGCGCAGGCAAACGAAATTGAGGCCCAAATTATGGCTGGCGTGGAGCGCGGCCAAGCAATCATTCAGCGCGGTGAACGAAGAGCAAGCATCCGTAGCATTGGTGTCTGCCGGGAGCACCCCAGCGGCCTGAAGCTTGGGAGTGAGTTTCTTTTCGACGTCAGCGCGGGTGCCATTGGCATCGGGATTGTTCTTGTCTTTCTTCACCCACTTGACGGGATTGAGAGAGTGAGAGCTGTGTGAAGTATCCTGCGCGGCGGCGGATGCGCCCGCCCCCGCAGGCCCCTGAGCGGCGGCGCGCCCGGCGCTCAGAGCGATGAGTCCCGCCAAAGCCAGAGAAGTGATTGCCACATTCCAGAGATTTCGTTTCATTTTTACCTCGCGAGGACGATTTAGGATACGGAGAGAGGCTGCCGGACCCGGCCTCGCCTACCAGTAGGCCACAGTGATAACCGCAAGAACGTCGCAGATGGACGGTACTCCCCCAATCGGTCACGTTGGACGAAGGTACAGGTGCGCGAGGACCACCGGGTTAGGATTGCCTTAGGATTTAGCTCTCAAGATGAGGCCATAGACCGTCAGGCCCAAGCCGCCAAGAAAAAGCAGGGGCGAAAGGACATTCGCAACGATGGGCAAGACGTCCACCGGAAGTTTCAGGGGCATAGCGTAACCAGCAGCAAAATAGTGAATCACAGCCGCAAGCAGCACGGCGAGTAGACCGCGGCGCATCATCTGCCGGCCATCGGTGGTACCCGAGCGGGCAGAAGAAAGGCGCACCTGCGGCACCATTTCCCGGCAAAAGGGGCACTGGTTTAGAGTGGCGCCGATGCTCCGGCCACAAAATGCGCATTGACGAGTCTGCGCTGCTGAATTCCCAAAAACGCTCATGCTATCCCCAAGGGTTCCCCACTTCGATTCGGTTCACTTCTAGGATAGCCGCGCGTCCCCTGAACGCTCCAGGGAAATGACAAGAATGCTGCGAAACTGCTGTTGAACAATTGAATATCAGCGGGCCGTGCCCTGGCCGAAATGCCGGGATGGGCCGTAATCGCGCAAAAATCCTGGCTACGCGAATAGGTCACTTATTCCTTTGCGAACAGGAGCGGTGAAGTCCGGGAAGAAAGTACACGGACTATGTTAAAAATTTCTCAATCAGGGAAAGAGAGAAGTTGGGCGCGAGCGCTCCAAGAGTTCACGCAAGAAAAAAGAGAGAGGGATCAATGGCAAATTTCACTCGACGAATAGACAAGCTTTTTCAAGGCTTTTTGTTTCTAGTTCTGGCCGTAGCGGTTGCTGCTGGTTCGGGACTCGCCCAAGACAAAAAGGTCGGGCAAACCAATGGAGTCGATAATTCGAAGATGGGTGCGTACCGCGCCCTCGCTCAGCACATTTATTCGGATTACCAAAAGGGCGATGTGGCAGCGGCAGCCGAGATGGGCCGCGTGCTCGAGAGAGTGTGGGACAAGGCGGAGGATTACGGAGGCGACGCCGCACTATCGAAGACCAACAAGCAACTGTTCGACGAAATCGACAAGGCTATGGACGCATTTCTGACGCCGCTCTGGGAAGCGAAATCGAAACCGCCAGATCCCGCAAGAGTGAAAGCTGCGTTCAATGCGTACGTGGAGAAATTAAGGCTGGCGGACTAATCGCACCATATCAGAATTGGAAAAGAGAGGCCTTGCGTGGCCTCTCTTTTTGTTTTCAGGCATGGGGTGGACTTAGAGTTCGCGAAGGGCGGAAGCAACGGGAAGGCTCGCGGCGCGGATGGCCGGGGACATGCCCCCGAGGATGCCCATGACCAAGGCAAAAACAACGCCCCATCCGAGCAAGTCCGGAGTGACCTTGAAGGCAAAAGCGAGATTGGAAAAAGTTTGAAAGTTGATGGTGCTGGTGGTAATTCCGTTCAAGCGCAGAACAGCAAGGCAACCGAGAACGCCGCCGATAAAGGAAATCAAGAGCGCTTCGAGAAGGAAAGAGAAGACAACTGATGGACCGCCGAAACCGAGGGCGCGCATGGTGGCAATTTCGCGGCCGCGATCCGCGACGGCCGAATACATGGTATTGAGCGCGCCGAAAACCGCTCCAATCGCCATGACAAACGCAACGAAGCCGCCGAGGCGGGTGATGAGGGTGGTCATGCGTGTGGACTGCTTGGCGTAATACTCGATTTCCCGGGTTACATCGACGTTCAGACGAGGATCAGTAGTAAGGGAGTCCTTCAACTGAGTCAGTGCTTGCGGAGAGGTGAGGTGAACCGTTACGGACTGGAAGAAAGTGTCCGGCCGCTTATAGGCTTCCGTGAGTAGACGCGAGTCGCCCCAAACTTCCGAATCAAACGAACTGCCGCCGGCGTCGAAGATCCCGACAACTTTCCATTGCATGGTGCCAAGCCAGATGGTGTTGTTGAGCGTCAAGCCGGAGTAAGTGGTATTGGCGTTTTTGCCGACGACAACTTCTGTGAGGCCCGGAATGAACATACGGCCCTGAACGATCTTGACCTGCTTGCGGATTTCGAGGACGTTGGGCGCGACGCCCCGCAGTTCGACATTGGCGTCGGTGCCCGTGGAAATCAAAGGGATAGGAGCCATGAGCACGGCCTCCGCCGTGACCAGCGGGCCACCGGTTCCCCGCGCGATGCCGGGAGCATCCTGAATGATTTTCACGGAGTCGAGGCCAATGCCGCTAGTTATCTCGGAGGTCGCGCCGCCGCGAACAATCAGGGCATTGTCTTCCGAGCCGGAGGAAACCAAGGTGGCCCGGAAACCCCGCGCAAGGGAAAGCATCGCGACGAAAACGCCGACGGTACCTGCAATGCCGACGACGGCTACGATTGCGGAAGTCCAGCGCGCACGAACGCTGCGAACGTTATAGATAATTGGAATGGCCACGTCAGACCCTCCGCATCGCATTTACGACACGCATGCGCATAGCGCCGATGCCTGGAAGCAGTCCACTGGCCGCCCCGATAAACAGCGCAAAGAGGAGGCCGAGCGTGAGCATCGTCTTGGAGAGAAGCAGCGGAGGCAGCAAGCCGGTGAGGGCAGCGCTGACCGCTGGAATCGCCCCCCACGCGAGGAAAAGACCCAGCACACCCCCGATAAAAGAAATCACCAGGGATTCAGCCAAAACAAGGAACAGAACGGTGCGGTCAGTTAGTCCGATGGCTTTTAAGACCGCCAATTCATTGGTGCGCTCGCGGACCGAAATGGCCATAGTGTTGCCGGTGACCAGGAGCAAAGTAAAGAAGACGACCCCGCCGATGGTCATGATCAGAAACTCGATGTTGCCAAACTGCTTGGCAAAACCGGCGGCGAAGGCAGATTCGGTTTCGGTCTTGGTCTCGTCCGAGGAGTTGGCGAATTTTTCGTCGATGGCCTTGGCTACGCGAACAGCATCGTCGGGGCTATCGAGCTTGAGGATATACCATCCCGCTGTGCTCTTAATGACGCTGGGAACAGTCTCATCAAAGTATTTCCATTGGAGCCAGAATTGACCTTCGTCGCCGCCTTCCTTGTCGGTGTGGTAGATGCCGTCAAGATTGAATTCCCAGTTTGCCGCTCCGTAGATGGTTGTTTTGAGGGGGATGCGGTCGCCGACTTTCCAGTGAAAGCGCTCGGCAAGGCGTCTGCCCGCAATGCAGCCCTGGCGGTCTTTGACGAAATTGTTCCATTGCTCGTCAGGCACGATAAATTCCGGGTAGACCTGGCGATGATTTTCCACGTCGATCACAAACTGCGGAAAGAAATTCTTCTCGTCCTGGTACACGCCGCCGAACCAATGGTCGTGTGTGACGTATTTCACGCCGGGGATTGCGCGGATTTTGTCGCCATAGGAAACCGGCATGAGCTGCATCAAGCCAACGCGATCGACGACGATCAGACGATCCGCGCCAGCGACTTCAACGCCACGGTTGAAAGCGCTCTTCACCACGCCCAGGAAAGTGAAAAGAACCAGCGCAATGGCAAAGGAACCGACGGTCAGGATTAAGCGAAATTTTTTGCGAAACAGGTTGGCAAAAATCAGCGAGCGGAATTTCATGCGACACCGCCAGCGAGAGCACCTTGTTCGAGCTTATGGGCTTCGACCAATACCCCTTTGTCCAGATGCAGTGTAGTGTGCGCACGCGCGGCAATGAGCGGGTCGTGGGTGACCATCAAGACGGTCTTGCCATATTTGCTGACCAGTTCCTCGATAAGCCCCATGATTTCCCCGGCGCTCTTTCGATCGAGGTCGCCGGTAGGCTCGTCGCAGAGTAAAAATGTGGGATCAGAAACAATGGCGCGGGCGATGGTGACGCGCTGCTCCTGGCCTCCGGAGAGCTGCCGTGGGTAATGGTGCATGCGGTCAGAAAGGCTGACGACGCCGAGAGCAGTTTCCACGTGCTTGCGGCGCTCGGAGGAGGAGAGCTTTGTCAAAAGCAGCGGCAATTCGACGTTTTGGTACGCGGTCAGCACCGGGATGAGGTTGTACATCTGAAAGATGAAGCCGACGTGGCGCGCGCGCCAATGCGTGAGCTTGCTGCCGGACATGTGGGTGATTTCGTCGCCGTCCACGGTGACGCTGCCGGCGGACGGCACGTCAAGTCCGCCGAGCAAATTGAGCAGAGTGGTCTTGCCGGAGCCGCTCGGCCCCATGAAGGCCACGAAATCGCCCTTGTCCACGTCCAGGTTCAGGCCCTGCAAAACCTGGATCTGCTCGCCGCCGCGAGTGTAGGTCTTGTTCAAACCGCGAACTTGAATCAGGCTGTTCGAAATGCTGGGTCCATCGACGCGGATCATTCCCGGCTCCTATTGGCGGATTTCGACTTTGTCACCATCACGCAAACTCTCCGGACCTTTCACGACGAGGGAGTCACCCGGCGTGACTCCGGCAAGCACGGCAACGTCCGTGCCGCGGTCTGGACCGAGACTCACCGCCCGGCGCTCGACTTTGCCGTCGTGAAGCAAATACACAAATGAGGTATTGGCATCGGTCCGCACCGCGATCTTGGGAATATACGCGAGCGCTTCAGGAGCTTGCTCTTTTCCCTTTTTCGCGGCTGGTTTTTCTTCCAGGAACGCGACCTTCACTCCCATATCTGGCAGGATGAAATCGTATTGATCGAGATTCAAAATGGTAATGCGCACCTTGACGGTCGCCTTTTGCCGGTCCGCCGTTGGAATCACCGTCCTCACTTTGGAAGGAATTTGCTTGTCAGGGTAAGCGTCCAACGTCGCGGTCACCGGCTGCCCTTCCTTTACCCGTGCGATGTACGATTCGTTGACATCGACTTCAATTTCGTTGGACTTCATATCGACGATGGTGGCGATGCCCGTGCGCGTGAAACCGCCGCCGGCCGAATTGGGGGAGACCATCTCACCGACCTGCGCGTCTTTGGAGACGACAATTCCGGGGAAAGGCGCGCGAATGGTGCAGTTGTCCACGGCCTGCTGCGCCGCATTGATGCGCGTCTCGGCGGCGATTACCTGTTGCTTGGCCAGCGCGATTTTCGCCCGCAGGCTGTCCGCAGTGGTGCGCGCGTTGTCCAGCGCTTCCTGTGTCTGCACTCCTGCGTCGCGCAACTGCTGGGCGCGCCGCAGCTCGATCTCGGCGTTCTTGAGCTGCACTTCAAGATCGGCAATCGAGGCTTGAGAAGCGTCGCGGTCTGCCTTCGCAGAGTCCAGAGAGCGTTTGTAGTCCAAATCATCCAGTGTGGCCAGGAGCTGGCCCTCTTTGACGCGAGTGCCTTCATCAAAGAAAACACCGGTGACGCGGCCGGTAATTTTCGCCGCGATGGTGGCCCGGCGCCGCGGGGTGATGTAGCCGCTGGCGTTCAAAGCGGTCAGCTGGCCGCCCGCTTCGGGCTTGCTGACCGTGGCCACTTCGACCACCGGTTTCTGGTTGCGAAACGCAAAGGCGACGGCCACGATCCCGGCGAAGATGACAACGGGGATTGCCGCGTATGCAACGCGCTTGCCCAGGCTGCTCTGGCTGCGCTGGCCCTCCCGGATGCGCAGCGACCCCAGGTCATGTTTGGGGGAGTTTTCGATCGTCACCGTGGACACTCCTACCCTCCTAAAACGGGCGCCTCACATATAAGTTACGGTCTGCGACCTCTAAAGATTACAGATGTTGAGAACCCGCCTGGGGGCACATTGATTGTATCGCGCTGCGCTAAATTTTGAGAGTGGCAGCGGTTACCGGAGGAGGTGAACCGAAGAGCTTGCAAATGCGGGCCCATGTACGGCACGCTATTTGCTCACAGGCATCGCGCCCCCGGCAACCATCCCCCATTCCGATTACCTTGCGAGGACCCCAATGACTGCGCAAACTCCGCAGGAGCAATACATTAGCAAGCTCACCACACCGCAAAAAGCCACCTCAGCCATCCAGGATGGCAGCACTCTCTGCATCGCTTTGGGAATGGGCATGCCTTTTGGCCTAGCCAAGGCTTTTGCCGACCGTGTCCTGGCGGGAAACCTGAAAAACCTCAATCTCTACTACCAGCATTCGATGAAATACGCAGCGGAGACGTTTGTCCGGCCGGAAGTGCTCTCCAAACTCAATGCCCGAAACTTTTTCATAGGCGAACCCGACCGCAGAATCATCGATCAAGGCATCTCCGAAGGCCGCAAATATCTTAGCTATATCCCTTGCAACTTCTCACAGATTCCCCGGGCGCTGACCGAGCATGTCCACATGAACACTTTCCTCGTCACGGTCTCGCCGATGGATGCGTCAGGGCACTTCAGCTTGGGCACGGACAACGACTACGCCTCGACGGTCATTCGAAAGTGCGACCGCGTCCTCGTCGAAGTGAACAAGAACATGCCACGCGTTTTTGGCGATTCCCTGGTGCATGTTTCCGAAGTGCACGGCATCGTCGAAAACCATATGCCGCTTCCGGAAATTCCTTCCCGGCCACCTGACGAGGACTCGTTAAAGATCGGAAAGCTCATCGCAGAAAAGATCCCGGATGCAGCGACTCTCCAGCTTGGCATCGGCAACCTCCCCAATGCCGTTGCGCACTACCTGGCGGATCACAATGACCTCGGCGTTCATTCGGAATTATTCAGCCCAGCTTTTGTGGGTTTGATTCGCAGCGGCGTCATCAACGGCCAAAAGAAAACGCTTCATCCGCGCAAGCACGTCTTCACCATCGCCATGGGCGACGCCGACATGTACGCCTTCATGAATGACAACCCCGCCATGGAAAGCTATTCCTCCGCGTACGTGAACGACATCCGCATCATCGCTCAACACGACAATCTCATCAGCGTGAACACGGCCATCGAAATTGATCTCTACGGCCAGGTAAACGCTGAATTCATCAACGGCCACCAGTACAGCGGCTCCGGCGGGCAATTTGACTTCGTGAAGGGCGCGGCGTTTTCCAAAGGCGGAAAATCCTTCATCGCCCTAAAATCCGCGGCGAAGAACGGCACCATCTCTTGTATTGTGCCGCGCGTGCAGATGGCCACTGACACGCGTATGGACGTCGAGCATATCGTCACCGAATACGGCATGGTGAATCTACGGGGGAAATCCACAAAAGAACGCGCCGAGTTGCTGATCAGCATCGCGCACCCGAATTTTCGGGACAAACTGAAGCGTCACGCCAAGTCCATCAACCTAATTTAGCCACCACTTCACTCCAAAACGCTTTCCCGAGCATCCTCGGCAAACAAAAAGGCCCGGAGCGCAAGGCCCCGGGCCTTGGATCCTCACTCCCATGCAGGGAGCGCGAAGAGCAATGCAGTTTCTCTATCTCAAAACATCCACCGTCACTGTGGTGGTATGAGTGGTACTTCCGCTCTTGCCCGTGATGGTGATGGTGTGATTTCCGAGCGAAGCTCGGTTGCCCACTCTCACGGTCATGGTCGAAGTCCCAGCCCCAGTAATCGAACTAGGATTGAAGGTTACGCTTAGCGAGCTTCCTCCTCCCGAAGCAGACAAGGAAATCGCCGAATCGAAACCGCCAGTAACGGAGGTGGTGATTGTGGAGGAGCCCGACCTACCTCGAGCAACGCTAATGGAGGAAGGCGATGCACTGATGGAGAAGCCCGCCGTTGAGCTAGTCACGGTGAGGGAAACCGAAGTGGTTTCGGTGGTGCTGCCGGAGGTTCCCGTCACGACGATGCTGTAGGTGCCAGGAGTCGTGGAGGATGCCACGGTCATAGTCATGGTCGAGCTTCCCGTCCCGGTGATCGACGTGGGGCTGAAGCCAACGGTCACACCCGCGGGTTGTCCGCTCGCAGATAACGAGACAGCCGAATTGAATCCGCCACTCACTGTGCTGGTGATGGTGGAGGTTCCCGAATTCCCCTGCACCACGGAGACGGAAGCCGGCGAGGCTGAAAGGCTGAAACCGGGAGTCGACGAAGTTCCGGCAAGCGCGTTAATCAGGCCCGTCCCGTTGGGACTTCCCCATCCGGTGGCCAAATCGTAGCCAGTGGTTGCCGAATCGCCGTTGCTGCCACTGGTGATGTCATGGAAATCAGTGTCATAGCTCGAGCCTCCGCCAATCGAATAAAGGCTCGGGTTAATAAACCCGAGCCTGCTATTCCCATTGGCGACGGCCTGCTGATTGATGAGCGCGAGGTAGCCGGCCCACATGGGCGCCGCAAAGCTGGTGCCTCCATAGTAGTTGGCAGTGCACCCGGACTGGTCGGCACAAACATAAAAGGTAAAGTTTGCGTTGGCCGAAACGTCCGGGCCGTTTCGATAGGTTTTGGAACAGCTGGAGCAGCCGCTGGCCGCACTGGTCTGCCAGGAAGGAATCGCAAAGCGATTTGGCGAAACGCCACCGCCACCATCAACCCACGCGGTTTCCGAGCTCCAGGGACCGGCTGCCCCGCTTGTCTGCAAGTCAGTGCCGCCGACAGAGGTGACATAAACATCGTCGGTAGGGAAAATCTCGGAAGAAGAGTTCCAAGCTCCACTGTCACCGGCAGCTTGAAACAGATTCTGACCTTGCGCGGCGAACTCTTGAAAGTACGGATTGTCCGTACTGGGGTCCGCCGGACTCCACGTCCACGAAGAGCTCAATTGCGCGTTCAGGGGACTGGCCGTGGCCATGGCGTTGAAAATCGCAGCGTCGCTCGATCCCACGTACATCACCAGGCTGGAAAGGCCCGGCGCCATACCAAGCGCCTGCGTCATGTCCAGCGTCTGTTCCGTATCATCACAGCTGGGATAGACGCAGCTCGTGCTGGTTCCATCCGTGGAAAGCAGCGTGATCGGAACAGAGTTGCCTTGGCCAATGTTGCTGAAGTAGGTGTTCAAATCAGCCAAATCAGTGCCGTAATACTCGAGCAAGCCGAGCGATTGGCCGCCGCCGGTCAGGCTAGTTCCGCCATAATATGCGGCTCTCATATCGCTGCCTAGAAAAGAGGCTGACGGGCCGGAGCCGGTAGTCGCGTTTGCTTTCACACTCCGATTTCTATGCAGGCCGGCGGGATGTGGGATCGAAAAATTGTCCAACCCCGAGATGTGCCACAAAGCGAATGGCAGATTTGTAGTGGGCTCCCGGTCAGGAGCGTAGAACAAGCGGTTTTCGGTGGGGTGCTGATAGACGCCCATTTTCAAATGAAAGGCTTTTTCAATGTTCGCTATCGTCCCTATGACGTCCAAGTTCAGCCGGTTGGGCGAAGTGCCAGCCACCGTCAGGCCGTTTCTCTTCGCGAAATCGATCGCAGCGTCATAATCTTCCTGCGTAGGTCCAAACCTCGCTGTGAACTCTTCCACTGTAAGGAACTTTCGGTAGGAGGCACTGGAAGGATCGTAGAGTTCGTTCAGGAACTGATCCAGCTCTGCCTGATTGCGGAGAGGAAGAACCAGGACAAGGCGCAGGGTCTGGGTCGCAGGGAGTTGCCCCACAGAGCGTGCCTGACCACTCGGAATCACGTCCCGCTCATGTCGCGTCAATAGGGACTGTGACTGAGCTTGACAAATGCTAGTCACGAAAAACACAAGCGCTACGATTGCGAGCAAGAATCTGCCGAATCTTCGAATCACGACCCCTCCTTTGATCTATTTCGCCACTTGAAATTTCCGCGCGGTCGCGGCCACAGGACACAATGAGATGCATTGTGAAGGAAAGTAAGTGCACGTGTCCACAAAAATTAGAATGGGAACCCCTTCATTCCGGGTTCAAAATGGGACTGGCCGCCGCTTTGCCATGTTTCGTGAGATTGTGGGAGGCAAGGCTCTCGCGCCCGCTTCCACTGAAATGAAGACTTGACACCTTGCCTTCCCCCGTCATAAGAAAGGACTTCCGCAGGCTTCTCCCTACCGTACGTCACCGCCCGCGGAGGGGGTTCCCAGCATGAGCCCGACCCGCCGTAAAAATAGTTTCCGTCTTTTGGACCTCTTCGTCATCTGATTACAAGGAGGCATCATGCAAGCTTCCCGAAGAGACTTCCTCAAGCTTACGACGATGGGCGGCGCGGCTGCCGCGGTCTTCGGTTTCGACCTGAAGCCCGCGTACGCGCAGCTTCGCACCTTGAAGATTGCGAGGGCGAACGAGACGCGCTCGACCTGTCCCTACTGCTCGGTGAGCTGCGGCGTCATCATTTATAGCATCGGCGACCGCGCCAAAAACGTCACGGCGCAGGTCGTCCACGTCGAGGGCGACCCCGACCACCCCATCAATCGCGGCACGCTCTGTCCCAAAGGCGCCTCGCTCGAGCAGGACATCCTGAACGAACGCCGGCTGCTCAAACCGCAGGTGCGCCGCCCGGGTGGAACCGATTGGCAAGACATTTCCTGGGATCAGGCCATCAGCGAAATCGCCCAGAAAGTCAAAGACACTCGCGACCAGACTTTCATCGAGACCGACGCCAAGGGCAACAAGGTCAACCGCCTCGAATCCATCGCCTGGACCGGCGGCTGCACCGACACCAACGAGTTCAACTATCTTGTCGTCAAAGCCATGCGCGCCCTGGGGGTCGTGCATCTCGAAAATCAGGCCAGGGTTTGACACGGCCCCACGGTCTCAAGTTTGGGACCAACGTTTGGACGCGGGGCGATGACCAATGGGTGGGTCGACATCAAGAACACCGACATGATGTTGATCATGGGCGGGAATCCGGCCGAAAACCATCCCTGCGGCTTCAAGTGGGCTATCGAAGCGAAGCGCAATCGCAACGCGAAGATGATCGTGGTCGACCCGCGCTTCACGCGCACGGCATCGGTCGCCGATCTCTTCTGCCAGCTCCGTGTCGGGGGTGATATCGCCTTCCTCGGTGGTCTCATCAACTACGCCATCGAGAACAAGCGCTTCGCGAAGGACTATCTGCTCCACTACACCAACGCCGCGTTCGTCGTGAAGGATGGTTTCAAGCTGCCGGAGTCCGAAGGCATCTTCTCCGGATTCGACGCCGCGACACAAACCTACAACAAGGCGAGTTGGAATTACGCCGGCGGCGACGCCGCGGGCAAGACCATGCCCGAACCAAAAGCGGCTCCGATAGCGCCTGGTGCCACGCCTCCCCCTCCCGCGCTCCCGGAAAAAGTCGCGTACGACTTCACCCTCCAGCATCCTAATTGCGTCTTCCAACTTCTGAAAAAGCATTACAGCCGCTACACCGCGGAAATGGTCGAGCGCATCTCCGGCGTGCCCAAGGAACAATTCTTGAAAGCCGCCGACCTCTTCACTTCCATTCGCAAAGACGGCGACATGAAGAAGGCCGGAACCATAATTTATGCCGTCGGCTGGACCCAGCACACTTCCGGTACGCAGACGATTCGCACCGCGGCGATGCTGCAATTGCTGCTTGGCAACGTTGGACGCGCGGGCGGCGGCGTCAACGCGCTTCGCGGCCACTCCAACATCCAGGGCGCGACCGACATGGCCGGCATTTTCGACAATTTGCCCGGCTATTTGAAAGTTCCGGTGCCTGTGGATACCGATTTCGCTGCGTGGATCAAGAGAATTACCCCTAAGCCCGCCAAACCTGGGCCGTGGGATTCCTTCAACTATTGGGGCAATACCCCGAAGTTCGCGGTGAGTTTCTTGAAGGCGCTCTACGGCGACGCCGCCACCAAACAAACAGATTGGGCTTTCGACTATCTCCCGAAGGTTGACCGCAACTACTCCTGGACCTACCTCTGGGACAACATGTACAACGGCATCGTCAAAGGGCTCTTCGCTTTTGGCATGAATGGGGTGGCCATTGGCCCGGACTCCAAGAAGAATATCGACGCCCTGAAAAAAGCAGACTGGTTGGTCGTCGGCGAAATTTATCCCGACGAAACCAGCGAATTCTGGAAGTCGCCTGGAATCACCGACGACGAAATGAAAAAAATCCAGACGACCGTCTATCGCCTACCCTGCGCGGGGTTCGCGGAAAAAGACGGCACGTTCACCAATTCCGCGAGGTGGCTGCAGTGGAAAAACACGGCGCTGCCGATGCCTGGAGATTGCCGACTGGATCAGGCCATCGTCGCGCAAATTTTCCTTAAGGTTCGCGAGCTTTACAAAAAGGAGGGCGGAAAATTCCCCGACCCGATTTTGAAATTAACCTGGGCCTACACCGATCCGACGAATCCTTCGCTCGCCGAAGTTCTTAAGGAAATCAACGGCAAAACGTTCGTTGACGCCGAAGATCCGGCCACCAAAGCTCAGCTCAAGGCCGGCAACCAGCTTCCGGGTTTTGCCTGGCTGAAAGATGACGGTACGACTTCCTGCGGAAACTGGATTTATTGCGGCTCTTACAGCGAAGCCGGAAACCTCACCACGCGCCGCGACCCAACTGATCCTTCGGGCCTCGGCATTCACCAAAATTGGGCTTGGTCATGGCCGGCCAATCGCCGCGTCTTGTACAACCGCGCTTCATGTGACCTAGACGGCAAGCCCTGGGACGCTTCGCGCCGCCAAGTGTGGTGGAGCGAAGCCACGCAAAAGTGGGCAGGAAACGACGTACCCGATTTCAAGGCCGACTCCAATCCTAAGGACCACATGGGCCCATTCATCATGAATCCCGAAGGGGTGGGCCGGATTTTCGCGCCGCTTGGCGCGTTTGCGGAAGGGCCGTTCCCCGAGCACTACGAACCGACCGAGAGCCCCATTGAAAATCCGCTGCATCCAGGACAATCCAAGAATCCCGTGGTAAAGCGCTTCAAAACTCCCGAAGACAAATACGGCACGCCGAAAGACGGCTTCGACATCATTTGCACGACGTACCGCCTGACCGAGCATTACCACTACTGGACCAAAAATAACCCAATGAACGTCCAACTTGTTCCCGAACCGTTCGTCGAGATCCCCGAGGAGTTGGCTCAGGAACGTGGAATTCGCGGCGGCGACACCGTGAAAGTCTCCAGCATTCGGGGAACGTATATCGCCAAAGCGATGGTGACCAAGCGCATCAAACAGATGACCATCGATGGGAAGAAAACCTACCAAATCGGGATTCCCTTTCACTGGGGCTACCGCGGCATCGCCGAGGACGAAGGCAAAACCGAGCGCATTGTGGCCAACGTGCTTTCTCCGACGGTCGTTGACCCCAACGCGTACACACCGGAATTCAAGGGCTTCCTCGTGAAGCTCGAGAAAGCGTAGGAGCAAAGCGATGAGCCAAGCCACGCTACGCGTTCAGAAAATTTCGGGCCACGCGGGCACAGTCCCCGGCGAAGACACGCAGCGCGAATACACGGTTTGCAAGCTCATCGACACCACCACCTGCATCGGCTGCAAAGCGTGCGAAGTTGCGTGCATGGAGTGGAACGATTTGCCGTTTGGCGAAACAGTTTTCGGCAACACGTACCAAACCATGCCGGAAACCCGCTGGAATTATTGGAACCTGATCCTCTTCAACGAGCACGAGCGCGAAGACGGCTCGCTGATGTGGCTGATGCGCAAGAATCAGTGCATGCATTGTGCCGAGCCAGGCTGCCTCGCCGCGTGCCCCGCCGACGGCGCTATCGTGCAGTACACCAACGGCATCGTAGATTTTCAGCAGGCCAATTGTATTGGCTGCGGTTACTGCATCACCGGCTGTCCCTTCGATATTCCCAAGATGAATCCAAGGACGCATCGCGTGTTCAAGTGTACGCTCTGCACTGACCGCGTCAGCGAAGGCCTTGAGCCGGCGTGCATCAAGTCCTGCCCGACGGGTTGCCTGCACTTCGGCTCGAAGGACGACATGAAGGATTTGGCGGAAAAGCGCGCCAAGCAACTGCGCGAGCATTCGAATTTTCCGAATGCCGGCGTCTACGATCCGAAAGGCGTGGGCGGGACCGGAGTGATTTACGTTTTGCACGACGCCGCGAATCCGGAAATTTACGGCGGCTTGCCGAAAAACCCGAGCGTGCCTTGGACTGTGAAATTGTGGAAAGGCCCGCTCAAGTGGCTCGGCAACGCCGCGATGATCGGCGGCTTGATCGGCTTGTTCGTGCACTACCTCCGCTACGGGCCGAAAGCGCGCGAAGAGGAAGACATCGCGGCGGGAGGAACAAAATCGTGAGCCACCCCGAACAAATCATTCCTCACGGGCACGTTCTTCGCTACAACCTGCGCGAGCGCCTGACGCACTGGGTGGCAGCGGCAACGTATATGTATTTGATGGCGACAGGGCTGGCATTCTGGTCGCCGTGGCTGTTCTGGGTTGCCGTGATTCTGGGCGGCGCGCCCATTTCGCGAATGTTGCATCCCTGGGCCGGGCTGATTTTCTCCCTGGCGGTTTTGCGCATGTACGCGATGTGGGCGCCGCAGATGAAGCACACCGATGATGATCGCGCGTGGTGGAGAGCAGTGCGTTATTACAGCACGAACCAGGACGACAAGATGCCTCCCGCCGGGCGCTACAACGCAGGCCAGAAATTTTTATTCTGGGGATTTTTCTGGAGCGCGGTGGCGCTGCTGCTCACCGGCGTAGTCCTTTGGTTCCCCGAATATATTCCGTGGAACCTGCGATTCTTGCGCTATCTTTCCATACTGATTCATCCTGCGGCGGCTTTATTTACCATCGGCCTATTCCTGATCCACGTGTACATGGGAGTGTTCGCGGAACGCGGCGCGTTCGGCTCTGTCATTCGGGGAGACGTTTCCATTGCGTTCGCGAAGCGATATCATCCGGCATGGTATAAAGAGTTCATCGGCGATTCTTCCACGCCGCGCAAATGACGCCAACAAAAACCGGTGGGGCTGAATACGACGCGCGAATGCAACGTGCCGACCGGCTCAGTTCGCCGTATTCCGGGGCTACCGAGTTTCTCGAGTTTTATAAGCACGTCGCCTCGTTTCAAAAACTACTTCACGCGAATATTGCAGCTTCCAGTCAATTCCGGCCTAGCAGAGGACTGGCTCCCGGCGTGCGTGAAGAGCTCGACCTGGCACTGCTTCTTCCTTACTTTCGCGGCTATCTTTCGACCATCGAGCAGCGCGCCCCTGCAGCGCTAGCGGAATCGGCGCGGCAAATGGCGCTGCAGCCGACGGAATCCTGGATTGCGAGCCTGGAAGCATACTGGAAGCATGCCGGGGTTTACGACCAGCAGGTCGGAGCGTTTGCGCAATTTCTGCCGCGGGCGTTTCTGGAACCGTACGCGGAGTTCAGCGGAGCGCTGACGCAACGAGCGCCCCTGGCGGGAACCACGCGGCTGTGTCCGGTGTGCGGTTCGCGGCCGCTGCTGGGAATTCTGCGCCCGGAAGGCGACGGCGGAAAGCGATTCCTAGTGTGCTCGTTCTGCTTGCAGGAGTGGGAGTTCCGGCGAATCTTGTGCCCCACCTGCGGCGAAGAGACGGAAGACAAATTGCCGATTTACATCTCGGAAGATACGCCGCACATCCGCGTCGAAGCGTGCGACACGTGCAAGTTTTACTTGCGAACGATTGACCTGACCAAAGATGGGAATGCCATTCCCCTGGTTGATGACTTAGCGGCGATCCCCTATTCGCTCTGGGCCCACGAGCAGGGATATACAAGGTTGCAGCCTAACCTGCTGGGCACATAAGGGCCCTGACTAGCGAGACGGATTACTCCTGCGTGTCGACACAGAGGTTGTGCGAACTTCCTGCTGGTGCGGGGCCTATAGGTTTGTCGACGCCTTACAAAAAAGCACAGCGAAGCCTACCAAAGGGCGGGGACGGGAGCTTCCTTATATAGAGGTGCGGGGCCGTAGCGGCTGGAGAGATGGAGGAAGCTTAAGTAGGGTTTGACTTGGGGATCGTAAGTCACGGCAATAAGGCCGCCCTTGCCCGCGGAACCGTCAAAGCCACTGCGACCGTCGGAACCGTTCATGCCGTCGCGACCGTTGGGAGTGCCGATGCCGCCCGACCCGCCGCGACCTCCCCGGCCACCGCGTCCGCCTGAGCCTCCCTGGCCGCCATCGGCAACCACGGTGAGCGAACCTCCATGGGGATCGATTAGGTAGAGCTTCCGTTTGGTCTTTGCGGAGACGCTCACTTGGAGGAGAGGATGATCGGGCGATTGGAGATTCGCCGGTTGGAGTGTTACGCGCAGGTCCACAGACGGTCCGTCTCCGCCGGGACTACCATCCTGACCGTTGGAGCCATCGGTGCCATTGGTGCCGTCACCGCCCGGAGAAGGACTATTCGGGTCGATAGAACCCATCGTTCCGCTCAGGCCATCCATGCCATCCTGGCCATTCAGACCGTCGGTGCCGCGGGTACCCGAAAAATTGGAGACGAAGGCGACATCGTACCGAAAGGGAATGTCGAGGTTGGCGGCGTGGATATCGGGATGGCTCGGGACCGTTACGGTGACATGACCGACCTTGCCGTCGCTAACTCGCGGATCCTTCGCCAGAGAAATGACTCCCTTCTGATTGACCGCCACCACGGCTGCCGTGACTTTCAGGTCTTTCCACTGGACTTTGCCGCCGCCTTGGCCCTCGGTTTGCAAAACTTTGCCGTCGGGTTGCGTAACTTGAACAACGAGTGGCGATTTTTGTCCCGGCGCGATTCCCGGGCCTTTTGGCAGGCTGACTTCGATGGACGAAACGGGAGTCTGCGTCAAGTCCACACGCACCCCCAGCTTGACTTTCATGGCACTGCAACCACTGAACCCAATGAGGCATGCTCCAGACAGCCACGCCAGCCAGATGGTGTTCTTCCCAGGTAAGCACACAGGTCCCTCTCGATACGCGGTCGAAAAACTTATCACGAGAATTTATCACTAAATCAGTCAATATAAGTGACGTGCGAGGAGGCCGCTGAGTTTCGAGCCGAGACAAGCATCGAGGATTCCCAGCAGGGGTTTGAGGCTAGTGGTGATGCCGGTAGAGCCACAAAATGTAGCGCAGGGCTTTACAGGAGATGAGGAGCGTGTTATGGTTTTTTCCCGTACCGCCATCCGTAAGAGCGGCCTGGTAAGAGGCCGCCGGCGCCAGGCGGCTGGGCCTCTGACAGAAGACCTGCCAAACGTTTTTGCAGGCAACCTTGGTGTGCGCGGGGTTGACCTGACGCACAAAGCCCCTCCCCTAGAGGAATACCACGTCGTCTCTCATCGCGTGATATTTTCCCGGCCACGCTGGTCAACAGGGTGTTGATAGATGGCATCGAACTTAGAATGACGCGGTCTTTGTTAGGGGCAATCGCAAAGCGATTGACGAGACAAAGGGGACAAATTGCTTAAGCTGCGAAAAGTGGAGATCGTAGGGTTTAAGTCGTTTTGCGAACGCACGGTGGTGACGTTCAGCGGCTCGGGGACGACGTGCATCGTCGGGCCAAACGGCTGCGGCAAATCGAACGTCGTGGACGCCATCTCGTGGGTGCTGGGCGAGCAGAGCCACAAGTCGCTGCGCGCGGAGCGCATGGCGGATTGCATTTTCAATGGGACGACCAAGCGGCCGCCGCTGGGAATGGCGGAAGTCACTATCACGATGGAGGATCCGGAGCTAGCCGAAGCAGCGCGGTTCGTGATGGACGGCGCGGAAGAAGAGAAAAGAATTAACGCGGAGAGCACTGAGAACACTGAGGACACAGAGAAGAACGAGATTCAAGGAACCGACCATGCACACGGCTCAAGCGCAGAGCAATTGAGCCAAGAAGGGGCGCAACATATTGGGTCCCCACTGGCGGAAGACCCCGCGACCGGTGCGAGCGGAGTCGAAGCTGGCAACAAGTTCAAGAGAAAGAAGAAGGGCACAGACAAGCCGGTCCTCGTAACGAAGCCTGGCGAAATCATGGTGAGCCGGCGTCTGTACCGGTCGGGTCAGAGCGAATACCTGATTAATGGCCGAGTGGCGCGGCTGCGCGATATCCAGGAAATGTTCATGGGCGTCGGCCTGGGGCCCGACTCGTACGCCATCATCGAACAGGGACGCATTGGCCTGATTCTTTCGACGAAACCGATGGAGCGCCGCGCCATCATCGAAGAAGCCGCGGGCGTGACAAAGTTCAAGACCAAGAAGCGGCTAGCCGAGGCAAAGCTGGAATCATCGAAGCTGAACTTGGCGCGCGTGAACGACATTGTGGTGGAAGTGGAGAAGCAGCTCGGTTCGCTGAAGCGACAGGCGGCGAAGGCGCGGCGGTATTCCGAGATTCGCGAGCAGATGCGAGGAATTGTGCGCCAAATGCTGGCAGGCAAAGCGCGCGAACTGGACGCCGCGGCGGAGCGGTTGGCTAAGCAGTTAGAAGAGATGAACGGGGCGGAACTGGCTGCGGTGAACTCAATCCAAGAGCAAGAAGGCGAGCAGGACCGGCTGAATCAGAGAATTTACGAACTGGATGCGGAAATCCGGCAGAACCAAAATGTTTTGAATTTGACGGCGCTCGAGGTGGACCGCAGCGAGAACAAGATCGCGTTCAACCGGCAGAGAGCGGAAGAGCTAGCGGGGCGGCACGTGCAACTGAGCGCGGAACTCGCGCAGGCAAGTGCGCAAGCGGCGGAGTGGGAAACGCGAAGCGCCGCGCAAGTGAAGGCTGTCACTCTCCTGCGGGAAGAATCGGGAACGCTAACGGGGCGCGTGGAAGACGCGGCGAAGCGCGTCGAGCTGCGCAGAACAGAAATGGCCGAGCATGAGGGCCGCATCGAAGCACTGCGGCGATCGGCTACCGAAGCGGGCGAGCGCCTGCTGCGATTGCACGGCGAGCAGAAGCAGGCCGAGGAAGCGCTGGTGCACCAAGCAGAAGCGCTGCGGAGATTGGAAGCGAACGAACATGATTTGCTCGAAACGTCGATCCGCGCCAGGGACGATGCGGAGCAGGCGGCCTACAGACTTGAAGCGGCTTCCGGTCAAGTCAACGCTCTTAAGAAAAGTGCGGAAGAACTGCAGTTGAAGATCGCAGGCTTGCGTGAGCAGCGCGAAGCGATGACGAATGAAGCGGGCGCGCTGCGCGACGCACTGGCGGGCGTGCGCGCACGGCACTCGACGCTAACGCAAATCCTGAACGACCGGTCGTACACGGCTGACGCCGTGCAGAAGTTGTTTGCGGCGAACGAGCGCGGAGGCGGACAGGACTTCCGCGCGGTGGGAGTGCTGGCAGATTACGCCGAAGTGGAACAGCAGCACGAAACGGCAGTGGAGCAATATCTGCGGGACGAACTGGAGTACGTGGTCGTCGAGACGTATGACCATGCACGTGCGGGCGTGTCGATGCTGCGGGAGGAAGTGGGCGGGCGCGCCACATTTTTTGTGGATTCACTGCGCAATTTGCGGCTCTCAAACGAGTACGAGCCGATCGTGAATTTCCGCATTGAAGACGGCGTGATTTCACGGATGGACAAGCTCGTAGATTTCCGCGATCCACTTGGCGCAGCAGCCAAGCAATTCTTGCCGCGGCTGCGCAGCGCTTACCTAACCGACAGCGCGGTTGCGGCGGAGAAGCTGGCGCGGGAAAACGCACAGTATGCGTTCGTCACGCCGGATGGGACATGCTACCAGGGCCGCATGGTGACCGGCGGACGACCGGACGAAGCTGGACCGCTGGGGATGAAGCGGGAACTGCGCGCGCTAGACGCCGAGATGCTGCAGCTTGAGCGTCAGAGGACAGAGAAGCAGGCGGCGCTGGAAGCGACGGCGACGGAATTGCGTGCTGCGGAGCAAGCGATCGAGGAGATCAATACGAAGCAGCGCGAAGTGGAACGCGAAGTGATTTCCGCAACGCACCGGCATGGCCAGATGCAAAGCGAACTGGCGCGTCTGGGCTTGGAGCTGACAGCTTGCCAGAACGATCTGTCGCGAATCAGGAAAGACATGGACAACGTGCGAATCCGGGCTGAGCGCGCGAAACACGACCATGCGGCTGCAGCGCTTAACCGGGCAGAAGCGGAAACCGAAAGCACGCGTCTCACGGAAGAACTGGTGCAGTTGCGTGTGGCGATCCAAACCGAGCAGCACGACCTGGCAACCACACGCGCGGAACTGGCCGCGATGAACGAGCGGCTGTCAGCGGCAGAAGCGCTGGCGGCGCGGCTGCGCGAAGATCGCGCGGAGATGGAACGCCGCGAAACGGCGCTGCAGCAGCAGGTTCTGTCCATCAGCGACGAAACGGCCGGACTGACCAAGCAAAGCGAAGATCTGCAGCAGCAACTCGAAGGTCTGCGCGCCGAGAAGCTGCGGCTGGAAGTGCAGCAGCGCGAACTTGAGGAAGAGTGGGAAGCTGGGCGCACGCGGCTGACACAAATGGAAGATCACCTGCGAATGGCGCGCCAGTCGCTTGGCGACTTGCGCGAACAACGCAGCCACGCCGAAGTCGGGCGCGCAAAGAACGAGTCCGACCGCCAGCACCTCAGCGAAACGTGCCTGAGCGAAGTGAACGCCCAGCCGGAAGATTTGATTGCAACGGAAGTGGCGTTCATGAGCGGCGAAGAGCTGGCGCTTGCGGAAGCAAATTACCGCGAGATGAAACAACGCATCGAGAACATGGGCGCAGTGAACATGATGGCGCTCGAAGAGTACAACGAATGCGAGCAGCGGTTTACGTTCCTCACCCGGGAGCGCGACGACCTACTGCAGTCGATTGCCGACACGCAGCAGGTGATTGCGGAACTCGACCAAGCGACAAAGGAAAAGTTCGAGCACGCGTTTCATGCGATCAACAAGAGCTTTTCCGACGCCTTCCATGCGATTTTTGGCGGCGGCATGGCGGAAATGCGCTTGACCGAGCCGGACAGCTCCGGCGATGCGGGGATCGACATTGTGGCGTCGCCGCCGGGCAAACGGTTGCAAAACGTCCTCCTGCTTTCGGGCGGTGAGAAAGCGATGACGGCGCTGGCGCTGCTGATCGCGATTTTCCGCTACCAACCAAGCCCGTTCTGCATTCTGGACGAAGTCGACGCACCGCTCGACGAAGCGAACGTGGGGCGGTTCACGCGGCTCATTGGGGAAATGAGCGGCCAGACGCAGTTCATCATCGTGACTCACAACCGCAAAACCATGGAAATGGCCCCAGTTCTCTACGGCGTAACGATGCAGGAGCCGGGCGTCTCGAAGCTGGTCAGCGTACGCTGGGAAGAATCGGAAAGCGCCGCGCCGAAGGAGCGGATAGCCGCAGCTTCGGCAGCGTAGCAGGTTCACACGCCTTCATTTGTGTCCATTGCGCTGCTTGGGTGAGATCCGCGAAACAGTTCTTCTGCGCTGTTTCTGGACACAATAAAATTTTCCCTGCCGCGTTTCGCACAATTTTCCACCGCGTCGTCCTTTGCGTTCGCGATGCATTGCGCTAGAATGACTCGCACTTAGTCGGGGGACGCTTCTCTGTGTCTGCCACTCCTGCCATGAAAGTCTTGAGCGAAACGCATTTCGCCGGTTTGATGCCGAGCGCGCGGGGAAAAGTCCGGGATATCTATGACCTCGGAGACAAGCTGCTGATTGTTGCGACCGACCGGCTCTCGGCCTTCGACGTGATTCTTCCGACGCCGATTCCAGACAAAGGCCGGGTGCTCACGCAGCTTTCACTTTTCTGGTTCGACTTGCTCAAGAACGTGATTGCCAATCATGTCCTTAGCGCAACCGATTTTCCCGCGCCATTCGACAGGTTCCAAGAGGAGTTGGCAGGACGCGCCATGCTGGTGCGAAAAACTAAGCCGCTCCCCATCGAATGCGTGGTGCGCGGGTACGTTTCCGGTTCGGGTTGGAAGGATTATCGCGTCACCGGAAGAATCTGCGGCATCCCCCTGCCCGCGGGGCTGCGCGAATCGGACCGGCTGCCGGAACCAATTTTCACGCCGGCCACAAAAGCAGCGAGTGGGCACGACGAGAATATTTCCTTCGAGCAAGCCGAAAAAATGGTCGGCTCAGAATTGGCGGAGAAAGTGCGCGCCGTGAGCCTGGAAATTTACCGTCGGGCGGCGGCCTACGCGGCGCCGCGGGGCATCATCGTCGCGGACACGAAATTCGAGTTCGGCTTGCTCAACAACGAATTGATCTGGATCGACGAAGCGCTCACACCCGACTCTTCGCGCTTCTGGCCCGCGGCGCATTTCAGCCCTGGCGGCCCACAGCCTTCTTTTGACAAACAGTTTGTACGCGACTACCTCGAACGGATGCGGTGGCCGAAAACCCCGCCCGGCCCGGAACTGCCTCCCGAAGTGGTTAGCGCGACCAGGGACAAATACCGGGAGGCTTATCGCATCCTGACCGGGCGCGAACTGGACTAGCAACAAGCACGAAGGCCCCTAAGAAATTCATCGGAGCGGAGTGTGCCATTGTGAAAGATCAATTAGAAGGGCTTGTGAATCAAATGGTGGAACGAGGGATTCTTTTTGACGAGGCCGTCGGCGAATTCGAGAAGCGTTTTATCAAACGGGTGCTGGACCGCTCGAACGGCAATCAATCACGCGCCGCGGAAACTCTGGGAATCCATCGCAACACGCTAAGCCGAAAAATCGACGAGTACAAGCTGGACTCAAACGGGCACCGCCGGCGCTCGCGCTGAGATCAATTAAATCAGGATTTTTTGAGGGAAGAGAACAAGACGGCCCTCCAAGGAAGTTCGGAGAGCCGTTTTATGTCGTATAGACGGATCAGAAAAAACTAGTTCGAGCTCGAGCCAGGTTTCTTTTTCGGTGCCGGCTTCTTTGGCGCCTTTTCCTTCGGAATGTCCTCGTCCTTAACTTTGGCCTTATCCCAATGGAGGAAGAAGGCCGGATCGGGATCATAGGCAACTAGAGTTCCGGTGAAATGAACAGCGCTGTCCTTTTCAACACGAGCGGCCTCTGGCTGGCCTACTACTTTGACGTCCATGTTGGGAGTCGTCGCTGCATCGAATTCTGCGTCGCTGGTAACAAACGCAATCTTCAGCACTATAGGGTCGCCCTGTACGACTTCAATAACCTTGCCAGGCACTTCCGGGAATTCGAGCCCGCAGGAAGCAAGCCACGTTAATTTGCTTTTATCTCCGCCCGCTTTGAGGTCAGTGAAAACCGAAGCAATAGTCATGTCCTTCTGCACGGAGCCGATGTCCGCGCCGCTAGGCAAGGAATAGCTGGAAGGGCGATCCGCGGAACTGCCGGCAAGCTGAAGGAGTTCGTTCATCTCGCCATCCGTTAAGCTGTCACAGACGTTTCCGCCCTGGTAGTTGACGAGGAGCGTCTTCAAGTACTTCTTAACTTTATCGGATTGCGCCTGCGTCGCGCCTTTGGAAACTACAGCGCGGGCGATGTACCAAAACGCATCAATCTGCTGGGGAGGAGTCGTGCACAGATAGGCGCGCCCAAGCTGATAAGTGGAGATGGCGTCATCGGGATTGAGACCCAGCACGGCTTTGTAGGAAGTTGCAGCGCTTGCGCAGTCTTTTGCCGTCATGGCTCCCTGCGCGGCAACACCGTTAAGAAAAATCTTGAACTGGTTGATTTGCTTGGTCCAGGCGTCGTCCGCAACATTATCGGGTTTCTTCACCTGGGCTAGCGTCTCCAATCCCTTGTTTGCAGCAGCCTGAGCAGCCTTGGCGATTGCGGGATCGGCCGCAGCGGCTTTTTGCTGCGGATCGCTGATTAAAGCGTTGTACGCCGCACAGTGCGTGTAATAGGCATTAAAGCAAACGCCCGGCTCGATTTTGTCGCACAAACCTGAGAGCTTGTCGGCGTACTCGATGACCTTCGCATAGTTCTTTTGCATCCCGTAGGCTTGCGTATAAAGCGGATAGATGAAGTTCAGCAGTGCGGAATTCGGGTATTTCGAGACAAAGTCATCCAAGCACTTGATCTTCGCGGCCGGATTCGTCTCACCCTCACAAGCCTTGTACGCATTGTACTCGGCCAGGGTGTATGGCTGGGCCTTGCCGGCATCCTGTCCTGCTGCCGCCGGCGCTTGCGCACTTAGAGTCCAAGCGCTTGCAACAATCAGGCAAAGCGCCGCAAGCGCGATCCCCATCACTCTCCGTGTTCCATTCATTCCGATTTCTCCTCGCTCAATTTCCAAGCCTGAATTATCGCTTCCGGTGCACCCCGGAACCATACTACCGGGAATCGCGTTGTCTTGGAAAACGTTCGGATTATAGGTAAAGCACGACCCCAACTGCAAGCCGTTCTCTTCGACCAACTGTAATCCTTGGTGAATCTTCGTGCTGCCGGAAATGCTTCTCATTCGTTTACGCCGGAGCAAGCGGGGATCTCCACTGCGCCGGAAATTCCTGATGATAGGATGAGTGTCGCACGAAAAGCGTGGCCCGCAAGAGGAAGAAATTTTCATGGTTGAAATAAATGGAACGAATGCAGGAACGGCAGGAACATCGAAGCTTTCGCGAAAAGTCGCGCTGGTCACCGGAGGAAGCCGCGGAATCGGACGGGCCATTGCGCTGCGCCTCGCCGCGCTGGGTGCTTCCGTAGCAGTCTGCGGCCGCAATCGAGCGGCTTTGGAAGACACCGCGAAAGCGATCGAGAAGCTAGGCTCGCGCTCGCACTTTCAAGTGGCTGACGTAAGTCACGCCGCGGAAGTCGCCGAGCTCATTTCCAAAACCGAAGCCACTCTTGGCCCGATCCAAATCCTTGTCAACAACGCGGGCATAGGCCTGTTCGGCCCCGCACACCAGAAGTCGGAAGCGCATTGGGACCGTGTGCTAGATACCAATCTTAAGAGCGCCTTCCTCGTGTCCCGGGCCGTTGCGCCATCGATGATTCGGCGCGGCTCTGGCGATATCATCAACATCAGTTCCCTGGCAGGCAAAAACACTTTTGCGGGCGGTGGAATTTATTGTGCTTCCAAATGGGGGCTGTTGGGCCTTTCCGGATGTATGGCGGAAGACTTGCGCGAGCATGGCATCCGCGTGAGTGTCATTTGTCCCGGGAGCGTGGCTACCGAGTTTTCCGGAGTGGGGCCGAAAGACGCCAGCAAAGTGTTGGCGGCAGAAGACGTGGCGCACGCCGTGGAAGCCATCGTTACGCAAGGCCCGGTCAGCTTTCTGAGTGAGATTCACTTGCGGCCGCTGCGCAAACCGTAGCAAGGCCGGTTCCCGATGCCCAGCATATTTTCCTCTTGACAATAGTCGTTTACACGACTATATTAGGCCCATGGGTTTTAGAACCAAACTGTCCCGCCCGCCAGCGCCTATCGAAGAGCGCATCTTCCTGGCTCTGCTGAAGACGGCGGACGCCCTTGGAATGGAAGCCGAACAGTTGGTTCGCACCGTCAATCTGACGGGGACTCAATACAACGTCCTCCGCATTCTTCGTGGCGCGGGGCCCGAGGGACTGGCCTGTCGGGGGATCGGCGATCGCATGATTACGCATGATCCGGACATTACCCGGCTCCTTGACCGCATGGAAAAGCGCGGCCTGATCACCCGCGAGCGGCAAACAGACGACCGGCGTGTCGTTAAAACGCGCATCACCCAGGAAGGACTCGATTTAATTAAACCTCTGGATCAGCCCATGCGCGATCTGCACAAGCGCCAATTCCGCCACATGGCCACCGCGCGGCTGAAGACTCTCTACGATCTTGTGGAAGAAATACGAGGCACCAGGGAGGAGTAGCAAGGCTCTTGCCTCAAAGAGTTTCGAATCCCCAACCAAAAAAGAAAGGAACTAAGAAATGAGCAAGTATCTTTCAAGAATCACAATCCTGGCGGGACTCGCTGCGGCGATGTCTCTGTTCGCCAGCGCGGCTACCACGAGCTGGCAGATTGATCCTGCGCACTCCTCGGCGCAGTTCGCGGTCAAGCATCTGTCGATTTCCACCGTGCGAGGCGCTTTTACGAGCGTGAAGGGCACGATCCAGTTCGACGACAAGGACGTCAGCAAATCCTCAGTCGACGTTACCATTGATGTGAATTCCGTTGACACGCGCGTCCCTGACCGTGACAAAGACCTCCGCAGCGATCACTTCTTCGATGCCGACCACTTCGCGACCATCACCTTCAAATCCAAGAGAGTCGAGCAACTCGCTCCTGGCAAACTCCGCGTCATCGGCGATCTCACCATTCATGGCGTGACCAAAGAAGTGGCTCTCGAAGTGGACGGTCCGAGTGCTGCGATTAAGGACCCCTGGGGTAATCAGCGCATGGGCATTAACGCCAGCGCCAAAATCAACCGGCAGGACTTTGGTGTCGGCGCCAGCTACCCTGCGGCTATGATCGGCGAAGAAATCTTAATCACCATTGACGCGGAAATGTTCCAGAAAAAGGCCGCTAACTAACCGGGCGCCTTGGCCGAGGCGGTGCCAATGCACCAATGCATCGCCTCTTCCGGCTGGAACATCTAAAGGAAGTCCAAAATAAAGTAAGAGGAAAAGACCACATGCAAAAACCCGCTCCCAGTGATTTCCCCGTACACGAATTGATTCGTGAGCGCTGGAGCCCGCGCGCCTTTGCGGACAAGCCCGTATTACCCGAAGTTCTTCGCAGCTTGTTCGAGGCGGCCCGCTGGGCGCCATCCAGCAACAATGAACAACCCTGGGCCTACATCGTCGCTACGAAAGAGGACAAGGACAAGCCGAGTTTCGAAAAAGTGTTAGGAACCCTGGTTGAATTCAACGCCGGTTGGGCCAAGAACGCTCCCGTGCTAGCCATCGCCGTCGCCAAACTCGAGTTCTCGAAAAATCACGCGCCCAATCGCAACGCCCAATACGATACCGGTGCAGCAACCGCTTTGTTGTCCGTAGAAGCCACCGCGCACGGCCTTGCCGTTCATCAGATGGCGGGCTTCGATCGGGAAAAGGCGCGCCAGACTTTCTCGATTCCATCCGAGTGGGAAGCCGTCGCGGTTCTGGCCATTGGTTTTCCAGGCAACCCGGAAACTCTGCCGCAAACGCTGAAGGACCGCGAGTTGGCTCCCCGCACACGCAAACCGGTCAGCGAGTTCGTCATGACCGGCACTTGGGGGCATACTGCTCCTTTCGTAACAAATTAATCCAGGAGACTCACGCCCATCCCGGCTCTGCACCGCGCCTTCGAGTTCCTCATCCATCACGGATACGTGGTGCTGCTGGGATGGGTGTTTGTCGAGCAGGTGGGAATTCCTGTTCCCGCAATGCCGCTGCTGCTCGCTGCCGGAGCGCTGGCCGGAATGGGCAACCTGAATTACTTTGCGGTCGTAGGTTGTGCTGGGCTGGGAGCGCTGGCGGCGGATTCGATTTGGTTTGGACTTGGCCGCCACAAGGGTATCAAGATCCTCCAGCTTCTTTGCCGCATTTCCATCGAGCCGGATTCCTGCGTGCGCCGCACCGAAGGGATGTTCGCCAAACAAGGGGCAAGATCCCTGCTAGTGGCAAAGTTCATTCCCGGCTTGGGAATTATCACGCCGCCCCTCGCCGGCATCTTTCACATGAAGTTTCGGCGTTTCTTGCTCTTCGATGCACTAGGAGCGCTGCTCTGGTCAGGAACGTTTGTCGGGCTTGGGTACGCGTTCAGCGGTGAGATTGAGCGAGTCGCGGCGCGGCTTGCCTCTCTTGGCGGCTGGCTGCTGGTCCTCATCATCGGCGCTCTTGCGGCATATATCGCCTATAAATTCATTGCGCGCCAGCGCTTTCTGCATGAATTGCGCATTGCCAGAATCACCGTGGAAGAGCTAAAGGAAAAGCTGGACGCCGGCGAAGAACTGGTCATCGTGGATCTTCGCCATTCGCTGGATTTTGAAGCTGCTCCGGAGACCATTCCTGGCGCCATGCACATTGACGCCAAAGAATTGCAGGAGAACAACGATCGTCTGCCACGCGGCCGCGAAGTGATTCTCTACTGTACTTGACCCAACGAAGCCACCAGCGCCCGTGTGGCGTTGCTCCTCAGAAAAAATGGCATCAAGCGAATTCGGCCCCTACAAGGCGGACTGAGCGCCTGGCGCGAGGCTGGCTATCCGATGAGTACGATCGTTGTAGGCTAGGGTTAACCCGCCGTTAAACTCACAACCGCGGCAAAACGATTCCGCCCTGCGCCTGGTACTTCCCTTTTTTGTCCTTATAGCTGACTTCGCAGTCTTCGTCAGACAAAAAGAAAATCACCTGGCACAGGCCTTCGTTGGCGTAAATTTTCGCGGGCAGCGGCGTGGTATTGCTGATTTCCAGCGTCACAAAACCTTCCCACTCCGGCTCGAACGGTGTCACGTTCACGATGATCCCGCACCGCGCGTACGTGGATTTCCCCACACAAATCGTAAGCACATTCCGCGGAATCCGGAAATATTCCACCGACCGCGCCAGTGCAAACGAATTCGGGGGAATGATGCAAACGTCTCCCTTGAACTCCACCAGCGACCGCGAATCGAAATGCTTGGGATCGACAATCGTCGTGTTCACATTCGTGAAAATCCGGAACTCGTCCGCCACGCGGATATCGTAGCCGTACGACGAAACCCCATAACTGATCACTCCCTCGCGAATTTGCCGGTCCGTAAACGGCTCGATCATCTTGTGCTCCAGCGCCATGCGCCGGATCCAGCTATCTGGCTTGACGGACATCCATTCCTCCCAAATTGTGTGTTCGATTTGTTTTTCTGATGCGATGCAGCAACAAACGATTCTCACGTCCAGTACAAAAGAGATTCAGTGTAGATTACCCCTCACATCTTGACAACCTGCTCCGCACCCTCTAGCATCTGCCTCGGAACCGCTGGAGGATGGCGTGATTAAGCTCGATCTGGTGAATGCTGTAGTGGCCGCCACAAATATCAGCCGCACGAAGGCCGAGCAGGCCGTGGAGACGATTTTCGAATCGCTCAAGCAGGCATTGGGCCGCAGCCAGCGCATCGAACTCCGCCGCTTTGGCGTCTTCAGCGTTAAGCCGCGCAAAACGGGCATCGGCCGCAATCCGCGCACCGGTGAAGAAGTCAGTATCCCCCCGGGCAAAGCCGTGCGCTTCAAGCCTGGAAAAGAACTTCAGAACGAGCCCGAGGTAAAGAAAGCTTCGTAGCTTACTTTTCCGCAAGCAGCTTGCTGGCTCTGCATTGGATGAAGTCGCAGCCCTCGTTGAATTATTGGGTTTGGCCAGCGACGGAAACAGCGGGCGTCGGCAGTTGCACGAGTGGATGCAGCACGATTCCCACCGAATCGATGATCTCGCAATCCTCTCCCCTGTCAAGCTGCACCATGAGCGGCGCTGCGGGCGAGATTTATCGACTCAAGGCTTCGGTGGCAACTCCCTCTTGCGGCGCTACAAGTTCGCAAGCCGCAATCATTATTACCGGCTTCCGAAACTATGGAATCATCCTGGCTGACAACGGTATGAGCGGCGGCCTGATCGGCACCCCAGATGCTCGTTGGAACGACACCGATATTCAGTGCCTCACGAGCCTCACTTCGAATGACTTCGAACCCGTCAATGTGTCGAGCCTTGTGGTGAGTTCGGACAGTGGCGCCACTAGCCACTAAGGCATCTACACTTTTACGAGCAGCACCCCTAATCAAAAGAGCACTCCATACATGAAAGGGCTGTAACCTAGCGCCCATCATCTTGTGCTACGTTCGAATGGCCTGGTCTTGACATTGGCTACCTACAATGCGCTGGCACGTTCAATTCTCGTTCTTCCTGGGAGCCATCACCCTTGTAGCCGTCGTCTCGCATTTACCAGCGCAGGAAGCGCCGCCCGTCGCAAATACTAGGCAGCAGAAAATTTCGGTTCGCACCGGCCTTGTGCTCGTCCCCGTGATCGTCACAGACAAGTCCGGCAAGCCCGTCTCAGGCCTCACCAAAGACGCATTTCATCTGGAAGAAAATGGTAAGTCTCGCTCGCTCTCCTTCTTCGAGGAAACACAAACGCAAAAACTCACCGCATTCCCATCGGGCTCATCGCCAGCCACCACCTCTGCCAACTTCCTGCCTCACGACGACCGTCTGCGTCTAACCATCGTGCTTCTCGATATGCTGAACACGCCTTGGCTTCGTCAGGTGGAAGCCAAGAAACAACTCATCGACTATCTCCTTCGCCTAACGTCCCAGGGCGAGCCTATCGCTTTGTTCGCTCTCAACTCCAGCGGCTTGCACCAAATCCATCCATTGACCACCGACACGAAAGTTCTTGTTCTTGCACTCCAGAAACTCAAACTGTCTCTCAGTTCCGAAGAAAGCACTCAACCACCGGCCACTCTCACCGATGATCCAACGATTGACGGACAGTCCACTCTCGAAGAACAGCTCTTGTCCGACATGTTGCAAGACCTGAACGACACCGTGGCAGCCAACTACCAACGCATGGCCACCCGTCAAACGCTTTCCGCGATGACCCAATTTGCCCACGCCTTGCGCTCTTTTCCTGGGCGCAAAACACTGATTTGGGCCACCGCTGGCTTTCCTTTTACGATCGACGATCCCGACGCCTTCGCGCGGCAAGGTGACGACCTGCGACCGGAGTACGAGGAAGCATGGCGGTCCCTCAATTCTTCCAATATCGCCGTTTATCCGGTCGACTTGGGATCCGCAGATTTCCCGACGAAAGCGCTTCCAAGCTCGAACGCGACAGTCTCCAAAACTCAAATCAATACCATTCGGGGCGGTGGAGGAGGCGCGCTGCGCTCGTCCGTGAATTTGCCTTACGACCAAGGTGTTCAGCAACGCCTGACGATGCATTCTTTCGCCGATGCCACAGGGGGCCGGGCCTGCATCACCATCTCCGCATTAGAAAAATGCTTCGCGGAAGCGGTCGACGATTCTCGCGCCTACTATCTTCTCGGCTACTATCTCGGCGAGGATACCCAACCGGGTTGGCGTAAATTGAGAGTGAAAGTATCCAGGGAGAGCTTGCACGTTCGTTCCCGCACGGGCTTCTATGTCGGTCCGAGAGTGGCGGACACGCCCGAGCAGCGCCGCCAGGAACTCGTCGACGCCCTGGCTTCTGTCGTGCAATACACCGGGTTGCACCTCACCGCCCGCCTAGAGACGGAGGATTCGGCTAGTCCATCAGCCGCAAGTCAGCCAACTTCTGGCGCGGGACAAACTAGGTCGGTTGCCTTCCAACTTGGCATCATGGGCGATACCCTCACGGTCGACCGTGAAAGAAACAATGCCATCGATCTTCAGATCGCCTCGCTTGCCTTTGACAGTAAACGCAAAAGCGTGGCTTCCTCATCCCAGGCAGTAGCGACTACTCTCAAACCGGAGTTGCTTCAGAAAATTCTTCAAACTGGCTTGGGCATTGCACAAAAGTTGGACTTACCCCCCGGGAAGTATGAAATTAAATTCGCCGTCCGCGACAACCTTACCGGCTCCATCGGTACCGTTTCCCTCTTCCTCGACCTTAGGTGAAACTTCCAGGTGGCCTGCGACGTGGACCGAAAATGATGACGGCCCACCGTCCCGCGTCCAAAGACCCCTGACTTCAGCGGTACAAGATACAATATAGGCACTCGGTATCCGACAGATCCAGAAGTGCGAACAATTCAAAAATGGAGAGACGATGTGAGCAAGGCCATCGAATGCCTTCGGTGTCAGACGCAAATGGAACCCGGCTACGTGCCGGACATGAAAGAAGGTGGGTTCAGCCAACAAAACTGGCATCCAGGCCAGCCCGAGAAGAGCTTCTGGATCGGACTCAAGATGAATAGGGTCAACTGGTCCCTGTAACCACCTTCCGGTGCCCAAAGTGCGGCTACCTCGAGTCGTACGCGCTCCCGAAAGCACTTCTACCCAGTAAAAGAACGAAATCTCCAACAAGATTTTGAATCTCGTCGGACTTGTCCGCGAATCCTGATTGTGATACTCAACCGTGCCATGAAAACGCGAGCTCTAATTCTGGCACTTTGCCTCGCACTTTTTCTGGCACGGGCAGCTTCGCAAACACCAAATCAATCGCAACCGCCGGCCCTCCTCGTGAAAGCGGGAAGGCTGCTCGACGTCCAAAAAGGCGCCTACATTGACAACGCGGCTATTTGGGTCGAAGGTGGGCGCATCAAAGAAGTTGGCCGCGCCGGGGAAATTCAATCGCACGCGCCGAAGAGCGTGCGAATCATTGATCTAGGCAAGCTCACGGTTTTGCCCGGCCTCATCGATTGCCACACGCACCTCATGGCGCGCGAGCCAGAGGGTCCTGACGGGTACATCGTAATGCTGGCCACGAAATCACAAGCCTTTCGCGCGCTAGAAGGCGCCTACAACGCGCGCATCACTCTTCAGGCTGGTTTCACCAGCGTTCGCGACGTCGAGAGCGAAGGCTCAGGCTACTCTGACGTCGCGCTGCGCGACGCCATCGAGCAAGGCCTGGCGGAAGGACCGCGCATGCAGGTTGCGACTCGCGCCATCGCTGCCGTAGGCCAGTACAATCCTTTTGGCATTTCTCCCGACCTAGTAAATTTCCCCACAGGCGCTCAGATGGTCAGCGGAGTCGAAGAAGCTCGGCGCGCCGTTCGCGAGCAAATTGGCCACGGCGCCGATTTGATCAAAGTCTACGCGGACTGGATGAATCCCACGCTAACTGTCGATGAAATGCGCGTCATCGTTGAGGAAGCACACCAGCAAAGGCGCAAAGTCGCTGCTCATGCAAGCACACCGCGAGGGATTAAGAACGCCATTACCGCTGGCGTGGACTCCATCGAACACGGCCACGAGGCCGACCGCGAGGCGCTCGAAATGATGAAAGCGAAGGGAGTGTTTCTCGTTCCGACCATCGCGGGGACGGATGCCTCCGTGGAAAAATACAAGAATCAGCCGGAATCCGAACGCCGCGCGAGAATTCAGGCCTTTCTGGCAAAAAGGCTGCTCGCTATCCAGCAATCCATGCAGCTAGCCATGAGCCTGGGCGTGAAGATTGCGATGGGCTACGACGCCGCCTCCGCGGAAAGACAGGGCAAGAACGCCGATGAGCTTGTTGCAATGGCCAAGCGCGGCATGCCGCCGCTGGAAGCCATTCGCGCCGCAACCTTGAACGCCGCGGAATTGATGAACTGGCAGGATGGCGTTGGTGCCCTCGAGCCCGGAAAGTATGCCGACATCATCGCCGTGGACGGCGATCCGCTGACCGATATCTCCATCCTTCAGCAAGTGAAGTTTGTCATGAAGGGCGGCACCATCGTGAAAGACATTCTTCCCGGCAGAAATTGAAGTCAGCGCTCGGCGGATTAATATTGCCAGCAACGCCACCAGTCACTGGCCCATCCGCTGGCGGAGCTTCTCGCGGAACAAGCAATAGTCTATTATAGCTTCGCAATAAGTGCCTTCCTCGGCAGGAGTCCGCACATGAGATTCGTCCTCGCGTTTCTGCTGGCAACATCGCTTCTCACGCCCGCGCTCGCACAAGAGCCAACAAATGGTCCAACAGACGAAAAAGCCCAGAAGACGTATCAGCACGCTCTTCAAATGTTGCGCGAAAGAAAGGAAAACTGGGCGCTGGATGAGTTCAAAAAGGCGGACAAGCAGGATGGCGGCCATTGCCATCCCTGCCAGAAGCAGATGATCAAGTACGGAGTCAAGTTTGGCGATTGGAAAGCAGCGAAACTGGCCACCGAGGAAATGCTGGCTGAAGCGCATGGCGACAAAGAAATAGCTCTGGCGCACTACCAAGCCGCGTGGGTGCTCGAGGCAGAGGCGTCGGAAAAGCACAAGGAAGACCTATTCTCGCAGGCACACGACGAGGCCACCAAAGCCCTTGCCGCATACGCCAATTTTCCTGATGCCCTGTTCATAGATGGAAAGGCGCTAGGCAATTTGCATCGAAATGATGAGGCGAAGACCCGATTCGAGCAGTACGTAAAGATGAATCCAGACAATGACCCCGACCGTCAACGTGCGATGCGCTTCATCAGCCGTCCTGAACTAGTGCGAGCCAGAATGGCTCCGCCTTTCGAGGTCACGACCGTGGATGGGGCGCGGATTTCCATGGACGATTTGCAGGGTAAAGTCGTGCTGATTGATTTTTGGGCGACTTGGTGCGGGCCATGCCGTGAAGCGCTGCCCCACATCCGAAACGTGGCAAAGAAGTTTCAAGGAGAGCCACTGGTCATCCTGAGCGTCAGTCTTGATGCCGACGAACAGAAATGGAAGGAATTCATCGCAAAAAATGAAATGACATGGCCGCAATACCGTGACGGCCGCTTCTCCGGATCGATTGCAAAGATGTTTGGCGTGACCGCGATTCCTCACACCTTCACTATAGACGCTGATGGCGTTCTTCAGGACGAGCACATTGGCGATGCCTCGATCGAGGGCAAAATGAAGAAACTCATCGCCCACGCTCGCGAATTGCAGGCCACGGAGAATTCCGCTAAGTGAAGCGGGGTTCGAATGCCTGAATGCCCCGCTGAATGCGAATTACCATCTTTACTTCGATTCGCCACTCGTGTTAGCGGCGACCGGCTCGGTATCCGGTTGAGATGTTCCACTATGCCCCAGAACATCACCTGAGCGCGTCGTGGGGTAAGGCTTGCCGCCCATCATGCCTTCCCAAATGATCCGGTTGAAGGCCCCAGGATCGTTCAGGTCTTCCTTGCGGAAGTCCATGCCCTTGGTCTTGGCCGCCCACCAAGCGGCATTGTGGGTAGTCTTCGGCAACGTTGCGCGGTTGACGTTGGCGGCGTTGGGAAGAGGCAAGGTTGTGTTGTAGAGAACCTGCGCCGGAGTGGCGGAATAGGTCCAGCATGTGGCTCCGCCGCCCTGCTTCGGAGCGCAATTCTGGTCGATATCAAAGGCGTCCGCCATCGGGGAAACGCTGGAATCATGGATGCTTAGATGCGAGGTGCCGAGGACATCCTCGATCGTGCGCACCATGCTGACCGTGGTGTAGAAGTTGGAGACGACAGCTCCTTGCTTGACGTAGGGGCCGACGATGAAGGCGGTGCTGCGGTCGCCGCTGACGTGGTCGGCGCCATCCTGCGGATCGTCCTCAATTACGAAGATGAGCGTGTTATTGGCATAGGGGCTGTGCGCAATGGTCTGGGCCACGAGTCCCACGGCGTAGTCATTGTCCGCAATCTGCAGTTCGGGGGTATTCACGCCGAAGCTGGCGGTACCGAAGTTGCCGAAGTGGTCATGCATTAAGCGCAGCAAGGTTAGATTGGGGAAGGTATTGTTTGCGACCTGCTGCGTGAATTCGCGGTTCCACTCCTGGAAGCGGAAGTAATCGGGCAAGGTATTGTCAAATCCGCGGAAACACAAATCCGTGTTATTGAGCAGGTCCGGATGTGCAGGGAAGGCCACTTGGATCGGCGGGTTGGCCGCGCAAGGATTGGTGAGGGTTGGAGTAATTACACCCAGTCCCTCGAGTACGTCCATGGCGCCAAGATCAAGGTAGAAGCCGTAGTTGCGTACAGTGAGATTGGCGTTGAGCGCAGCGTCCCAGATGTAGCCTAGACCTTCTTGACCTTCCGGGCCATCGGCGCCCACTTCGTTGGCGGTGCCAGGAAGAAGATTTGGATCATCAGGGTAGAGCGGTTGCCATGCTTTGCGCGCGGCGACACCTTCCCGCGCGACATTAATGTTGCGCGCCGTGCCTTCGCTGTCGTAATTGCAGCCGCCCTTGCCGTAGTTCACGATTACACACTTCTCGTTGAGATCGAGTGCACGAGCCGCAGTAGACCACTGCCAGCCGTCCATGCTGACCATGGAACTATCATCGAAATTGTCAAAGGTCACGAAGTTGTTGGCAAAGTTGTGGAAGTTAGGGGTGACGAAACTGGGGAACTGGGTCAGCGACGGATCGGCGTTGGCGCCATTGGTGAGATCCCCGAGAATTTGGTCGAAGGTGCGATTTTCCTTAATGATGTAAATGACGTGCTTGATATGGTGGCGCAAGAAGTCCATGGTTTCGTCGTCATGCCGGCTCGAGTGGAAGTCGAAGCCGTTGTTTCGCTCGACCAAGCCCGTGAGGCGGGTCAGTTCGAAGACATCGGGCACGGGCAGGGTCAGGAAACCGGAGTACTCATTTTGCCAAGCGTACTGGTTTGCCGAACCGTCCTGGGCAGCAACGCTTTGACACCCCGAGCCGAAACCACCACCGGGATTGTTGCTAATGTACCGGCAGTTCAGGGGATTCGGAGTCTCTACGCTTTTGCTGTTCACCACATAAAGAGTCGAGCCGTCTGGGCTTACACTGACGGAATTGGGGTACCAGCCGGTCGGAATGAGCCCGATCACTGCGGGCTTCTTATCGGCGAGGGTGATCACGGCAACAGAGTTCGTGCCGCCATTGGTAACGTATGCAGTCTTCTCGTCGGGAGAAAGCGCTACGCTGTTGGGGTTGCTGCCCTTCGGAAAGTGCTTCTCCCACCCAAACGGACGCTCTGGCGCGCTGGTATTCACATGGTGGACAACTTCATTAGTCGCAGTATCGATGACAATTAATTCGTCCGAATTGTTGGCCACAACGAAAAGCTTGCTTTGGGCTCGGTTCAAAATCATTTTCCCCGGATTGCCGGCGACCGGAATCCGGGTTGTGAGAGTCAGCAGACCATTAGAAAAATTCAAGACATCAATCTCACGGTCGCGAACACTGGAGACGTATACGGTGCTGTTGCCCTTGACAGCAATTCCGTACGGAAACTCTCCGCCAGGGACGCCGGTTTGTGCAGGGTTGATAATGCCCGGACGCAGATCGAACTCCTGAAGAACAGCACCCTTGGCCAAGTCGACAGAAGTAACCGAGTCTGTTTCGTGGTTGGCCACGAACAGCGTGGTCCCGTCGGCGGTTATGCCGACTAAGGCGGCGGTCGGGCCGACCTCAGTCTCTTTCTCTAGCAAGTCGCCAGTGTGATTGAGATTAATGGGCGTGCCCGATTGCGCCCACTTGCCGCCGGTTGGCGTGAAAGTGTAGACGACATCGTCGGCCCCGCCGACAACATAGAATGCAGAGCCATTAGGATTCCAGACGATCCCGTCGAAGGCTCGCTCGTTTTGCAGAAATACTACCTGGGTCTCGACGGGGCTCCTAGGATGTGAGATGTCGTAGACGAAGACGAATTCGCCGGAAGCTTGGGCGTCGTAGTTGCCATTGGAATCCAAGTTGAAGTTGTAGCCGCTGGTTAGGATGAGCAAAGTCTTGCCATCCGGACTGATCGCCGTGGTTTCAGCACCGTCAGGTGTGTAGTTGGGAAAGCCCGGCAACGCAACCGTTAGCCGCTGGAAGACGGATCCTCGAGCCGCGTTTGGCGTTATGGTCGCGCCGGTGGGCAGGACAGTCTGCGCATAAGCGCCACGAGTTCCAAAGATAGTTGCCACAGCCAGAGCCGCAATGAGACTGGCTCTGCGAAGGAAGATACTGGTCTGCATACGTTCATCCTCCAAATGATCTCAGTTCATGACTTCAGACTTGCCCCAGATGACCGCAGAGGGGAGAGTGGTGGAAGCTTTCCCACCACCCGTGAGGTATAGGCCTGGAGTGTTTGGGCGCGATTACGGGTTCGTGAAATTTTATGGCATTAGTGGGAGAGGCTTGGGCGAAATCGACCGGCAGTTCGGACATTTTCCGGCGTTAACCTGTGGCGGCCGTGCTCTCGCAGGTTATTTTTGACGTTTGGTCTTCCAATGTGCCAAGTCGAAATCGGTCCTGCTCGTTGGTGGAAAATCGTTTACCACGCGAACGTGATTTCCGGGGAGTAGTTCCACCTGCTGATCGGCCGGATTGTCCCCTCGCTGTGGCTAATGTCTTATTACGACAGCAACCGAAGTTGGTAAGAACTGGCGCAAACCTCCCCGCTCATGTTGTACTGTAAACTAACACAACGATACCGACGCCAAAGACTCCGTGACTCCACCAACCGCAGAACATCCCGCCAGTTCCCTTCCCCCGCAAATGGACTTGCACACCCATCACACACACGAGTGGTTTCATCCGCCGGTCCCGCCTCGTCCTTCGGTCAAATCGCTGGTTCTTGCCGGGATCTTGTTTTTGCTGGCGTTTTGTACCTGTTTGGCTACCGGCACGCAATTTGCGGTCGCCTACCAGCAAAATCAGGCTGTTTCAACGGACGAATGGTTCCGCGCGATCACCCTCTTTTACAAAAATCCTGCCGGGCTCGCGGCCGGCTTGCCCTTTGCTCTCACGCTGCTGGGGATTCTTCTCGCTCACGAACTCGGCCACTTCTTCGCGTGCCGCCATCATTACATACGTTCGAGCTACCCGTTCTTTATCCCGTTTCCTTCACTCATAGGCACGTTTGGGGCGTTCATTTTGATTCGTTCGCCGATTCGCACGCGGCGCGCCCTGTTCGACGTTGGCGCTTCCGGTCCTCTCGTTGGTTTCGTCCTCGCCGTGCCTGCGCTTATTTATGGTGTGCTTCACAGCAAGTTTGTTCCGGGGCTGGCCGACCCCAAAAACGCCGAAGTGATTTACGGCAATCCCATGTTGTTGCACATTCTCGACGCAATCTTGCGCCCCGGAATCTCTCCTGATGCGCTGCTTTTGCCGCCCATCGGCCGCGCCGCCTGGGTCGGTCTATTTGCCACTTCCCTCAACTTGATGCCCGTGGCCCAGCTCGATGGCGGACACATTCTCCGCTCTGTGAATCCCTGGCTGCACCGCCGCGCATCGATGTTCCTTCCCTTTGTCCTCTTCCTGGTGGGAATCAGCGGTTTTTGGAATGCTCGCCTGTGGAACGTTTGGAGCTTTTGGGGTGTCCTGCTTCTTCTGATGAGTTTCCTCCGTGTCGCTCCCATCCACGACCCGACGACTCTGGATTCCAAGCGCCGCTGGGGAGCCCTCTTTGCCCTGCTTGTTTTTCTTCTTTGCTTCATGCCCGCGCCGTTTTTCATCCCTCCAAGTTCTCCTTGACCCTCGCCGATTCGCGGTTATGATGCGTGCGTTCTTTTCGCGTCGCTGGAGGCGGCCGCCGACCCAATGCCGGAACTCGTTCGCACGCTTCGCTTGCGCGATCTTTTTCTTCTCTTTATTGGTTCCGTCATTGGCTCCGGCATTTTCCGCACGCCCGGCCCGATCTTGCGCCAGGTGGGCGGCTCCGTGGGTCTCGCGCTGCTCGTCTGGATCGTTGGCGGCGTTCTTTCTCTACTCGGCGCTCTCACTTACGCGGAACTGGCGGCGCGCAACCCCGAGGCTGGCGGCCTGTATTGCTACATCCGCGATGGATTCGGCCGCGCTTCTGCGTTCCTGTACGGCTGGTGTCTCTTTCTAGTGATCGCAAGTGGCTCTGTTGCCGCTCTTGCGCGGGTCTTCGCCGAATATTTCGCTCAAATCGTCCCTGTATCTCCTGCGCTCCAGACTTTCATCGCCGTTGTGGTGATTGCGATCGTGACCGCCGTGAACGTCTGGGGCACACGGAAAAGCTCCGACCTTCAGAATTGGACCACGCTCGTCAAAGCAGGCGTGATTGTCGTCCTCAGCGCTGTATTGCTCTCTCTGGGCCGTCATGCCAGTGAGACTCTCCCCGCGCTGGGCGTCACACAACATGGCTCAAATCTGATTTCGGGTTTTGGCTTGGCCATGATTGCCGTGCTTTGGGCTTACGAAGGCTGGCAGTTCGGCACTTACAGCGCCGGCGAAGTGGTCGATCCACAAAAAGCATTCCCGCGCGCGTTTCTCATGGGATCGCTCGTGTTGATTGGGCTCTACCTTCTGGCCGTCGCCGCCTATCTGGTCGCTCTGGGACCTGCCGCAACCGCCGCCAGCGAGACCATCGCGGCAACCGCGGTCAACGCCGTTCTCGGCTCCTGGGCCGGCAAAATCATCGCCCTCACTATTCTTATCTCTACGTTTAGCGCCGCCAATAGCGTCATTCTCACCGCTCCGCGCGTTTTCTACGCCATGGCTCACGATAATTTGTTCTTCAAAAAGCTCGCCGTGGTGCACGTCAATTTTCGCACTCCGGTCTTTGCGATTGTGGCTCTTGGCGTGTGGTCGGCAGTGCTGGTCTGTGCGGGAGAATTTGGCAAGTTCCAAAAACTGATTGAAGGCGTCATCTTCATCGGTTGGATTTTCTATGGGCTCGGCGCCGCCGCCATTTTCCCGATTCGCCGCGCCGGAGCGGGTCAACCGATTCCCTACCGAGTTCCAGGCTATCCCTGGACGCCGCTGCTCTTTGTCGTTGCCGCCGGCGCTATCGTCGGCAACGCGATCTATCTCGCCCTCAAAGACCCATCGCAGTTCCAGAACCTGACAGTGGCTATCGTTCTGCTGGTAATTGGCCTTCCCGCATACTACTTCTGGCGCCGCCGCGCCTCTGCCTGAAAAACAGTAGGATCAGGAAGACACAAGTGTTGTCATTCCGGAGAATTTGAAACGAGGCGGGTTCAGTTTTGCGGTTGCGACACCGCCAGAAACTTCATCGCCACTTGCCGTATCTCTTGTGCGCGCTCGCTGACGGGACCCGGGGGCGCCAGTTTCAAATACGCATCCAGTCCTTCGATCTGTTCCCTGTAATTGCGCCGCCGGGCAAACGTATCCGCCAGCACCAAATAGGCATTCGCCAGGTTTGGGTTCCGCAGCAGAGCCTCGCGCGCGCTTTTCTCCGCTTCTTCCGGTCGATTCAGCTGCAGCAGCGTCATGCCCAGAATCACGTACCCGTCCCCCGAGTTTGCGTCCAGTTCCAATCCCCGCCGAATGATCGTCTCCGCCTCGCTGGCTTTTCCCTGCAAATAGAGCACGTAGCCAATCCCGAAATCGCCTCGCGCATACCGGCCATCGCTCAGGTCGATGGCCTTTTGAAATGTCTCCAGCGCTTTTTCCAGTTGACCCAGATTCGTCTCGGCCACCCCCTGATGGTAGACAGCCTCATAGTATCCGGGGAACTGATGGACCGCTTTGGCAAAATGGAGCAGGCTTCCGGCCCAATCATTCCTGGCCAGGCTATTCAAACCCTTATTGAATTCTTCCCGCGCTCGAGGGGGAATTTTCAATTCCCGGACGGAAACGGTGTACGCATTTCCGGGGGTTTTCGGCACCGACGCTATCAGGTGGAGTTCGAGGTTGAGCGCCGGCCCGTCAAGCTTGGCGTTGTCTCGCAGCGGTTCGTAGCCCGCCTCCTCCACGCTAATTTCGTATCGGCCGCGCGGCAGCCCGAACACCTCAAAGTGTCCGTTGTAGTCCGTCAGCACGCTGCGGAATATACCTGCTTCGCGCGATTTCAGGCTGACCGCCACTTGGCTCGCCAGCCCGCTCTTTCCAGGCAAATAGACCGTGCCGGAGATGCTTCCATTGGCTTGTTCCGGCCGTAGCGCCTGCCCCCGGGCACCCGGTTCCCATAAAGTCAGGGCACAGCAGCTGATGACAAGGATGGGTAGGGGGGCGACAAAAGCTCTCAGGAGGTGAAGCGGCAGAAATTTGCGATTTGCCTGTGACTCATTAACATCGGACAGTTTGCACCGCATCTCGACCTACGGCGCACTTTTGAGGTTAGCCCTCGGGGGACTTGGCGGATCGGGAGCTAACATTCACGGCCGCGAGGATTCACATCCCGTCTGACTTGCTGGCCTGGGAGTGCATTCTCCGCCGCCGCGTTGCACCGTTTCTCCCTGGAAGAACCGTCGCGTGCGCGGACCTGCGTGGAGTTATGCACAGGACGTGCCAGAACTTGCCCACTCAGCGCGGAGCCATTTAGAGCGAGAAGATGTTTGAGATTTTCAGGACTTAACGTCGCTCCACTTTAAACATCTTCTTTGCTTTCAACAAAAATCTTCCTTTTGTTTTCCACAGTGCCAATCGATCCTTGACGTATCAGCCAATCCCAATTCTCTTCAAGTTCATCGCTAGACTTTCGTTAATGTGTCTCATCCAGCGACACGTTAGTTGGCCACGGCTCACTTTGAGATAGAGAATACCTAAATCCAATCGACGCAAGCCACGACGGGTTGCGATGAAACGAACCCTTCCCCCTGTTTTTTGTAAGTGTTGATTCTAATGAGCTTGAAATCTCAACAAGTGCTTTAGAATCATCACTTATGCGAAATCGCAGAAGTGTTCATCCTAAACGGGTTAAGTTCACTGTGTGGCTCCGGATTCGGAGCGGCTCTCCATCGCTTCAGACTCTCAGTGATTCCCGGTGTCAACCAATGTTTCGCTGCGGACTGAAGAGGGATCAGCCAAGAAGCGAGCGACTATGGGGCCAACTGAGATGCAGGCCAAGCTCTGGTGGCCACAAAGCGAGTCCAACTTCAGCAGGGGGGAGCCTGCGACGGCAGCGAATTTCATGGCGGGCTCGGGGTTTACGGTGTGATCCTGCGGTGAAACGATGACCAAGAGCTTCGCGCGAACCCTAGCAGCGGCCTGTTCCAGAGTCAAACCCAGTTCCCCAGGGATGTCGTGCGCCAGGATGGCTTGCCGCTGGCGGATCTGGTCGCTGGCGGTGCCACCCTCCGCCATCGCATGCGCCCGCACAGTTTCCAGAAAAGCTGGAAATGCGCCGGGAAGCGTTTGTGCTACCCGGTACGCGGGCGAAGTGTCGCGCATCGACTCGATCTCCCGTTCGAGAGCGATACCCCGAGTTAGTGGTCCGGTGGGGTTGCCATGGTTCCATGCCGGATCCAGCTCGATGGCATCGATTTCGGTGGTCCACAGCAATTTGTCGTACGAGGTGGATTGCGGCGACCCGGCCATGGCGACGACCAGATCCATGAAATCTGGGTAGGCGGTGGCCCACTCGAAGGCTTGCATGCCGCCCATGGAAAGTCCGACGACGGCGCGAAGATGCGCCAAATGTAAAGTCTCTGTTACGAGGCGGCGCTCGGCTTCCACCATGTCGCGAATGGAGAATTCGGGAAAATTCATGCGTGGTTGCTTTTTGCTGTTTGAGGGCGAACTTGAGACGCCGTTGCCGATAGCATCCACAAGAATCACGAAATATTGATTCGTGTCTACGACTTTCCCCGGCCCCACGAACTGCAGCAAATCTTCGGATTTGCCACCGAGCCACGTCGGCCAGAGCACGGCGTTTGATTTTTCTGCGTCTAGTTTTCCGAGAGCGCGATAGCCCAGCCGGAAATCCCGGATCACGCCGCCACTCCGTAATTTGAAATCGCCAAAGTCCGCAAATTGCTGCGATCCCTCGCTTTGAGCTGCAGAGAGTGAAGGGAAAATGCAGGGAAAGACGAATAGAATCAGTGACGCGAATCTGCCCAGGTGTTTCATGTCGCGCATTCTACTCCACACTCAGAATGCGGGCTTGCTGTTGCTCTGCCCGCCGACGACCTCACGGAAAACAATCTGTCGCGCTTTGCCCGCCGCCTTGGTGTAGAATCCACGCCGCCGAGGATCTCCCCCAGAAATTCCGACCGAGAGACGAGAGCTGGTTTCCTCTCTTGGGTCTTGCAAAACCGAATCCTCCGTCGGAGAACACACACTTAGAGTCCCAAGATCCGCCAGGCGAAGGGAGAAAAGGAATATGCGCAAAGAGTGGACAACGAGGAATTGGCGAGATGAACTGATCAGGACTCTGGGATTTTGCGCTGCGGTGGCATTGTTGTCCGGCTGCGCGGCAAGGATAACGAGTGCTCAATCGCAAAAGCCTCTCCTTTTACGCGATCCCTCGGCCAGTAAGACGCAAATCGCGTTCAGCTTTGCCGGCAACATTTGGATTGTCAATCGAGACGGTGGAAATCTGCGCCGTTTGACCAGCGGCGGACATGAGAGCAAGCCCTTTTTTTCGCCGGATGGCTCGCAGATCGCCTTCACCGGCAACTATGACGGGACGCGTGGCGCGTATGTGGTGCCAGTAAGCGGCGGGGAGCCGCGCCGGCTGACGTATAACCCTGCAGACGACGATGTTGCCGGGTGGACGCCGGATGGGAAACGAATCGTTTTCGGTTCGCGGCGGACGGCATTCGCGGATGGAGTGGTGCAGCTTTTTACAGTTCCGGTGGAGGGCGGATTTGCAGCGCAAGTGCCGCTGGCGCGAGCGGCGGAAGCTTCCTTTTCTCCGGATGGCACGCGCATCGCGTACGTGCCGAACATGCAATGGCAAAAAGCCTGGAAGCGCTATCGCGGGGGACAGACCAAGCCGATCTGGATTGCCAGCATTTCCGATTCGAGCATTCAGGCCAAGATTCCGCGGGAAAACTCAAACGATTTCAATCCGATGTGGGTCGGCGACGCGATTTATTTTCTTTCGGACCGCAACGGCCCCGTGACGCTGTTCGCGTACGACGTGAAGTCGCAGCAAGTGAAGCAACTCGTCAAGAACGAGGGCTTCGACATTAAATCGGCGTCTGCCACTTCCGACGCGATTGTTTACGAACAGTTTGGATCGCTGCATCTGCTCGATCTGAAATCCGGAAGCGACCGCGTGCTCGACGTCCGACCGATTGCGGATCTTGCTGAAGTTCGGCCGCATTTCCTGAAGATTGAGCCGAGGCGAATCCGCTCGGCGGACATTTCGCCGACAGGCGCCCGCGCAGTGTTCGGCGTGCGCGGTGAGATTCTGACTGTGCCCGCCGAAAAGGGCGACATTCGTAATTTGACGAACACCACGGACGTGGTGGAGCGCGATCCCGCGTGGTCGCCCGATGGAAAATCCATCGCTTATTTTTCCGACGAGTCAGGGGAATACGCACTGCACATCCGCGACCAGAACGGCATGGGCGAGGTGCGCAAAATCAGCCTTGGCACTCCGCCGACTTTTTATTACTCCCCAACGTGGTCGCCTGACTCCAAGAAAATCGGCTATTCCGACAAGCGTCTGAATTATTGGTATGTAGACCTGGAAAAGAAAACGCCGGTGCACGTCGATAGCGATATGTACACGGACCCCGGCCACGGGTTGCAACTAGCGTGGTCGCCGGACAGCCGCTGGATTGCGTACACAAAGCAATTGCGCAGCCATTTGCACGCCGTGTTTGTATATTCGCTCGAACAAGCGAAGAGCTTTCAAGTCACGGATGGCATGAGCGACGCGCTGTATGCGGCTTTCGACAAGGACGGGAAATCTCTGTACTTCACGGCAAGCACCGACGCCGCGCTAAACAACGGCTGGCTGGACATGACCAGCCTGCAACGGCCCGTGACGCGAAGCGTTTACGTGATCGTTTTGAAGAAAGACTTGCCTTCGCCCCTGGCTCCGGAAAGCGACGAAGAAAAAGCCAAAGAAGCGGAAAAGAGCGACAAGGACAAGAAAGCCGACGCCGATAAAGAAAAGGACAAAGATAAGGACAAGGCCAAGGAAGAAAAGCCTCCGACCGTCGACATCGACTTCGACGGGATCAGCCAGCGCATCCTGGCTTTGCCCATTCCAGGACGAAATTATTATGGTCTCGCCGCCGGCAAGCCCGGCGTGCTTTTCCTTGCCGAGGGACCGACAATCGATCCCATCGAGTTCGACGACGGCGGCCCGTCCGCGAAAATTCACAAATTTGAATTCAAGACCCGCAAGACCGAACAGATTCTCGACGGCGTGACCAGCTTCAACCTTTCTTTCAACGGCGAGAAGATGCTATACGCCAAGCAAAATCAGTGGACCATTGCGCCCGCAGAGAAACCCGCAGAAGGGCCTCCGCAACCAGGGCAGGGCGGCCCGCTCAAGCTCGATTCGATGGAGATTTACGTCGATCCGCGCACCGAGTGGAAGCATATGTTCGAACAAGTATGGCGTGATGAACGCGATTTCCTGTACGACCCCGGCCTGCATGGGCTCAATCTCGAAGAGGTGAGGAAAAAGTACGAGCCTTTCCTCGAGAACATTGCGACGCGCGATGATTTGAATTACCTGTTCACCGAAATGCTGGGGAATATTACGATCGGGCACATGTTCGTCGGCGGAGGCGACATTCCCGAACCAAAACGCGTCAAGACCGGACTGCTCGGCGCCGATTATTCCGTCGAGAACGGCCGCTATCGGTTTGCAACGATCTACAACGGCGAAAACTGGAATCCCAAGCTCCGCGCTCCGCTGACTCAGCCGGGCGTAAACGTGCAAGTTGGTGAGTATCTGCTTGGGGTAAACGGCAAGGACGTTCGTCCACCCGCCGATGTTTACAGCTTTTTTGAGGAGACGGCAGGCAAGCAAACAGTGCTGAAGGTCGGGACGAAACCCGATGGCAGCGGCTCACGCGACGTGACCGTCGTTCCTGTCGACGATGAATCCGCGCTCCGCAATTACGCGTGGATTGAGGGCAATCGCCGCAAAGTCGATGAATTGACGGGCGGCCGCGTGGCTTACGTCTATCTTCCCGACACTTACGCGGGCGGCTTCACGAATTTCAACCGCTATTACTTTGCACAGGTCGGAAAAGACGCAGCGATCATCGATGAGCGCTACAACGGCGGCGGAGACATCGCCGACTACATCATCGATTATCTGCGGCGTCCGCTGCTAAGTTACTGGAGCATGCGCGAGGGCAAGGACATTACTACTCCGATTGAAGCGATTTTTGGCCCCAAAGTGATGATCATCAACGAAATGGCGGGCTCGGGGGGCGATGCCATGCCCTGGATGTTCCGCAAAACCGCCATCGGCCCGCTCGTTGGAAAGCGGACGTGGGGCGGATTGGTGGGACATTACACGAATCCGGGAGATTTGCTCGATGGCGGCTTTACTGGCACGCCGGACCTTGCTTTCTACAATCCGAACGGAACCTGGGACGTCGAGAACCACGGCGTTCCGCCGGACATCGAGCAGGAATACGATCCAAAAGCAGTACGCGCAGGTCACGACCCGCAGTTGGAAAAAGCGGTGGAGGTGGTGATGGATTTGCTGAAGAAAAATCCGCCACCACCGGAGCCGCACCATCCGCCGTATCCGAATTATCAGAAGAGCGGGCCAAACTAGTCGCGCCTCAGTCATTTTTGTAACGCTACACTGAGGATTACTCACTCAGGGCTACAACAGACTGAGCGGATCCATATCCACGAGCACAGCGGTCTGTGGAATCTCTTTCGTTTCGCAGTAAGCAAGTGCACCGCTGAGAAGTTTCGTTAGTACGGAGCGCTTAGGCGACTTCAACAAAAACTGAAAGCGGTGCTCTTTTTTCAAGCGCGCAAGCGGCGCGGTTGCCGGACCCAGAATGCGAACTTTTTCTCCGTCATGAGGCGCAAAGTACTCGGAGAGTAGGCGAGACCAGCGGATGGTTTTTTCGAGGCTGGCGTCGCGCACAATTACGTTCGCAAGCGAAGTGAACGGCGGGTAGGCTAGCATCCGCCGGAAGTGCAATTCGCGTTCGAAAAAAGAAGGATAGTCTTGCTTGACCGCGTCCTGGATTGCGTAGTGCTCGGCATAGAAAGTTTGGATGAGGACCTTGCCAGGGAATTCGCCGCGGCCAGCGCGACCGGCAACTTGCGTGAGTAATTGAAAGGTGCGCTCGGCGGCGCGAAAGTCCGGGAGGCTGAGCGAAGAATCGGCGCTGATGACACCCACTAGGGTGACGCGCTGAAAGTCGTGGCCCTTGGCGAGCATTTGCGTACCCACCAAAATATCGAGCGCGCCCGCAGCGAACGCGCCCAGCATTTCCTGATACTGGCGTTTGGTGCGAGCGGTGTCGCGGTCCAGCCGCGCAATGCGCGCGCCGGGAAATTCTTTGCGCAGGCGTTCTTCCAACTGCTCCGAGCCTTCACCAAAAAAGTAAAGGTATTTCGACTGGCACTTGGGACAGAGCCTGGGAATGGGTTGAATCGAACCGCAATAGTGGCATTCCAGCCGGTTACGCTGCTTATGGTGCGTCATCGAGATGCTGCAGTTGGCACATTGCACGGACGCGCCACAGCTTCGGCAAAGCACCGACCAGGAATAGCCGCGGCGGTTGATGAGCACGAGGGCCTGCGTTTTGTTGGCCAGGCATTCCTGAATGCCCGCATGGAGCTTCATGGAAATGGGGCTGGTTTGGTGCGTTTGCTGAAATTCTTCGCGCAGGTCGACGATTTCCACTTCGGCGAGAGAGCGGTCGGCAACGCGTGAGGCTAGTGTCAACAGTTCGTATTTTCCGTCTTGTGCGTGATGAAAACTTTCCATCGATGGCGTTGCGGAACCGAGCAGCGCAAGGGCGTTTCCCATTTTTGCGCGCACGATGGCGACGTCGCGCCCGTGATAGCGCGGCGTCTCTTCCTGCTTGTAGCTACTTTCCTGCTCCTCATCAACTATGATTAGACCAACATTTTCGAGCGGAGCGAAAATGGCGGAACGCGTTCCCACCACGACGCGCGCTTTGCCGTTTCGAACGCGCCACCATTCGCGGGCGCGCTCGCTATTGCTCAGCGCGGAATGCAGAACGGCTACGCCTTCAAAGTGCGCGCCAAACCACGAGCGGCACTGGCGCCCAATCCAGAGAGTTAACGCAATTTCAGGCACGAGGACGATCGCAGTTTTTCCGCGAGCAAGCGTCTCCTGCACGGCACGCAAGTACACTTCGGTTTTGCCGCTTCCAGTGACGCCATGAAGCAACTGCACGCCAAACTCGCCGAGTTCGAAGCGCGCGCGGATGCCTTTCAGTGCGCTTTCTTGATCCGCGTTCAATTCATGTGCGGGCGGCGTGTAACCGCGGTCGAAGGGATCCTCGGCCGGGTCGATAGGTTCCTCCCAGCTTTCCAGCAAGCCCTCGCGCTGCATTCGGTCGATTATGGAGCGGCCGACGTGTGCCAATTTCAGCAGCTGTGGAAGAGGAAGCGGGCCGCGCTCGGTTTCAAGCAGCAGGCGAATCCTTTCTTCTTTTTCGGTGAGTGGATCTTTAGATTCGCTTTCCGAGGCCCCCGCTTTCCACGCGATGACACGCTGCGTTTTGCGCTTCTTTTCTTGAATGTGTTCGCAAATTTCGATCAGGCCAAGGTGTCGCAGTTTTTGGAGCGCGGAAAAACCCAAGCCAAGCTTGGCAGCTGATGACGATGGCAAAGCGCCATTTCTTTTTCTTAATCTCGCGAGAAATTCTCTTTCAGCGCCATTAAGTCCATGCGAGAGTTCACCTCCACCCAGGCTGTCTACGGCCTCGCGACCTGCATCCGTCAAGAGGATTTCCCGGCGCGATTTCACTTCGGTCAGCGGAGGAAGCATGGCTCGAAAGACTTCGCCAACAGGTGCGAGATAATACGATGCAATCCAATTTGCGAGATCGATCAGCTTGGGCGTGAGCGCGGGAACGAGATCGAGAGCGCGCGAGATTTCTTTGACCTTCGTGCCTTCCGGAGCGCTTTCGACGAATTCAACGACGACTCCGACGACCGATTTTTTGCGGAAGGGAACCAACACGCGGCTGCCCGGCTGTACGGAGTCGCGTAGCGCGCCCGGCACTGCGTAGGTGAACGTCGTTCGCAAAGGCACAGGCAGCGCCACGTTGCAGAAGGGAGAATTCATCGCGACGTGTAGTGTATCAGCAGGAAGAAACACGTTCGAACGGGGCAAGGATCGATGCCATGAAATGCTGGGTGAAGTTACCGGCTGATCAGGTAGATTCCCGCAAAAATCATCGCAATTCCGCACCATTGCCACCGCGAAATATGCTCGCGCAGAAAAATTGCCGCGAGACCAACAGTAACTGCGCCGTAGAGTGAACCGAGAACGCTGATGACCGCGACCTGCTCCATTTGCATTCCGAGATTGCTCAACACAAACGCGCCCGAATCGAAGGTGCCCATGCCCAGCGCCATCCAGCGTGTTCCGCCCCTGGGCAAGCGCATCGGCTGCTTGAGGATGAAAAGGAGGATGGTGGTGAGAATGGTGCTGGTGAGGCGAATCAGCCAAACTGTCGGCGAGGCGCCGACTCGCGCAATGATGCGAGTTCCAAGCAGCCAAAAGAGCAGACCGAATCCGGTTGCGGCGATGATGGACCAGCCCAAGCCGCGCGTGTTTTTCACAAGGGACTGGCCATTGTTTTCGCCGGGGACATGCTCGCCACCAGCGACAACCAAGACACCAAGCAACGTGAGGATGATTCCTGCCACGCGCACAGAGCTTAGGTGATCACCAGCGAACCAGGAAATCAGGAGTGTGAGCGCGGGATAACTGGCGGAAAGTGGTGCGACGACGGCCATTTTGCCAATTTCAAAGGCGCGGTAAAGAGCGAGGCTCGCAAAGGCGTTGAAAAATCCTGCGAGAACGCCCCAAGCCCAAGGCCGCCAGCCGGAACCATCGGCAAGATGTCCCCAGCCACCGAGCCACGGAAGAGTGAGGGTGAGGAGAAGAAATCCGACCAGTTGCATATAGAGCAGCGAGCGTAGCGCGCCGATACGATGGGTTGCGAATCGAGCAATGAAGTCGCCGCCTCCCCAAGAGAGCGCGGTGAGCAGCCCGAGCAAAATTCCCATGATGGGTTAGGCGGACTTGCCTTTTTTCGGTGAGAGGCCGAGAACGGCCATCACTTTTTGAAGATCTTTCCAGACTTCGCCCTTGGCGTTCGGATTTCGCAGCAAGTAGGCGGGGTGGTAAGTGGCCATTAGTTTTCTGCCCCGATATTCGAGCCACTGGCCACGAAACTGCGAAATACCGCGATTGGTTTGCAGAAGAGTTTTGGCAGCGACGGCGCCGAGACAAACAATGACTTTGGGTGCGATGACGTCGATCTGACGGAAGAGAAACGGCGAACAGGTTTTGACTTCGTCGTCCTCGGGAAGACGGTTTTCGGGCGGACGGCATTTCACGACGTTGCAGATATAAACGTCTTTGCGCTGCAAGCCCATGGCTTCGATCATTTGCGTGAGCAATTTTCCGGCGCGGCCCACAAACGGCAAGCCCTGCGCATCTTCGTCAGCTCCCGGGCCTTCTCCGACGAAGACAAGTTCCGCTTTAGGGCTGCCGTCGCCGAAGACAATCGTGTGGCGCGTGCTGTGGAGCTTGCAGCGCGTGCAGTCGCCGAGATCGCTGCGAACTTTCAGCAGAGTGTCATCGACGATTCTGTCGATGGCCTCGAAGAGCGACGGACCGGCAGGGACACGTAGCGGGGCTATTTGGGGAGTTTCGGGTGAGCGAGCAACGTAGGGCTTCGGCAATTCTGGTCTTGGCGCGGGTTTGGGCAAAGTGGGTTCCTCGGGAGCGACCTCAATAGAATTAGCTACTCCTGTGGTTCGATCGCGGAAAAAAAGGCTGATGCCGAGATCCTGGTAAAAACTGAGCCGTTCGGAAAGTTTTTTTTGAAGAGATTCTGAGATTTGTCCGGCCATACGCAGTTAGACGTTCGAATGCCGCGCGGGGGCGGGTGTTCGGAGAATGCTGCGCAGGCGCACGATTTCGTCCAAGATGCGCCCGGCGACTTCACTTTTGGTCAGTTTTGGAAGCGCGAGATCGCGGCCGTCGCGGGAAAAAAGAGTGACGACGTTGGTGTCGTGATCAAAGCCGGAGCCTTCCGCAGTCACGTCGTTGGCGACAATCAAATCTGCGTTCTTAGCGACGAGCTTTTTGCGGGCGTTTTCCGCGACGTTGTGCGTTTCTGCAGCGAAACCAACCACAATCTTTTCCCCTTTGTTCTTCGCCACATCGGCGAGGATATCGGTGGTCGGCTCGAGCGAAATCGCGAGCGCCGCGCCCGTCTTCTTTATTTTTTCTGCATGCCGCTCGACGGGCCGGTAATCAGCGACGGCAGCCGCAAGAATGGCAATCGAAGTGCCGGCAATTCTCGCATTTACAGCGTTATGCATTTCCGCTGCCGAGCGCACGTCGATGCGCTCGACGCAAGCTGGAGTTTCGAGATGCACAGGACCGCTGATCAAAATAACTTTTGCGCCGCGGCGAGCGGCCGCTTCGGCAACGGCGAACCCCATTTTGCCGGACGAACGATTGGTAATGTACCGGACTGGATCGAGGTCTTCGCAAGTCGGTCCGGCGGTGATCAGAACGGTCTCGCCTTCCAGATCGCGCTGCGCTTTCAGCGCTTCGCGCACAGCGGCAAGAATCGCCTCCTGGCCAGCCAAGCGACCGGCGCCGGTCATCCCGCAAGCGAGATAGCCTTCGCCGGGATCCACGACGTGCACGCCGCGGGCGCGGAGTGTCCTCACGTTCTCTTGCGTAGCCTCGTGGTTCCACATATTCACGTTCATTGCGGGCGCAATCACGACGGGGGCGGTCGAGGCCAGATACAACGTGGTGAGAAAATCATCCGCGATGCCGCGCGCGAACTTCGCAATGATGTCGGCCGTGGCTGGTGCCACCAACAAAAAATCGGTACGCTGCGCAACGGCTATGTGTTCAATGGCGCTTTCGAGATTAGCTTCTCCACCGGCGGAGTCAGCGAAGAGGTCGGTTATGACTTTTTGTCCGCTCAGTGCAGCAAAAGTCAGTGGAGTGACGAACTCGCGGGCGGCGCGAGTCATTACGACCTGCACGCTGAAGCCTTCCTGTTGAAGGCCACGTACGAGTTCGGCAGCTTTGTACGCCGCCACGCCGCCGGTCACACCGAGAGTGATTCGCATGCTTGTCTTCCGCCGAAGGCTACTTCTTCCGCTTGGTGCCGTCCTTGTCTTCGTCAACCGAGGTTGCCTCGGGCAAATCGTATTCGAGCAGCCCGTGCTCGAGCTCTTCGCAGGCAAGGCGCGTGGGCTTCAGTGTTTTGGGATTCTCAACCAGCGGCGGTGCGCCGGCCATGATCTGGCGCGCGCGTCTTGCCGCTAGCACAACGTACGCAAACTGGCTCTCCGGAGCTTTTGTCTGCACGGTCATTTCAGCCTTTCCCTCCAAACGATGCCAGAAGTTTCTCCACGCGATCCCTGCGGCGCGCGCTGGAACAGCGCAGTGCGATCACAATTGCTTGCACTTCGCGCCCCGCGCGTTCCACGTCCTCGTTCACCACGCAAAAATCGTAAAACTTGCCAAACATCGCAATCTCTTGCCTCGCCTGGGCCAACCGCCGCGCAATCTCCTCACTCGAATCTTGGCCGCGATTCCGCAGGCGGCGTTCCAATTCTTCCCGCGAAGGCGGAAGAATGAAGATGGCCACGGCTTCCGGCAATTTTTCCTTCACCTGCGCCGCACCCTGGACGTCAATCTCCAGCACAAGGTCTAAGTCTTTCTTTCGCGATTCCTCCAGCCACTTCCTGGGCGTTCCGTAGGAATGTTTCCCGAAAACCCGGGCGAACTCCAAAAACTCGCCGCGGGACACCATCGCGTCGAATTCCCCTTCTGTCACAAAATCATAGCATTTCCCGCTGGCTTCGGTCGCGCGGCGCGGCCTGGTAGTACAGGAGATCGATGGCATAGTGCCGGGCAGCTCGAGAATCTTTTGCACCAGTGTCGATTTTCCCGATCCCGACGGCCCTGAGACGATTAGTACCAGCGGCGCGACCTCCTTCTCCGTGCTCATTCGATGTTTTGCACCTGCTCGCGAAGCTTTTCAATTTCCGCCTTGATCTCGAGCGCGAGTCCCGTGATGGCGAGGGCTTCGCTCTCGACGCCGGGCGTCTTCGAAAGCATCGTGTTGGCCTCGCGATGCATTTCCTGGAGGAGAAAGTCCAGCTTCTTGCCAAGTTCGCCGGCGCCATCCAGCAGCTTGGTAAATTGTTGCAGATGGCTTCGCAAGCGGTCCAGTTCTTCACTGATGTCGCTGCGCTCCGCAAGCAGCGCAGCTTCTTGCGCGACGCGGGCCGGTTCGATGGACGTTCCACCAAGCAATTCTTTGAGCCGAGTTTCAAGTCGGCGGGCAAAGGCTGGCCGCAGTGTGGCGGCAAGGCTGCGCACTTGTTCGACCTGGCCGGAAATGCGCGCTAGTCGCTCGCGCAACTCGGCGACAAGATGCTTTCCCTCAGCGTGGCGCATTTCATCGAGTTTGGCGAGCGCTTCTCGCAAGCACGTCTCGAGAGCCAGCCCGAGTTTCTCCTGGTCTTCCGCTGCTTCCGGAACAGCACCATTCAGTCCGGCGATCACGCCAGGGAGCCGAAGCACCGAGACCACATCGAGATTTGCCGCGCCACTCGTTCCCTGCATCAGCGATTCCGCCGCCCGCAGATACGCCTGCGCAAGCTCCTTGTTCACTTGAACCGGTGCGGCCGTTCCCGGCTCAGCGTTCACGTAGATCTCCAGGTGGCCGCGGTGAATGCGCTCGCGTATGATCTGGCGCAGCCGCAAGTCGTAAAGATCAAAGCCTTCCGGCAGTCGCATTTTCACATCGAGAAAGCGATGATTCACGCTTTTGACCGTGACGCGCACCGCCCAACCATGCTGTTCGTGCCGGGCTTGCGCGTATCCGGTCATCGACAAACACTCTGCGCGCTTCATAGTTGTGGGAGTTTTTTCGCTCATGAGGGATTCGAGGGAAATACGAGTTGCTCAGGATTCGCGTGCGCCGGCGCCAGCGCATCTTCATCCGCAAATTGCAGATCATGCAGCCGGGCATAAATCCCGCCTCGGGCCATTAAATCCGCGTGCGTTCCGCTCTCGCGAATTTGGCCTTCCTCGAGCACTAGGATTTTGTCGGCTCGGCGGATGGTCGCCAGCCGATGCGCAATGACAAACGTGGTCCGGCCCACCATCAGGTTCGCGAGCGCTTTCTGCACATACATCTCAGACTCCGCATCGAGTTCAGAAGTGGCCTCGTCCAAAATCAAAATAGGCGAGTCCTTCAGGATGGCGCGAGCGATGGCGATACGCTGGCGCTGGCCGCCGCTGAGACGCGTGCCGCGCTCGCCGATGAGCGTGTCATAGCCTTGCGGAAGTTCCTGAATAAAGTCGTGAGCAAGCGCGGTTTGTGCGGCGGCGATGACCCTTTCCTTGGGAACATTTGCCAAGCCATAGCAGATGTTGTTCCAAACCGTATCGTAAAAGAGGATGTTTTCCTGCGTCACCATGGCGATCTGCTCGCGCAAGGATTTGATGGTGACGCTGCGGATGTCAACCGAATCAATGCGAATTGCACCCGAAGTGGTTTCGTGGAATCGCGGCAGCAAGTTTACCAGGGTGGTCTTGCCGGCTCCGCTCGACCCGACCAGGGCAATCACTTCTCCCCGCCGTGCGTGAAAGCTAATTCCCTCCAACACAGCGCCGCCCGAGTCATCATACGCGAATCCGACATCGTCAAACTCAATCTCCCGCAAAAATAGCGGCATGGGCTTTGCGCCGGGCTGTTCGCTGACTTCTTCCGGCAGATCAAGGTAAGCGAAAACCTGGGCACTGGCTCCGAGGGCCGCTTGAAACTGCTGATAAATGTAACCAATACGTTTGATCGGCATGTAGGAATTAAACATCGCATAGATGAAGGCAACAAACATGCCCGGAGTCATCAGGCCCAATTTGATCTGGTCGCGGGCGTACAGAAGGAGAAACGGAATAACGATGGCACCGAGCAAATCCATCAATGGCCCCGTGGCCACGGCCGCGCGCACCCAACGCATGTTTTCGCGGAACAATCTGCGCGCGGTCTCGCGAAACTTCGTGATTTCAAAGCCTTCCATGCCGAACGCTTTGACCACGCGATTTCCGCTCACCGTTTCCTGAAGAATCTGGCTCAAGTCAGCGAGGCGTGTCTGGCTGTTCTCCGAAGTCCGCCGTATTTTTTTCCCGAACTTATTCACGGGCCATACCACCAGCGGCAACAAGACTGCCGCCCCCAGCGTCATCTTCCAATTCAGAGAAAACATCACGGCAACGAATGCGAGAAAGGTAAAACCTTTCTGAAAAATATCCGCTAAGTATTCGCTAAGGGCGAGACGCACCCTTTCCACATCGTTAATCACCGTGGAGATGAGCCGGCCCGTGGGATGGTGCTGAAAAAAACCAATCGGCTGGCGAATGAGCCGCCCGTAGACCAGATTTCTCAGGTCGGTGACGGCAGCCTGACCCACGCGCTGGATCTGGTTGGCACCCAGGTATTCTGTGAGCGCCTTGCAGAAGAAAATGACGATCAAGGAGATCGTGAAGATCGGCCAAACGTTGTGGAAGCGCGGAGGGAAATAGTCATTCAGATAAATGACGCGCCCGCTCCAAGGAAGAGTTCCGAGAGGAAGGCGCGAACTTGTAGCCCCGGGATTCAAGATGAAATCCAAGGCTAGTTTCACCATGAGCGCAACAAGGGCTTCGGCCATAGCCACGAAGGCGACCAGAAGAATGCCGAACGTCAGCCGAATCGAATACGGCCGAACGTAGCCCAGCAGCCTCTTTAGTTGCGGTGAGAACAACAAAATGACTCCCCTTGAGCTTTGCCTATCCACTTGTAACGCTATTCGCCGTATTGCACCCTGTCAAGTTTTCGGGGCTTGTCGAAGAAACAACCGCAGCGCGTTTCGCTCACTTGTCAATGTCGCGGTGAATCACCTTTGCCGAGTACCCGCGCTTCTCGAGCGCTTTCTGCAGCCATTCGGACATCATGACGGAGCGGTGCTTTCCGCCGGTGCAACCAAAGGCGATCGTCAAATAGCTTTTTCCTTCGCGGATATAGTGAGGAATCAGGTAGGCGAGCAAGCTCTCAATGCGCCGCAGGAACTCGCCGGTTTGCGGAAACGAGCGGATGTATTTCCGGACTTTGGCGTCTTTCCCGGTGTAGGGGCGCAGGCGCGGCACAAAGTGCGGATTCGGCAGAAAGCGAACATCAAAAACCAGGTCGGCATCCGAAGGCACCCCGTAGCGATAACCAAAGCTGACTACGGAAACCAGCAGTGGCCGCTTTTCCGGATTCTTAAAACGCGTAGTTACAAAATGACGAAGCTCGTGCACGTTGAACTGCGTGGAATCAATCACCACATCGGCCAGCTTACGGATTGGCTCCATCAACGCGCGTTCGTGCCGCAAGCTTTCGCGCACGGAAAAATTCTTGCCCAGGGGATGAGGACGGCGCGTCTCGCTATAGCGGCGCAGCAACGCATCTTCATTCGCTTCGATGAACACCAGGGTGATGGGATGATCTTTCTTTAGATGCCGCAACAGCGGCGGCAATTTTTCGAGCTGCAAGCCCTCGCGCGCATCCACGAGCAATGCGGCGCGCGCAAAATCGCCTTCCCCTGCGGCGTGCAACTCGGCAAAAATGGGAATGAGATCCACGGGGAGATTGTCCACGCAGTAGAAGCCCATGTCTTCGAATGCGTGCAAAACCGTGCTCTTACCGGATCCGGAAAGGCCCGTGAGGATGACCAATTGGCGAGCGTCGTGTCGCGTGCGCGGCTTCACAGGCGCGCTGCTCAGACCTTTTCCCGGCGCTGGTGCGTGCTGGGTATGCGCATGTCTTCGCGGTACTTGGCTACGGTGCGGCGCGTCACGTGGATGCCGGCATCATCCAGCTTCTTGGCGATCTGTTCGTCGGTGAGCGGCTTGCTGGAATCTTCTTCCTCGATCATTTTCTTGACCAGCCGCTTGAGCGTTAGCAGCGACATCCCACTACCTTCTGGCCCGTTCACGGACTCGCTGAAAAACGAACGCAATTCGAGCACGCCCTGTGGTGTATGGGCGTATTTGCTGGCCACGGCTCGGCTCACCGTCGACGGATGCACGCCAACCTCTTCGGCCACTTCCTTGATCATCATGGGCTTCAGCGCGTCAGGACCATGGTCGAGAAATTCACCCTGGCGCGCGATGATCGACTGGCACACTCGCAGGATGGTGTGCTTGCGCTGCTCGATGTTCTTCATCAATTGAACCGCCGCGGTAAAGCGCTCTTTCACGTAGTTACGCACGTCGCGGTCGGCCGCGTCTTTCACAAGCAATCGGCGATAGGTTGGGCTCAGCCGCAATTGCGGCATGTCGTCTTCATTCAAATTCGCTTGCCACAGTCCGTCCACTTTGCGGAAGTACACGTCCGGCTCGACAAGACGCGGTTCCGTTTTGTTGTAGCGCAGGCCGGGGCGCGGATCGAGTTTTTTGATCACATCGAGCGCGCGCTTCACAACCTCGACGGGACGATTCAGTGCGCGGGCGACTTCCTTCAATTGGTTGGATTGCACTTGCTTCAAATGTTCCGAGACGACCTGCTGGGCAAGCGTATTTTGCGGATCAAAGGCCTTCAACTGGAGCAGCAGGCATTCGCGTAAGTCCCGCGCGCCAACGCCAATGGGATCGAACTCCTGAACCACCGCGATGGCGTCTTCCAAGTCGTCCTGCGAATACTTGCCGTTCTGCGTGAGCTCTTCATTCGAAGCAGTTAGATAGCCGTTTTCGTCAAGATTGCCGATAATGTTTTCCGCAACCTCGCGCACCGCATCCGAACAAATCGTTACGCTCAATTGCCACTGCAGGTGATCTGTCAATCCCGTAGGAGAAGAGAGGAACTTCTCGAAGGAGGGGCGCTCCGAAACTTCGCGTTCCTGAGACTGCCCCCCGTCCCCGCCGGTGTCGAGGTATTGGTTGAAAAAAGTGCCCACATCAAATTCGTCGAAGGGATTCGGTTCCGGCTTTTCCGGAACTTTTTCGGTCTCTTCCTTAAGGAAAGTTTCGTCGCTATAATTGTCGGCTTGCGTGGGTTCTTCGCTCTGTTCCTCGAGAACCGGGTTGGCGATCATCTCCTGATTGATCATTTCCTTGAGTTCGAGCCGGTTCAGCGCCAGGACGCTGACCATCTGCACGAGGCCGGGCGTAAGAATCTGCTTCTGCGCAACTTTGAGGTTGAGTTTGAGTCCCTGCCAAGCCATCGATGGTCCCGTTGTTCCCTTCGCGCTCTCAGTTCAAGCGGAAATGATCCCCGAGGTACACGCGCCGGACTTCCGGATCGGCGCTCAGTTCCTCGGGACTTCCCTTCCGAAATATTTTCCCATTTTTCAAGATGTACGCGTGATCCGTTACGCTGAGCGTTTCCCGTACGTTATGATCGGTGATCAACACGCCAATTCCCGACTTCGCTAGATCGCGTATGATTTCCTGCAAATCCTTGACAGTTAGAGGGTCGATTCCCGAAAAAGGTTCGTCGAGCAGGATAAAGGAGGGCTGCAGTGTAAGCGAGCGCGCAATTTCGAGCCGGCGGCGCTCGCCGCCCGAAAGCGTGAAAGCTTTGCTCGTCCTGACCGTTTCCAGCCCCATTTGAGCGAGTAGCTCCTCCAACCGGTCGCGCTGCTGTTCTGGGGTGAGCGGCAGAGTTTCCAGCACCGCGAGCAGGTTTTCTTCACTCGTCAGTTGGCGAAAGACCGAGGGTTCCTGAGGAAGGTAGCTGATGCCGCTGCGGGCCCGGAGGTACATGGGCAGGTCGGTGATTTCGTCGCCGTTCAGCAGAACGCGGCCGGAGTCGGGCCGGGCCAGACCGACGAGAATGTAGAACGTAGTCGTCTTTCCTGCGCCGTTCGGGCCGAGTAGCCCGACGACTTCACCCTGACCGATCTCCAGTTCGACGTCGTCAACGACTTTGCGGCCCCGGTACGACTTGCTTAAATCGACGGCCTGGAGCTTCAGCATACCTCGTCATTTCTCGACTCGGTGCTTCGTCAACGTTCGCGAACCATTTTCTGAGTCCACGATGATCGTATCATCCGCTAAAAAGAAGGTCAATTGACGCCCCGTCGTGGTACCTTCGCTGGCGTCAAAAATCGTCGGCGTCCCCCCGCTCATCACGAATTTTCCATCGACCGCGGAGTATTCGCCGCGCTCGGCCACAGCTTTCCTGGTTCCCTGATCAACCGTAACCCCACCTGTGCCCACGGCGCGGCTGATCTGTTGCGGGCCCGAGGGGCCGCTGGCGGGCTTTCCCGGCGCGTTGGTAGCGCCTTTCTCGCTCCGCGTAAAATACAGTTCCACCGTGGGAGCACGCATCGTCTGATCCGCGGATTTTGCTACAACATTTTTCTCGAGATGGGCCCGGCTTTCGTTGTCAAAGTAATTTAACGTCTCAGCGGTCACATGCCAGAGCTGCGCCTTCTTTGGTACTGGTTGCTGCAGAGCGGGTGCCGGCGCGGAAGATTGGCTGGCCGCTTGTGGGAACACAGCTCGAACCTTACCGGTAGCATTGAGAATTTTCGAATCGCGCAGCAATTCTATGGAATCGGCTTCCATCACCGAGTCGCCCTGCCAAAGTCTCGCGTGCCCACTGTACAAGGCTCTACCCGTCTTCGAGTTCGCCACTAAGGTAGCTGCTGAAATGTTTAAAGGTGCCGGGGCGAGCTGGACGCTGCTTCCCTTGGTTGAAAAATCCGTCGACCGCACGCCGCCCTCGGCATGGATGTCACCGGAGCTTTGCACGAACGTGATTCGCGGCGCGTGAGTTTCCGTCGCCGCGTCACGAACCATTGCTTTTCCAGTGAGCGTCGCCGTTTGCGCCGACCGCACAAACACAGCATGGTCCGCCTGCCCGTTGCGCTCGCCTTCTTTCAGTTTTACGTCGCCTTGCAGATCGATCTGCGTCCATCCACCGCTTTCCGCTAACTGCGCGACCCCGCTTTGTGCGGTGGCTGTCTGCACCGGCTTGTCCGGGAGCGTTCTCTCCGTTTGCACGTTCCCTGTGGCGGTCAATTGTTTGGCTTTGCCCTGTTCATCGAACTCCAATTCCAGTTTGTCGCCGCTCAATTCCGTATGCGCCGCGGAAGCTGCGGCTGCGGTGGATGTTGGAGCAGCGCTGCTTTGGGCCACCGTGTCTGTCCATTCCAAAGTGCCCTTCGCTAGTGTTTGTGCGTGCTTCGCCTGGCTTCCTTGTTTCTCGTTTTCTGCAAATTCCACCAGCAGTGCCTTGGTCTTCAATGTCCGCGATTCTCCTGCTGCTTCGGCCTTCGTTTTCAAAACCACGTTTCCGGCCAGATTCAGGTTACTCGGCTGATTGACTTTGGGCCGCAGCTCCACTACTGCATTGTCTGCGGTGAATTCGTCCGTTTCCTTTTCACCCTTGTTCGTACCTTGCACAGCCCCGGCGCCTTCGATTTTCGTCATCCACCCCTCAGGGGCAAAAAAAGCCGTCAGTGTTTCTCCGCTCACGCTCGTGGGGCCGGAGGCTCCTTGCGATTCCAAGGACGGGTTTTTCCCGCTGGATCCCGGCGTCGCCACCAGCTTCTGCGCGCGAAACGCTTTGTCCAGCGTAAGCGTTAATTCCCCAGCCAGAAGTCGCGCTGTTTCGGTGCGTGCTTCCACGGGACCGTGGAGGTGTAACACTCTCGAGTCACGCGCAAAGTCGGCACTCGCCCCGGTCACATGCACAGGCTCTTTTTCGCCCCTCTGCATTGCTGGTTTGCCTTTAGACTCTGCGGGAGGCGCCAGAAAAAAGCTCACGTCCTTAAGAAGGCGGATCGCCCCTTCCGTTGAATGGTATTCAATACCTACGGCTTCCCCTGTGCCGCTGGGGAAATCGAATTTCACACGTTGCGTGGATTTGGCGAGTCCATCGGATCGGTTAAACGTCACGCCGTGTGTCTCTACATGCACCTTCTGCGCTCGCGACGCTTCCCCGTTTCGTGCCGCGCGCTCGGTGTCCGCCGCGCTTTCGAGGGCGATTTGCACCTCCCCACTGCACACGATAACGGCCCCATCCTTTTCGTATTGGCAGCTTTTGGTATGAATCGTGTCGTGGCGTTCACCTGTATTTCCAAAAATCGTGATCGTCACGTCTTCCATCAAACTGGCTGTCTGATCCTTGAAATCCGTCGCTTTCTTGGCCTCGACCGTAAATATTTTTCGATTGCCTTCCACTTTCGAAAACGTAAGGCCGCTCGAAAGCCGCGTCACTTCTTTGGGTGCCGGGGGTGGCGCATTTTCTCTCTCTCGATGAGCCGTCCATTTGCGCTGCACGTACACTGCGGCCGTAAGGCAGGCGAGCGCCAAGGCTGCCATAGCAGACCAGCGCGCATACTTCGCCGCTTCACTTCGCTTCATGCTTTCAGTTAAGCAGAATTTTGCAAGGCTGTATAGAACGGTGCGAAAAGAGCCGCCTCGCTAGAGAAGAATCAACGTCAGACGAATTCTAGCCCTTGCCCTTTGCTTTACGGAAAGCACCGGAAATCGGCCGGTAGCTCTTGCACGGGCACTCGGGGAAGTTGCATTTGGCCGGTCCCGTCTGTTTTCGCTGGAAGATTCCAGAGTGGATGCTCTTGCCGTGGCCGCACTTGCAGCGTTTAATGCTGGTAGTGGCATGCCCCATCGCAGCCTGTCCCCTTTCTTTGTGCCTGCATTAACCCGTGGGAAATTCCAGCATTGTACAGCGAGTCGACAGCCTCGTCGCGGATAATTTTCTGGATGCGGAGAGGGAATGGCCACAACCCTACGGGCTGTAGGAGCGAAGAATTATCCCGCCGATTCGGCTGTCGCGGTATTCGGCAAAATGCCGATGTTGGCGGCGGCCACGCTGTCCCGGTTCGTGTTTTTCACCAGGTACATGGCTTCGTCCGCAAGGTGCAGCAGCCCTTCCTTCGTTCGCGAATCCACTGGGAACGAAGCCACTCCCAAGCTGGGCGTCAGCCGTATATTCAAGCCTTCCTGTTGAAGCCAGGTTGACTCGCGAATCAGTTTGTGCAACCGCCGCGCCACGTTGAGTGCGTTGTCTTTCGAAGTCTGCGGCAGCAACAGCACAAACTCGTCTCCGCCGTAACGGAACGCAAAATCAATCAGCCTAGAGTGTGCCTTCAGAGCATTTCCAATCTCCGCCAGCAACCGCGACCCCACCAAGTGTCCATGCGTGTCATTCACCTGTTTGAAATGGTCCAGGTCGATGAACACCAGCGAAAATTCATAGTTGTAGCGCTGCGACCGGTAAATTTCCGTTTCCAGGATGAAGCTCATGTGCCGCGCGTTGTACAGCGTCGTGCAGTCGTCGCGTATCGTCAGCTCGTGAATTTTCTTGACGTGCCGCGCATTTTCCAGCGCAATCGCGGCAAAGTCGGAGAGCGCTTCCAGCAGCTTGAGGTCCCTCGGATCGAATCCCTCTGGCCCAACGCAATTGATCAGTTCGATTACGCCGAGGCAGGTATCGCGAAAACGCACCGGCACGGCTACAATCGACTGCGTCTCGGTCTTCGTTTTTTCATCCACCTTAGCGAAAAAGCGCGTGTCTTTGGAGGTGTCCGGCACCACCACGGTTTCTCCGTGTTGCGCCACCCAGCCGGCGATGCCCTGCCCCATTTTGATTCGAACATCGCGCAACGCCTGCGAAGCTTTCCCCACCGCCAGCTCGAAGTACAATTCCTGCTTTTCCTCGTCCAACAGCAGCAGCGACCAATTATCCGGCCGCAAAAACTCGTCAATCTTCTCCATAATCGTGCGGAGGACCTGATCGAGCTGCAAAGAGGAAGTCAGCGCCTTTCCCAGCTCTTGAAAGACGGCTACTTCGCCCTTCTCGCGCTGGTCAGACGGCAACGCCGGATTGCGGCGCCTCTCGACCGCTGGAAACTGTTTTACTTCTTCCACGCTTGGCTAGTCCTACCCTTTAGTGTGATTCGGACTTTCCCCGCCAACTCTCGCGCCCCCCGCTGGCCCACTGCCCAAATGAGCCAAGCCCCTGCGGCGCCTTTAGAAAACACAAATTCGCCCACTTCTCGTCACACGAGCGAATCTTTGCCAGTATAGGCCCCTCTTAAAAACGCGTGCAATACGCTCGTGGTACAGGCGTTGCCATCTCGCCATCGCCTTCGCCCAAGCCTGGCTGCACCAACGGTCAGGCCAAAGCCCAGAGCACTCTCGTGACCGGTGGAAAGGGTCGACAGTCGAAGGTTGAAGAGTCGAAATAGGAACTCGCAGAAAAACATCGGGGTAATTGCTGGCGTTTAGCTTGAAGTTGTGCATGGGAGTCCTTTGAGTCGCGGGTGGCACGAGGAAGGTCGAAGATGGGTTCTTCGACGGGCTTGCTTGCCCCTTCCGGGAACGCGGTATCGGGGATGCCTGGGTTCGGGAGTCGAATCACTAGCGGGCTCGGGGGAGGCGGTGGGATCGGTGATTCCTGCCCTCGCTCAAACGCGAATCGTTCAAGGAAGTGGATCTGGAAGCGTTCCGCGTGCTGCCGCGGCCGGTGGGCGGCCTGGACATCATGAAAGAGGGATGGATGCAACGGACGCTGCGCGAAATCGACGCGTTCAAACCAGACTACGTGATTTTCGACGTGTTGCGCCGCATCTTGTAATGCCCGTGCCCGTCCTGCAGCATGGGAAACTGCCGTCGGGCGCCCGCTTTTGTAACCTCTGGCTCCCTGCGCAAGTACATCAGGGTAGAGAGCGGGATCGAACAAAAGGCCGCGCGGAAAAGAACGGGTTTGAAGACCCGCCACTACAATAGGAGGAGTTATGGCGAGCGGCGAGATGACAGGCGCGCCAGCAGCAGGGCATGGTGGCCGATGGCTGACGGCAACGGCTTCGTTGATGGTGGGAGCGGGGTTCTTTGCGTTGTGGTTCTGGCTGCTACCGAAGTGGCTGGGGTTCACGGTGGAGGCGGGGAACGGAGCAGGCTGGCGATGGCTGGCGGTTGTGCCTTCAGTATTGGGATTCGCCGTGGCGCTGCGCTGCGTTTGGGACTTCGGCTGGACGGGACGAGGAACTCCGGCGCCGATTGCGCCGCCGAAGCGGCTCGTGGTCGTGGGGTTCTACCGGTATGTGCGCAATCCGATGTACTTGGGGTTCGCGACGGGATGGATTGGGTTGTGGGTCGTGTTTGGGCATGCGTATTTGCCGGCGATCCTGGCGGTTGCAGCGGTGGCGCTGGGAGTGCATTTGTTCGTGGTGTTTTACGAAGAGCCGACGCTGCGGAGGATGTTTGGCGCGGAGTACGAGGAGTATTGCCGGAACGTCAGGCGCTGGTGGCCGAGAATGAAGGGGTGGCAGAAAGAATAGGGATGAACCATGTCAGCGTGGTCTAAGTGGTCTAATCGGAACCATCGGGTTACGTCAGACATCAAATGTGCAAGCAGGCGGGGCAGGCCCCGCCTCTACGGTAGGTGAGGCAGAGGCGGAAATGTCGCTGAGACCAGTGAAGAGGTTGATTCGCTCGAAGCCGACAATCGAAGGCGCGGGAGTACACCTGCGGCGGGCGTTTGGATTCGGGAATACGAAGGATTTCGATCCGTTCCTGCTGCTGGATGATTTCCGGAACGACGTGCCGGAGGAGTATCTGGCAGGGTTTCCGTGGCACCCGCATCGGGGCATCGAGACGATTACCTACGTTCTGGCGGGAACCGTGGACCACGGCGACAGCATGGGCAATCGCGGGACGATTGCGGCGGGCGACGTCCAGTGGATGACGGCGGGGAGCGGCATCATCCACCAGGAAATGCCGAAGGGCGACGACGCCGGCGCGATGGAAGGCTTCCAGCTCTGGGCCAATCTCCCGAAATTGCATAAGATGATGAGCCCCCGCTACCGGGACATCAAAAGCGCGCAGGTGCCGGAAGTCTCCACAAAGAGCGGCGCGCGGATCAAGATCATCTGCGGGACCGTGCAGGGCATGGAGGGGCCGGTCAGGGACATCGTCATCGATCCCGAATATCTCGACGTCACGCTCCCGGCAGGTGTCGAGTTTGTCCATGGTACCGCACGGGGCCACACCGTCTTCGCCTACGTGATCGGCGGCAAGGGTGTCTTCTG
>DASPTW010000050.1:0-8000 GCA_035623215.1 Candidatus Acidiferrum sp.
CCGCACTCCATTTGTCGATGCCTTCGAGTTTCTTGTGCGGAAAATTCGTGACCTTCCCGCCTTCGCTGTAATACGTCGAGACCGTCTCGACCGGCGCCGGGTTCGTCACCGTCAAATCGCCAAAGCCGCCCAGCCAGCCCAACCCTGCATTGATGGGTTTGCCGTTGAGCTTGACGGCGGTCTCCACGCGCACCACATAGGAATGTTCGAAATGAAAGTGCTTGGTGACCTCCAGGTGCCCGTCGCTCCAGGAGAACTCGGCATCCGCAGGTGCGTGCAGGGAGCTTCCATCCGAGACGACTTCATAGAGCCCGTTGTTCACCGCGGTTTGTGCTTCCGGATCGTCCAGCACTAGCGCGAACGGCCAGCCGCCCGTCTGTTGCGAAGCGTCCGGGTGAACGACATCCAGCACGCGCTGCGGCTTCGCGTCGTCTTTATAATTCTTGAGCTGCCAGCTCTTCACCACTGCGCCGCGATTCGAAATCTCCACGCGATAGAGAGTGTTTTCGATCGTAATGGTGCGCTCTTGCGATTCGCTTTTTGCGGCGACGCTTGCCGGCGCAGCCGGGGCCATTGCGGCCGGTGTCGAAGGCGTGGCCCGTGAACCCGTTGCCGGTGTGGGAGCAGCAGATCCTGGAGTCGCTGGCGCCGTTTGCGCGGGCCGGTTAGCTTGTGGCTGTTGGGTGGGCGGCTTCGGCCCAAAATATTTGCCCCAAACGAAAATCACGGCCATGCACAGCAGCGCCGCTACGATGATTCGCAACTCTGGCGTGAACTTATCCTTTTGCTGGCCTGGCAGATTCAAGAATGCACCTCATGGGGAATCGCCGCTGTCTGGCTCTCATGCGATACAGGCTGCTCGCAAAGCTCAGGAACCGGGTCGTAACCAAACTTGCCCGAGAGCGGATGGCAGCGCAGCAGCCGTTTCAGCCCGAGCCACACTCCGCGCATCACGCCGAAACGCTCGATTGCCTCATAAGCATATTGCGAGCAGGTCGGCTCGAAGCGGCAGCTCCCGGCAAACAAAATCGACAAATACGTTTTGTAAAACCGCAGCGCTAACAGCGCAACTCTCACGCCTGCGCTCGGCCAACGTCGTGTAGGGGCGGGGCTTGCCCCGCCCGCATGCACTACATGCTCTTCAGCAACCGCAATAACTCCTCTTTCGCGGCCGCAAGGTAGGACAGACTTCAGTCTGTCTTCTTCTCTTCTTGCCAGTTTGCTCTCCGCGGCCCGCGAAATCATTTGCTCGCTTGCGTCATGCTCTTCAGCAGCCGCAACAGATCCGCTGTCAGCGCAGCGAACTCTGCTTTCGCGACCGCACTCTTCGGGTGTATGACGACGTCCCATCCTGCAGGTATCTCCATCCGGTGGCACCGCACGATTTCGCGCAAGCGCCGCCGCATTCGATTGCGCACTACCGCGCCTCCCAACTCCCTCTTGATGCTGAAGCCGAAGCGGCTGTGCGGCAGTTCGTTGGCGCGGAAGAATACAGTGAAGTGCGGACTCGAGCGGCGCTTCCCAGCGCGGTACACAGCGTCAAACTCTCCGCGCCGCACCAGCCGCATCTCACGCGGAAACTTCTGCCCGTTGGCTCCCGGACCTCCCTGGACCTCTGGGCTGCCATTTTTATTCGGGGGTAAGCCGATGGCGTCCCTTCTTGCGGCGCGCCGCCAGCACCTTGCGGCCGCCTTTCGACTTCATGCGTGCGCGGAATCCGTGCGTCTTCGAGCGGCGGCGCCGGCGCGGTTGAAATGTGCGCTTTGGCAAAGCAATCCCCCTTTTTAATACGCGATCGCCGGGTTCGCAGTTTCGCCCGCGATAGCGGAACCGTCGGCTGTTCGGTGATCTTCTTCCTGACCGCAGACCACTTCGCAGCCGCACGGGCCTCGACTAGCCTCTTCTTCGGCTGGTTTCGAATTTATTAGTGTATTCGACCCTCGCGCACAGGGTCAAGAAACAGGCGGGGTAGCTTACAGAGCGGGGAAAAGTGATACACCTGCTGTCTGCACAAATCGGGCACCTAGTTCGGTAGAATTTATGTATGTGACGGGACATGGCGGCTTGGGAAACTATGACTGAAATCAAAGATTGCCTGCCGGCGAACACGAGGAAACACTTTATTGATCTGCGTAACATCCGGCTCGGAGTGGAGATAGCCAGATATCAAGAGCGCGTAACGCAGCTTCGAGCGCAGATTGCGGCCAGGAATCAAGGCCGGTCGGGTTGGCAAGAAATGGAGGAGTGGAAGTGTAAAGAAGAGTTTCTAAATAGCCTTGCAACTGGGTACGTTCAGGATGCGTTTGAAACCTGCCGACTATACGACATCCCACTCACACAATCGATCTGCGATTGCCTGGTGAAAGCGGTCGAGGAACTGCTTGATGTTCAGTACATGCACGCGCTACAAGCGCAGGGGCAAGGTTTGGGAGACGTTAGAGTCCCACTTTCCGTGCGACAGCAAGGCAATTTGCCAAGCAGAAGAATCATGCCACAGATCAGAGTGATCATCGAGACGGCGCGAGTAGAAGACTTAAAGAGAAGCACCTCACCTTCTCTTTCGGCTATGTTTGACGAACCCCCGCCTCCATCCTGAGCTCTAGGGGCGAAATGCGTAAATTCGCAACGGGTGTCGATTGAAATGATCTTCGCGGGACTATTTCCATATACTCTGAGCTGAATAATAGCCCTTCCACTCTGGATTAGAGGACTCTCAACACCTATGTACGGGCGCTGAGATGTCTCCATCGACTTTACTTGCACTTTGAGAGAGTCGGCCGCAATGTCGGCACTCCGGTGTGAATCGTAGGCGGCCCAGGAACTGATCCCAAGAGCGATCAAAGCCACGATTATCGAAACCAAGTCACGTCGCCCTTTTTTTCTGTTCTCCTCGTGTCTATCCTGCATTTCGAGGTGCTTATACATGCGCTCATGTTGGTCCATCTTTTATCACCCACTGTGGGAAATGGAGTGTAGCTGACGCCAACACAATACTTACTCAGGAGCCTTACGCACTGAATTATTATTGTTTCTTTTTTAAAAGCTTTGCGGATAAGGTGTATCACTTTTCCCCGCTCTGTAAGCTACCCCGTCAAGAAACAGGCGCGATTGGAAATTTGGTGCGCACTCCCCAAGACGGCGCCATACGTGCGTATGGTTCGGGAAAAGCACTAGACAGCCAAATCTGAGCAAGAACTCTCCTCGGACTGCACTCGCACTGCTAGGTACTCGCCCGGTTTCCCCGTTTACCAGGGTTATGCAGTCCCAAAGACTTCTGAGCTGTCCCCTCTTCAATCGATATACAAGAGCATTGCATCTCCACGCTCCGCTGCTTTCTCGTAGCAGGTGCAAAGTTCCGCAAAATAATGTTGAGCCAATTCCAACTCGCTCTCGTCCCGACAAGCGTACACCTTCGCTGCCTTCATCGCCTTCAAATCGAATCGCGCAGCTAGGTCTTCTTTTGGGACTTTCTTCAATGCTTTGGCCACCAGCTCAACCTCGTTTGGTTCAAGGTAACGAGCGGGTCCGTAACCTATATCTGGCCCGATTTCTTTTCCGCCGAGAATAGCTTTGCCCAGAACTGAATCACTCTCCCCGGCTGATCCCGTGAGCAGGTAATGCAGACAGTGCCAAGACTTTTCAAGTGTCAGGTCTCTGTCACCATAATGATTTGCGAGGGCACCTGCAGATTCGAGTTCAGAAATGATTTGCTCACGGAGCTTCTCATCATTCTTAGAGGTCCCGGCAGCCATCGCTTGCATTGCCATTTCTTGAACAGGGAAAAGAGCGTTTTTCAGATTTCCAGAATTGGCTATCAACTTACCGTGGAGGAATTCACTCACGGAGCCAGGTTCCTTTTTGAGGTTCTTCAATTCAGTCGGTGTCACTGCCCGGAGATGGCCAATCATGCTCATCGGAATTATTCTCTTGGGGAATAACAATCTCAGATTAGCAATCATTCAGGGGACTCAGCGTTGCGGCTTATCTTTAGTGTGAGTTTGGAGTCAACTTCCGGTAAGTCGGATTACCTGTAAGGTTAGTTTTAGTACTGGCGACGTCACAATTTGTGTTACAGGCTCGCCGTCCTGGCTCAATGACCTGAAAAAAGTCGGGTAGTCGCAAATTGATTGCCCGATACCCAAGACGGTGTATCACTTTTCCCCGCTCTGTAAGCTATCCCATCAAGAAACGTCACGACATGGCGTCGTTCGTCGCGCATCTATCCTTGACGACCTCACAGAACAGAACCAACATGAGAGGCCGCTATGGCGAGATGCAAAAGTTCGATTCATGCGAGCTGATGCGTGAGCAAACACTCCCGTCCGCTGTCTCTTCAGCGCCCCCACGCTACTCCAAGACTTGAGACACTCTCTGCGGACTGGACGGAATACGAATTGGTGGATAGCGGCGCGAGCCGCAAATTGGAGCGCTTTGGCAACGTCACTCTCGTTCGTCCGGAGCCACAAGCCACTTGGCCGCCGACATTACCGGCGGAATCTTGGAACGCAGCCCACGGCTGCTTCACACAACCGCGTCGCTCGCAGCCCGGCGAGTGGAAATTCTCTAAGCCGGTTCCTTCGCGATGGGTGTTGAAGCGCAAAGAACTGACTTTCTGGGTGCAGCCCACTCCCTCGGGACATCTCGGCGTCTTTCCGGATCAAGCGAGCCACTGGGATTGGCTCGCAGCCCTGGTGGAAGCCGCGCCCGCTTCTCCCAAAGTTTTATGTCTCTTCGGCTACACAGGCCTGGCGACTCTGGCTGCCGCCGCCGCGGGAGCACAGGTAACTCACGTCGACGCGTCTCGCAAGGCTATCCACTGGGCGCGCGAAAATCAGTCCCTATCGCAGTTGTCCGAGCATCCCATTCGTTGGATTGTTGACGACGCACAAAGCTTCGTCGCCCGCGAAATCCGGCGCGGCCACGCTTACGATGGATTGATCCTCGACCCGCCGCGCTTCGGACGCGGCCCCAAAGGCGAAATCTGGAAGCTGGAAGATTCGCTGCCCGTTCTGTTGCGCCAGTGTCGGGAACTGCTTGGTGCCTCGCCGTTGTTTGTTCTGCTGAATACCTACACTACGGTGCTTACTCGCGGGCAGACGTCGGAGGAAGCCCTTCAACTTCATGCTTTCTTAAAAGAAATGCTGGCCAATTACTCGGCAACAATTTCTGCGGGCGAATTAGTGCTTGCCGACTCCGCCGGCCGCGAGATTTCCAATTCGGTCTTTGCTCGCGCCGTCATTAGGACTCCTTTGGTTTGATTCCCATCTTCGCTAGCTCTGCTTGAAATCTTCGTTCTCCCCTCCTTGGCCTCCGGCATTCGGCTAAGGTCTGAACAATTTCTCTCCGGGTATCGTTTACAATTCTGAGTTCCCAAGCCATAGCTTGCAGGCTGGTTTGTGAGAGGTGTCCGATGCCGTTTAGTTCCTGCCGAAATTCTCTCCGCCACTCGCTGTTAATCTTGTTCCTGTTCGCCTCGCCACTGGCCCTTCCGACTGTGGCCTCTGCGCAGACTCCAGCGCCCTCTAACTCCACTGCAACCGTTCAAGGCTTCCAGCTCTCCCCGGGAAAACGCGCAGAAGCCATCTCGTATCGCCACAAAACCTATTGGCTCTACGCCATCACGACGCTGTACACCGCGTTCTTGCTTGTCCTCTTCCTGCGCTTGCGCGTCGCTCCACGGCTGCGCAATTGGGCTGAACGCGTTTCCTCGCGCCGCTTCGTGCAGCTTCTCCTTTTCGCTCCGCCGCTGATTCTTCTTTTCGTCTTGCTTCTGTCGCCCACCGACGTCTACAGCCAATGGCTGTCGCTGCGATATGGTCAATCGGTGCAGAGCTGGGGCTCGTGGATGCGGGACTGGACGCAAATCCAAATCCTGGTGGCGCTTTTCGGCGCCATTCTCGTGGGCGTCCTTTTTTGGGCGTTGCGCCGCAGCCCTCGGCGTTGGTGGTTTTATTTCTGGGCCGCCGCGGTTCCCATTTTCTTCTTCGCCGTTTTTCTCGAGCCGCTGCTCATCGATCCCTTGTTTTACGAATACGAGCCGCTCGAAAAAACCCACCCCGAACTTGTCGCCACCATCGATAAACTTCTCGCGCACGCCGGCCTTCCCATTCCGCACAGCCACATTTTTCTGATGAAAGCCAGCGTGAAAACCAATTCGCTGGACGCCTACGTCACCGGCTTCGGCGCCTCCAAGCGCCTGGTCCTGTTCGACACGATCATCGCCGCCGAACGCGGCGACGTCATCCTGCACACTCTTGGCCACGAGATGGGCCATTACGTCTTGAATCACGAGTGGATCAGCTTTGCCGTGTTTGCTCCCGCCTTTCTCGGCGTGCTCTATGCCGTCTACCGCATCTTTCTATGGAGTTTGGCGCGCTGGGGCCCGGCGCTCGATATCCGGTCGGCCAGCGATTGGGCCGCACTTCCTCTTCTCTTGCTGATTATTTTCGTGCTGACTTTTCTGCTCACGCCCGTCTCCAACGGCTTCAGCCGCTGGGAAGAACACGAAGCCGACCGCTACGGCCTGGAAGTCATTCACGGCGTCACGCCGAATCCGGGTGAAGTCGCTTCGCAGGCTTTCCAGCTCGAAGGCGAAACCAACCTCGCCGATCCCGCTCCTCCCGAATTCGTTCGCATTTGGCTTTTCGACCATCCGCCAACCAACGACCGCATCATCTTTTGCCGCACATATAATCCCTGGTCGCCTGGGCAGAAACCCAAATACGTCCAATAACGAAGGCGGAAACTCGAAAAGCGAAATTGGAAAGTGGGCTCGGGCTGGTGCTGGTGAGCTATGACGCGCTAACGAAAGCAGATCCTTCACCCCCGTTTCCGCGGCAATGCGTTGTGCCCGCTAGGTGCGGGCGGGCACGGGACCGGGTTCGCTTCGGCCACGCTCAGGGCAGGCGGGATGACAAGCGAAGAAGGGGGGGAGAAGGGGACCGGAGCCAGGGGTGCACCGATCCCCGTGGTAGGACTTTACTTGAAGATCATGCGCGGCCAGTCTCGCATTCCGGGGTCACACCCGAATGAAGGGCTTGTGAATTCTGCGTGATGCCTTCTGCCCCGGAATTCGCCTCTGCCGTCGCTTCGGGACGCACGCTGAAGCCACGGCCGTGCCGCACATCCAGCCCGCGCACCCAGAAAATGATGTCTTCGGCGATGTTCGTGGCGTGGTCGGCGATGCGTTCCAGGTGGCGCGTGGCCAGCACAAATTGCAACCCGGGACTGACCAGCTCCGGCCCTTGCGTCATGCGCTGGAGCAGCTTCTCGAAAATGCGGTCGCGGTATTGGTCGACGATGTCGTCGCTCTCGAGAACCTGCATCGCCATATCGACATTGCGAAAAATCAGCGCGCCCAGGCTCTGACTGACCATGGAGCGAACGGCCGTGGCCATCGGCGCGAGCTCTTCGGGAATTTGCGCGCCTTGCATTTCGCGCAGGGAGACCACGCGTTCCGCGAGGTTTACCGCGAGATCGCCGATGCGCTCGAGGTCGTTGTTGATTTTCAGCGCGGCGACGATGAGGCGCATTTCGTCATCGGTGAAGGAACCGCGGCGCAGCAAGCGGATGGCGTGTTCATCGATGACGATTTCCATTTCGTTAACGCGCGGCTCGAGGAGAAAAACTTCGCCGGGGAGCGCGGCGGTGCGGGGATTTTCGAGATCGACGATGGCTTCGAGGGCGCGGTTCATGGCGCCTTCGACGGTGCGGGCCATGGAGACAAGGTAGTTCACCAGCGTGTCGTAGAGGACGACTTCCGTGAGCCCCGCGGTTGTTGCCATGCATCCCCTTTCCGAGCGGAGGAGCAGAGGGCACACTCTCGCTCGTAAGCAAAAGTTTGCCCGAAGAGTCGTTACAGTTTGTTCACACAATTGTGAATATGTGGCAAACAACGGACTTAGGGCGGAGGGGCTTCAGCCCCGGTGTTCGTGCTCGTTTGGGGCGCCCTCAGTGACCGGTTTTGCCGGACACGCGGGCGGCAGCGCGCTCGGGGTCGA
>DASPTW010000051.1:0-10223 GCA_035623215.1 Candidatus Acidiferrum sp.
GCAGAAAGAGCACCACTACAAATAGATGTGGTACGAAAATATCAACAACATTTTGCTGTTTTTCTCTTGACAGAAAATTTTCTTCCGTTGATACTGCGATTCCAGATTCGGGGGACGTGGAAGCGCCAGACGGACCGAGTCGGGGATTATTCGAGGTCCGTGTGAGTCCACGAAGCAGCCCGGGTTCTAAGCGAAAAAAACCGAGCGCGAAGTAACTGCTCCGCGCCCGTATTTGCGGCGGAGCACCTGCTGTTAGGCTGAGTGCGAATGACCGGCCAGCGGCGGTGCATTGACTTTTCGCGCAGAAATTTGCGTGCGGCTGCTCCGCAGTCGGCTTTTTTCGCGGGCCCCTTTCACCAAACTGCCGAATCGAGTTGCGCTAGTTCCAGCCCAGACCCTGGAGCGAAACGCGGCGTCTCTGCCCAACGCAGAGGAGTAAAATAAAAGGGTTCCCCACGCGCGTGGGTGGGAACCCGAAGGCGCGGAGGAACGGATGGCTACCGTGAAGCAGGCACTAACGGGAAAATCATTGGCGGCGGATCTGGCCGCCGAGAGGGTGGCGGGCACAAGCAAGGGTCTGGTATTCGAGAGATTTTTCACCGATGGCAAAAAGTCTCCCTTTGATGCGGTCGAATGGGAGAAGCGCACCGCTCTGATCGGAAACGAAAAGGGCGTCACCATCTTCCGCCAGGAAGACGTTGAAGTGCCCAAGAGCTGGTCGCAGACGGCGACCAACATCGTCGCCAGCAAGTATTTCCATGGCAAGCCGGGAACCGCCGAGCGCGAAGGCTCGGTGCGGCAATTGATCAGCCGTGTGGCGAACACGGTTGTGCGCTGGGCCGAGCAGGGCGGATATTTTGCGGATGCCGCGTCGCGCGATGCCTTCCGCGACGAACTAACGCATCTGCTAGTCGAACAAAAAATGGCGTTCAACTCGCCAGTGTGGTTCAACGTCGGCGTCCAGCCCAAACCGCAGTGCTCGGCGTGCTTCATCAACTCGGTGCAGGACAACATGGGTTCCATCATGGACCTGGCAAAAACCGAGGGCATGCTGTTCAAGTGGGGTTCCGGCACAGGAACGAATTTTTCGACCTTGCGTGGTAGCAAGGAAACGCTGAGCGGCGGCGGCATCGCTTCCGGCCCCGTGAGTTTCATGAAGGGCTTCGACGCTTTCGCTGGCGTGATCAAGAGCGGTGGAAAGACACGCCGCGCCGCGAAGATGGTCATCCTGAACATCGATCATCCGGACATCCTGGAATTCATCGAGTGCAAGATGAAGGAAGAGCGCAAGGCCCACGTGCTGATCGAGCAGGGTTACGACAGCTCGATTGATGGCGACGCGTACAGCTCGATTTTCTTCCAGAATGCCAATCACTCGGTGCGCGTGACCGACGAATTCATGCGCGCGGTGGTCGATGACAAGGATTGGTGGACGAAGAACGTCGCGGACGGCCAGCCCGTGGACAAGCTCCGCGCTCGCGACCTGATGATGAAGATTTCGGACTCGACCTGGCACTGCGGCGACCCTGGAATGCAATACGACACCACCGTGAACCGCTGGCACACCTGCAAAAACACTGCGCGCATCAACGCCAGCAATCCGTGCTCGGAGTACATGTTCCTGGACGACACGGCGTGCAACCTGGCCTCGCTGAATTTGATGAAGTATGTCACGACCAGCGGGCAGTTCGATGTGGCGGCGTTCAAGCACGCGGTCGATGTGACCATCACGGCTCAGGAAATTCTCGTCGACAACGCAAGTTACCCCACGTCCAAAATCGCCGAAAACTCGCACAATTTCCGCCCGCTCGGTCTCGGTTACGCCAATCTTGGCGCTCTGCTCATGTCCATGGCGCTGCCCTATGATTCGGAAGAAGGGCGCGACATGGCTGGAGCCGTCACCGCGCTGATGTGCGGCGAAGCGTACGCGCAGTCGTCGCGAATTGCGGAACGCATGGGAGCATTCCCCGGCTACGAAGTGAACCACGACCCGATGCTCGACGTGATCCGCATGCACCGCGAGGCGATGCGCGGAATCAAGCCGGAACATGTCCAGCCGGATCTGTTCATGGCCGCGCAGGAATCGTGGGATACCTCGCTGAGCCAGGGCGAGAAGTTCGGCTTCAAGAACTCGCAGGTCACCGTGCTGGCGCCAACCGGCACCATCGGCTTCATGATGGATTGCGACACCACCGGCATCGAGCCCGATCTGGCGCTGGTGAAGTACAAGAAATTGGTTGGCGGCGGGCTGATCAAGATCGTCAACAACACCGTGCCGCAAGCCTTGATGAAGCTGGGCTATACGCCGGAGCAATCGAGCGAAATCGTTTCGCACATCGACAAGAACGGAAAGATTGAAGGGGCGCCGTATCTCAAGGCGGAGCATTTGCCGATCTTCGATTGCTCGCTCGCTCCGCAAGGCGGGGGGCGCTCGATTAGCTGGACCGGACACGTCAAGATGATGGCTGCGGCGCAGCCATTCCTCTCGGGCGCGATCTCCAAGACCATCAACATGCCCGAAGAATCCACCGTCGAAGACATCACGAACGCGTATATTGAGTCGTGGAAGCTGGGGCTGAAGGCCGTGGCCATCTACCGCGACAACTCCAAGCGCTCGCAGCCCCTCAGCGCGGCCAAGGACACCACGAAAAAGGAAGAGACCAAAGCGGAAGCGGCGCCAGCGATGGAACCGGTCCAGCGCGAACTGTTCGCCCGGGCGCAGCGCGAAAAAATGCCTGTCGAGCGCGCCTCGGTCACCCACAAATTCAGCGTCGGCGGCCACGAAGGCTACATCACCGTGGGCATGTACGAAGACGGCCGGCCCGGCGAAGTGTTCATCAAAATGGCCAAGGAAGGCTCGACACTTTCCGGCGTAATGGACGGGTTGGCGCTGACCATTTCGCTTGGCTTGCAGTACGGCGTGCCGTTGAAGGTGTTCGTCGACAAGCTGTTGAACACGCGCTTCGAACCTTCGGGCATCACCGCGAATCCCAACATCCGCTTCGTCTCCTCGGTTCTCGATTACATCGCGCGCTGGCTCGGCGGCCGGTTCATTTCCTCGGACTACTTGAAATTGAACGGCGGGACGCATACGGAAAATGCCGGCGCGGCGGTTCCAGCCCCGGCGATTCTTTCGGCGCTGGCCACGATTCCCGTTTCCGCGCCAAAACTCACCAACGCGCACGAAGGCGCGCCCACCTGCAGCGAGTGCGGCATGTTGATGGTTCCCAACGGCGCCTGCTACAAATGCGAAAACTGCGGCAGCACCAGCGGCTGCAGCTAAGACGCAAAGGACCGGTGAAACCAGAGACCCGATGAGTGCACATACGTCCGGTTCAGGTGTAGCGGCCCGGCTTGCCCCGGTAAAACCCGCCACACGAGGTTTTCTCCGCATCGTCCGCCACGGCGGCGGTCCGCAAGCTATTTACGTTGTGACTTATCATCGTCTGGAGCAAGCGCTAGAGGGCGAAAACCGCCCTCTTTCCTCCGAAGCCGGAACGCGTTCGCATCCCAGGCCGGTGCTTGCCGAGGGCGCGCAAGCGCTGATCGAATTACTCGAGCGCATCGGAGTCGATTTCCGCCTCAGCGAAGTGCGCGGAGCACTCGAAGACATCCTCCGCTTCGGCTCCGCAAACATCCCCGATTTGTGGCTCACCGACGAAGAGATGATTGAAAAAGGTCTCGTCGAGTAACCGCCCCCAATTTGCTGCGAGATATCTCCAAATCGTTATAGTGTAGAGCTCTAAGCAGAGACCGTTGCTGGTGGCCGGGCACGGAAACGGCGCCAGAGTACTCGAGCAGGGTAAAGCAGAATCGTGCCCCAGAAGAGAAGTGGCAGTCCGTATTCAAAAAAGACTCCTACCACCAGCGCCACGGATTGAAAAATCCCGCCTAGGCCGTCGACAAATGAATTCCGCACATGAAGCGCGGCTTCCGCGAAGTGCGCTTCAAACGGGGCGCGAAAATCTTCGACTAGAGCGACGTGAATGCGGGCCTGAACCACGGTGGAGAGGAGAGCGGTGTGGAGGCGCTCGGACTCCGCCACGGCTTCGTTGGCCTGGGCAATGTCCTTTTCGAGAGCGACGGCGTCGCGCAGCTCGCCTCTGCGCTCACGTTGGAGTTTTTGGAGGCGCGAGAGATTTGTTTGGGCAGAAGCAAGGCGCCGAGCCGCCATTGCCAGCTTGACTGCGGAATCCTCGCCAGCCTCCGAAATGGCTTCGATCCGGCCGAGGGCTTTCAGGTCCGAAAGAGAGGAATCAAATTCCGCCGAGGGCACGGTGACCATAGCGGCTAGCGCGCGGCCAGCGCCTGAGCGGCTCTCCGTCCGAAGATCTTCGAGATAGCCGTGGTGGGCAGAAACGACTTTCTGAAGATTGGCGACCGAGTCATCGAAAGCGGAAGAGCGCATGCGAAGGTCAGCGCTCCGCGAGATTTCAGATCCACCAATTGGTCCGAGAACAGCGCGGCCTGCGGGCATCTCCGATGATTGCCACATGCTTCGAGTGTCCCAGGACGCTACGGAGGAAAGCCCCGTGGCGCGGTTCTGCTCGATGCTGCGAAACATCTCCACGACAGTGATGCGAAGGGCTAAGACGAAGAGAAGGATGAAGGCAACAAGGCCACCGATTGCGCGGAGAATGCGTTTTTGCCAGGACGGGCGCTCGGGAGTTTCGGACATGGTACACCTCGGTGATTTCCCGGGGACGAGAGGAGCGGCCTGCACTGAAGCCACCACGGAAATAGAGGCCGCCGGAGCCGAAAAGTTCCCGGAGACGAATAGGAAACACAGCGCCCGGAAAGCGGAGAAGGGCGGTAGCCTAGAGAGACAGGGAGAATTAAACGAGGAGAACGAGGATGAAGCACTACTGGATTGTCTTGGGTCTGCTTCCGCTTTTCGCGGCGCAAGAGCCGGCACACAAGCCGTCCGACAAGATCGAGAAGGATGAGCTAGCGCTCTACCTAGCGAAGGAGAACGACTGCGAGCCAAGCCAGATTTACTTCTCGAGCGTGGAGCAATTCGATTTTCTGGGAAAGGGCTACGATCAGGCGGTGGTGGTGGCAGGAACTTGCATGACAGGGACGGCGGGACCGGACGTGCATTCCGTATTTACGCGGGACGACAAAGGAGAACTGAAGGAGCTCAAGATTGAGGAGGTGAAACTGGAGCATCGCGTGTTATTCGGAAACTCTAATTCGGGTTTTCGAATCCAAAACGGGTTGCTGGTCGAAGTGTTCGGCGACACCTCCGAGCGCGAAGACCCGCTAGTGATCAAGTACAAATGGGACGCCGCCAAGGAGCAATTCAGCGCTGTCTCGGTCGAGGCCGCCAAACCGTACAAGACCAGCTACGACTGCGAAAAAGCCGAAAAGGCGCAGGACGAGACCGCACAGGCCATTTGCTATGTCGAGTCCCTGGCGGACCTCGACGTGGAGCTTGCCGCGGTATACAAAGCATACCTGGAAGGGCTAGCCCCGAATGCACGCAAGGCGGCAGTTGAAGAGCAGCGGAACTGGATCACCAAACGAAACAAGGACTGTGGGATTTATAAATGGTGGGTCGGCTGTCTCGAGGAAAAGTACAAGGCGCGCATCGCAGAGTTGAAGAAACAAACCGAAGAGCGAAAAGGGCCCGCTTCACCCAAGCCGGGCGTTTAGCCCCTGAAGACGCTTGCGTCTGCGGTATTAGACTGTTTTGGGTTTGCTTTACTTCTGCCCAGCAGCGTTTGCCCCCCTCAGCGCACTCTACCCCTGTCTTTTCTTCAGCTTACACACCCTTTCGAACGATCCCTGAACTTGTTGCATAGAAATAACTTAATTTTCTATTGACAGATTATCTAATCTGTGTTAGCGTTGGTTGTGAATTCTCGACTCCATCCTTGCCAATCCACACCTTCGAATCCAAGGTCCCTACCGTCCGGGCTTGCCGCTCTTCACCTCTGCCCTGCCTCTTTTCGCACTTATCTCCTTTCCTTTCACACTCTTGCGAACTCTTTTGCCTCTTTCAAAAACGCAACCCATTTGTTTTCAAGCAAATGCGCACTCTTTCACAAAAACACCCGCGGTGGGGGTAGGGTGGGTCGCTCCTAAACTAGCGCGGCCGGGGGCGCAGCGGGCGCGCCGTCAGTGGCCGCGGCCGCATACGAAGCCGCGGGCCCAGAGGCGGGGGAACATTGCGCAGGAAATCGCCGCAGCACGGGCAGCGGCCATCGCCGCCCAGAGGGATCGTGACATCGGCGCGCAGCCAGTGGCCGCGGGCTTCGCACAGCGGATTGATGCATTGCACCGTGAGGCCGGGCAAATATTGCATTTCATCTCCCTCAGAGGCCGCAAAGCTCAAGGCGAAAGTTCGCGAGCGTCAATCAACCGCGCGCAAACCAACCGACGGAGCTTCCCTGGCGGCCTTCGCCCGCACGCGTTGAGGCACGACGCCGGGGACGCGCGGGGACAGCGCACAAGATGCCCGGGATTGTGGCGCGATCGAGCTGTGGTGTCAAGAGAAAAGGCTACAAGGTATTGTGGTAAGGTTGCACAGGGCAGTTTAGGGGGGACCTGCGGGGGCTCGCTGCGTCCAACAGCCAGCCATTCCAGCTTGGAGACAACTCCGATGACGCTTTCCTCAACAAAAGGGGCCAGCCTCGCGATCTTCTGTTTGTTTTACTTGTTTTGCGGCGCTGCGCGCATCGCTAGTGCCGATACGCTAAAGGAGGCCCTGGCGTCGAAAAACCTGCCCACCGTCGGAGCGAAACTTGCCAATCTGGAGAAAAACATCACCAGTGGCGCGGAGCTCGATGATGCGGATCAATATGTAATCGCGTACTACCTGGATGACGGAACGGGAGAATTGAATCCACCGCTCTTCATTGACCGCTACGACCGGAAAAGCCGCGAATGGAAAAGCGGGTCGCTGCCTGAGGCCAAAGGCAAATCGACCGACATCGATGACCTCTGTTATGGATCTGTTCTAAACGTCCAAGCTGCGAGCGGCCGGCTATTACTCGACACGCATATCAATCCTTCGGCGGGATGCCTGCTGGTCATTTCACCGGACTTCAAGCTGGAAGCGAGCCTTTCTGGATGGCTGGTAGGGCGATTGGGAAATGATTTGCTGCTTTACGAGCGGAGCCAGGTTCATTTTGCGCCGGTGCATCCAGCCGAAATCGCGGTATACGATCTGCGGACGAAACGAGACGCGACAATCTTTCCGCCGAAAGAACCAACTCCCGTGCGGCAAGCGCGAGTGGCGCAGTTGGGCGAGTTTTATAAGCCAAACGAAGCGTGGTGCCACAAGAACGACGATCCGTGCGACCCGGAATCCTTCGACAGCGATTTGCAGGGTCCTGTGGTAACGAACGACGCGGATGCAGCGGTGGCGTTTCTGATTTCCTACGAACAAATCCAACTCGCGCAAGGCGACGTGCAAAAGCCTTCCGGCCCCAAGGACATTCTCTACGTTTATCGCCGCGTGGATAATGAGTCGAAGATGCAGACGCGAGAGATGACCGTGGCGGATGCCAAAACGCGCTTTGGGGACGTGCCGTTGCGGCAACTGCTGCAACCGGAAATCCTGCAGAAGATCTTCGAAGAAGCGCCCGCCGGGAAGCCTTGAAGGAGGAGAAAAAAGGAAGTACGAAGATTTTCGTTGACAATACGAAAATCTTCGTAGTAGGCTCTGGACATGAACAAGGAAGCTCCCCAGAAACCGACTGCTTCTGAACTCGAAATCCTTCGCGTCCTCTGGTCCCGCGGGCCATCCACGGTGCGCGAAGTCCACGAAGCGCTGAGCGAAAAGAAGGATCTCGGCTACACCACGGTCCTAAAACTCCTGCAGATTATGACCGCGAAGGGCACGGTGCGGCGAGACGAAGGCCAGCGCGCGCACGTCTATGAAGCATGCCAGCCAGCTACGGAAACGAAGCGCCAATTGGTGGGCGACGTGTTGCAACGCGTGTTCGAAGGCTCCGCGAGCGATTTGATGATTCATGCCCTGGAAGGCCGCAAAACCTCGAAAAAAGAGCTCGAGGAACTGCGTCGGCTTCTGGATGAGTACGAGAGGAGAGCGCGATGAGAATCCTTGCTAGCGGGATTTCACCCGAGCTGCTGCGCGCGCTGGGGTGGACGCTTCTTCACTTTGTCTGGCAGGGGGCGGCGCTTGCCGCGCTGTTTGCGCTGGCGAACGCGATATGCCGCCGCGCGACAACGCGCTACGCGTTAGCAGTGACGACGCTCGTCCTGATGATGGCGGCGCCAGTGCTCACCTTTATCGCCATTCGGCAACAAACGGTTCCGGCCGTTACCTTCGGGGCGCGCGGGGCTTCGGCCAGCGCGGTGAAACCGGTGCAAGGCGTATCCGTCTCGGCGCGCCTCAGCGCCCCGACGCCGGAAACCGTGGCCGGCCAGCCCGCCGGGCTGCTGTGGTTCGTGGAGGCGTGGTTCCTCGGAGTGGTGCTGCTGAGCCTCCGCACCGCGGGCGGTCTGTTCGTGATCGAGAGGACGCGGCGCAAGGAAATCAAGCCGGTGGCGCAGGCGCTTTATGAAAAGTGCGCGGTGCTGCAACGCAAGATGGGAATCGACCGGGTGATCCAATATTGCGAATGCCTGCGGCTCGATGCTCCAGCGGTTTTGGGATGGTTCCGTCCGGTGGTGCTGCTGCCGGCGCGGGCGCTCACCGGCTTGACGGAAGCGCAAATTGAAGCGGTGATCGCGCACGAACTGGCGCACATTCGCAGGCTGGATTGCTTTGTGAACCTGTTTCAGATTGGCGTGGAGACGCTGCTCTTTTATCACCCCGCGGTGTGGTGGGTCAGTCAGCGGATTCGGAGCGAGCGGGAAAACTGCTGCGACGACGAAGCCATCGCGGTTTGTGGCGATGCCGTGAGTTATGCGCGGGCGCTGACGCTGATGGAGGAGTGGAGGACAACTCCTTCGTTGATGATGGCGGCGAATCGCAGCCCGCTTTCACAACGCGTCTTGCGCCTGCTGGGATTGGATGGCGTTGCGGGAAGAGCCCGCGCGGCAGGCTTGGCGGCCGGCATTGTTTGCCTGGCGGGAGCGCTGCTCGCGGGCAATGCGTTCTTGGGCGTGGCGCACGCGGCGCTGGGTTTCGGAACGCCAGCGCGTCAGGACCAGGGCGCCAGCAGCGTGATTGTCGTGCGGCCTACGGCAACGGCGGACGGGGCGAAGCATTTGCGCGCTTCGGAGCAAGCCGGCAAAGACAAAGATAAAGACAAGAACAAGGATAAGGACGAGCAAAAGGCCGCCGAGACCGGAGAGAAGAAGGAATCGTACCTGGACGCGATGGAAGCAGCCGGGTTCAAAAATCTGACTGCCGACGAACTGATTGCTATGAAGGTTCAGGGCATCACGCCCGCGTACGTGAGAGAAATCCGCGAACAAGGCTTTCAGCCGAACGCAGACGAACTCATCGGGATGAAAGTGCAGGGCATCACGCCGGAATATATTCGAGAGATGCGCACCATCGATGCCCACCTGAGCGTCGACCAGTTGATCGGCATGAAAGTGCAGGGCATCACTCCGCAATACGCGCAAGAAATGCGGGGACTTGGGTTGGAAACCAGCCCCGACAGCCTTATTGGGATGAAAGTGCAGGGCATCACGCCCGAGTATGTGAAGGGGGTCCAGGCTCTCGGATTCAAACCCAGCGGAGATGACCTCATTGGCATGAAAGTGCAAGGCATCACGCCCGAGTATGTCAAGGGGATGCAGGGTCTGGGATTGAAGCCAAGCATCGATGATCTCATCGGCATGAAGGTGCAGGGGATTACTCCCGAGTATGTGAAAGCAATGCAAGCCGAGGGATTCAAGGATATCGACTGCGACGAACTGATCGGCGCCAAGGTCCAGGGCATCACGCCGGAATATGTCGAAAAAGCGCGCAAGCACGGCTTCCAAAACCTGACGCTGGACAAACTGATTGCGCTGAAAAACGCGAATGTACTCTGAGATTTCCCGAAAAATGAAGAGGAGTAAGGTCATGAAACTGCATCGAGTGACGGGACTAATTCTTGCGGTTGCAGGAATCACGCTGGGCCTGGCGACAGTGCTGCGCGGGCAAACAGGGCAGACGCAGAGCGGCCAATGGACTGTCCGGAGATCCGACGAACCCGGGAAAGTTGAGTTTTCCCTGATCGACTCGCACAAAGGGCACTATTCGCACTCGAGTTCGGATTGGGAAGTGAAAGAGCTTACCGGTCTGGACCTTTCAA
>DASPTW010000052.1:0-3953 GCA_035623215.1 Candidatus Acidiferrum sp.
AAAGGAGTCTCGGCGAAGGGCGGGCAGGCCCTCGAGTTGACTTACCTGAGCAAGGACGGCGAGGAAGGCTTTCCGGGAAATCTGAACGTGCGAGTGGTTTACACGCTGACGGATTCGAATGAGCTCAAAATCGAGTATTTCTCGACGACGGACAAGAAAACCGTTGTGAATCTGACCAACCATTCCTATTTCAATCTGGCGGGGCCAGGTTCGGGCGACATTCTGAGCCACATGCTGATGGTGGAGGCGGACAAGTTCACTCCTGTTGACATGGGGTTGATTCCGACGGGGGAGCTTCGCGACGTGCAAGGCACGCCATTTGATTTTCGCAAGCCCACGGCAATTGGCGCGCGTATCGGGGCGGACGACGAACAAATCAAACTGGGCGGGGGCTACGATCACAATTTTGTGCTGCGGCGCAAGATGGGCGATGCGATTTCTCTTGCGGCTCGCGTGGTCGAGCCGGGAAGCGGACGCGTGCTGGAAGTGTGGACGACGGAGCCAGGAGTGCAGTTCTACACGGGGAACTTTCTGGATGGCACGGTGCACGGTAAGGGGGGAATGCCGTATGCAAGGCGCTCCGCGTTCTGCCTGGAAACGCAGCATTTTCCTGATTCGCCGAACCAACCCAAGTTTCCTTCGGTTGTGCTGAATCCCGGCGAGCGCTACCACACGGTCACAGTCTACAAATTCTCTATCCAGAAATGACGGCAGGTTTGAATCGAGGCCTGCCCAAAAACAAAAATTGAGGGTCAGGTCTTGGCGGGGCCGGTGGAGTCGCGGACGACAAGGTCCGGGTCGATGACGATTTCGCGGCCAGATTCGTGGTGATCGCGGGCTTCGCCGAGAATGTTATCGAAGATGATGTGGCCGATTTGTTCGCGGGGAATGTGGACCGTCGTGAGCGGAGGCGAGCAGAACTCCGCGAGTTTAATGTTGTCGAAGCCGGTGACGGAGAGATCTCGGGGGATCTGCAGGCCTTCTTCGCGGAGTTCGCGCATAACCCCCACGGCCATGAAATCGTTAACGCAAAGAATGGCGGTGGGACGAAAGGCGGATTCGATAAGTTCACGAGCGGCCTGACGGCCGCCATCGAGGCCATCCGGCGCGGTGAAGATCTTGGCTTCGGCGGCCGGGGAGCAGCGATGGACGGATTCGAGGAAAGTCTTGCGACGCTCGCTGATGGGACCGAGAGTGGAGTGATGCCCGATGAAGGCCATGCGGCGATGGCCGAGAGAGCTGAGATAGCTCACTGTTTTCTTGATGCCCTTGCGATAGTCCACGCGAATGTTGGTGATGTTTCTCTGTGGCGTTCCCACGTCATAAAACGCGGCTGGGATGCGGCTGTTTGCCACGGTCTGGATCAAGTGCTCTTCCATCTCTGAAACGATCACAGCGAGACCGGCGACGCGCAGGCCGAGCATGAGCTGAACGCTGGCAACGAGTTGGGCGGACTGGTAGTCGGTATTGGCGACCACGACTTCGTGGCCGCGGGCATGGGCGTCGGCCTCCAGGGTTCGGTAGATATCCAAGAAAAAAGGATTCTCCATGTTGGAAACGATGATGCCGAGGATGCGGCTCTTGCCGCGCGCGAGGGAGCGGGCGTGGAGATTGGGATGGTAATTGAGCTCTTCGGCAGCTTTCAGAACCCTGGAACGGGTGGAACTTTTCACTACTTCGAGATTGTTCAAGACGCGCGACACTGTGGAGGTAGAGACGCCGGCTTTTTGAGCGACGGCATCCAGATTCATGGCCAGCGAACGTCTTCTGCGCATCCAATGCACCTCGGCCTGTTGTCGGGAACATTGTATCCAAATTTGGGGAGCACGGGGGCGAGGTTGGTGAAGGCAAGAAGGGCGAGCCCAGGATAAGAATTGGGAAGAGACGGGAGCAAGTGGTTCGGTTAAACTGTGCGCAAGCGGAGAGAGAAAGGGAGGAAGAGGCAAAGCGCGCTTGACAAGGCTGCGCAACGGCTGTACTGTCTGCGCTGCAAGCGTTTGCAGAATTTGCCCCAAGTGGAGCCATGACCCAGAGTTCGAACGCACCGATGGTGCTCGGTGTTATTGTGGGGAATCGGGGTTTCTTCCCGGATCACCTCGCAAAGTCGGGCCGGCAGGAGATGGTTGCGGCGCTGACAGCGAAAGGCGTAAAGCCGATCGTGCTGGGGGAAAACGAATCGAAGCATGGCGCGGTCGAAACGCGTCAGGAAGCCGCGCGCTGCGCGGAACTCTTCAAAAAACACAGGGAAGAAATCGACGGCGTCGTGGTAACGCTGCCGAATTTTGGCGACGAGCGGGCGATTGCCGAAACTTTGCGAATGGCGAACCTGGGCGTTCCGGTGTTGGTGCAAGCGACGCCGGATACACCCTCGAAAATGACCATCCGGGACCGGCGCGACAGCTTTTGCGGAAAGATGTCTGCCTGCAACAACCTCACCCAGTACGGAATCCCTTACTCGCTGACAACTCTACATACCGAGGCTCCAAATTCGAGGGAGTTTGGAGCGGATCTGGATTGGTTCCTGGCAGTGTGCCGCGTGGCAAATGGGCTTAGGAAACTCCGCATCGGAGCCATTGGAGCGAGGCCGGCGGCGTTCAATACGGTGCGCTACAGCGAAAAAATCCTCGAAGCAGCGGGAATTTCCGTGGAAACGCTGGATCTCTCCGAAGTAATGGGGAGAGTGGCAAAGCTCAAGGACAATGACGGGGCAGTGAAGGAAAGGCTGGCGGCGATTCGTGGATATGTCTCCACGAACAGTATTCCCGAAGCGGCGCTCGTGAAGATGGCGAAGCTGGGAGCCGTGATTCATGGATGGATGCGGGAGACCGAAGTAACAGTGAGCGCGATTCAATGCTGGACGTCGCTCGAGGAATACTTCGGCGTTGTGCCATGCACGGTGATGAGCATGATGAGTGACCAAGGCCTCTCGAGCGCGTGCGAAGTGGACGTAGCCGGCGTAGTGGGAATGCACGCGCTGCAACTGGCTTCGCAGACGCCGAGCGCGCTGCTGGATTGGAACAATAACTACGCGGATGATCCGGAGAAAGCGGTGTGCTTCCACTGCAGCAACTTGCCGAAGCACTTCTTTGGCGATGTGCGCATGGACTTTCAGGAAATCATCGCCGGAACGGTGGGTAAGGAAAACACGTTTGGGACGTGCGTGGGACGCGTGAAAAGCGGGCCGATGAGTTTTGCGCGTTTCTCGACAAACGATCGGGAAGGGAAGGTGTCGGGATACGTGGGCGAAGGGCAATTTACCGAGGATCCACTGGAAACATTTGGCGGCGCGGGCGTTGTACATATCCCAGGATTGCAGAAACTGCTGCGGTTCATTTGTGAACGGGGATTCGAGCACCACGTGGCGGCGAATTTTTCCACGGTGGCTTCGGCACTTCACGAAGCTACGACTCGGTATCTAGGCTGGGACGTGCACTGGCACAAGGGCGACGCGCCGGGGTGTTAGCAAAGGATTGCGGTGGAGGGGATCATGAGCAAAACGCATCGTTGGAGTCGGCGGCAATGGATTTCGGCTGCGGCAGCGGCAACGGGCGCGGCTGCGGTGTTTCCCAGGCGCGGGCTGGCATCGCTCGGGCGAGTGTTCGGAAGTGCCGCCAGCGGGTCGGTAAAGGAAACCGTCGACACGAAGCTGAAAGCGTTTCCGCTTTCTCAGGTGCGGCTAAGGCCCGGAATTTTTCTGGATCAGCTAGAGAGCAACCAGAGCTTCGTTGAATCGCTGCCAAACGACCGTTTGCTCCATACGTTCCGATTGACCGCAGGCATTCCATCGTCCGCGGACCCGCTGGGCGGATGGGAGCATCCGCGGGGCGAATTGCGCGGGCACTTTGCGGGAGGGCACGTGCTCTCGGCATGCGCGCTGCTGCATGCTGCGACGGGGGACGACGCCATCAAGCAAAAGGGAAATGTACTGGTGGCGGAGCTGGCAAAGTGCCAGC
>DASPTW010000053.1:0-95479 GCA_035623215.1 Candidatus Acidiferrum sp.
TCGACCGAGCTTAATTCGCGCCCAAAAAATCACTCTTAAGGCAAAGGCTGCAAAACGAACAAAGGAACGAAACTGGCCGCTCCTCTGCCATGGATCGCAGACCATACAAGCGGAAGTTCTCTTTGGGTTGCTTCTTTTGTGACGTGGCGGAGGAGGAGGGATTCGAACCCCCGAGACCCTTTCGAGCCTAACGGTTTTCAAGACCGCCGGTTTCAACCGCTCACCCACTCCTCCGTTTTTAATTCTAACGTATTCTGTGAGTTAGCGGCCAAATTGCTACATTCGGCGCCTGCACTGCTGCATTTTAGTGCAGGGCGTGTAGCTAAAGACCGAGCAAAACCGGCGAAAAAAAAACGGAAGCCAGCAAAATAGGCACGATGACTATCTTTTGCTAGCCAAAGCGAAGTCATCGATTTTCAGTAGGATAACGAATTGGCGATTTATTCTCCGAAAAACCGCTGGGTTTTAACCGCTCGGCCACTCGGCTCTAAGTTAAGCGTGGCAGTTCGAATCGAGATACTCTGAGTAACGCTTGTCACAGGATGAGGGGGACGCCTCTAGAATGGCTGCACGCTCCAGCATATTTCGTAAGTCGCGAACATCGGCCGGCCGATGGGTAGTTGGCGCATGTTGGTGCCTCTAGTTGTTCGCCGGCGGAGGGTCCCCGAGACTGCGCCCAATGTCAGCAATGAACTCATCGGTGATAGGTAAAATGCCATTTCGTTGGCCTCGAATTCGTTAGGCAACGGAGCTGGCAATAGCTCGCAACTCACCACTGATTATCGCAAGGCACATGCCTAAACCATGCACGGCGCAACAGTATCCACCACGCTAGCGCCCCACCTTTTTCTTCCTTTTCTTGTAGAGGTCTTCCAGAAGGTATTTCAAGGAGGCGCATTCTTGGATCACGCTCTCTAGTTTCGGCACGGTTACCTTCAGTTCGCTTTCTTCGACAACGCCATCCGCCAGGGTCACGGCGATACTCTCGACCGCTTCACCCACTTCCTTCAAAAGATGGGAAACAGCAACAATTTCCTTCTCGGATACGAGTTTCGAGTCCGGAAGCTTGAAGGCAACCCGCCCCGCTTGCCTCTCAAGGAAATCCAAAGCCTCAAAATTCTTCAGAAGAATGCAAATTTGAGGCAGCACGTAAGCGGGGACATGCCGGTCACCGCGGAGCCAGTACATCAACGAGCGATAGTTGGTGCCGAGCTGCTGAGCCAGCAATCTGAGGTCATATTCCGCTTTCGTCTCAATCGAGCGGCTCAATACTGTCGAAAGATCATCCACGGCGCTAACTCCTCGGGTCCCCAATGATATACCTGTTCAAAAAGCCGTTCATTTTGAACAACGGAATGTTCTACCTGGCTGAATTGCGCGCTGAGAGAATATTTTGTGGAATGGACAAGGTTGCAGGCACAAGCAGTAAGGGAATTAGAGTGCAGTAGTTCCTTGGAAGTCCACGGGAACAATTGACAAACAAGCGAGGCGGAAGTACCTTGCGAGGTGGAGAGTGTCCAAATCAGTCCCTGTAGCAGTCCGCTTCGATTCAGAGCGGGGAGCAGGAATGTGATGGTGTGCGTCGGCGGAGATCCGAGGTACCATGACCAAGAAATGGTACAACTACATAATCTCGATTGATGACGATTCGGCGAGTGCCCAGAAACCCGGGAGCGCTCCCAAACCGGGGGTCCAAAAGAGTGCTTCACAAAGTGTAGCGGAGATCGCGGCGAGCGTGGCCGCCGAGCCGAAGTTTACGAACCCGGTTTCTGATCCTACCTCTTTCGAAGAAATCTACCATGCCGCCGAGATTCCCGCGGCGCCCCAGGGGTACTCGATCCTGAAGGTGGCGCAGATGCTGGAGAGTGAGCATATTCGCAATCTGCCTTCCGACGTTAAAAAATCATCCGTGCTTGTGGCGCTCGATGCGGCTGGAGTCAACATCAAGGAAGTGATTCAAGATGCCATCCAGCGTGACCGGGCGCTCGATGCCTACGAACGGGTGCAGCAGCGAGCCTTGGCCGAATTGGAAGCCGGAAAGACCAAAGAGAACAACCAGATTCAAGCCGACATCGACCGGTATGTTACGGAGCAGCGCGCCAAGATGCAAGCAAACAGCGATGCCATTTCTAGGGAACGGGAGCGCTTTACCGGGTGGCGCCTGAAAAAGCAGCAAGAAGAAAAGAAAATTGCGGATACAGTCAGCTACTTTGTATCGGAGAATCCGATTACAACAGGCGACCTGAGCGTCGCACCGGCAAGTTCGAAGACAAGTCAGCGGTCCTGACTAGGAGGACGACCATGTGGCAGCGCTTTACCAGGATGATTCGCTCATTCATCGGCTTTTTCATTTCAGTGGCGGAAGATCCGGAGTTGATCCTGCAACAGAACATTCGTGACATGAACGACCAAGTGCCGCGCATGAACGAAAGCATCGCCATGGTCAAAGCCAACGTGACGCTGCTGGAGAAGGAAGAAACCAAATACAAGGACGACATGGCCAATCTAACCGCGAAGGTTAAGGCCGCAATCCAGGCCAATCGGGACGACTTGGCCGGCAGCTTCGCGGCACAACTCCAGCAGACCAAAAGCGCCCTGGCGCGAACCCAGGGACAATTGACGACCGCGCGCGCTGCCTTCGAAAAGGCCATGACCGTCAAGCAGGCTTTTATGCGCGAAAAGGAGCGCAAAACCCAAGAAGCGCTCAGTGCCATTGCGGACTACCGGCGCGCGCAGTGGCAAAAGAAGGTTGCTGACGCGATGGAGCAATTTGAGGTGGCGGGTATCAGCCAGACTCACGACGAGATGGTCCGGAAGATCGAAGAAATGACCGCAGTCAACGAAGCCCGGATGGACATGGCGATGAGCAATGTCGATCAGCAAAAGGTAAAAATCGAGGAAGAAGCGCAGAAGTTGCAGGCGAGCGAACTGGTGAAGCAGTTCAAAATTGAAATGGGACTCGCGGCTCCGGAGGCCGCGGCGGCAAGCGCGCCCGCCGAAAAAACAATTGGAAGCAAGGAGCCTCAGCGTACTTCCTAGATTGGCCTTGCCGGGCTAGGCTTTGTCGCCCCAAGGGATTTCAGGATTCTGACCAATTCGCGGACAGTGACTCCGTGAAGGAGCGGGGAGGAGAGCAATGGCTGTAAAGATTGAAAAGGGTGGATGGGTTCTTATCTTCTTGATCGGGCTGGCTTTGGTCGGGTACGGTCTAAATCGTTACAACGTAATTGATGTGCACCAGTTGTTGGGTCAGAAGCCATCAGGTGCGGTCGCTGGCGGCGAAGTGAATGACACCTCCAAGCCTTTGGTGCTACCGGTGTCTTCTAGCGAGTCCGACACCGAGGTGCGCGTTCGCGTAAATATCTGGGTAGGCTGCGCCGGAGGATTGGTGGCAAATGGCGGCCTAGACACGGCTCCGGATTCCATCTTTGGAAAGAAAGGCCTGAAGGTATCTTTTAAAATCATCGATGACTGGACCGAAGGCGCATCGGCGCTGGCGACCGGCAACGTGGACGTTATGCTGACCACGGTCGACGTATACGCTAAAGACTATGCACAGTTCAAAGACAAAGGATTTGCGTCACACGCCTTTTTGATGGTGGATTGGTCGCGTGGCGCGGACGGAGTGATTGGGAAGCAGGGCATCAACAGTATCGAGGATTTAGCCGGGAAAACAGTCGCCTTTGCTCCCTACACGCCTTCACATTTTCTCTTGTGGAACGGACTGAAGACATCCGGATTAGACAGCTCACAGCGCAACGAGATTTTCAACAAAGCAATTCACACAAAGGATGGCATCGAGCCTGCCACGCTCTTTGCACAGGAAAAAGTCGATGCGGCTGTGGCCTGGGATCCGGACATGAGCGACGCGGTGGCGAAGCGTCCCGGAGCTAAGAAGATCTACGATACGAGAATAGCGAACCGCCTGATCGCCGATATTTTGGTTGTGAGCGATCGTTTTACCTCCCGGCATCCTGATACGCTCCTGAAGTTTACTCAGGGTTGGCTGGAGGGCGTGGAGTTCATCAAGACTGAGCCCGCGCGCGCCTACAACTTGATCGGCGCCGTCAAGGACTTCAATATTCCATCCGACCTGGCCAAGACCATGCTCGGCGGAGTGAAGCTCGCTGACTATGCGGATAACCGTTCGTTTTTGGGCTCGGCGGGTTCCAAGTCGGACTACGACAATATTTTCCAGATGGCCCAGGATATGTACCGCGAACTGCTCATCATCAAACGCACCAACAATCCCGAGGAGAGTGTTGACCGGCGATTCATCGAGAAATTATCGGGGAGCTTCTCCTCGGCTTCAAGCGAGGCTCCCATCGAATATAAGCAACCGTCGAAAGGAACCATTCCCTTAGCTACGCAGCATCGCTCCATCTACTTCGAGCCAAATTCCTCGCACATGAGCTTGGACTCTCGCGCGGTGGTTGACGAACTCGCTTCCACCATGCGTGCTTACGAGAACACCGTGGTGGACATCGAAGGAAACACGGATTCGACCGGTTCGCGGCAATACAACATTCAGCTTTCCCATGCCCGCGCCGACGAGGTAAGAAATTACTTGATCCAGAAGTATGCCTTCCCTGTGGCTCGCCTTCACACTGCCGGCAATGGACCAGACAAGCCCATTGATACCAACGCAACTCCCGAGGGCAGGGAAAAGAATCGCCGCACCGACATTAAAGTCTACCCGAACCCGAGTTAGCTATACTCGCGAACATGAACGAACTCTTTGCGATCCGGAAAGAAATCTCTCCCCGGGCCCGACTGGCCCTTGGCTTCTTCAGTTGGGGAATCCTTCTGCTCGCCTGGATAGCCCTGACGCATTGGGAAATCCTACCGCCGTTTTCTTTGCCCAAGCCGATGGGTGTGGTACGCGCGTTCGGGAAACTTTGGACGGAATACGACCTCCTGGGGAATGTTGCAAAGAGTTGGTGGCGGATTGCTCAGGCATTCTTCTGGTGTACCGTTGTAGCGATCCCCCTGGGGATTTTGATGGCCAGTTTTCGCTGGCTGTTCGAGCTGGTTAATCCAATTGCGGCGCCCATGCGCGCCATGCCTATTACCGCCTTCCTGCCTGCGTTCATTGCCTTGTTTGGTATGGACGAAACTATGAAAGTGGCCTTCCTTTGGTTCGGCATGTTCTTTTACTTGCTGGCTGTCGTCGTCGAGGAAGTCAACAAGGTGGACAACTCGCTCTTGGAAACTGCTTACACCCTCGGCGCAAGGGACCACCATGTGCTTTGGCTGATGTTTCGTGCCTCTTTTCCCGCGATTTTTTCTTCCTTCCGGATCCTCTACGACATCGGTTGGACCTACGTGATTCTTGCGGAGATGGTGAATGCGCGAAAAGGCGTTGGTTACATGGTCGAAGCTGCGCGCAAAGTGCTCGATTTCGAGCGCGTGTACGCGGGCATTATTGCCATTGGAATTGCTGCCTTTCTTTTTCGCTTTGTGCTCACCTTCCTAGAAAAGCGACTCTTTCCCTGGCGGCAAGCTGCCTCGACTTTCGCGGCCACGGGAGTTGCGATTCCCACGGCAACTTCGCACTTGAAAGCTGCGGTGAAGCATGGAAGCTAGAAAGGACAAGATTGCCGTCCGCAACGTAGCGAAGGCTTTTCGCATGGCCGATGGCAAAACCGTCGAGGCTCTGCAAAATATCAATTTCGAAGTTGAAGATGCCTATTCCCGCGAAGGCCGCGATATCGGCGAATTCCGCGTCCTGCTGGGCCCTTCCGGTTGCGGTAAGTCCACTCTCCTTCGCCTGATCGCCGGCCTGGACCGCCCCGATTCTGGCGAGGTGTTGGTCAACGACCAGCCGGTGCACGGCCCCGGCAGAGACCGTGGCATGGTCTTTCAAAAGTACACATCGTTCCCTTGGCTTACCGTCGCTGATAACATTGCCTACGGCCTGAAGATCAATTCCGTTCCCGAACAAAAGCGAAAAGAAATCGTGAGCCAGTTGATCCGCGACATTGGGCTCAGCGGCTTTGAGAATGCTTATCCAGAAACACTCTCCGGCGGCATGCAACAGCGCGTTGCCATCGCGCGGACACTCGCGCTCCGCCCCGCAGTGGTTTTGATGGATGAGCCTTTCGGTGCCTTGGACGCTCAAACGAGAAGCGAAATGCAGCTACTCCTGTTGAAAGTCTGGGACGAGACCGCAAGCACCATCCTCTTTGTGACCCACGACGTTGAGGAAGCCATCTATCTCGCGGACCGCATCTTCATCATGAGCGCGCATCCGGGAACCATAGTGGAAGATGTTCAGGTTCCGTTTGATCGCCCCCGCAATCTCGACTTGAAGCAGCGCAACGAATTTCACGAGCTGCAAAGTTACGTTCTCGGTCGCTTGCGCCGCGCTCCTGGGAACGGCCAGGTGCGAGTGAGCGTCTAAATGCCCCTTGATGATCTTCAGAGCCCGCCCAGCCCGCCGCCCGAGCACGAAGAGATCAACTTCGTGAAAGAAGCTTTCAATTTGCAGTACAACTGGATCGCTCTTGTCGGCGCTTGTCTGTTCGGCATGTTGAGCGGCAGCCTCTTGCCGATTATTCTGGCGGGAGGTGCGGAACTCATGTACCTCGCCATCGTCTCGCAGAATCCGCGTTTTCAAAGGCTGGTACGCTCGTGGAAACTGGGAGAAGCGCTGCAGGAGCGCCAAGTTCAGTTTGCGGAGCTGCTCAATAGCCTTTTGCCAGAAGCGAAAACGCGCTATTTCAAGCTGGCGCAGGTGTGCGGCTCGGTGCGTGCCAACTTCGCGCAGCTCTCTTCCACTTCAAAGATGTTCCTTCAGCAGATGGACTCGCGGCTCGACGGCCTTCTTCACGCCTACGCGCGGCTGTTGTTGGCAACTTCACAGCAGCAACAGTATCTGAAGAGCACCGATTCTAACGAAATCAAGCGAGAAATTGTTGCGCTGCAACGGGACATGAACAACGATCCCCCAAAGGTCCAGGACATCAACAAAAAGCGAATTGAGATCCTGAACAAACGCGTTGAAAAATATCAAAAGATTTGCGAGAACCAGGAGGTCGTCAATGCGCAATGTTCCGCCGTCGAAGACGTTCTCCACCTGGTTCGCGATCAGTCTGTGACCATGCGCGACCCGCAGCAGGTGACCGACCAACTCGACAACCTGGTGCGGGATGTCGAGCAGACGGAACAAACCGTGCAGCAGGTCGAAGCCATCTTTGGCAATATGACTCCTGACTTGGATGGACTTCTGTCCGTTGGAGACTCCCCTTCGCCTTCCGACGCCCCCCGACGCACGAGAATGACAAACTGATGCCCGCCCCGCCCCCCATTTCGGCTGCCGCCCTTGAAACCCTCCCCGTTTGGGCCAAGGAGCTCTCGCAGAAATACTATTCGCGTTCGTTCAGCATGTTTGTTCTGCATGGAAACGTGCGCGACCTCGTCCCCCTGCGCAAAAACGATGCGCTTGAGTTTGTCACACTCGAAGAATTCCTCACTTCTGCGCTCTTTGGCCAGCGCGACCTCATTCTGCACTACGATCGAGGTGGTTTGAGTTTTGGGTGTGCCGAAAGCCAGGCGGATTTTCGGCGCGCACTCGAAGGCTATGACAGTTTTCACGGCACCAATTATGCGCAGGGCCTGCCGCGCAATCCCGACGCGGTTTTGAATATTCTCGACAACTATCTTCGCCTGCGGATCGCCGACAACAAGAAAATCGCGCTAATTCTGGACTTCGCCGAGACCATCGCTCCTGCTGTGGACGTTTCCGGAATGTCGGCCGAGGATCGGAATTCTCTGGTCATTCTCAAACGTTGGGCGCGCAACCCCGCTTTTCTCAAAGCGGACCTGACCATCTGCTTGATCGCCGAGAATCAGGTCGAACTGAACCAGGGAATTGTGCAGAACCCCGGAGTTTCCTCGGTTGAAATCTCGCTGCCGGACAATGAAGAGCGCCTAGAATTCATTCGCTCCCACCTCAAGATCAACACGCTCCCCTCCGGTTCCGACGTCAGTGACGGGACTTTGGCCAAACTTGGTGCCGGCCTCAAGCGTGTTCAGCTCTTTGGCCTAATCGCCCACGCCGTCGAGAACCGTCAACCGCTCACGATGAAATTCCTGGCTCAGAGAAAGAAGGAACTGATCGAGTCCGAATCCGGCGGTCTGTTGGAGTTTGTGCAAAGCAGGTTTGATTTATCCTTCGTAGCGGGAAACGACCAGGCCAAGCGCAAGCTCCAGGATGCCGCGGCCGCCATTCGCGCTGGCAATACCGACGTGTTGCCGATGGGCTACGTGATCTGCGGCCCCGTGGGTACCGGCAAGACTTTCATTACCACGTGCTTTGCGGGAGAGGTAGGCATCCCAGCGGTCACATTGAAGAATTTCCGCAGCATGTGGCAGGGCGTGACGGAAGGGAATCTTGAGCGCGTACTCACTCTGCTAAGAGCGATGAGCCCGATTGCAGTGATCGTCGATGAAGCCGATGCACAATTGGGCGACCGTTCCAGCTCCGGTGACAGTGGCGTGAGCAATCGCGTCTTTGCCCAGATTGCCCAATTCATGGGCAATACCGAGCTGCGCGGCAAAGTCATCTGGTTCCTGTTGACGTGTCGCCCAGACCTCTTGCCGGTGGATTTGAAGCGCCAAGGCAGAGCCGAGGAGCACATTGCCCTCTTTTATCCCGAAACGCAGGAGGAGCGGCTGGCGCTCTTGCGCGCCATGCAAAAGAAGATCGGAATGCCTCTTTTTCCGGCAGATACAGAAAAATTCTTCTTGGAGCGCTCAGGGAGTCTTTCTGGGGCGGACATCGAAGCAGTTCTGATTCGCAGCGAACTGCGCAGCCGGTTATTGAAGAAGGGGGCCGTCGACACGGAGGACTTGAAATCCGCGCTGGAGGACTTTATTCCACCGTACTACCCGACAGAGATCGAGCTGCAAAATCTCGTCGCGGTCCTCGAGTGCACCAGCCGCAGTCTATTGCCACAGAAGTATCGCGAAATTGCAAGAAGTGAGTTGATTCGCCAGGTCAATGAACTTCATTTTGCTTCGCGCCAGTCCCTGCCGGAATGATTTGTCCAGAGTAACTTCTCCGGCGCGCCTCGCGCTCAGATCACGATTCCATTCATGCGGAACGCTCTCCTGGTTGGCGTAAAGGGAGGAATCGGTTTGGGTTGAACGACCGGTGCATCATCTGACCAAAAGCTGCGAAATTCACCCTTTTCGCCCGTGCGATAGAAATGGAGCAGGTATTTCTGATCGCAGGCCGTGTAGGCAGAAAACCATTGTTCGATGCCGCTGATGCCCGCTTCATGGCAAAGTTCGAGCCCATATCTGGCGGCCTCCAGCTCATACTCCAGGATCTTGGGAAAGAGCCGTTCATCTACCGGAGGCCGATACTGCTTGCCGAGTTCGAATGCACCTGGATCCACATTCCACTGAACGGTATGCCCGAACAGATGAGCCAATAAGAACAGTCGCTGCTCTTCGGTCACTGCTTGATCGATGTGGATCTCCAGCCCATCCAAATCTCCCGTGAGTGGGTCAGGAATGTCCCGGCTTACCACTCTGATCCCATAGAATTGCTCGAGCCGTCGTTGGACGCGGCCGCAATATTCGGCAAACGTTATTTCGTTTGTTCTCATTGGATGGGGGCAAACAGAATCTTACTCAATCGATTTCCCGGAATGTGAGCTCAAAGCCCGCGCGATCCGGCCCGAGTCCGCCGACGAACAGGATCAGCATTACCAGCGTGTTGAACAGGCTAGTCGGCCGAAAATAGATATGCATGTTGGCGATCACACCGGCCAGAATGAAGAGCGCGCCTAACGATAGTTAGGACCCAACCCATAATGCTTCGTTCATTCCAAAAAAGCAGCCCCACACCGAGAATCTCCCGGCCTACGCAGGGACGTGGGCTGGCGGTGGAGCGGGGTCCGCCCGAAGCGCTTCCCTCGAAGCTCGAAAACCTAAATAGGTATCGACGTTATGCGACTCGAAAATCGCACAGAAGAGAAGGCTGCTACACTCCCGCTCGAAGAGATTAGAACAAGGGGAATGTAGCAAAATTGTAGCCAAAAGCCGCGCAAAACCAGCGAAAATGAACCAAACGTAGAAGAGAGACTTGTTCGCTATCTTGCGGCTGACAAAGGGATTTAGTTGAATTTTCAGCAAGATAGCGAATGGCCGTTTCTATTTTTCAAGACCGCCGGTTTCAACCGCTCACCCACTCCTCCGCTTTTCATTTTACCGCACTCTGGGCGCGAGTTGGCCACTTCCAAGTACTGATTCCCAGAATACGAGGGATGATCATTCGAACCTCACACACCTCCTCGAGGCTTAGGCCGTGCCTACTCGCTGAGAACGAAGAAGCGTATGATGTTCCGGCAATAACGTTCTTCTTGGACGGTTACTTTGAACAGGACAAAGCCGCGCCTTCTTCTGGCCGCACTCGCCGTCACACTTGCAATCCTATCTGTCGTAATGGCTGCCTTCGCTCCGCATCACTGGTGGACATTGGCGGACGAAAAAGTCGCCAGTCGTCCCTGGATGGATAAGTCGCTATCGCCGGACCGGCGCGCGGAATTGGTGCTGAAAGAAATGACCCTCGACGAGAAGATTGCGCTCACACACGGGAATGGCATGCGCGGATGGCCGGGTCTTCCCAAACCTAACGCGTATCTTGGAAACGGTGGCGCAGGTTTTGTGCTGGGTGTGCCACGGCTCGGCATTCCCCTGATCCAGATGAGCGACGCGGCGTATGGCGTGCGCAGCAGCGCTCAGAACGGCCGCTACTCCACCGCGCTGCCTTCCAACCTTGCGTCTGCCTCGAGTTGGGATCCGCAAGCCGCCTGCGAATACGGCGCACTGATTGGGCGCGAACTTCGCGCGCAAGGCTACAACATGACCCTGGGAGGTGGAGTAAACCTGACACGCGAGCCGCGCAACGGCCGCACGTTCGAGTACATGGGAGAAGATCCGATTCTTGCTGGCACGCTGGTCGGCAATCGCATGAAATGCGAGCAGGCCCAGCACGTGATGGGCGACATGAAGCACTATGCGTTGAACGACCAGGAGAGCGGACGCAACCAAGTGAACGTCATCATCAGCAAACGGGCCATGCGCGAAAGCGACCTACTGGCATTTCAGATCGGCATTCAAATCGCCGAGCCGGCGGCAGTGATGTGCTCGTACAACGCGGTCAATGGTGATTTCACCTGCGAGAACAGATACCTGCTCACCGACGTTTTGAAAAAAGACTGGAAGTTTCCGGGCTTCGTGCTTTCCGACTGGGGCGGTACGCACAGCACGGTCAAAGCATCAGCAGCTGGTCTGGACCAGGAGCAGCCGCTGGATGACTTTTTTGGCGAAAAACTAAAACAGGCTGTTCAATCGGGCAAGATTCCTCAATCGGAATTGGACGAGCACGTCCGCCGAATCCTGCGCTCCGAGTTTGCCAGCGGGATTGTCGACTATCCGGATCAGAAGAGTGTGGTGGACGTGGAGGGAGGACTCGAAACATCGCGCCGCATCGCGGAACAGAGCATCGTCCTGCTCAAGAACGCCGATGGCGCGCTGCCTCTCGAACGAGCAAAGGCGCGCTCCATCGCAGTGATTGGCCCGCACGCGGATACCAGCATGATTTCGGGCGGAGGCTCGGCCCAGGTGGACCCTCCAGGGGGTGTCGAGCCCAAGTGGAAAGAAGTGATCTGGTTTCCGACCTCTCCCTTAAAGGCGATAGCGGCGAAAGTTCCAGGAGCAAACGTGCAGTTCAACTCCGGCGCGGAGCCGGATTCGGCCGCGGAGCTGGCGAAGAAATGCGATGTCGCTATCGTCTTCGCTTATCAGTGGACCAGCGAAGACATGGATCTGCCAAGCCTCTCTTTGCCGGATAAGCAGGACGCGATCATCCAGCAAGTGGCTGCTGCGAATCCCCATACCATCGTGGTCCTTGAAACCGGTTCAGCAGTGACCATGCCTTGGTTGAATCAGGTGAGTGGTGTTTTGGAAGCCTGGTATGCGGGAAGCAAGGGCGCGGACGCGGTTGCGAGTGTTTTGTTTGGCGACGTGAATCCGAGTGCGAAACTGCCCATGACCTTTCCTCGCGTTGAAGCCGACCTTCCTCATCCGCAATTGAAGACCCCTCCGGCGAGACCTCCCGGAAGTGCAGAACCGGACAAGCCCACATTTGAAGTACGCTACGACGAGGGATTGAAGGTTGGATATAAATGGTATGACGCCGAGAACAAGTCTGTGCTTTTCCCCTTTGGCTACGGGTTGTCATATACGACTTTTGGTTACTCCGACCTGAAGGTCAGTGCTGGAAGTGGAACGGCCGTCAGCTTCACCGTCACGAACAAGGACTACCGCGCCGGCGCCGAAATCGCCGAAGTGTACGCTGCGCTGCCATCCGGTTCGGGCGAGCCACCAAAACGTTTGGTGGGATGGAGCAAGGTCAACTTGAATCCTGGAGAGAGCAAGCAAGTGAGTTTCACTGTTAACCTGTTGTACCTCTCGATTTTTGACGAAGCCTCGGATAGCTGGAAGCTGCTGCCGGGAGACTACACGTTCCTGGTTGGCGGCTCCTCCCAAAATCTTCTGCTCACACAGAAGGTGACCCTAAAATAGCTTTTTCGCGTGAATAGAAAGAGTTGCCGAGCTCTATTGGGCGCGCTGACGTACTCTAGATTGCTTGAAGCTCAATCCGCTGCGCTGGGAACGGTGCAGAGCGCCGCGCCGCCCGCAATTCCGGATTCTGCGCCGTAGCGGGCTATCACGATTGGAATTTCCAAACAGCGCGAATTTATACACCACGCGGGCAGCTGCTTCCGAATTTCATCGATTAGGGAACTCAACATGGCGGCTACGCCTCCGCCCAGGATGATGACGTCGGGCTCCAAAAGGTCGATCATGTTTCCCAGCCAGATGGTCAAGAGCTCGACAGTTTCCAAAAGCACTTCTTGCGCGAGAGGATCGCCCGCAGCATAGGCTTTCCCGACGGTCTCGCTGGTCACCGCATTGATGTCTCCGCCGGCCAATTGCAGCATCGCAGAAGAGCGTGCGGCTATTTCGGTGAGCTTCGCTCGCGCCCTTTTGCCGATGGCCGTGCCCGAACCCAGGATTTCGATGCAACCCCTTTTTCCGCAGGTGCAGCGAGGTCCGTTGTGGTCGATGGTGACGTGCCCGCCTTCGGCGGCGGCACCGGTACGCCCGTGATAGATGTGCTTGTCAAAAAGAATCCCGGTTCCAATACCTGTGCCGAGCGTCGCATAAAAGACATTTTTGTACCCCTTGCCGGCGCCCCACAGTGCTTCCGCAAGTCCAGCGGCTTTGGCATCGTTCTCAACCTTGACCACTCCGCCGTAACGTTTCGCGATTTCCGCACGGAGCGGAAAATTGCGCCAACAAGGCACGTTTGGCGGATTCAGGATCACCCCCGTATGCGGATCAAGCGGGCCGGGTGCGCAAATTCCTATGCGCCGCGCGGCACCTTCCAGTCCTGGCAACAGCCTCAGCACCTCATCGATTGCTGATGTAACGGAAGCGAGACCTTCTTCCGCTGTGCCGCGGGACTGCATCGGCACCCGCCTGTGTTTTTGGATTTCACCATTCGAATCGACGAACCCGGCGGCAACTTTCGTGCCGCCGACGTCCACACCGATTGTCCACGTGCTGGCTTCCGTCTGACTCATCGCTATTAGAAGGGATTGATCTATCTAAGACTTGGAATAGCGCTCGCTATTGGGTTTCGACCCGCTCACCGCGAAGAACAAAATATACGCGTAGCACAGCGCTGCGGCAATCAAGGCGTAGTGAATTCCCTGGCCCCAACTGGTCTCACCCTGAATCATCGTTGGATAAAAGCGATGATTGATGATGTCTCCGGCCTTGCCGACCATCCACGGAATCACTGCCCCGCCGACAATTGCCATGTTGAGAATGCCCGAGCCATCCCCGGTGAGCGGGCCCAATTCCGCAATGCCCATCGTGAAGATGCAGGGAAACATGATCGAGTTGAAAAGGCCGACGGAAAGGATCGTCCACATCGCAACGTGCCCGGACGTAAGAACCGAAGTCGTTACAAGCAGACCAGCCATCATCGCAGCAAACGCCAGCAGCTTCCCCGGCTTGATCTTCTGCAACAGCGCTGACCCAATGAATCGGCCAATCATCGCCCCCATCCAATACAAGGAAATGTACCTGGCGGCCACGCCTAGCGCAGCCCGATAGTGGCTTGCGGCGTCGGGAAAGCTGGACGCGGAGAGGAATCCACCAATATTCGGCAGCGCGAGGTAATTAGCGATGGAGCTGCCGATGGCGACTTCCCCTCCCACATAAACGAAAATTCCAATCGCGCCGAATATCAGATTAGGGTGTTTCCAGACGGAATCCGCAACTTTCTCCCCGATGTGGTGGCCCGCGGCCTCCATCTTGGGGAGCTTGGAGATGCCAAAGCCGATGGCCAGCAGCGTCAGTGCGGTCGCAAAGAAATAGACGTAAAGCCGGATAACCGCATTTGCCGATTGTTCGGCGCTTTGACTCATTGCGGCACTCGTTGTCCGCAGAATCAGGTGAGCGCCGATCCACGGGAAAATCGTCGTGCCGAGCGAATTGAAAGCCTGGGTCAAATTTAAGCGGCTGGAAGCTGTTTGCGGTTTTCCCAGCACCGCAACGTATGGATTTGCCGCCACTTGCAGGATGGTAATCCCCGTGGCCAGAAAGATCAGCGCCGTAAGAAAGACAGCGAACGACGGCAATTTCGCTGCTGGATAAAATCCCAGGCACGCGACCACCATCGTCAGCAATCCGACTACGATGGCGCGCTGGTAGCCGATCCAGTCAATAATCTTTGCGGACGGAATCGAAAAGACGAAATACGCCGAAAAAAACGCGGTCTGGATGAGCATGCTGGCAGCCAGCTCGATCTTGAAAACGTGCTGGACATAAGGGATCAAAACATCGTTTAAAGAAGTGAGCGAGCCCCACATGAAAAAGAGCGTTGTGAGAATCACCAGCGGGCCGTTATAATTCTGCGAAACTTCGCTTGTTAAGGCTGCACTCTTAACGCTTACATTTTCCATTGCAGGTCACGTCCGTTTTCCAAAGTCTGCCGAAGTCCGCATATTTATGTTGCGAAGGATGATGCCACAATCGTCTTGCTTAGGAAACCTATTGTGTGTTCTACCCGCACTGTGCAGGTGGTGGTATAAGGGGGCAGCAGAATCGTTATTCTAAAGACTGGGCGCAAAAATGAAAACCGCACAAGTACTCGCATTCGCATTAGGTTCCTCAATCTTCTTCTCCCACGCGTCTCCCGCGCGGGCGCAAGAATCTTCTTCCATAGTCGTGCTTCGGGAAGCCTCTTTCCCCACTGCGGACTCGCCGGCGTTCTCGCAGCAACAATTGGAGCAGGCGCTCCCTGGTGCTCGCTCCGCTTCGGCGGAACAACTTGTTTCCCTGCTCGCGGATGCGAACACTCGCCTGCTTGTCTTGCCCTATGGTTCCGCTTTTCCTGAAGCAGCTTGGCCGGCTATTCACGATTTTCTCGACCGAGGGGGGAACCTGCTCGTCCTCGGCGGCCGCCCCTTCACGCGTGCCGCCTATCATGACGATTCCGGCTGGCATCTTCGCGACTACAGCGTTCGTTTCATTCGGCAATTGTCCATGGACCAATTTCAAACCACGCCTGGCTCCGCCGGAATCGAGTTTCAGAACAATCCCGACGTTACGGTCTCTCTTCCCCGCTTTTCCTGGCAGCGCGCTTTCAGTCCCGTTATCCGGCTGAGTGCCGTGGACCTTTACAATCGGGGCGGTTCCGCAGGCTCGATTGACGCTCGCCTCGACGCTCTCGCCTGGGGTTTCAAAGACGGCCGCAGGATGTCCGCTCCGGCGATGGAGATCGATCACCTGCGAAACGCCTTCGACGGCGGTTGCTGGGTTTTTCTTTCCGCGGAGCTCGACGCGCAGTTCGCAAGCAGCAGCGATGCCGCCGCGCTTATTCGCACGCTCGCCGAGCGCGCGTTTCAAGGCTCCGAGGAATTCACAGCACGCCCCACCTATCCCCTTTATCTTCCTGGCGAGCCGGTTGAGGTAGAAGTTCTGTGGTACGCTGCCGAAAAGCGGACCGCGCCGCTCACCGTTCGCATCAGCGAATATCCGGAGGGGCAGCCCTCACAGCGTGCCGTCGTGACCCAAACTCTTCCTGCTTCGCACCTCGCGAAGCTGCCGGTGCCCAAAGAAAAAGGCTTTCACATTATTGATGCCGAGCTTCTCGAAGGCGACCAAGTTCGAGCCGTCTATCATTCTGGCTTTTGGATCCGCGACGAGGAGTTTCTACGCTCCGGCCCCCGGCTCTCGGTGAATCACAATTTCTTCGAGCTCGACGTTCATCCCCTCCCCGTCGTTGGCACCACTTATATGTCCAGCGAAGTGCAACGGCTCTACTTCGATCATCCCAACGTTTACATCTGGGACCGCGATATGGCGCAAATCCAGGCCGCCGGCCTCAACATGTTGCGCACCGGCTGGTGGACCGGTTGGGATAAGTTCTGTGATGAAAACGGCCAGCCCTACGAGCGCACTTTGCGCACGCTCGAAGCTTATCTGATGACCGCGCGCAAACACGGCCTCCCCGTACAATTCAACTTCTTCGCTTTCCTTCCCGAAGTGCTCGGCGGCGTGAATCCGTATCTGGATCCGCACGCTACTCGCAAGCAGCAGACATTGGTTTCCACGGTCGTCGCGCGTTTCCACGATGTTCCATTCCTGGCCTGGGACCTCATCAACGAGCCCAGCATCTCAAAGTTTCTCTGGCGCACGCGCCCCAACGGGGACCCCATCGAGCTTGCCGCGTGGAATCAGTGGCTTTCGAAACGCTATCCCGACCGCGCAGCCCTTGCCGCCGCATGGAATGTCCAGCCTGATTCCATCTCGGGAACGATTTCGCTGCCGGAAGACATCGAGTTCGACTCGCGCGGCATGTATATCGGTCACAATTCGCTTCGCGTATACGATTACTATTCTTTTGCCCAGGACACTTTTCTTTCTTGGGCTCTCGCCATGCGCGAAAAAATCCGCGCTGCGGGTTCCCAGCAGCTCATCACTGTTGGCCAGGATGAAGGCGGCGTGATGGACCGCCTCTCGCCCGCGTTCTACACGCCTGCTGTTGACTTCACCACCAATCATTCCTGGTGGCAGAACGATTCCTTGCTCTGGGACTCGTTGACTGCCAAACAGTCCGGCGTCGCCATGTTGGTCCAAGAGACCGGTCTCCAGCGCGAGATCAACCTCAACGAATCTGCCCGCTTCACTCCCGAACAGGAAGGTTCTCTCTTCGAACGCAAAGTCACCTTGTCATTCGCGCAAGGTTCCGGCGCTATCGAGTGGCTCTGGAACACGAATTCTTACATGACCGAAGCCAACGAATCTCCCATCGGCGCTTTGCGCGCCGACGCCACGGAGAAGCCCGAAGCCACTGTGATGCGCGATTTCGCGCGTTTCGCAAAAGCGCTCCAGCCCCATCTACAAAATCCCGTACAGCCTTCCGTAGCTATTATCACGTCGCAAGCCGCGCAATTCTCGATCCTTGGCTATTTGCAACTCGAAGCTCAGCATAAGTCCGTTCGCGCTCTCGCCTACAACCTGCACATTGCCCCGCGCATTGTGGCTGAAAACCAAATCGCGAAGCTCGGCGCGCCGCAACTCGCCATTCTTCCCTCGCCGCAATCGCTGAACGAGACTACCTGGCAGGCGCTAATCGTCTTTTTGAAGGCTGGCGGCAACCTGCTAATCACCGGCCCCATATCGCGCGACGAGCATTGGCAGTTCCGCGAACGGGCTCAGGATCTTGGCTTGCGCGCTCGCACCGAGCCCCAAAGCTACCGCAGCGCGGAAATTCGTCTTCCCGGCAAAACAGTTTCCCTCTCTTTTGATCAGCAAATGCAGTCTGCGCTCGAGGCCATTCGTTTTAGCGACGGCTCAACATGGAAAGAGGCCGCCGTCGGCAAAGGGAAAATCTTCTGGGCTTCGTATGCCGCCGAATTGGCTGAAGGGCTTGATCCCGCAGCCGCGGTGTATGGCTATGTTCTCTCGACGTTAAAAATCAAGCCAATGTTTGACGTGCTCTCGCCCCTCCCCTCCAGTGTTCTCGTCTATTCAACGGAGCTTCAGGATTCCCTTCTCTACATTCTCGAATCTGAGAACGCCGACGACACGGCAATCGACTTGCGCGATTCTTTGACCGGCGCTCGCCTCACCCTAAAGCTTCCCGCCCAACATGCGGCCCTCGCCGTCATCGGCAAGCAGGAGAAAAGTGTCATTGCCCGTTACGGTTTTTGAGTCGGCCATGCTCCAAGCACCACGCCGAAGCCATCCTAGATGGGGTCGAGGCAGAAATTGCTGACAGACACGCCTCGTTTTTTGCTTCTAACCTTTCGCCAGTCTTTGAGTCTGACTATTGCGGTTGGAATAGGCCCGTTGCCGTGCCGGTCTGGGATTGTGCGGGCCGTAGGGCTGTTTTCTGCATCCAAATACAAAAGTGGCACGTAGAATAGTTTGACGGCCATCTCCGCTATAGGGGGAGGAACAAAATGCTCATCAGAAAAGCCCCGGATTTGTCCTACGGCAATGTGACTCCTAAATCCATGTACCAGAATCGGCGCGAGTTCCTTCGCGACATGGGTATCGTTGGCGCAGTGGCTATGGCCAGCTACCGCTTTTACGACTGGGTCGCTTCCCCGCAACCCGTGTATGCAGCCGCAAAATTCGACAACCTCATCAAGAGCCCGTTCAGCACTACGGAAAAGCAGAACTCTCTTGAAGACGTTACGCATTACAACAATTTTTACGAATTTGGTACGGACAAGAGCGATCCGGCAAAGAACGCTCAGAAATTCAATACCTCCAATTGGGTGGTCTCCGTCGAAGGCGAGGTCGCCAAGCGCCGTAAGTTCACGATGGACGAAATTCTGAAAATCGCGCCACTCGAGGAACGCATCTACCGCCATCGTTGCGTGGAAGCCTGGTCTATCGTTGTTCCCTGGATCGGCTTTTCGTTCAGCAGTCTGGTGAAGCTGGTCGAGCCCACGCCAAAAGCGCAGTTCGTCGCATTCGAGAGCTATTACGATCCCAGCCAGATGCCGCAGGGACGCTGGGCAGGCATCTCATTTCCCTATGTCGAGGGTTTGCGGCTCGACGAAGCCATGAATCCCCTGGCTTTACTCTGTGTCGGCATGTATGGGGAGTCTTTGCCCAATCAGGACGGTGCTCCGGTGCGTCTCGTGCTTCCCTGGAAATACGGCTTCAAGAGCATCAAGTCGCTCGTCAAAATCAAATTTCAGCCGAAAATGCCGCCAACCACTTGGAATCTTTCCGCGCCCAACGAGTATGGTTTCTATTCAAACGTCAATCCCAATGTTGATCATCCGCGCTGGAGCCAGGCCAAGGAACGCCGTCTCGGCGAAATCTTCAAACGCAACACCCTCATGTTCAACGGCTACGGCGATCAGGTCGCCAGTCTGTACAACGGCATGGACCTGAAGAAATATTATTGACGTTTCCGAACAGCCTCCAATGCGTGCTCTTCTCACCAGCAAGTGGACCAAAGTCGTGCTCTTTCTTCTATTCCTGGTTCCCCTTGGTGCGCTCGTCTGGCGCGGGTTTTACAACGGCCTCGGCGCCAATCCCGTTGAGTTCATACAGCTTACGACCGGCGGTTGGACTCTGCGCTTTCTCGTCTTCACTCTATGCATCACGCCCTTCCGCAAGCTCTTCCATCTTCCGGACCTGATTCGCTTCCGCCGCATGCTTGGCCTCTTCGCTTTTTTCTACGTCTGCCTGCACTTCCTCACCTATCTTGGCCCCGACCAGTCTTTCGATGTCGCAGCGATGTGGAAAGACGTTGCGAAGCGCCCTTTCATCACCGTTGGGTTTCTAGGGTTTCTGCTCTTGCTTCCCTTGGCGCTGACTTCCACTGCGGGTTGGATTCGCCGCCTCGGCGGCAAGCGTTGGCAAGCTCTTCATCGCGCCATCTACGTCGCCGCTATCGCTGGAGTGATTCACTACTATTGGAAGGTGAAGTCTGACGTGCGCATGCCGCTCTTTTATGGTGCGCTCGTTGCCATCTTGCTTTTATGGAGGCTGCTTGATTGGTATTTCAAACGCCGAGGCCCCGCCGGCGCGAAGCTCTCCCCTCAGCGTGTCCCAGTCAACCCTGCGCCATAAATTAAGCACTGTTCATTCTCAGGCCAGAGCTTGCAATGGCCGACCTGCCGCATTCCTTTTCTTCCTATAGCTGTCTATACCGAAAAGCACTGCGCCAAACACGATTCCAGCAGCCATCAACCCGAGCCCTAAATTTCGATTACTGCCTGGCTCGCGTCCCGTGTGAACCACCCACACAGGATTCCCCACTGCAATTCCGTTCTTTTTGAACGCGTATTTTATGTCGCCTGAGAGCCTTTTGTCCGCGACTCCGCGCACGGTGAAGCTGCCGTCCGTGTCCCGGTGCAGGTATTTCTTGGTCTGATTCTCGTTCACTCCCACCAGCAGCTGCACCGGTGGGTTCCCTGCTGTCTCGCCAAACATTGGAATGTAAAGATAATGATTCGGGCCGATATACATTCCGCTCAAGTGCCCCTTTACTTCCGCAAAAACGATCCTTGAGCTCAGGTTTCCACTCTGAAAATCTGTCGCGCTTAATTCCAGCAGGTTCCCGGCCTGCATACCGTTCAAATAGCACCACACTCCAAATCCGAAGATGACCACAGCAGCGGAATACCGAATGTACTGGCTCAAGGGCTGTGCGACGCTACCACCCGCCGCATTTGGAGAACTCGCGGGCGCCGGGTTCGCATTCTCCATTCCCGGGACCGGCCTTTCCGCTCCTCTGAAAATCAGTTTGACCAGCACGGGAATCAGCAAAAAGCCAAGGATGATCAACATCGCGGTTGATTTCGGTGAGTAGAACCCCAGCCACTTAAGCTGGAACTCCGCGAGATAGCGGTATGCCCGGTATAGGTAAAAGCCCAATACAGGGTCAATCCCACCACCACAATTGCAACTGATGTGATCAGTATTTTGTTTTGCGGATTCGGGTTTGCCGGATTCATGCTTACCTCCGGATCTGTGCTGCTGCAATACACTCATCCTGTCAGAACTTCTTCGATTGATAAGAGAGTTGCGGTTCAGTTGTCTTTTATTCGGAACCGTACCGAAGGACAGGCGTCCTCTTGGGGAGCTCTCAGGTCAGTTGACCTTGCTCAAAGGGGGCTCGCCGCTGAATTCGATCCCCCAGAAGTGTGGTGCTGGCGTCAAAAACTCCACCCCAACCCGCTGGCCCTTCTCTGCCAAGTCGCCAAGATAAACCACGCGGCATTCCTGTTCTTCTTGTGTCAAGGGATTGGTCAGGACCAACATCTCGCCGTTGTCCACTTCGTGCTTCATTACCAGCAGCCCGCCGTGCGCATTTACCACTACGGTCTCGCACGTTTCTTTAAATTTTTTGCGGTCGTGCGTGCGCCCCTGCGCCTGGATGCGCACGCGGTGGAAGACTCGCCCGCTTCGTCTTGGAGTTGCTGTGGTTGGAGTCGCTTCGTTCATACCGCCATCTTCAAACGCCGGCCCGAAACCGTCAATCTGGCCCTCTGGACAGGTGTTCCCCATCCACAACCGTTCGCAGGACCCGCCCCCAGCTTGTGCCGGAGAATGAGGAATCATAGAATAACTGCCAGCGGCGACGGAGCATTGTCCGCAATCCATTTTTCCAGTAGCCGCAAACTTTCTTTAAGGCTTTGCGTATATAACTTCGAATCCATCGCGAAAGGACTTCAGTCCCCGAGGCCCCTATGAACCTTACTGAATTTATAGAAGGTCGTCGCGACCAGCATCTCGCGGAGCTTTGCGAATTCCTTCGCATTCCGAGCATCAGCGCCAAAAGCGAGCATAAGCCCGACATCGAGCGGGCTTCACGCTGGGTGGCCGATCATCTCCGCGCTGCCGGATTTAAAACGGTTCAGATTGTTCCGACAAATCTGCATCCTCTTGTTTATGCGGAATCCTTGGAAGCCCCTGGCCAACCCACCGTTCTTTTCTACGGCCACTACGATGTTCAGCCCCCGGAACCCCTGGATCTCTGGACCTCCTCGGCGTTCGAGCCGACCGTCCGCAACGGCAATATCTTTGGCCGCGGTACGGCCGACGACAAAGGCCAGGTCCACATTCATCTGAAAGCTCTCGAATCGCTCCAGCAACTCAACGGCAAGCTGCCCATCAATGTCAAAATCTTGATCGAAGGCGAGGAAGAAGTCGGCAGCGTCAGCCTTTGGGATTACGTCCAGAAAAACAAGGAAAAGCTGAAGGCCGACGCGCTCATCGTTTCCGACACCTCTATGCTCGGCAAGGGCGTGCCTTCCATCACCTACGGTTTGCGCGGACTGAACTACTACCAAATCGAATTGACCGGCCCGGCCCGCGATCTCCACTCCGGCGTCTATGGAGGCGCGGTTCCCAATCCCCTCACGATCTTGACGGAGCTCTTTGCCAAGCTTCACGATAAAAATTTTCGCGTCACGATCCCTGGCTTTTACGACCAGGTCGCCAAGGTCCCCAGCGCCGAGCGAAAGTTGCTCAACGCGCTGCCCTGGAAAAAGAAGGACTTTGAAGCCGCTGTCGGCGCCCCTGGCTATTTCGGCGAGAAAGGCTTCACTACCGTCGAGCGTCTCTGGACACGCCCCACTCTCGAACTCAATGGCATTTGGGGCGGCTATCAGGGCGAAGGCGCTAAGACCGTCATCCCGTCAAAAGCGTTCGCGAAATTCTCCACGCGCCTCGTTCCCGATCAGGATCCCCCCAAAATCGCCAAGCTCGTCGAGAAGCATATCCGGAAGCTACTCCCCAACACGGTCCACTGCAAATTCGACGTTCTGAGCATGGGGAAGCCGTGGGTCGCGCCGTATCACAACCCGATTTTCATGAAGGCGCAGGCGGCTCTGGAAAAAGGCTTCGGCAAGAAAGCCGTGTTCATCCGCGAAGGTGGCTCCATTCCTTTCGTCACGCAAATGCACGACACCTTCAAGGTGCCTTGCGTCCTGATCGGCTTTGGTCTCCCGGACGAAAACGCTCATGCTCCTGACGAGCATCTCGCCCTGGAAAACTACTTTGGCGGCATCAAGGCCATCGCCCACTTCTACGCCGACTTAGCGAGGTAACCTGGAAACTTCAGAGTAAAATTCGAAAATAGAAACTGGAAATCCTCGCTCATTTCGTGCGTGCGACCAGGCGCCGTTCTGAGGATTCCCATCTGTTCAGGTAATGAGCCGGAACCGTCGCGGGAAGAAAGCGGACTGATGGCGCTCAGCATTCCGGTCAGCGGGGCACCGCGATAGGACTGGCTAGCACGAAGCCCGCCCACTTGGCGCTCGCCATCGGTCGTTTCAAAAGGCCTAAACAAGACACGGCGTGCGTTGGAGGTGTGCTTTTGGCGGGGATTTCCACATCCACTTCAAAAAACTCTCATTTTTCGGGCCTTTTTTGCGATTTCTCCTTGCGTTCTCCATTTTCCTTGGCTATAGTCCCTTTCGGCCCGAGTTTTTCAAAGAAAAACAAGAGGTAGCCGACTCGGAGCCTGCTTCGATCGCATCGGAGTGGAAAGACAATTCAGGAGGATAAGCAGACTAGATGTCTAAGCCATTGAGCAAGACGAAAATCGTTGGGCACCTCGCCGAAAAGGTCGGCACACCGAAGAAGACCGCCGCACTTTTCTTTGATGAGCTGTTCAAGCTCGCAGTGAAAGAAGCCAAGGGCGGTGCGGGCAAGTTCGTGATTCCCGGCATCGGCCGCGTGGTGAAGGCGCACCGCAAGGCGCGCATCGGCCGCAACCCTCAGACCGGCGAGCAAATCAAGATCAAGGCGAAGACTGTGGTTCGCCTGCGCCCGTCGAAGGCGTTGAAGGACGCAGTTCTCAAGTAAAAATCTAGTTTCAAATGTGGCCCCCGCCAGCCTGAGCGATCAGGTTACCGGGGGCTTTTCTCTTTTCACTGGACAGTTGCCAGTGGTCAGTAAGAAATAGGAATTAGGAATAATGAAGAGAGACCGGCTGGCGTCTTTTCTACGCTGCTTTGCAAAAAAAAACGCGGAACAAGTTGCGAAGTGCCGCCAAAAGTAAGACACGTTCACGAGTAATCTCTTCAAACTGAGAACTGAAAGCTGTCAACGGGAGAGTCCCAATCAAAGCGTCTTTACGTACGCCACGACATCCTTGATTTGACCCGGTTCGAGCGTTTCCTTCATTCCCGGCATCAGCGAATCGCCGTTTTCTATCCAAGTGGTCAGCGACTGCGTCGTGACTTTATTGCCGTTCACGGTAAACGTGCCGCGCTTCGAAATTCCTTTCAGGCCCGGACCGATTTTTTTCTGATCGCTGTCCGCAAAATGGCAAATCGAGCACTTCTTGTCGAAGATTTCTTTGCCTCTGGCCGCCGCTGCCCCTGCACCGCTGCCGGCTGCCTTTTTCGGTGGCGCTGATGCCGGTTGATCCTGCGCCAGCATTGCCCCGGCCACGCTTAGAATCGCAATCCCAAATAGTAGAAGATTTCGCTTCACCATGCCCCCTCGTTTTTAGAATACTATCCCAAGTTTGATGTTGTTCCCGTGATGCTGCTTTTCACGCTTTCGAAGCCCTCACATTCTCCACATTTGGCCCGGAAATTTCCACCTCCGCCCGGCACAAAGGACAGGTTCCTTGCGCGCAACCCACGGGACGTTCGTACTTTTGACCCGCACAAAACCGTATGTTAACTATGGGCCATGAGTTTGGAGACCCTTACTCGGGCCTGGGAAGTTTTGCAGGACGCCTATCAGGCGCAGATGGAAGGCGATTACGACCGCGCCATTGAGCTGTATCAAGCTTCCCTGGATCTCCATCCCACCGCCGAAGCGCATACCTTTCTAGGTTGGACGTATCATTTTCAAGGGCGCATCGACGAAGCCATCTCCGAGTGCAAGCGCGCCATCGAAATCGATCCCGATTTCGGCAATCCGTACAATGACATCGGCGCGTACATGATTGAATTGGGCCGGTTCGACGAGGCCATCCCCTGGCTTGAACGGGCCACCGAAGCGCGCCGCTACGAGCCGCGCCACTTTCCCCATTACAATCTGGGCCGCGCCTACCTCGGGAAGGAAATGTACAGCCACGCGATGCGCTGCTTCCAGGAGGCGCTGGAAATCGAACCGCGCTATTCGCTCGCCCGCCAGGCCCTTGCTTCTCTCCGCCGCATGGTCAACTGAACTTGATGTTCCTTGTGGAGGCTGGGCTTCAGCCCGGCTCTTTTCTTCAGCCGTTGATGACAATCACCGCGGTGCCTCTTGTGCGCTTGGTTTGACAATGCGGTCGTAAATCCACAGCAAAAGAACGGTGAGAAGCCCAACAGCAAAAATGACCCACCAAACCTGCTGAGGCCGCCCCGATTCGCTTCGATGGACCAAGTACCCTCCGAGGGGGCCGGCGATGAAGTAGCCAATACCGATAGGAAGAAACGCATAGCCCATGTAAAGACCTTGCTGGCCGGTCGGGGCCAGGCGCGAAACATATTCGTAATAGCGCGACACCTGCGTGATTTCTCCAAGCGCTACAAAGACAAGGGTGACGACAAAAAGGGGCATCGAGGAATGGATTGCGGGTATGATCCACGCGACGCCAGTGATCAGTATGCCTAAGGTCATGGCCGTGAAAGCAGGAAGCTTTCGCGTGAGAAACGTGACCGCGATTTGGAAGCAGATCACAACAATAGCGTCAACGGAAAGAAGCAAGTCCGTGTTGGCGCCCGGGTCGATGTGCTTGCGAATGAACAATGGGACCGAAATATATTGTTGCCAAAACATTACGAAAAACCCTGAGAAAATAATTAGAAATAAAACGAAGCGAAAGTTGCACAGGACCACAAGCATATTTTTGATCGCGATCAGGATGCTCTCGACTTTTTGTTCCCCCACCCGCACTGGCTCCTGATAGAAAAAGAGGGTGGTCCAGAACATCAAGAAAACGCTAAGCGAGGCGAAGCGAAAGACGTTCTCAATGCCCCAACCCAGTTGCTTGCGCACTAGGAAAGCCATAATCGGGCCCAGCGCGCCGCCGATATTCACTAGGGTGTAATAAATCGAATAGCCTATCGACCGAACGTTTTCGTTGGAAGCCCGCGCAGTTGTTCCGGCGACGCACGGTTTCACGACGCCGGGACCCAGCGCGGGAATCATCAAAATGGCAAGAACTAGCCATTTGTCGGTAAGGGCTTGACGCAGCGCCTGCATCCAAGGTGCGGTCAGTGACCCCAAAAGGAAATACCCGATAGCCATGATGAAATACGCGAACATTAGGGCGCGGCGAAACCCGAACCGGTCTGCCAACGTGCCTCCGAGAATCGGCAAGAACCAAACCACCAAGCCGAATGTGCCCACCAGCCAGCCGGTCAGTTCGCTAGAGAACTTGAGTTGTTCGTTCAGATAGACAGCAAGTACCGCGGTCGTGCCGTAGTATGCCACTCGCTCGAAAATCTCGGTAAAATTGGCGACCCAAAACGGCCGCTCAAACCCCTCGCGGATTTCCTGAACCCTTTGGCTGAAGCTCATGCTGCCTCCGCTCTACGCGCCGGGATGATAGTCGAGGAAGCATCCGAGGTAAAGAAACTAAACGACCGGCGGTAGTTTCCGCTCCCCCGATTTCGTAGCGTCGCGTGAAAGCGGTCAACGCAGGGAGCATCCGCTCTATCTTGCGTTCGGAGGAGGAGAAGTGAGCGTGATCCCGACGTCGACCCAATTGACGTTTGATGCCCGCGCGCTTCCAGGCAAGTTGCTGCGCCACTGTTTGGTTGTTGATGTTTAGAATATACTGGCAATAGTTCTCAGCCAACTATTCTCTGGGGGTAACCATGCCAGGGCCATTCCAGAAGAATTTAGCGTCCAACGTTGTGTCTTTTGATGGTTTCATTTGCGACCTCGCAGCTCGACGCAAAGGAAAAAAGGAGCGCGGGCTCGCGAGATTGGCGGCGATGCTTGTTGCTGGAACGCTGCTTTTTGTGGTTCCCCCGGCTGCAAGAGCGCAGGCAGGCGCGAACTCCGATCCGAACTATAGCGCTTTGCGCAACCTGACCTTGGGAAGCGAAGCGGTCAGCGTCACGAATTTTGAATTGAAGCGTGACGCCGGGAAATTCAAGTTCAATTCGGGCACAGTGTGTTTTGTGCCACCGGTGAACGGCAAGGTGACTGGAGCAGTGTTTGCGGGAGAAGGGATTTTTCTGCTGAATCCACCGTCGGAAACCGAACGAAAAAGCCTGAAGCTGCTGACCAAGGAAGACGAATTCAACGAGAAGTTTGAACGGCTGGTGCTGCGCTTTACAGATTCCACTTACGACGAAATCAAAAAAGCGGGAAAGCCCGCCAGCGGGGGCTGCGACGCTGGAGTGCTAAAGGACAGCCAGAACGCGACGCGCCACAGGCTCAGACACAACCTGGAAGCAGAGCTTCTCGGCGAGGTGTTGAGTCCGCAGCCGAGGGGAATTTTCTTCGCGTTCATCCACGGAAAACACTACGACGACAAAGAGATCTTCGAGATCGATCCGAACACATTTACAGAACAAGTGGAATTCTGGACCTATGACGAGAATAAATTCGGCGAGTGGGCGCAGTTCCATTTCACGGAGCCGCCTCCGCGGGGCTCGTACGGAAATCTGATTCGCATCGAGCACCACGATCTGGACACGACGTTTGAAAAGAGCGGAGCGCTTTCCGGCAAAGCGACGACGACGTTTGTGTCGTTGCGAAACGGGCTGCGCGTGGTGCCCTTTGCGTTGTTCCCCTCCCTGCGCGTGCAATCCGTTACGGCCAATGGGCAGGCATTGTCGTTTATTCAAGAGGACAAGCACGACGACGCAAATTATGCGGTGATCCTGCCCAAGCCGCTGGCGGCCGGAGAGAAGTTCACCGTGACAACAACGTACAGCGGAAAGGACGCCGTCTCGAATGAAGGTGGCGGCAATTATTTCCCGATTGCGCGCGAAGACTGGTATCCCAATACGACGAACGTTGGGTTGGGCGAGTATGCCAGCTATGACATGATCTTCAAGATTCCCAAGGGCATGAAGATTGCCGCGACCGGAGTAAAGGTCAGCGATACGAACGATGGTAGTCAAAACATTACAGTTTGGAAAAGCGAGGCGCCGCAAACCGTCGCCGGATTCAACTTCGGCCGGTTCAAGGTAGAGGAGGGAAAGCTCACCAAACCTGAGTTCGCCATCGAATCGTATGCCAACGAGGAGTCTCCCAACTGGGTGCAGTCTCTACAGCGTGCCGCCAGCGGCGACAGCTTAGGGGCAGGGCCAATTGGCTCGCATGCTCGCCCTGAAGTGGCGTTGGGAACGATGAGCACGACGTCACTCAACAAGAAGGCGCTGGCCGAAGGCGAGCTTGCCATTCCTTTGTACACAGAGTACTTCGGGCCCTCGCTATTCGCACACTTGCAGATTACCCAGCAGACGGCCTGCAGTTTCGGGCAATCGTGGCCTGAACTGGTATGGATTCCGATCTGCTATTACTTCGATACGACGGTGCGCCATCAACTGGGGATGGACTGGGGCGACCGGGGCTATTGGAAAGTAGTAACTCCGCACGAAGTCGCTCATCAATGGTGGGGCCACACCGTCGGTTTCAACTCCGGAAGGGATCAGTGGATGAGCGAAGGATTTGCGGAAATGTCCGCGTCACTGTATCTCAGCTTCATCGAGAAGAATCCGAAAAAGTTCATCACCTTCTGGAACGACGAGCGAGAGCTGCTGCTGGAGCGGAACCCGCAGGGATATCGCGCGATCGATGTGGGCCCTTTGACGATGGGCTACCGGGCGAGCAATTCGAGGACAGGGTTCGACATTACGCGGCGGCTTATTTACCCCAAGGGCGCGTACATTCTGCACATGATTCGCATGATGATGTGGAGTAACCAGACCGCCGACAAGCAGTTCAAGGATACGATGCACGATTTCGTGGACACGTACCGGGGGAAATCGGCGACCACCGAAGATTTCAAAGAGATGGTCGAGAAGCACATGACTCCGGAAATGGACCTGGAGGGAAACCACAAGTTGGACTGGTTTTTCAACGAGTATGTCTACGGCACGCAACTGCCCACCTACAAGCTGGATTCCTCGTTCGACACCGCGACGGACGGGACGATTGTGATGAACGTGAGCGTCACACAGTCAGGCGTGGACGACAAGTTCCGCATGCTGGTGCCGGTTTACCTGGAACTGGACGAGGGCGGCAAAGAAGGCAAGGTAGTCTTTCTCGGGAGAGCGCGGTTAACGGGAAACACCACGGTTTCTCAGAAGGTGCCGCTGCGAGGGTTGAAGACGAAGCCGCGGGTGCTAGTCAATTACTACGACGACGTGCTGGCGTCACCCAACTAAGGGCTCAGGGAATTGGCGGGCAGGCGAGCGAGGTCAGAAGAGGCCGGAGTGAAACGCAAGTGAAGCGGGGAGGTGCTCGGCGAAATAGGCGGGATCGTGGCGGCCGGGATAAATATGAAATTCGTGAGGGATTTTGCGCGTGGTGAGGGTTTTGTCGAGAGCGGCGGCGCCAGCTTCGAAGCCGAAGTCATCCTGGTCTCCGCAGTCAAAATAGATTCTAAGCGCAGAGAGATTCGCAGTGCGCGCGAGCATGAGCGGGCTATTGGCGTTCCAAAAGGCGGCGTCAGGAGGAAGGCCGAAAACGCCGCCGAGGACGCGAGAACGCGGAGATTGCGGCCCGCCTAGAAAGTTGGGGAGTTTTTCGATGAGCGCGGCGCTATGAGCGCTGACGGCAGAGAAAAGTTCTGGATGGCGGAAAGCGAGATGCAGCGCGCCGTAGCCGCCCATAGAAACACCGGAGATGGCACGGTGGGCGCGGCCGGGAGCGGCGCGATAGCGCTTCTCGATAAACGGAAAGAATTCCTGCAACAGAAAATCTTCGTAGCGGACCTTGCCATCCTTTGAATTGATGTAAAAGCTCGCGCCTGCGGCGGGAGTGGCGATGAGGAAGTCCTTCAGTTCGCCGTGGTCGCGCAAGTCTTCGATGAGATTCCACAAACCGGAATGGACGAAGAATTGTTCGTTGTCGCCGAGGCCGTGGAGGGCGTAGAGGATGGGAAAGCGTTTTGTTTTGTCGGCGTCGAAGGAGCCGGGCAGAACGACGCAGTAGGGGACAGTGTGGGCGAGGATTTTGCTGGGCACTGAATTGCATTCGACGCGACCGGAGGCGAAGGCGGATGGGACGTAAAGGAAGTAGAGGAAGTTAAGGAAGCAAAGGAGAAAGATCGGAAGTCGGACCTTGCCTTTAATTCTCTGGCTCTTTTCTCGCCAATCGCCACTCGTAACTCGCCACTTCTCGTTGAGGCAGGCATGCGCAAGATTCATCCGAATATTCTACCCGGAAGGCTATTCGTAACGGAGGGCCTGGACGGGATCTAGGCGTGCGGCGCGGGAAGCGGGGTAGAGTCCGGCGGCGAGGCTGACCAGAATGGCGAAGCCGATGCCGAACAGAACAAGCCACCAGGGCACGAAGAAAATGTCCACACTGGGAAGATTCTGGCGATGCAAATAAACGGCCGTGCCGAAATTGAGCGCGCGGCCAATGAGCCAGCCCAAGCCGACACCCAAGAAACCACCGAAAAGGCCCATCACGCCTGCTTCGACAAAGAAAAGCTGCTTGACGTCGCCATCGGCGGCGCCGAGCGCTTTGAGGATGCCGATTTCGCGGCGGCGCTCGAGGATGGCCATCACGAGCGTGTTGATAATGCCGAGAGTGGCGACGGCGAGAGCGAGGCTGCTGAAAATAAACAGCAGCAAGTCGAAAACTATAAAAAAGATGCGAAGGCCTTTGGAGGCATCGAGAAGAGAGAAGGCGCCGAAGCCCATGTTTTTGATGGTGGTTTCGAGCGCCTCAACGTAAGAAGGGCCTTTGGCACGGACCGTGAGGCTGGCGTAGGTGGGCTTATCGGAGGAAGCGGAACCGCGGACGACGTCGCGGAGATCGTTGACTTGAGCGGCGCGAAGAGTTTCGGCGACGGGGAGAGGGATGAGCAAGCGGCCGCTGCCGAAGCCGCCAAAGCCGGAGGCAGGCTCGGTTTCAACGACTCCAATGATGGAGAGATGTTTTTCCTTGAGCACAACGGAAAAGCCGCCAGAGGGTTCCGCGGAATCACCGGGGTGAGCGGCGAGCGCCTGGCGTTCCCCGTAGCGGAGAATGAGGTCCTTGCCAATCAGCGAGGAGGTTTGCGGATCGAGTTCTTTCGCGAATTCGATTTGCAAGATGGCCTCGTTGGCATTGGCCGAAGAAAAGAATTTGCCTTGCATGCCGTCGAAAGCGCCGCTTGCTTTGGAAGATTCCGGCAGGCCGGCAACCACGGTGGCATACGGTTTGCCGTCGTAGCGCACTTCCGAATAAAAACGGAGTTGCGGATAGACTTCGACGACGTTGGGAAGACTGGAGATTTCGCTGCGAGCGGCATCGTCGAGCGGGCGAGCGTTGGAAGCGGCGGCGCGTTGCGCGGGAGGACCGCCGCCGGGGCCGCGAAGATTGGTTTTGGGCGTAACAAAAACAGAATCGAAGAGGCCGCTTCGCGAAAGGCGTTTGGAGGCGAGTTCCTGGAGGCCGACGCCGAGCGAAAGCATGGCAACCAGCGAAGCGACTCCGACGGCAATGCCAAGCGTCGTAAGCGAATTGCGCAGGGCGGCTTCGCGAAGATTGCGGAACGCGAGATCGCTGAGGTCGCGGGACTTCATCGCGCGGCTCCATTAGAGAGCAGCTTGCCGTCGCCCATGACCGCAAGGCGGTCGGCAAACCGCTCGGCGAGTGGACGCTCGTGGGTGACCATGACGATGGTCATGCCGAGATTTTTCTGGATTTCGCGGAGCAGCGTGAGGATGGATTCGCCGGTGGCGCTGTCGAGATTGCCGGTGGGCTCGTCGGCGAGGAGAATTTTCGGGCGGTTGACGAGCGCGCGGGCAATGGCGGCGCGCTGCTGCTCCCCGCCGGAAAGTTCGCTGGGGCGGTGGCCGGCGCGCTTGGCGAGGCTGACGCGCTCAAGCGCTTCGTGGACGCGCGCAGCGCGGTCGCCGCGGTCAACTTCGGCGAGGCGGAGCGGAAGCTCGACATTTTCTTCAAGCGTCATGCGCGGCAGTAGATTGAAAGATTGGAAGACCATGCCGACGGTCTGGCGGCGATAGCGGGCGAGCTCCAGCGAGGACATTTTCGAGAGGTCCTGGTTGTTGACGATGACGGCGCCGCCCGTAGGGCGGTCGAGGCCGGCGATGAGATTGAGCAGCGTGGATTTTCCAGAGCCGGAAGAGCCGAGCAGCGCGAGGAATTCGCCGGCCGGGACGGTGAGAGAGACGTCGTCAACGGCGCGGATGGTCGATTCGCCGAGCGTATAGTGCCGGGCGACGTGGTCGAGGTGGATGGCGGGTTGGCCGTTCGGTTGATCGGTAGGCATGGGGTTCAGGGTTGGGCTCACAGGATACTACGCATGCAAGGCTATTGGGGTTGCAGCGTGGTGTGCGCATTCTGCCCGCCGCGCCGCACTGTCATGCTGAGCGCAGCGAAGCATCTCAACTGATCTACCACCGACCAGTTGTGTCGAAAACGCGGTTAGAATGCGCGATAGTCTTGGAGGCGAACGTGAAGAGAACCAGATTTCTGGCACTGGCGGGATGCCTGTTGATGACAACAGGAACGAAAGCGCAGAAGCCGCCGCTGCTTCCCGAGAAAGACGTCGCGGCCCTGGCGAATGAATTGAGCGGTGAGACGGCGAAGCGCAATCTCGAAGGAATTGCGCGATTTCACCGGCAGCGCGGGTCGCAGGGATTTCATGCGGCGGCGGAGTTGGTGGCCGAGCGGCTACGCGTGTATGGATTGAGCGATGTGGCGATTTTGCAGTTTCCGGCGGATGGGAAGATTTTTTATGGGACGCAGAGGTCAAGGCCTGCATGGGACGCGGAGTTTGCCGAGTTACGGCAGGTGAGACACGAGATCGAAGGAGAGGGTGGGGTAAGTGCCGACGGCAAAACTCACTGGGCTGCTGACTCCATCGTGGAGAGGGAGAAATTACTCGCAAGTTACGAGGCGGAGCCGATTGTGCTGGCGGAGGACAGCGAGAGCGCGGATGTGACGGCGGATTTGGTAGATGTGGGCGAGGGGACGAAAGAGAGCGACTATGCGGGAAAGGATGTGAAGGGGAAGATCATCCTGGTGAGCGCGCAGCCGGGAGCGGTGCAGGATTTGGCGGTGGGGAAATTTCGCGCGGCGGGAATTGTGAGTTCTGCGCAGAACCAGAAGACCGCGTGGTGGGGCGAAGATGAGAACCTGATTCGTTGGGGGCATCTGGAAACGTTTTCGTCAAACAAGACGTTTGCATTCATGGTGTCGCTGAAGACGGCGCGGGGGATGCGGGAAAGGCTCGCGCGCGGAGAAAAGATCATGCTGCAGGCGACGGTCAAGGCGGGGCAGCATCCGGGGAATTATGAAGTGGTGACGGCGACGATTCCGGGAGCGGATCCGAAATTGAAAGACGAGGAGATTGCGTTTAGCTGCCACCTGGATCACCAGCGGCCCGGAGCGAATGACAATGCCAGCGGGTGCGTGACGATTCTGGAAGTGGCGCGAACGCTCCAGAAGCTGATTAGCGAAGGGAAGCTGACGCGGCCGGCACGAACGATGCGGTTTATTTTTCCACCGGAGATTGAAGGCACGATGGCGCTCCTGAATTCGGCTTGGCACTCGTCCAGTTCCACGCTGGAGATTCATCGAAATTACGACGGGACGGTGACACTGCCACAGAAAAGCGGGGGGAACTTAACGCAGACAGGGGCAGCGCTTGCCCAGCGCATCAAGGCGGTGGTGCACATGGACATGGTGGGCGGCGGGCCGCAGACGAAGGCAGTGTTCCACGTGACACGAGGGCCTATGAGCTTGCCAAGCTTCGTGCATGATGTGGCCTGGGCGTTTGCGGAGTGGGTGAACGAGGAGTCCTACCAGTTCGCGGCGACGGGGAAAGCCGACTATCCGCTGGTGGCACCGGAGGGCGGGAAGGAGCCGCTGCGCGCGGAGTATTCGGCCTACACAATGGGAAGCGACCACGACGTGTATCAAGATTCGTCGTTCGGGATCCCGGCGATTTACTTGAACGACTGGCCGGACCGCTACATCCATACGAATTTCGATACGGCGGCGAATATCGACCCAACGAAACTGAAGCGCGCCGCCTTCATCGGCGCCGCCAGCGGGTATTTTTTGGCAGCTGCGAGTGCTAAGGATGACCTCTACCGCTTCGCTCTTTATCAGTCAGAGGGAAGATCGCGACGGGGAGAGTTGGATAACGTGAGGCGGGTATATTTTCCTCTGGAGGAGCAGGACGAGGTGACCTGGAATTTGAGCCTCCATGAACGCGCAATCGCAAAGTCCACCCAATCCTGGTTCGGCGAACAACTGGATCTCGAAATCGGAAAACACGAGGCCAAACGGCCGGCAGCTGTTGGCTCCTTGAAATATCGACGACTGCCAATCGTTAAAGGACCGCTGGCGGTGTTCGGGTACGACTATTTTGCGGATCATGCGAAGACAGCGGGAGTGGCAACGCCGAAGCTGATGAGTTATGAGGGATTATGGGGCAGCGGCGAAGAGTACGCCTACGAAGTCTTGAATTTTGCGGATGGGAAGCGCAATGCGCAGGAAATTCGTGACGCGGTCTCGGCGGAATATGGCCCCGTGCCATTGGAGTTGGTCGTGGAATACTTCAAGGCCTTGGAAAAGATCGGCCTTGTCGAAGAAGTCAAGTGAAAGCTTGTGATTCCCTCGAATTTCGATTTTCCATTTCCATTTTCCATGAAGAATGACGCGGTGTGTTAGCATCAGGGCTCGTATGGTGAGCGAATAGATGGCGGCGACGATGAAAGCGTTGCGGAAGATGCAGCCCGTAAAAGGCCTGCAAATGGACACCGTCGCGGTGCCGGTGGTTGGGCCGACCGATGTGCTGGTGCGCGTGAAGATAGCTTCGATTTGCGGCACGGATTTGCACATTTACGGCTGGGATCGCTGGTCGCAAGGGCGCATCAAGCCGCCGCTCACGCTGGGTCACGAATTTTGCGGAACGGTCGAGCGTGTGGGCGACGAAGTCACTGCGGTGAAGTCCGGCGATTTCGTCAGCGCGGAGATGCACGTAAATTGCGGCCATTGCCACCAGTGCAGGCTGGGCCAGGCGCACATCTGCCAGAATCTGCGCATCATCGGAATCGATCAAGACGGCGCGTTCGCGGAGTTCGTGAGGATTCCGGCGTCGAACATCATCAAGCTGGATGCGGGGATTCCCGAGCACTACGCCGCGATTCTCGATCCGCTGGGAAACGCAGTCCACACGGTACTGGCCGGGCCGGTGGCGGGACAGACGGTCTTGGTCACGGGCTGCGGGCCGATTGGATTGATGTCCATCGCGGTGGCGAAGGCGTGCGGCAGCTCGAGAGTGTTTGCGACGGAGACGAACGAGCAGCGGCGCGCTTTAGCCAAAAAAATGGGCGCCGATGTCGTTCTGAATCCTGCCGCAGAGGACGCGGTCAAGCGAATTCTGGATGAAACAGGCGGCACGGGCGTGGACGCGCTACTGGAGATGAGCGGGAATCCGTCGGCGATTCAGCAGGGTTTTAAAGCGCTTCGAGCGGGAGGGCGCGCATCGCTGCTCGGGATTCCCACGGAAAATGTGCCGCTGGACTTGGTGAACGACGTGATTTTCAAGGGCGCGATCGTGCAAGGGATCTACGGGCGGCGCATGTATGAAACGTGGGTGCAAATGCTGGCGCTGCTGAAAGCCGGGCGGCTGAATTTGGAGCCGCTCTTTGGGGAGCGCGTGCCGTTGGAAAAATACGAAAACGCATTCGCGCTGCTGCAGAAAGGCTTAGCGGGGAAGGTTTTGATGTACCCGAACGGGATTCCGCGCTGACCGTTTGTGCGCCGGCAGCATCTAACTTGTCATCCTGAGGGCCGGTTTTGATCGGGCCGATGGATCTCAACGAAAGAGTCCCCGCCAAAATGAGCGGTTGAGATGCTTCGCTTCGCTCAGCATGACAAAATAGGTTTTGGTTAGACCAAGCAAGGAGCGTGCCATGTCCGAATCCGCAACGATCACGTCGAAGCAGAATCCGCTGCAGTACGTAAGCGACCAATTGAACGATTTGCGCGCGAAGGGCGTTGCGCCGAGGTTGCGTGTCCTCGAAGGCGAGCAGAAACCGGTGTCGATTTTCGACGGGAAAGAGGTCATCAATCTCGCCTCGAACAATTATTTGGGATTGACGACGCACAAATCGTTGCGCAAGGCGGCGTTGGACGCGGTGAAGCGGTACGGCGCAGGCGCAGGGGCGGTTCGCACGATTTCCGGGACGATGAAACTGCACATGGAACTGGAGGAGCAGATCGCGGCCTTCAAGAACGTCGAGGCGTGCGTGGTGTTTCAGTCGGGCTTCACGGCGAATGCGGGGACGGTTTCCGCGGTGCTCGGCAAAGACGATTTGATCGTATCGGACGAACTGAACCATGCGTCGATCATTGACGGGGCGCGGCTTTCCAAAGCGACGATCAAGGTTTTCAAGCACAAGGACGTGCAGGATTGCGAGCGCATCTTGCAGGAAAACGCGAACTGGAACGGGAACAAGCTGATCATTACGGACGGCGTCTTTTCGATGGACGGGGATATCGCGCCGCTGCCGCAGCTCTGCGACCTCGCCGAAAAATACAACTGCATCATGATGGTGGACGACGCGCACGCAAGCGGCGTGCTGGGACGCAGCGGCCGCGGGACCATCGACCACCATCAGTGCCACGGGCGCGTGCACATCCAGGTGGGCACGCTAAGCAAGGCGATTGGCGCGATGGGCGGATACGTGTGCGGCTCGCGCGATTTGATCGATTTTCTGTATCTGCGAGCGCGGCCGTTCTTGTTTTCGACTTCTCATCCCCCCGCTACCGCGGCAGCCTGCCAGGCGGCGTTCGCGCTGCTGGATTCGTCCGAAGGCGAAAAGCTCGTTAAAAAACTCTGGGCCAACACGAAATTTTTCAAGCGCGAATTGAAGAGGCGCGGCTTCCAGTTTAAAGCCAGCGAGACGCCGATTATTCCGATTCACGTTGGCGATGCGGCGAAGGCGTTCGAGTTTTCGAAGAAGCTGTTCGAGGCGGGAGTGTTCGCGCCTGCGGTTGGCTATCCAACGGTGGCCGAAGGCAAAGCGAGGCTGCGTGCGATCGTGACCGCGACGCACAAGCGCGAACAACTGCTGCGCGCGGCGGACATTCTGACGAAAGTGGCGAAGCCGTTGGGCATTGTGTAAGGCAAGAACGAGGCCCGAAACGATTGCGGGCTTGCCGCAAGGTTTACCGGCGCTCCTCCCGCGGCGTTTTTCTATGCTTGAGAAAGTTGCCGTTTCAAGGTTTTGGTGTCGCCGAGAACGAAGCCCCTTACGATCTTGTCGTCCTCGAATTCGAAGATGGCCAAGCCCTGATAAGTGATTTTTCTTCCGCTGCCGTGGAAACCAAACAGTTCGCCGCGATGAGTGCCTGTAAAGGTGAGCCGAGCAGCCACCTTATCGCCTTCGCCAATCAGCTCCTCGATGTGGCAGTGGAAATCGGGAAAGGCCGAACGGATTCGACCTACATATTGTTTGAATTCCTCGATTCCGTGCACCGCCGTCCCAATCGAGCCGCGGAAAACAATGGCAGGGGATATGAGTTCTTCTAATGCGTGGGCACTCCAGGCATTCCAGACTTCGTCGTAGTATCGGCGCACAAGCGGTTTATAGTCGGGCACAAGTCTGCTCCTCTGGGGAAACTGACTGGACAGAGCAGGGTACGCAAACTCCAAATTGGCTGCGGGGTTAGAACGGTCGGGCGCGCCTCCCGGTCCGGCACAAATCCTTTGCTATACTCGCGCGCATGACTGCGGCTCCCAAAAAACTGTTTCTTGTGGACGCGATGGCCCACGTGTACCGGGCATTTTTTGCGCCGATGCCACAGCGGTTGACGGGGCCAGACGGCGCGCCCACCAATGTGCCGTTCCTCTTCGGAAATATTCTCCGCCGGCTGATCAAGGACTACAAGCCGGACTACATTGGAATCGTTTTTGACCCGCCGGGCGCGACGTTTCGCGACAAATTATTCGAAAAATACAAGGCGCAGCGCCAGCCAATGCCGGATGAGATGAAGGTGCAACTGCCGTTGGTGCGGCGTTTATGTGAGGCGATGCGGCTGCCGATTCTGGAGCTTCCGGGATACGAAGCGGACGATGTGATTGGGGCCATGGCGGTCCAGGCCGCAAACAAGAATCTGGACGTGCTGGTGATTTCGAACGACAAAGACATGATGCAGCTTGTCGGGAAGAACGTCCGGACGCTGCGCACCGGATCCGGCGGCGTGAAAGCGGACATCATCGTGGACAAGGAGAAAGTGGAGGAGATTCTCGGCGTGCCACCCGAGCAAGTTGTCGATTACATGGCGCTGCTGGGCGACAACATCGACAACATCCCCGGTGCCAAAGGAATTGGCGAAAAGGGCGCGGCGGAGCTGATTAAGAAATACGGAAGTGTTGAGAGCGCTCTGGATCATGCCGACGAAGTTTCAAACAAGCGATACCGCGAAGCGCTTCAGCAGCAACGCGAGCAAGTGATGATGTCGAAGCAGCTCGCGAAGATCGCGACAGACGTGCCGCTAGAGCTGGATTTGATCGCTTTGGAGCGCCGCGAGCCGGACGTGCCGGCGCTGGCCGCGCTGTATCGGGAGCTCGGATTCAATTCGTTGTTGAAGGAATTGGGGTCGGAGGCAGCGGCTCCTCCTCCATCAGCGGACTCCGAACCAGCGGCAAAAGCGGATTATGCTCAGCTCGCAGGCGCCGCGGAATTTCGCGAATACCTGGCGAAGCTTCCGGCGAAGCAGCCGCTCGCGGTTTGGCTGGCGCTGGAATCGGGCGAGCGCGAAGCGGAGGGATTTGGCACGCGCATTACGGCAATCGAAGTTTCCTCAAAGGCCAGCGAAGGGCGCTCTGTTTGGATGGATGAAAAAGGAGAAGCGCTAAGTGCCCTCACACCGCTGCTTGCCGATACCAAGCGCCCGAAGATCGTGCACGATCCAAAAGTTATGCAATTGCTGGCGGGCCGCGCCACCCACATCGAACACGCCACGCAGCTTTATGCGTATCTGCTTCGGCCAACGACCGCGAATCACAATTTGGCCGATGTCGTGATGAGGCAGTTGAGCGCGATGCTGGGAGGTGGGCCCGGCGAGCGCGCCGATTATTTACAGCGGCTTGCGCCGGTCCTGCGCGCGCAAGTGAAAGAGCAAGATCTCGAAAAGGTCTACGAAAAGATTGACCTGCCGCTGGCGGCTGTGCTTGCGGACATGGAGCGCGCCGGTATCTGCGTGGACCCAAAAGCGCTCGACAAAATATCGCACGCCATGGAGAAAGAAGTTCGTCGCCTGGAAAAAGAGATTTGGAAGCTTGCGGGGCTGGAGTTCAACGTCAATTCGCCAACGCAACTGGCGGAAATCCTGTTCGACAAACTCAATCTGCAACCGAACGCGCGGCGCGGAAAAGCGAAAGCGCGGTCTACTGCGGCAGAAGTTCTTGAAGAGCTTTCCGCGCAGCATCCGCTTCCCGCGAAAATCATCGAGTACCGCGAAATCGCCAAGCTCAAATCGACATACGTGGATGCGCTACCCAAGTTGATCCATCCCGAGACGGGACGCCTGCACACCAGCTTTTCGCAGACAGGCACGGCCACGGGGCGGCTAAGCTCGAGCGATCCGAATTTGCAGAACATCCCGATCCGTACAGAGCTTGGCCGCGAAATCCGCGCGGCGTTTGTCGCAGAAAAAGGAAAGGTGCTGCTATCGGCCGACTATTCACAGATCGAATTGCGCATCATGGCGCATTTTTCCAAAGACCCCGTGCTGTGCGAAGCGTTTCGCGGCGGCGAAGATATTCATGCGCGCACGGCGCAGGAAGTTTTTGGCGTGGGGCCGCTCGCGCAAACCGCCGAGCACCGCCGCGCTGCCAAAGCCATCAATTTCGGAATCATCTACGGCCTCTCGCCCTTTGGATTGGCGCAGCAATTGGGAATCGAGCAGAAGGAAGCGGCACAGTTCATCAACGCGTACTTCACGCGTTATCGCGGTGTAAAGGACTATTTGGAAAGGATTCTGGCCGAAACCCGGAAGAGCGGCGTAGCGAAAACGCTTTTCGGCCGGATCCGGCCGATGCCGGAAATCAATTCACCACAAGTCCAGCTTCGCAACTTTGCGGAGCGCACCGCGCTCAATTCCCCGTTGCAAGGCACTGCGGCGGACCTCATCAAGATGGCGATGATTAACATTGACCGGCGGCTGAATGAAGAAGAGTTTGAAGCGAAAATGATTTTACAGGTTCACGACGAATTGCTTTTCGAAGCGCCCACAAAAGAGCGGCATAAGCTCGAAAAGCTAGTGAAAGAAGAGATGGAAGGCGTGTACAAGCTGGCGGTGCCGCTGGTCGTGGAAATCGGCGTCGGGCCAAACTGGCGCGACCTGGACTGAAGAACTTACCAATCTTGCTCATTCCGCATCCTTCGCTGGAATGTCGACCCAGAACGTTCCCTTGCAGTATGATTGAAGCCAGGTCCCTTCCCACCTGTACGTTCGTACAGGAACACCTTTAGTTACGTAAAGCGAAGTCTCTGGCGATGGTGATTTTCGTCCCATGCTAGTTTGGGTTGTCAGAGCCACCTGAGGGGGAATCATGCGCCGTTTAAGCCTGTTTGCGTCTTTCATTTTGTCGGTGCTGGGAATGGCCGCCTGCAGCGGACCGAAAACCGGAACTGTCATCAATAAACAAGTGACCGTGGCCGTCATTCCGTCCACTCCCGCAATAAACGTATTTGGGACGCAGCAATTCAGCGCAAACGTCACAGGCGCCACAAATACGGCGGTGACGTGGCAGGTCAACAATGTCACCGGCGGAAGCCAAGCCACGGGCTATATCTCCAGCGCCGGCTTCTACGTGGCTCCCAGCGGAGTTCCCACGGCATCGGACGGCAAGGGCAACGTGGCCCCGACCACTGTGACCGTGACCGCGGTATCGCAAGCTAGTTCCAGCGCCACTGGTTCGGCCACGGTTACGATTCAGGCCACGACAAACCAGAGCGCCCAAGGCGGAGCGATTCAGTTCGGGACGTCCGGCGGCAATGTCAATGACCTAGTGGTAGGAGTCGCGTGCTGCGGCGGGACGCTGGGATCACTTGTCACCCGCGCGGGAACACAATTTATCCTGAGCAACAACCACGTTTTGGCTAAGAGCGACTTTGGCAACGGCGGCGGTCCACCAAACGGCGACGCCATCAGCCAGCCGGCAATCATCGATGCGCCGACGATCTGCTCCACAACCGGGACAAAGACCGTCGCCAATCTCTCCGAATTCTACAATCTTCAAACTGGCTCGCAGCCAGCAGTGGATGCCGCGATCGCGCAAGTGGTGAGCGGAACGGTCGACGCGTCAGGGAACATACTCCTATTGGGTTCGACGCAAACGAATGGCGTACCGGATCCCGGCGCTCCTGCGTCGGGCGCGGGGATTACGCCTGCGCAAGCCGTAGGCGCTCCGCATAATGGGCTGGTTGCAAAGTCCGGGCGCACGACCGGGCTGACGTGCGCGACAATCTTGACTGTGAATTTTTCGGCGGGCGTCACCTACACGCAAAATTGCGACGGCACGGGGACATCCTTTACTACGAATTACACCGATCTGGTGGAAGTGGGCGGCGGGCAATTTGGCGCACCCGGCGATTCGGGCAGCCTGATCGTGACGCAGGATACGGCCGAAGCCGTTGCCTTGCTGCTCGGTGGAAACGACCAGAGCGCGATTGGCAACGCTATCGGGGACGTGCTGACCGCGTTCCCTGGGGCTGGAAATGTCACTCCGACATTTGTTGGCGGCGCGACTCACGCGGTGATCGGATGCACCCTTCCCACGAAGCCGGCTTCGGCCGTGAAGAATTTTTCGACAGCCCCCGCATCCAGCGCAGCTCTGCAAAATGCTCTCGCCGTTCGCGATGCGCACGGCCCCGAACTGATGGCGCATCCGGAAGTGCAAGCGGTGGGCGTCGGCGCCAGCTACGACAATCCAGCGGAGGCGGCCATCCTTTTCTTCGTGACCAAGGGGATGCCGCGAAGCGATCTGCCGCTGCAAGTAGATAGCGTACGGACGCGCATCATTGAGGGCGATCTGTTTGCCAGCCGCGGGATTTTGTCGGCAGAAGAAAGCGCGGCGCTGGAGCGATCTGCGACGCCGCCACAATTGGCCTATCCGATTTCCCAATCCGAAATTGCCTTTGTAAAAACGGTCCAAGCGGCACACCAGGCCGAGCTCTTGAAGCTTCAAGGAGTGCAGGGCGTGGGAATCACATCGAGCGTGGATTCTCCCGGCGACGCAGCCCTGCTGATTTATTTCCTTCGCGGCGTGGAGCATGCGCCGGTCTTGCCTGTGATTGACGGAGTACGCACGCGCGTGCGGGAGGGGGACCGCTTCCGCGCGGATTATGGCGGGATCCATCGGCCGCAAGGCTGCCCCGTAGCGCCAGCAAAGAAGATTCAGGCCGATGGGAAGCTGACGGCACGTCCTTGATTCACCATGTTGGTTTGGGGCACTCCACGACGCCCCAACTTTCTTACTTTTTGATTCTTCCAATCCGATTCTTTCCGGCGTAGAATCCGGTCAAAATCAAGCCGAGTTCGCTCCTTCGGCCGGGGCCTGACCTGTCAGGAGGATGCCATGCGAAGTTTTCTTCTCGTGCTGTGCGGCGGTTTGCTCGTAAGCCTCGCGCCTTCCGCAGCGCCGCACAACCCAACGCAGGACAAACCAAGCGCGGAACCGGTGATGACGCCGGAAGACGTGGCGAAGAAGAATCCGGTTGCGCCTACGCCGGAAGGCTTGGCGGAAGCGCGCAAACTCTTCGGCTATCACTGCGCCATGTGTCATGGCAAAGAGGGCGATGGCAAGGGCGACCTGGCCGCGGAAATGAAGTTGCAGCTCCATGACTGGCGCGACGCTTCGTCGATCGAAAAAATGACCGACGGGGAACTCTTCTGGATCATCAGCAACGGCAAAGGGAAAATGCTGGGCGGAGAAGGGGACCGCACTCCGGAGAAAATGCGCTGGAATTTGGTGAACCTGGTGCGTTCATTCGGCAAGAAAGGCGCGGCGGATAAGCCGAAATCCGAATCTCCGCAGCAATAATCGAGGCGGAGCAATCTCCTCGCTCATCGGGCAGAGCCTCTCTTGTCGCCCTTCCGGAAAGCTCTCCAGTGCCAGACATCTCTTCGTCCATGCTATCCTCGCCATGCGTTTTGCATCGAAAGGAGTATTTCTATGGCGCACGCGCCGCAATTCCTGAAGCTCGTGAACGAGTCGAAGAAAAAGATCAAGGAAACCAACGTCGCCGATGTCAAGCGGCGCATCGACGCGAAAGAGAAAATGCTGCTCGTGGATGTCCGTGAAGATAATGAATGGGCTAACGGCCATCTCCCCGGAGCGGTGCACATGGGACGCGGAATCATTGAGCGCGATATCGAACAAAAAGTTCCAGACACCGGAACAAAGATGATTTTGTATTGCGGCGGCGGCTTCCGCTCGGCGCTCGTGGCGGACAATCTGCAAAAAATGGGCTACACCAACGTGGAATCTATGGATGGTGGATGGAAGGGCTGGCTGGAAGCAGGTTTGCCAACGGCCAAGGGATGAAGTCCCCGATAATTTGTGCCCTGCCGCGTCCAGCATGGAGAAAATAAATTGGCTGGGGCGGAAGGATTCGAACCTTCACCATCCTCATTAACAGTGAGGTGTCCTACCGGTTGGACCACGCCCCAGCGGGCCTTTGGCGCCCCCGAGGAAGGACGGGGACACACAATGTTGGATGGGCTCCGTCACCAATCCAGCGACGGAGGGCCTTTCTAAGATACCACGGGACGGCGCTGGAGGAGCGCCCGCAAGAAAAATTTATGAGCGCGAAATTCAGAACCACGTTCCGAACCGTGCAGCGTTTTAAATCGGGGAACGACTGCCGGACGGAAGAAAACAGGGACCAAATTGGGGATTCGTGCGAAATTCTAACTGGCCTTCCCTTCAATGTTTGTTGCTGCTTTCATTTGACTCAACAAATTCGAAAAATTTGAAAAAAGAATCTTGCAGACAAGGTTGCAATCCGAAACGTTTTAGTGGAAACTATCCGGTCTGTTGACCCGGTTTAGCACTTTTCGGTTAACACGTGGGACGCGCTTTTCTCAGCGCCCTTCCGGTGCGCTCCCCGCCAAAGTGCGAAAAAAGGAAAATGGCACAGATTTTTCATCGCAGCACGAACTTCATCGCCAGATTCAGTGTGTTCTCAGCGCTTTTTCTGGTGGGCCTTGCGTTGATCGGCGTGCTGGCGGTGGCGCGGTCTCCGTACATGACGCGGCAAAACATTTCCCGTGAACAGCCCGTGCAGTTTAGCCACAAGCATCACGTCGGAGACGATGGGATCGATTGCCGCTACTGCCATACCGGCGTGGAGGTTTCCGCGGTGGCGGGCATTCCGCCAACGAAGACCTGCATGAACTGCCATTCCGTGCTGTTCAATAACGTCGGATACCTGGAGCCGGTGCGTGAAAGCTATCGCACTGACAAGTCTATTGAATGGGTTAAGGTGCATCGCCTGGCCGATTTCGCTTATTTCAATCACAGCATCCACGTCAACAAAGGCGTGGGATGCACCACCTGCCACGGCCAGATCGACCAGATGCCGCTGGTTTTCCAGGCCAATACCTTGCTGATGCAGTGGTGCCTGGACTGCCATCGCGATCCTGCACCGAACCTCAGGCCAATGGACAAAGTATTCGCGATGGATTGGAAGCCGGGGCCCGATCAGGAAGAGCAAGGCAAAAAGTTCATGCAGGAGCGCAAGATTCGGACCACGGCCGAGCTGACCAGTTGCTCGACGTGTCATCGCTAATGGAATGTATGCCAGAGCACGAACTCGAAAATCAAAGCGCGGGTCAGCACGATCATAACGAGCATTCCAACGACTCGTCTTGGACGCGGCGCCCGCTGGATCTTGCGGCCGTGCGCGCCCAACTGCAATCCAAGACCGGAAAGCAATACTGGCGGTCGCTGGAAGAGCTTGCGGGAGATCCCAGCTTTGAAGAACTGCTGCAGCGCGAATTCCCACGCCAGGCGCCGTCGGAGTGGGATGATTCAGTGGACCGCCGCGATTTTCTCAAGTTGATGGCCGCGTCGCTGGCGTTTGCAGGCCTCTCTGGCTGCGGCAAAGCGCCCGAGCAGCACATCGTTCCCTATGTCAAGCAGCCCGATGGTTTGATTCTTGGCAAGCCGCAGTTTTACGCGACCGCCATGCCTTTCGGCGCCGATGCGATTGGCCTGCTGGTCGAAAGCCACGAAGGGCGCCCCACGAAAATCGAAGGCAATCCCGATCATCCTTCCAGCCTAGGCGCCACAAACGTGTTTGCACAGGCTTCGATTCTGAATTTGTATGACCCCGATCGCGCACAAACTGTCACCAAATCTGGGGAGATTCAGACCTGGTCGCAGTTCTTGGACGCCGCACAAGCGCTGGCGGCAGGTTTCAAAGCTGCGCAAGGCGCTGGCTTGCGCATTCTCACGGGGATTGTGGCGTCGCCGACGCTTGCCGCGCAGATTGAAGCCATCCTGACGATGTATCCGCAGGCGAAATGGCACCAGTGGGAGCCTGCGCTTGGCGACGGCACGCGCGAGGGCGCAAAACTCGCATTCGGAAGTTACGTGAACACGGTCTATCGTCCCGGAAAAGCTGATGTCATTCTTTCCCTCGATTCGGATTTTCTCGGCAGCGGGCCGGGACACATTCGCTATGCGCGGGAGTTCTATAGCCGCCGCAAATTGAAGGATCCAAATCCGCTAGCGGATCAAACTTCTCGCGGCGACGTGATGAACCGGCTCTATGTGGTCGAGCCAACGCCGAGCGTAACAGGGGCAACCGCCGATCACCGTCTTCCGCTGCGCGCCTCCGAAGTTGCTGCGTTCGCGGCTGCGCTCGCCGCGAAGCTTGGCTTGGGTGGATCCGCTAAGGCTCCGGCGTCAGCTGAAAAGTGGCTCGATGCGGTTGCGAAAGATCTCCAGCAGCACAAAGGCAGCTCTCTGGTGGTTGCCGGGGAGCACCAGCCCGCGGAAGTTCACGCGCTGGCGCACGCGATCAACGCCGCGCTCGGCAACGTCGGCAGCACGCTGTACTACACCGAGCCAGTCGAAGCGCATCCCGTCATTCATGCTCAGTCGTTGAAAGAACTGTGCGCCGATATCGACGCAAACAAGGTCGATACGCTGCTGATTCTTGGCGTCAATCCGGTTTACACCGCGCCGCACGATTTCGATTTTGTTTCCAAGCTCAGGTTCGACGAGCAACAGAAGCGCAAGAAGATTCAGACGGTCATTCAGGTCAGCACACATTTTGACGAAACCGCGGAGTACGCTGACTGGCACGTCGCGGAATCTTACTACCTGGAAACCTGGGGCGACGCGCGGGCTTTCGACGGCACAGTAAGCGTGGTGCAACCGTTGATTGCGCCGCTCTATCGCACGCATTCTATCCGCGAGGTTCTCGGCGCATTTACCGACAAGCCCGGCGTGACGGACTACGACTCCGTCCGGAACCGGCTGAAAGCCGCGAATCCGTCCGGGGATTTTGAAAAATTCTGGCGCAAGACCCTGAACGATGGGGTTGTGGCGGGCACCGCATTCCCTCCAACACAACCTTCCTTAAAATTCAGTCCTGCCAGCCTCCCCGCGCCGAAGACTGCTTCCGCGGACGAGCTGGAATTCGTTTTTCGCCCCGATCCATGCGTTTACGATGGGCGCTTCGCCAACAATGGCTGGCTGCAGGAATTGGCTAAGCCGGTCACCAAGCTAACCTGGGACAATGCCGCTCTGGTCAGTCCCAAGACTGCTGAAAAACTCGGTCTGACTTACGACATCGCTTCCCGCGGCGGCGAGCACGGACAAATTCGCTCGAACGTCATCGATATCGCGCTTTCCAGGAGCAAAGTCACCGCGGCAGCGTGGACTTTGCCCGGCCAAGCCGACGGAGTCATCGTTCTTCCACTCGGCTACGGCCGTACCAAAGCCGGCTATACCGGCTCGCACAAAGGCTTCAACGCGTACGCTGTTCGCGGTTCTGATGCTCTCTGGACTGCCAGCGCGTCCAGCAGCGCCATTAAGAAGACCGGCGACGATTATCCGCTCGCCTGCACGCAGTATCATTTCAACATGGAAGGTCGCCAGGTCCTCGAAACGGGGGCGCTCGAGGAATACCGCAAAAATCCCGGCTTCGCTCACGAACACGGCGAATTCAAAGGCAAGAAACCGAACGAACTCACACTTTACAAAGAAGAAGAGAATCCTTACGACAAAATGCAGTACCGCTGGGCCATGGCCATTGACCTGAACAGTTGCAATGGCTGCAACGCCTGTGTGATTGCCTGCCAGTCGGAGAACAACATTCCTGTCGTCGGCAAAGATCAGGTGATGCGCGGCCGTGAAATGCATTGGATTCGCATCGACCGCTATTACACCAACACGCTGTCGGCCACCAGCGGCAAATCCACCGGCGATCCTTCGGAATACCAGTCAGCGCTCGACAATCCCGAGACTTTCTTTCAGCCCGTGCCGTGCCAGCAGTGCGAGAACGCTCCTTGCGAACAGGTTTGCCCTGTCGGTGCCACGGTCCACAGCGCGGAAGGCCTGAACGACATGGTTTACAACCGCTGCGTCGGTACTCGCTACTGCTCGAACAACTGCCCCTACAAGGTGCGGCGGTTCAATTTCCTGCGCTTCCAGGATTGGGAAACACCGCAGCTTAAGCTGCTGCGCAATCCTGAGGTCACCGTCCGCAGCCGCGGCGTGATGGAAAAGTGCACCTATTGCGTGCAGCGCATCAATAACGCGCGCATCGAAGCGGAAAAAGCGGACGGCGGCAAGGGCCGGTCCATCCGCGACGGTGAAATCGTCACCGCGTGCGAGCAAGCTTGCCCGACGCAGGCCATCGTCTTTGGCAACGCCAACGACCCTTCAAGCCGCGTTTCTCAATTGCGCTTGCAACAGCGCAACTACACGCTTCTGGGCGAATTGAACGCGCGTCCGCGTACGACCTATCTGGCGGCGGTGCGCAATCCCAACCCCGAACTGGAGAACGCATGAGCGCCGGGCAACCGCCACTCGACTCTCCTGAAATCCGCCGGCTAACTCCGGTGTTGGGACCGGGGCATACTTTTGGCTCCGTCACGGACAAAATCAGCTCCATCGTCCTGACGCGTCCGACTTCCTTTGGCTGGTACGTCGGATTCCTAATCGCTTTCAGCGTTCTCGGGATGATGACCATCGCCATCGGCTGGCTCATCATCAAGGGCACGGGGATTTGGGGCATCAACATCCCCATCGGCTGGGGATTCGCGATCGTCAATTTCGTTTGGTGGATTGGTATCGGCCACGCCGGCACGCTGATTTCCGCCATCTTGTTCCTCCTGAATCAGAAGTGGCGCACCTCGATCAACCGTTTTGCCGAGGCGATGACGCTGTTTGCGGTTGCCTGCGCCGGAATCTTCCCGCTTATACACACAGGGCGCCCGTGGATGGCCTATTACATGTTCCCCTATCCCAGCACCATGGGGCTTTGGCCGCAGTTCCGCAGCCCGCTCATCTGGGACGTTTTCGCGGTCTCCACCTACGGCACCGTGTCGTTGCTGTTCTGGTTTGTCGGTCTTATTCCCGACCTGGCAACGCTTCGCGATCATGCCTTGAACAAGCCGGCGAAAATTATCTACGGAATGCTGGCGATGGGTTGGCGCGGATCCGTGCGCCACTGGCACCGCTATCAGTCTGCCTATTTGCTCCTCGCAGGACTAGCCACGCCACTCGTTCTTTCAGTGCATACCGTGGTGAGCTTCGACTTTGCGATTGCCATCGTTCCCGGCTGGCACACCACGATTTTCCCGCCTTACTTTGTCGCCGGCGCCATTTATTCCGGCTTTGCCATGGTTCTGACTATCGCGATTCCCTTGCGAAAGGCTTACGGCCTCGAAGATTTCATCACCATGCGCCATCTCGACAACATGGCCAAGGTCATGCTCGCCACCGGCCTCATCGTTGCTTACGGCTACTTCTTTGAATTTTTCCTTTCGCTCTACAGCGGAAACAAATTCGACGTCTTTCTCGTGCAGCAGCGCTTGCACGGTCCGTATTCCCCGTATTATTTCGCGCTGATTCTCTGCAACATTTTGACGCCCCAGTTTCTTTGGTCCTACAAGCTTCGTCACAACGTCGTGGTTCTGTTCCTCATGTCCATTGTCGTGAACGTCGGCATGTGGCTCGAGCGTTTCGTTATTGTGGTAATCAGTCTGACGCGCGACTTTGTTCCTTCGGCCTGGGGCCGCTATCAGCCGACTTTCTGGGACTGGGCCACGTTCATCGGCACGATCGGAATGTTCGTCACGTTGCTTTTCTTGTTTGTCCGTGTGCTGCCGGCAATTTCCATAGCGGAGATGCGCGAACTGGTCGCGGAAACTTCTGAGGAAGAAAAGTAATGGAGCAGCATCGTTCCCACATTTACGGCGTGATGGCGGAGTTTGACACTCCGGAGCAGCTCATTCAGGCGGTAGAAAAAACCCGCGAAGCCGGCTATCGCCGGATGGATGCTTATACGCCGTTCCCCGTCGAGGGCCTTCCCGAAGCCATGGGCTTGAAGCACAACCGCGTGCCCTTAGTTACGTTGCTTGGCGGATTGGCCGGCGGACTCGGTGGTTTCGGTTTCCAATATTGGGTGAACGTTGCTGCGTATCCGATGAATATTGGCGGACGCCCGCTGAATAGTTGGCCCGCTTTCATTCCGGTGACCTTCGAACTCACGGTTCTTGGCGCTGCACTCTGCGCCGTTTTCGGCATGCTTGCCTTGAATCATTTGCCTCAGCCACACCATCCCGTGTTCAACGTGCATCGTTTCGTGCACGCGTCTTCCGACCGCTTTTTTCTTTGCATCGAAGCACGCGACCCGAAATTCCATCTTGAGCAAACGGCGCGCTTCCTCCAGGGGCTTCACCCGCACCACGTGAACGAGGTGTCCGATGATTGACGCCTCGCGCTTGTTATTCACTGGATGTGCCGCGGCGCTCCTCTTTGGCGCCTCCGGCTGCGACAACCTGCGGCAGGATATGGGCACGCAGCCTAAAAACCGCGCGCTCTCTCCGTCTGAGTTTTTTGATGATGGCCGCTCGGAGCGCCCCTTAGTGGAAAACACCGTGGCACGTGGCTCCCTCGGCGACGACGAACTCTTCGTGCCTAAGGATTCCAACGCTTTCCCACTGCCAGTGAACGCCGAACTCTTGGCGCGCGGCGAAGAACGCTACAAGATTTTTTGCTCGCCTTGCCACGGTCTGCAGGGCGACGGCAACGGCATGATCACTATGCGCGGCATGAAGCATCCACCCAGCTATCATCAGGACCGTTTGCGCCAGGCGCCCAACGGCTATTTTTATGACAACATCACGAATGGATTTGGCGCGATGTACGGCTACTCCGCGCAGATTCCTCCGCGCGACCGCTGGGCCATCATCGCTTATGTTCGCGCGCTGCAATTGAGCCGCAACGCCAAGGTGGTCGATCTATCCGCCGGGCTTCGCGAAAAACTTTCTTCCGGCGCCCAGGATTCTTCAGCAGGAGAGAAAAAGGAATGAACGGCCAGGACTACAAAGCACCGGAAAGCGTCAGCCGCGTACAGACGCGCGCGCTGATGGTGGGCGGGCTGGCCCTGATCGTCGGTATTACCGGCGCGCTGAAAAGTCCGGACGCCTTCTTCCAGTCCTACTTGATGAGCTTCCTGCTTGTGCTGGGTCTGACTCTCGGCTCGCTTGGCCTGACCATGCTGCAACATCTCACCAGCGGCCATTGGGGCATCATCATTCGCCGCCCGCTCGAGTCCGCCACGCGCACTCTGCCTCTTATCGCCATCGCATTTTTGCCGATCGCCTTATTCGGAATGAAGTATCTCTACCCGGCATGGCTGGACCCCGAGAAGACAAAAGAAGAGCCACTATCCCAATTTCAGCAGACCTATTTGACGCACGGCGGGTACTTGACGCGTGCAGTGATTTATTTTGCGATTTGGCTTGGGATGATGTTCCTCTTTAACAGTTTGTCCAAACGGCAGGATGCCAACCGGGACGATCGCGCGCTCCGCCTGCGCTTCAAGGTGCTCGCCGGCCCCGGAATCATTCTTTACGTTTTCGCCATGAGCTTAGCCGCCATCGACTGGGTGATGTCCATCTCTCCGCATTGGGCCTCCACGATTTACGGCTTTCTTTTTGTCGCGGGACAATTGATCTCTTCCATGGCCCTCATGATCGCCACGGTCGTGCTCCTTTCCCGCGCCGAACCTTTCGCCAGCGTCCTTCAGAAGCGCCATTTGCATGACCTTGGCAAACTTCTTCTCGCCTTTGTAATGCTTTGGGCCTACTTTGATTTTTCCCAACTGCTCATCATTTGGTCGGGGAATCAGCCCGAAGAAATCAGCTTTTATCACACGCGGTTGTACGGGGGTTGGGGCGTTGTCGCCGTCATCGTACTTGTTTTTCACTTCTTCGTTCCCTTTTTTCTGCTGCTTTCGCAGGACGTGAAGCGGAACTCAAAAATTCTTCCCCGCATCGCGGTGTGGCTCATCTTCATGCGGCTTGTCGATCTCTTTTGGATGACGCGGCCTGAATTCACTTCCAGGGCCGTGCCCACCTGGCTCGATCTCGTCTTGCCCATCGCCCTGGGCGGGTTGTGGCTTGGCGTTTTTGCCTTCAATTTGAAGCAGTGCCCACTGTTGCCTTTGGGTGACCCGAAATTAGCGGAGGCCATCGAACACCATGAGCACTGAGCCTCAAGCCACTGGCCACGCTCCAAGCCAGGCTCCGGGCACTGAGCCACGTCACGCAGACGTCTCCTTCGAGCTGCGCGACGTCCAGGCCGGCACTATTTACTGGTATCTGTTCGCTTTGGGTTTGGCGACCGTCGTGGCGGCGATCATTTGCATATTCATTTTGCGCTTTACCACCAATCTCGCCGCTTCGTCCGAGGCTCCACCTCCTCCTTCGCGCGAAGCTATGGGAAAAGACTATCGCATGATGCCGCCAGAACCGCGTCTCCAGGGCATGCCCGGTCATTTAAACGATCCGCAGAAGGATTTGCGCGAAAAATTGAAAGCGGACAATGAAGCCAACGAAGAATTGAAGTGGATCGACAAGAACGCCGGTATCGCGCAGATTCCCGTGAAGGACGCCATGAAGATTATTGCAGAGAAAGGTTTGCCAGCGGTTTCTGCGCCACCCGCGGAGAAAAAGAAATAACACAATGAAGAAGGCCGCCTACATTCTTGAACTTGCCGCCTTGCTTGCTACGGCGAGCGCCGTGCGGGCGCAGACGATTCCCGACAGCGTCGGTCCTTCTGCCGCGACCATTCCCGCCCCTCTGCAAAACGTGGGTTTCGAGCCGCCGCTCAACGGCCAGATGCCTCTCGATCTGCATTTCCGCGACGAATCGGGCCGCGACGTCCAGCTCCGCGAGTTCTTTGGGCAGAAGCCTGTCGTTCTCGCATTAGTTTATTACAGTTGTCCGATGCTGTGCGACCAGATTCAGATGGGCGTCGTCGGGGCCTTGCGCATGCTCTCGTTCAATCCGGGCCGCGATTATGAAGTAATTTTCGTCAGCTTCGACCCGCGCGACACCCCCGAAGAGGCAGCGAAGAAAAAACAGCAGGACCTCGAACACTTCCGCCGCCCGGAAACCGCTTCCGGCTGGCATTTCCTTACCGGCTCGCAGGAATCCATCGCTGCCGCCACGCGGGCTGCGAATTTCCGCTTCCGCTTCGACGAAAAATCCAACACCTTCGCGCACGCCAGCGGCGTGCTCGTCTTGACCCCCGACGGCCGCATCTCCCGCTACTTTTACGGCGTCGAGTATCCCGGACGCGACATGCGCCTCGGCCTCGTCGACGCTTCCGCCGGAAAGATCGGTTCGCCTATCGACCACGTTTTGCTCTTCTGCTATCACTACGACCCGTCGACCGCCAAATACAGCGCGTCCATTTTGCGGATCATCCGCCTTGGCGGCATCCTGACGATCATTTGTATTGTCGGAGCGATTTTGATTTTCCGGCGCCGTGACGTTCATTCGGCCCAGACCAAGCTTCAAGGAGCGCACTAAGACCGTGCAGTCGCAATTGCCATTGTATCCGGAAGAGGCGTCCAACTTCGCTCCGCACGTGGACGCACTGATGCTTTATCTCACTTCTCTCTGCGCGTTCTTTGCTGTGGGCATCACCATCGCCATTGTCTACTTCTTCTTCAAATATCATCGGAAAAGTCCCAACGACATCGGCACCCCCATCGAGGGCGATTCGCGCCTCGAAGCCACCTGGATCATCATTCCTCTGATTTTGGCGCTCTGCACGTTCAGCTGGGGCGCGGTCATCTATGTAGACTATCGTCACACACCTCCAGACACGCTGGACATCTACGTCATCGCCAAGCAGTGGATGTGGAAAGCGCAGCAGCCCAACGGTCTGAAGGAAATTAACGAGTTGCACGTTCCGGTGAACCGCAACATTCGCCTCACGCTGGCCAGTGAAGACGTCATCCACGATTTCTACGTGCCCGCCTTCCGCGTGAAGATGGACGTCGTGCCCGGGCATTACAACACCATGTGGTTCCGTCCCACCAAGCCCGGGCGCTATCACTTCTTCTGCTCGCAATATTGCGGCACCAACCACGCCATCATGGGCGGCTGGGTCATCGTCATGGAACCCACCGACTACGCCGCGTGGCTGTCCGGCTCTTCGGGCGGCGAAGCCAATCCCGTTGCGGCGGGCGAAAAACTCTTTTCCGAGAGAGCCTGCATCACCTGCCATCTCGCCAATGGCACCGGCCGCGCTCCCTCGCTCAACGGCGTCTACGGCGCGCAGGTGCTCCTGGCTGACGGCACCACCGTCACTGCCGACGAAGCCTACATCCGCGAATCCATTCTTCAGCCCAACGCCAAAATTGTCGCTGGTTACCAGCCCTTGATGCCCACGTTCCAGGGGCAGTTGACGGAAGAGCAGATTCTTGCTCTTACCGCTTACATCAAGTCTTTGCAGTCGCAGCCGGTTCCCGCCAAGGGCGCCGGAATTGCGCCAACCACGGGGAAGAAATAAGTTATGAGCGCCACACTCACATCGCCGGACTACAAGCTGCCGCGCGATCACTATCTCAACGCCACCTACGGCATCCGTTCGTGGTTGCTCACCACCGACCACAAGCGCATCGCGCTCCTCTATTTGATTTCTGTCACGTTCTTTTTCTTTATCGGCGGCATCTTCGCCACCTTGATCCGCATCCACCTGCTGACGCCTTCCGGCGCTCTGGTCTCTCCTGAAACCTACAACAAGCTCTTCACCATGCATGGCGTGGCCATGATTTTCTTTTTTCTCATTCCTTCCATCCCCGCCATCCTGGGTAATTTCCTGATTCCCATCATGATCGGCGCCAAGGACCTGGCCTTCCCGAAGATCAATCTTTTGAGCTGGTACATCTACGTCGTCGGTGGGTGCTTCGTTCTCTATTCTTTCAGCACCGGCGGCCTGGACACTGGCTGGACTTTTTACACACCTCTTAGCAGCGTCTACTCCAATTCCGCCGTCACGCCCGCAGTCATCGGCATCTTCATCAACGGTTTCTCCTCGATTCTTACGGGCTTGAACTTCATCGTCACAGTTCACACCATGCGCGCCCCCGGCATGACTTGGTTTCGCTTGCCGCTTTTTGTCTGGGCGCACTACGCCACGAGCCTGGTCATGATTCTCGGCACGCCCGTGGTCGCCATCACGCTGCTTCTCGCCGGTCTCGAGCGCATGTTCCACCTGGGCTTCTTCAATCCGGCGATGGGCGGCGATCCCATCCTCTTCCAGCACCTTTTCTGGTTTTACTCGCATCCGGCCGTGTACATCATGATTCTTCCCTCGATGGGCGTGATTAGTGAGATTATTCCCACTTTCGCGCGCAAACCCATCTTCGGATACTCCTTTATCGCCGGCTCGAGCATCGCCATCGCGGTCATAGGCTTCCTGGTTTGGGCCCACCATATGTTCGTCACGGGCGAATCCACGTACGCCGCTCTCACATTTTCTTTCCTGAGCTACCTGGTTGCAATTCCCTCCGCGGTCAAAGTTTTCAACTGGACCGCCACGCTTTACAAAGGCTCAATCTCCTGGGACGCGCCGATGCTGTACGCCCTCGGCTTCATCGGCCTTTTCACCATCGGCGGCCTCACTGGACTTTTCCTCGCTTGCCTCGGCCTCGACATTCACATCCACGATACCTATTTCGTGATCGCGCACTTCCACTACATCATGGTCGGCGGCGCGGTGATGGGCTACGTCGGCGGAATCCATTTCTGGTGGCCAAAAATCACCGGCAAGCTTTATCCGGAAGTGCTTTCGCGCGTCGCCGCCGTTACTCTCTTTGTCGGCTTCAATCTGACGTTCTTCCCCCAATTTATTCTCGGCTACCTTGGCATGCCGCGCCGGTATCACAGTTATCCGCCCGAGTTTCAAGTTCTCAACGTCTTGTCCACCGCGGGCGCCTCCGTTCTCGCCCTCGGTTATCTTCTGCCGATGATTTATCTCACCTGGTCGATGCGCTACGGCCGAGTCGCCGGACCAAATCCCTGGCCCGCCACGGGCCTCGAATGGAAAACGGATTCGCCGCCGCCCACGGAAAATTTTCACGTTACGCCGCAAGTCGATTGGGAGCCGTACGATTACAACAACCGGCCGGACTTGGGCCTTGCTGCGGGACGGCCGCTCGCTCCCGCGCACGGCGACGACTGAATGGCTTTGTAGGGGCGGGGCTTGCCCCGCCCGTTTAGGCGCATGTGGCGCCATTATTTTGAAAAGAGGAGCACCGAGTGCATCGCACCGGGGAACTGTACGGACAATTTGAAACACTCGAGCAGCAGAAGGAATCGGCTCAGCTCGGTATGTGGGTCTTCCTGGTCACCGAAGTCTTGTTCTTTGGTGGCCTGTTTCTGACGTATGCCGTCAACCGCCACCTCTACTTCACCGCATTTGGCATTGCCGGTAACATGCTAGATCTCCGGTATGGCGCTACCAACACCGTGGTGCTCATTGCCAGCAGTTTTACGATGGCCATGTCTGTTTGGGCCGCCCAGACCAGCCGCAAGAAGCTCCTTCCCTTCTGCCTGATTCTCACACTATTGTTGGGCGGCGTGTTCCTTGGCATTAAATATGTCGAGTACAAGCAGAAGTTTGACCATCATTTGATCCCGGGTCACTCTTTTGACCTGACCTATCACGTAAACCACCCCCAACCCGGTGACGACGCCAAGGAACTCGCTGCCGAGCGAGAGGAAATTGATAACGCGGCGCGTCACGAAGATCCGTCTCAACCGGAGAATGGTCTCATTGCGCTTAACGCGCACGCGCAACTTTATTTCTCGCTGTATTTCGGCATGACCGGCCTCCACGCCCTTCACATGGTTGTCGGCGCGGGGCTGCTCATTTGGGTGATCAGGGAGTCCCTCAAGGGGCGTTTCTCTGCCGCCTACAACACGCCGATAGAAATCGTGGGCTTGTACTGGCACTTTGTCGACGTTGTGTGGATTTACCTGTTCGCATTGCTTTACTTGATCAATCGGCACGCGGTTTGACGAGCCGAGGAGAGGCGCTTGTGTCGGAACGCGTTGTTTCGCCGAAAATCTACATAGTCATTCTGCTTGCATTGTTGCTGGGCACTTACGCCACAGTGCAGGCGGCCCTGCGCGACTTCGGGCGTTGGAATATCGTGATCGCTCTTGCTATCGCCAGCATCAAGGCCATTCTGGTTATCCTCTACTTCATGCACGCGCGCTATAGCCCCAAGCGGACGCAGCTTGTCATCGTCTGCGCTGCATTCTGGCTCATTATCCTGTTGGCTTTGACTGCCACGGACTACGCAAAGCGGTCCTCCGACCAGAGCCGCCTCACGCCGGCCAACTCCTTATATCGTTCTTAGTTCTTCTCGATTTTCGAATTTCCTGTTTCGAATTTCGACCAAACCACACCTCCGCCGTGTTCGGATGTGCTCGGGGTGTTTTGGGGTGGTCGGTGAGGTCCGGAAGGGTTCCGGCTCACCAGTCGGCGGAAGTGAAGGGGGGAGGAGCGAACCGGCCCAGCCCTCAATCCCCTAAAGGGATCCTCGGCTCGCCTCCCCCACTGCCTCAAAAGGTGCAAGCTCCCGGCCATTTCTAAGTCCCTTGTTTTCAGTCGAGTGGAACTTTTCCTCCCGGTAAAAAAGCTCTACCTCTCTCCGAAAATTACCTGCCCCAGCCCCCTGGCCCGTGCTTGTGGCCTTTTGTCTTGCGCGTTACACTTTCCGCCTGCCTTTCCAGGGAGGTACGTCATGCCCCGCACCGTTCGCTGTGGCCTCATTCAGGCCCAGTGTGAGTGGTCTCCGGAAAAATACTCTCTTCCCGATATCAAAAAGAAAATGATCGCCAAGCACGAGCGCTTGATTGCTGACGCTGCGAAGAAAAAAGTCCAGATCCTTGGCCTCCAGGAACTTTTCTACGGCCCCTACTTTTGCGCGGAGCAACAAACGCGCTGGTACGAAATCACGGAAAAAGTCCCCAGCGGCCCCACCGTCACCTTGATGCAGAAGCTCGCCAAGAAACATCAGATGGTGCTCGTCGTTCCCGTCTACGAAGTCGAAATGACCGGCGTCTACTACAACACCGCTGCCGTCATCGACGCTGACGGCCGCTTCCTCGGCAAATATCGCAAGCACCACATTCCGCATTGCCATCCTGGTTTTTGGGAAAAGTTCTATTTCACGCCGGGCAACGCCGGTTATCCCGTTTTCAAGACGCGCTACGCCCGCGTCGGCGTTTATATTTGCTACGACCGCCACTTCCCCGAAGGCGGGCGCATCTTGGGGCTGAATGGCGCGGAAATTGTCTACAACCCTTCCGCCACCGTCGCTGGCCTTTCGGAGTATCTCTGGGAGCTCGAGCAGCCCGCCCATGCCGTCGCCAACCAGTACTTCGTCGCCGCCATCAACCGCGTCGGTACCGAAGCCCCCTGGAAAATAGGCGAGTTCTACGGCAAAAGCTATTTCTGTAATCCACGAGGGAAAATTGTTGCGCAAGCCAGCCGCGACAAGGACGAGCTCCTCGTCGCCGAACTGAATCTCGACGAAATTCAGAAGGTCCGCGATACCTGGCAGTTTTTCCGGGATCGCCGCCCCGAATCCTACGGCGAAATCACCCGCACCCGCGCCGCGGAAGCCAGCGAAGCGGCAAACTGAAACCCTCTCGATGACGGAAACTCAAACAACTCCCTTCCGCGACGAAACCATCGAGCGAAGCTCCCTCTACAACAAGGACCTTGCCCCAGTTGCATCCGCGCGCCGCCGCTGGCGCACTTACAACTACGCCGCCCTGTGGATCTCCATAAGCGTCAACATTCCCACGTACATGCTCGCCAGCGGCATGATTGCCGGCGGCATGAATTGGAGCCAGGCGCTTTTCACCGTCTTTCTGGGCAACGTGCTCGTGCTGATTCCCATGCTCCTCAACGCCCATGCGGGCGCGCAGTACGGCATCCCGTTTCCCGTTTTTGCGCGCGCCTCGTTCGGCGTTCTCGGCGCCAACATTCCCGCGACTCTTCGCGCGCTTGTCGCTTGCGGCTGGTTCGGCATTCAGACATGGATTGGCGGCGAAGCCATCAACGCCATGATCGTCGCGCTCGTCCCCGCTTGGGCCAATTTTCATTTTGGCCCGGCACTCTGCTTTATTGTTTTCTGGCTGCTCAACGTGTTTGTGATTCTCCGCGGTATCGAAACCATCCGCTTCCTGCAAGGCGTTTCTGCGCCATTTCTTCTTCTCATCGGTTTCGCTCTCTTGCTTTGGGCACGCGGGAAAGCTGGCGGCTTCGGCCCCATGCTTTCCACGCCGTCCAAGTTTCAAACCTTCAGCGAGTTTTTCCGCTTCTTCATTCCTTCGCTCACCGGTGTCGTCGGCTTCTGGGCTACCGTATCGCTGAATATTCCCGACTTCACTCGCTACGCCTGCAGTCAGCGCGATCAAATGATCGGTCAGGCGCTTGGCCTGCCTCCGACGATGACGTTTTATTCCTTCATCGGGATCGCTGTCACTTCCGCCACGATGATCATTTTCGGCCAGGCTATTTGGGATCCCGTTAAAGTTCTCGCGCGCCTCGGCAACCCCTGGGCCGTGGTTCTCGCCATGATTGCTTTGCTGATGGCCACTCTCAACGTCAACGTCGCGGCCAACGTCGTCTCTCCCGCAAACGACTTCTCCAATCTTTCGCCACGCCGCATCAGCTTCCGCACCGGCGGTCTCATCACCTGCGCCATGGGCATCGTCATGCAGCCGTGGAAGCTGCTCGCGGATTACGGCAGCTACATTTTCGGCTGGCTTGTTGGGTATTCCGGTTTTCTTGGACCCATCGCCGGCGTTCTCATCTGTGACTATTTTGTTGTGCGCAAGAAAGTTCTCGCCACCGAAGACCTCTACCAGCGCGGAGGCCAGTATGAATACTCCCGGGGCTTCCATTGGCCAGCTGTCCTCGCCCTTGCTGCCGGCGCCGGCGTCGCCTTCATCGGCCTGTTCGTCTCGCCGCTGCGCGTCCTTTACGACTACGCCTGGTTCATCGGTTTCTTCGTGAGTTTCTTGCTTTATTTCGCGCTTGTGGGCCGGGTGCAGCCGCTGGCCCAGCCCGCAGATTGAGAGGAGCTTCGCTCGAAGTCGCGATGAAACAATGAGCCTTATTCCCAAGGAAATTGAAAGCCACTACCAGCAGACTCGAGAATCTGAACGGCTATCGCAAGGCTTTGGTGAACTCGAACGGTTTCGAACCCAGGCGATTCTCGCACGGTATCTTCCTCCGCCACCAGCGACTATTTTTGATGTGGGCGGAGCTGCCGGTGTTTACGCTTTTCCTCTTTCGAACCAGGGCTACCGGGTCCACCTCGTCGATCCAGTGGAACTACACCTGGAGCAGGCGCGATCCCATGCCTCGTCCTCCCGTGTTGAACTAGCGTCCATCACTTTAGGCGATGCGCGGCATCTTGATGTTGGTGACGGCGCTGCCGACGCTGTCCTTCTCCTTGGCCCACTTTATCATCTTGTTGACCACGCCGACCGCCTTCGCGCGCTTCGTGAAGCCCATCGCATCCTCAAACCCGGGGGAGTGCTTTTCGCCGCTGCAATTTCCCGTTTCGCGTCACTCATCGACGGACTTTCCAGAGGATTCTTTCAAGACCCGGAGTTTCGCAAAATAACTGCCGGGGACCTCGCGTCGGGTCAACACTGCAATCCTGGAAATCGCCCAGAGTATTTCACTACCGCGCACTTTCATCGTCCCGAGCAGTTGGCTGGCGAAGTGCTCGAAGCAGGTTTTGGCGATCTAAAGATTCTCGCCGTGGAGGGTCCCGTATGGAGCACCGCTCATTTGCTTGAAGCCTGGCACGATGAAGCCCAGCGTCAGGATTTAATGGATTTTTTGACGCTAATCGAACAAGAAAGTTCGCTACTGGGTGCCAGTGCGCATTTGATTGCTATCACATATCGTCAACATGAGCCAGGTTCTTAAGGAGGACCTAAAATGGACTTCGGCGTCACCATCAAACCCGACATCTCCATCGACCGCATCCTCAGCCTTACCAAACAGGCCGAATCCTCCGGCTTTTCCTTCGGCTGGATCTTCGACTCCCACGTCATCTGGAAGGACCCGTTCCCTCTCCTCACGCTCATGGCCGCGAACACCAAGCATCTTCGCCTCGGCCCTTGCGTCACCAATCCCGCCGTCCGCGACGTCACCGTTTCCGCGAGTCTCTTTGCCACGCTCAATCTCGCTTCCCACGGCCGCATGGAATTGGGCATCGGACGCGGCGACAGCTCCCGCCGCGTCCTCGGCAAAAAGCCCACCACTCTCGACACTCTCGAGGAATTTGTGCGCATCTTCCGCAATCTGAACGCGGGGAAAACTGTTGACCTGGATGGAGTTCCCACGCGCTTCCCTTGGTCCAGCGGCGAAGTCCCACGCGTGTGGGTTGCCGGCTACGGCCCCAAAGCTCTTCGCACCGCCGGTCGCATCGGCGACGGCGTCATTCTTCAGTTTGCCGACCCGGATCTCATCGAATGGTGCCTCGGCTTCGTCCGCGAAGGCGCAAAAGAAGCTGGCCGCGACTTCAGCAAAATCGAAGTGATGGCCGCCGCTCCCGTCTGGGCTTCCGACGACCTCGCCAGCGCCCGAGAACACGTCCGCTGGTTCCCCGCGCTTGTTTCCAACCACGTGATGGACCTCATTTCCAAATACAAGCCCGAGGAATTGCCTCCAGCGCTCACTTCCTATGTGAAAGACCGCGGAAAGTACGACTATCACCACCATTGCGAAGTCGGCAGTGACAATGCCGATTTCGTCAGCGACGAAGTTGTTGACCGCTTCTGCGTCATTGGCCCCATCGACGAACATCGCAAAAAGCTCGACCGCCTTCGTAAGGCCGGCGTCACACAGTTCAACATCTACTTAATGTCCGGCGACGAAGAGAAAACCCTCGACATCTATCAACACAAAGTGCTTCCCCATCACCGTCACTAGCTTCTTGGCGAGCGTTGCCTGGAACTTTGTTTTTCGTCAATGCGTACTGAATCTCAGAAAGAACTCGTCTCAATGCTTGGCAGACATAATCGCTTCAACGCAGGGGAACTCTGATCATGGATACATTTCTCCTCGACTTGAAATATGGCTTCCGCTCTCTGTGGCGGGATAAAGGCTTTGCCGCCACCGTCCTCCTCACCTTCTCTGTTTGCATCGCTGCCAACGCCGCGCTCTTTGCCATCGTGAACTCGGTTGTCCTGCGTCCCTTGCCGGTTCCGGATGCCAGCTCCATTCTGATCACCTCCAACGATTACCCCAATGCCGGATTCACCGGATCGAACAACAGCGCTTCCGGCGACTATTACGACCGCCTGCAGGCCATGACGGCTTTTGAGAAACAAGCCCTGTTCCGCCAGCGCAACCAAACCGTGGAGATTGGTGGTTCGCCGCAGCAGATTACCGGCATGCTGGTGACGCCTTCTTTATTCGACCTTCTGCGCGTCTCTCCTGCGATGGGGCGTTCGTTTACGGAAGAGGAAGCCGAACCAGGGCACGAACAAGAGGTGATCCTCAGCCACGGTCTTTGGAACCAGTTATTCGCCGGGGACAAAGCGGTCCTTGGCCGTTCTCTCCGCATTAGCGGCCGGCCATTCACCATCGTTGGAGTCATGCCTCCTGATTTCAATTTTATTGATCCCGGCGTCCGCCTCTGGACGCCTGTCGCCTTTTCTGCCGAAGAGAAGACCGTTCACCACAGCAATAATTGGTATCACATCGGCCGTTTGAAGCCTGGTGCCACGCTCCACCAAGCCCAGGCTCAGGTCGACGCTTTGAACCATGCCAACCTCGAGCGCTTCCCGGAATTGAAGGAAATCCTGATCAACGCCGGATTCCATACCACCGTGAAGCCTCTTCAGGACATGCTCACTGCCGGCGTCAAAAGGACTCTCTATCTCCTCTGGGGTGGTGCATTCCTCGTTCTTCTCATCGGCGGACTTAATATCGCCAACCTCGCTCTCGCTCGGCTGGCGATGCGCCGCAAGGAAGTGGCAACGCGCGTCGCTTTGGGCGCCAGCCGCGCGCAGCTCATGCGCCAATTGCTTCTCGAGAATCTGGGTCTGGCCCTGCTTGGAGGTCTCGGGGGCATCGCCGTCGGTGCGGGCCTATTGCGCACTCTGAACGCCATCGGGCTTGAACATTTCCCTCGCGCTGGGGAAGTTCGCATGGACAGCACCGTTGTCCTCGTTTCGCTCGCCCTTTCCTTGGCCGCAGGCCTCTTTGTCGGGCTTTTTCCCCTGGCGGCGATTTCCAGGATCGGCATCAACGATGCGCTTCATGAGGAAAGCCGCACCGGAACCACCGGGAAAAAATCTCGCAGCGTTCGCCAGCTTCTCGTTGCTGCCCAAGTTGGATTTGCTTTCGCCTTGCTCATGGGGGCCGGACTGCTTCTCGCAAGCTTTCGCTACCTTCTGCACGTCGATCCTGGATTCAATCCGCAAGGCGTGGTCTCCGCTTCCGTTGCTTTGCCGTCGGCCAGATATCCGAAGAACGAAAACCAACGCGATTTCATGAACCGGGCTTTGCCTGCCCTTCGCGCCATTCCAGGGGTCTCTCATGTAGGCGCAACCGACGCCATTCCCCTTGGGGCCGATCACAATGACAGCGTCATTCTCGCCGAAGGCTACCAAATGAAGCCCGGCGAGTCCTTGATTTCCCCTTTGAACATAGCTGTAACTCCCGGCTACTTCGAAGCCTTGGGCATTCCCATCGTCCAGGGGCGCTCCTTCAATGACCATGACAACGAAACCGCTCCCCACGTGATGATTGTCGACGAACGTCTGGCGCGCCATTTCTGGCCCAACCGTAGCCCTCTTGGCGCGCGCATGTACTTTCCCAACGACCCCAAGGACTTATTCAAAACGGACCAGCACACGGTGTGGTTCACCGTGGTCGGCGTAGCCCACACGCTTCGTTACGAACACCTGGATGATACGGGAGCCCCTGTCGGAGCCTATTACCTGTGCAACACGCAGCAGCCCTCGAACGCATTTACCTTTGCTCTTAAGACTGCCGATCCGGGTGTTTCCGCGTCCGTCATTCACGCGCTTCGCTCCGAGATCGCTCGCCTCGACCCGGACCTCGCGGTTTTCAACGTCCATTCCATGTCCGAGCGCGTGAACCTATCCTTGTCCTCTCGCCGGACCTCCATGCTTTTGGCCAACGCCTTCGGCGCCGTCGCCCTGTTTCTGGCCTCGCTCGGGATATATGGCGTCCTGGCCTATTTGGTAGCTCAGCGCACCCGCGAAATCGGTATTCGCGTTGCCCTGGGCAGCACATCCGTCGGCGTTCTTAGCTTGGTGTTGCGTGAGGCCTCCAAACTCGTTGGCGTAGGCTTGCTTTTGGGAATCGCCATCGCCGCCGCGTTGCAGAAGGCCGTGGCCAGCGAAATATACGGCGTGCGCCCGCTGGACCCGCTTGTGCTGGCGGGGGTCCTAACCTTGCTCACGGTCGTGGGGCTAGTCGCGTGTTCCGTCCCAGCCCGTCGGGCAATGCGTGTAGACCCTATGATTGCTTTGAGATATGAGTAGGGCAAATCCTTAGCACCGCTGGCGGATCGCTGCAAAACGCCAGAGCGCTTCGGTAGCGCAGCAATCACCCAGTTCAACATCTATCTAATCTCCGGCGACGAAGTAAAACCCTTGACTCTACCACCACAAAATCCTCCCTCACTACAAACGCTGATCAAACAGGTTTAATTTTCCATGCGTCGTGCTATCCTGTGTTCATGGCGAACACACGCAGCGCAACCCTCAGCGTACGGCTCAAACCTGAAATCAAGCGCCGCCTGGCCAAACTCGCAGAGGCTTCCGGCCGCAGCTCCAATTTTCTGATTTCCGATGCTGTCGAATCCTACGTCACCGACCAGGAACGTTTGCTCGCGGAAATCCGCAAGGCCGGCCGCCAGGTGAAATCCGGCCACTATGTTCGCCATGAGGACATGAAGGCTTGGTTGCTCTCCTGGGGTACCGACCGCGAGTTGCCGCCGCCCAAATGCATCTGCGGCAAGCTCCATGACGAAAAGTCGCCGCGTCCAGGCCCGCGTCGCTGAGATCGCCCGTGCCGGTAGAACGCGGCCCGTTCGACATCGTCTGGTCGCCTTTGGCGCTGGCCCGCTTCCAGGAAATTCGTGTCTTCGTTGCTTTGGACAAGCCCGAGGCAGCGGAACGTTTGGCCACCCGCATTGTGTCTGTCGTCGAAACTTTGCGAATTCATCCTTATCTGGGCCGCGTTGGTTCCGAACCCGGCACCCGTGAATTGATTATCGGCGGCACTCCCTATTCCATCCTCTACCGCGTGCGCGTGCGCCGCGTCTTCATCGCGACGATCTCCCACGCTTCGCAATCCAAGTAACTCCCCAATGCCGCTTTGGCATTGCACCCTCTACAATATTTGTGCCCCTCATTCGTCTTCAGGAGTGGACGAATGAGCCGGTGAGCGTCGCAACCATGATCGAGCAAAACCGCCAAATCTCCGGGATTGTCTCGGAACAAGGTTCGCGGCTCCGCAATTTCATCCGGCGTCGTGTGCCCGATCCTCGCGATGCAGAGGACATTTTGCAGGAAGTCTTCTACGAACTGGTGGAAGCCAATCGTCTGCTAATGCCCATCGAGCACGTGACCGGCTGGCTGTTTCGCGTCGCCCGCAATCGCATCACCGACCTCTTTCGCAAGAAGAGGCCGGAATCCTTCAGTGACGCGGCCATGAGCGACGAAAACGGCGAGCTGCTGCAGATCGAAGATCTGCTGCCATCACCCGATGCCGGGCCAGAAGCGCTCTACGTCCGCAACGTGCTTCTCGAGGAACTCGAATTTGCGCTCAGCGAACTGCCGGAAGAGCAGAGGGAAGTCTTCGTCGCGCACGAGCTTGATGGGCGCAGCTTCAAAGAGCTGTCGGACGAAACCGGCGTGAGTATCAACACTCTGCTTTCGCGCAAGCGCTATGCCGTACTCCATCTGCGCGAGCGCCTGCGAAGCATCTACGAGGAGTTTACGAAAAGGAGGAAATGAACATGAGAAGGAAATGGTTTTTCATCGCCCCGCTGGCGATCCTCGCAATTGCGCTATTTATTTTCGTTGGCGGCGAAATCGTGATGCTTCTATGGAACTGGCTGATGCCGCACTTGTTCGAATGGCGCCAAATTACGTTTTGGCAGGCGCTCGGGCTGCTGCTTCTCTGCCGAATCCTGTTTGGAGGCCATGGCTTTCTTGGCTCTGGCCGTTCCAATATGCGGCACAGAATGCGGGAGCGGATGCGCGAACGCTGGGAACACATGACGCCCGAAGAACGCGAAAAGGCCCGCCAGCGCTTCGGAGGCTTCTGCGGCCCCGCCACGACCGAACCCAAAGTGTGACAGTTAAGAGTGGCCGCGCCTTTGGCTCCTTCCTGGGGCTCCACAGTTCACCACTCGAAGGAGCAAGCCAGCCCGGAGGAGGACTCCAAAATGAAAGCCGCCATTTACACCAGATACGGACCTCCAGATGTAGTCCAAATCGTTGACGTTGAAAAGCCCATTCCCAAGGACGACGAAGTCTTGATCAAAGTTCGCGCGGCTTCCGTGAATCCACTGGACTGGCGCTTAATGAGAGGCGTTCCGTCCATTTTTCACATATTGTTCCGGCTGCGCAAACCAACGGACATGCAACCGGCCAGGCTCGGCCATGATGTGGCTGGCCAGGTGGAAGCGGTCGGCAAGAACGTAACGCAGTTCAAGCCAGATGACGAGGTCTTCGGCTCGTGCCATGGAGCGCTTGCGCAGTATGCCTGCGCTTCCGAATCAAAACTGGCCAGGAAGCCGGATAACGTAACCTTTGAGCAAGCGGCCTCTGTGCCTGTGGCGGCGCTCACCGCTTTGCAGGGTCTTCGCGACAAGGGACACCTTCAGCCGGGACAGAAGGTCTTGATCAACGGCGCGGCGGGCGGCGTGGGTACTTTCTCCGTGCAGATCGCCAAGTCCTTTGGTGCCGATGTGACCGGCGTATGCAGTACGAAAAATATCGACCTGGTCCGGTTTCTCGGCGCAGATCGGGTCATCGATTACACCAGGGAGGATTTCGCACAAAGCGGGCAACATTACGACTTGATTCTCGACAACGTTGGGAACCTTTCATTGTCTGCATGCAGGCGCGTTTTGAATCCCAAGGGCGTGTGCGTTATCGCTGGAGCCCCCAAAGACGCCGCCGTCTTCTTTCTGACTCATGCGATCGCCACGCCTGTGCTTTCCCAGTTCGTGAGCCAGAAATTCGTCATGTTCATGGCGAACATAAACAAAGAAGACTTAGCCACCCTGGGCAACCTCATGAGGGCCGGAAAGGTAACGCCGGTCATCGACCGGCGCTACAGCCTGACCGAAGTCGCTGATGCGCTACGCTACTTGGAAGAGGGGCACGCTCGCGGAAAAGTGGTAATCATCTTGGAATAGAACAGGAGGGACGACATGATCCGCGAACGCGCGCTGAAAGTCGTGCTGGTATTGGTGGGATTGCTCTTCCTGGCCGGGGTTTTTCCGCTGCTCCCTCTTTTCCGTGGTGTGATGCCGCCGAATCAGCCGGCATTTGACCAGATGCTGGGCAGTGTCCTGGCAACTTTGGGATTCTTCCTGTTGCTGGCAGTACGCAACCCGCCCGCGCATCGCAGCCTTATTGCTTTCGCGGCTTGGTCCAGCTTGGTTCACGGTGCTGTTATGGGATTGCAGGCAGTTCGCAATGTGATTCCGCACAGCGACCTGTGGGCCGCTGCGCTTCCAATGATTATCGTTGGTGCTCTGCTAATCCTGCTCTTACCCGCAAAGCCGCCATTGCCCGCTTTCTAACTCCACTCTTTCCGGCTTAGCCTCAACGACTTTCGCAATGATGCTATCGCTTCGGCGGAAACGGCTTCGGTGCTAAACTTCGCCGCCAGCGAGCGCCGTTGCGCGAGATACTTTTTCAACGTCTCCAGACGAGAAAGCACCGGGGAGGCTAGAGAATAAAGTGATGATGCGACTTCATAGAATCCTTTGCCTCACGGCCCTGTTTTTCTTTTCCTGGAGCGGCTTCGCGCAAGCACAATCGCAAACCGCCTCCTTCGACGTGCTCATCAAGGGGGGCGCCGTCTACGACGGCACTGGCGGAGAGCCGCGCCAAGTCGATATTGCCATCCGCGGTGATCGCATCGTTGCGGTCGGCAATTTGAAGAACGCTCGCGCGGCCACCATCGTGGATGCCGGCGGCCTCGCCGTCGCTCCCGGCTTCATCAACATGCTGTCTCACTCCGAGGCCTCTTTGATTATCGATGGACGCTCGATGAGCGAACTCAAGCAGGGCGTCACCACGCAGATTTTCGGCGAGAGCTCGATGGGCCCCCTCACGGAAGAGATGAAAGCGCGTCGGCTCGCGCAGCAGGGCGATCTCAAATTCGACATCGTGTGGACTTCGCTCTCGGAATATCTCACCTATCTTGAAAAGCATGGTATCTCGCAGAACGTCGCTTCCTTCATTGGCGCTCCCACGCTCCGCGAGTACGCCATCGGATTGGATGACAAGCCGCCGGCTCCCGAACAGCTCGAAAAAATGCGCCAGTTGGTGCGCCAGGAGATGGAAGCAGGCGCGCTTGGAGTAACCACTGCGCTGATCTACCCTCCGGCCACCTTCGCCAAGACGGATGAGCTGATTGAGCTGTGCAAAGTTGCGGCGAAATACAAGGGTAAATACATCGCCCACATTCGCAGCGAAGCGGATCAACTCGAGGAAGCGGTCCAGGAAACGATTCGCATCAGCCGCGAGGCCGGGCTTCCCGCGGAAATCTATCACCTCAAAGCTTCCGGCCAGGAAAACTGGCCGAAGATGGATCGCGTTCTGGCAATGATCGAAGACGCCCGCAGAAAAGGCGTGAAAATCACCGCCGACATGTATACCTACACAGCCGGTTCGACCGGGCTGAATTCCTGCATGCCGCCATGGGTTTACGATGGCGGTCCCGAAGCGGCCTACAAGCGTCTCCAGGATCCCGAGACGCGAAAGAAGATTGCCGAGGCAATGCGCACTCCCTCGCGCGAATGGGAGAATCTCTATCTGCTGTCCGGCTCGCCGGAGCGCATCCTTTTGGTTGGCTTTAAATCTGACGCGCTGAAACCCCTCACCGGAAAAACCCTTGCCGAAGTTGCCCGGCTGCGCGGAAAAGATCCCAAGGAAACCGTCATGGATCTGGTCCTTGAAGATCACTCCCGAGTGGGGACGGTTTATTTCATGATGGACGAGGACAATGTCAAAAAACAGATTCGCCAGCCCTGGGTTTCCTTCGGTTCGGACGCTAGTTCGATGGCTCCCGAAGGCGTGTTCCTGAAATCATCGACGCACCCGCGGGCTTACGGCAATTTTGCGCGACTTCTGGGCAAATATGTGCGCGACGAAAAAGTCATTTCGCTGACCGAAGCGATCCGGCGACTGTCGGGGCTTCCGGCCACGAATCTCGGGCTCGACCATCGCGGCTTTCTTCAGGAAGGCATGTTCGCCGATGTGGTGGTCTTCGATCCCCAGACCATCGCTGATCTGGCCACTTATGAAAAGCCGCAGCAGTATTCCGTGGGCGTCAAACACGTCTTTGTCAACGGAGTCCAGGTCCTGAAAGACGGCGAGCACACCGGCGCCAGACCTGGCCGCGCCCTCTGGGGTCCGGGTAAGACGACGCACTGATTAGTGCTCATCCCCTTCCTAACAACTCCGCTCTCTGGGGCCGGCGTAACAATATCCCTGCCACCGCGTGTCATCCCGAGCGCAGCGAGGGATCCTGGCTTAACTTCAGCGCATCTCATCTCGATGAGATCACCTCTGCGCACCAAACGAAAGGTCTCGTTTTGGAGTGCGGCAGCCTTGCTGCCGCTTTTCTTCCTTCTCGCACGGCTCTGCTTGGGCGAGATTCAATAATATGAGGCAACCAAGAAAGAACCCTCGACTCTTTTGCACTTTAGAATTTCGCATCTCCTTTGCTTTCAATCCCTTCCGCACTCTTTACAAAAAACACCCGGGGTGGGGGTACCTTCGGATTAGGCTCGTCCACTCCGCCAAGTCTATGTTGAGAAAAACCACCGCCCCGCACTATGCGTGCGCTCCGCCCGCGAGGCTATCTCGTCACTCGCCACTTTCATCCTTCCCCCAGTCACGAGTCACGAATCACGGCTGGTGTATAGTCTCGTCCTGAGGAATTCCATGCCCTTTGACACCATCATCAAAAACCCCACGGTCGTCACGGCTACCGACACCTATCGTGCCGACGTCGGCATCAGCGGCGACAAAGTTAGCGCCATCGCTGCGCAGCTTCCCACGGAAGACGCTGGAAAAGTTATCGACGCCACCGGAATGCTGCTCATTCCTGGCGGCATCGACGTTCACACGCATCTCGACATGCCCTTTGGCGGCACCACCAGCGCCGACGACTTCCAGACCGGCACCATCGCCGCGGCGTTTGGCGGCACCACGACGCTTATCGACTTCGCTATCCAGTACAAAGGCCAGTCGTTGCGCCAGGCCTTCGACACCTGGATGAAAAAAGCGCACGACAAAGCCGTCACCGACTATGCCTTCCACTGCATCATCACCGATCTCGGCTCTGCGCAACTCGAGGAAATGGGCGATCTCATCCGCGATGGCGTCACCAGCTTCAAGTTGTTTATGGCGTATCCCGGCGTTTTCATGCTTGATGACGCCACCATTTTCAAGGCCATGCGCCAGGCAGCCAAGCACAACGGTCTTATCTGCATGCACGCGGAAAACGGCGGCGCTATCGATGTCATCGTTCAGCAGGCGCTCGCCGAGGGAAAGCGCGCTCCGAAGTTTCACGCGCTCACCCGTCCCACAACTGCCGAAGCGGAAGCCACCTCTCGCGCCATCGCTCTCGCCGAAATGGCCGGCGCGCCTGTCTACATCGTGCATCTGTCCTGCAACGACGCGCTCGAGAAAGTCCGCGAAGCCCGCGACCGCGGCCTTCCTGCTTACGCCGAGACTTGCCCGCAGTACTTGTATCTCTCGCTCGAAAACATGGATGTGCCTGGCTTCGAGGGCGCCAAGTACGTCTTCACGCCGCCGCTTCGCGAAAAATGGCATCAGGAAAAACTCTGGCAGGGCCTCGCGAAAGATACGTTGCAAGTCGTTTCCACCGACCATTGCCCGTTCTGCTTCAAGGAACAAAAGGAGCTTGGCAAAGATGACTTCACCAAAATTCCCAATGGCGGTCCTGGTATCGAGCACCGCTTGAGCCTCGTTTACACCGGCGGAGTTCACGGCAAACATTTTTCGCCGAACCGTTTTGTACAGCTTGTTTCCACTGCGCCTGCAAAGCTTTTCGGACTGTACCCCCGCAAAGGCACCATCGCTGTCGGTTCGGACGCCGACCTCGTTCTCTTCGATCCCAATCGCGAAGAAGTTATCAGCGCCAAGACGCATCACATGCGCGTGGACTATTCCATGTTCGAGGGCATCAAGATCAAAGGCGCGCCGAAAACGGTTATCTCCCGTGGCCGAGCCGTCATTGACTTAGGAAAGTTCGTCGGCCTCCCCGGCTCCGGCCAGTTCTTGAAGCGCCAAACCTACTCGGGAATGTGAAATGTCGCCTGCCACTTACAATTTAGTAGTTGAAATTGTACGCTTCGTCGACGAGTGTTTTCCCGGCTGGGTAGAGTGCAAGTTCGTTGATGCGGAGGGACACGAACAGACGTTCGTAGATAAGGTTTCGATTTTCAGTTCTGAGATGCTCGACGCCACTAGTGCGTATCCACGAATGGGTTCCGTAGCATGCATTGTGCTCAGTCGGTGGCAGGACGCTGGCGGACGCGAAGTAGCTCGGATAAGCACCAAGACTCCTTTTTTGATCGAGTCTACTGACGGATTGTCGGAATTCGTTGTGCTGTCGCAGCAACTCTCAGAGGATCATTGAGGCCGCGGTGGCAACACAGAAATCCATGGTGAGCGAGTTTCCCTGGGACGAGCGATATCGCATCTCCGATATCGAAGATGTACTGACTCCTGCGCTCGTGGTTTATCCGGAAAACATTGAGTGGAACATTGCGCGGACCTTACAGCTGCTTGGCGGTGACGCGAATCGCTGGCGCGTGCACGTGAAAACCGCAAAGTTGGGCTACACGCTGCGGTTGCTGGCCGAGCGCAGCATCCGTAACTTCAAGTGTGCGACCACTCTGGAATTGCTCGAAGCTTGCCGCAGCGGCGCGAAGGATGTGCTCCTCGCCTATCCCGTTGTGGGTGCGAATGCGCGCCGCGTAAACGAAATCGCGGGCCAGTTCCCGGATGTGCGTATTTCCGCTCTGGCCGAAAACGAAGAGCAAGTACGGCAATGGCGAGGCAGCCCAGTCGGCGTCTTTCTCGACATTAATCCCGGCATGAATCGCACGGGAATCGAGCAGAGCCACAGCGAATACGTTGTGAAACTCGTGCGCGCGGTTAGGGACGCGGGACTCGATTTCCGCGGACTGCATTACTACGACGGCCAGTATGGTGGCGTCGAAGAGCGCGAACGAACTACTGCCGCCCATGCCGGCTACGATTCCTTGCTGCAAATTGTGAGTGCGATCGAGCGCGGTGGAATGAACGTGCACGAGGTCATCACGGCGGGAACGCCAACGCTACCGGCCGCGCTTTCTTACGAAGGCTTTCGCGGACGCAGTTTCGTCCATCGCGTCTCACCGGGCACCGTTGTCTACAATGATGCGACGAGCCTGGCGCAGCTCCCGGTCGAATACGGCTTGCGGCCAGCGGTGCTTGTCTTGACGCGCGTGGTCAGCCATCCGCGCCCTGGCGTCGTCACTTGCGACGCCGGGCACAAAGCTGTGTCCGCCGATGCCGGCGTGCCCACGTGCGTCGTTGTTGGCCATCCGGAGCTCACGCCGCTCTCCCCCAGCGAAGAGCATCTGCCCATGGCCGTCACGGGAGAAGGGGCAGGGCCACAGGTTGGCAAAGCGCTCTATCTCCTGCCGCGCCACGTTTGCCCCACGGTCAACAATTTCGATTGCGTGCTGCTCGTCCGCGACGGCCAAATCGAGTCGGTGGAGAAAGTGTCGGCCCGCGGCCGCGAAGCCCCGCTGCTCCGTTCTCTAAGCCAAATTGCTGGCGTAAGAGGGAACTGAGAGCTCGGGCGAGAAAATGAGGACAGACGAACGCTTGCCTCAGGTAAAAGCTTTCGTTAGCATCACTTTATGAACTACCGTTTCTCTGCTCTCATCACCAAGGAAGTCGACTGGTACGTCGCGCGCTGTCCCGAACTAGGCGTTACTTCGCAAGGTAAGGACGTCGAATCGGCCCGCGGCAATCTGCGCGAGGCTATCGAGCTTTATCTCGAAACCTGGGGTGCTCCCGACGGAAGGGCGGCAGAAGCTCCTGAATTCTGGACCACAGTCGAAGTTTCTCGCTGAAATGCCAAAGCTGCCCAGTGTCTCGGGCCAGCGCGTGGTTAGGGCATTGAAACGCGCCGGCTTCGCTGAATTGCGCCAGAAGGGCAGCCACGTTTCCCTCGAAAAGAAAGTGGGCGACAAGACTTGGAAAACGGTGGTCCCTATGCACTCAGAGCTGGCCAAAGGCACGCTTGGAGATATCCTCAAGCAGTGCGGCCTGGGGGTGGAGGAGTTTCTCGAGCTTTTATGAACCAGCAAATTCTTGATCAGTCGCAGCTTTGCTTGACCGTGTTCTCGAGCTCCTGCTATCGTGATGGATTAACTTGGGCTCAGTGTAGCCACTGAGTGCCGGGGCTCCTGTGGAGGGAGCGTTTTTTTCTCATGGGCCTGACCAAACTGGTAATCCGGGGCGCGCGCCAGCACAACCTCAAAAACATCAGCGTCGAAATTCCCCGGAACACCTTGACGGTCATCACCGGCCTCTCCGGCTCGGGCAAATCCTCGCTGGCGTTTGACACCATCTACGCGGAAGGCCAGCGCCGCTACGTGGAATCGCTATCTGCCTACGCGCGGCAGTTCCTCGACCAGATGGAGCGGCCCGAGGTCGACGTGATCGAAGGGCTTTCGCCTTCGATCGCTATCGAGCAAAAAACCACGACGCGTTCGCCGCGCTCCACCGTCGGTACCATTACTGAAATATACGATTATCTTCGCGTGGTCTACGCTTCGGTCGGTGTGCCGCACTGCCCGAATTGTGGCCATCCGATTACGCGGCAGTCCAGCGAGCAAATCGTCCAGGCGATTCTGCACGGCGAGCTGTGCAAGCCTGACGACAGAATCATGATCCTCGCGCCCATCGTCCGCGGGCGAAAGGGCGCGTATCGCAAGGAACTGGAAAAGTTCGCGCAGGATGGATACGTTCGCGCGCGCATCGACGGCGAGCTCGTTCCTCTCGACGATGTTCCGGCGCTCGACAAGCGCAAAAACCACACCATCGAAATCGTGGTGGACCGACTGCTCGTCAAGCAAGGCATCGCGGACCGGCTCGAGCAATCCATCGCGACAGCATTGAAGCTGGCAAGCGGCCTTGTCACTGTGGCGATCGTCGGAGGCAAAGAGCACACGTTTTCGGAAAAGCTGGCGTGCCCGGATTGCGGGATTTCGGTTCCGGTGCTTGAGCCGCGCTCGTTCAGTTTCAATTCGCCGTACGGAGCATGCACGGCGTGCCACGGGCTCGGTTCGAAATACGATTTCGATCCATCGAAAATCATTACGGATTGGTCGCGGCCGCTTTTCGATGGCGGGCTCGGCCCAGGCTCGGGTTCGGCGATTCTGAAGCGCACGTTGGAGCTCGGCGCGTACGCACACGGCTTCACGCTCGATACGCCGTTCGAGAAATATCCAACTCGCGTTCAGAACATGCTGTTGTACGGTTATCCGCCATCAAATGGCCGCGACGGCGGAGAAAACGGCACCTCGGCCAGAAAAGCCAAGAGCGAAAAAGGCTTTCGTTTCTCGGGCATTCTGAAGTTTCTCGAGCGGAATTTCGAAGAGTCCAATTCCGACACATATCGCGAGTGGATGACGCAGTACATGTCCGCGACGGTTTGCAGCGTTTGCCACGGCAAGCGCTTGCGCCCGGAGTCGCTCGCCGTGAAGCTCGCCGGATGGTCCATCGCCGATTTCACCGCGCTTTCGCTGAGCGCGGCGCGTCCCGCCGTTGACAAAATGCTCGCGCTGCTCAGCGAACGGCAGAAAGAAATCGCCGCGCGGCCGCTTGAAGAGGTTTCCGAGCGGCTCGATTTTCTGCTCGCCGTCGGCCTCGGATATCTGAGCCTTGACCGTTCGGCTGCAACGCTTTCCGGGGGCGAAGCGCAGCGCATCCGCCTGGCCACACAGATCGGCTCGCGGCTGCGTGGTGTTCTCTATGTTCTCGACGAGCCAAGCATCGGGTTGCACGCGCGCGACAATGCGCGGCTGCTTGGTTCGCTCGAACATCTGCGCAATCTGGGCAACACCGTGCTGGTCGTCGAACACGACGAAGACACCATCCGCCGAGCCGATTTCGTCGTGGACCTTGGCCCCGGCGCGGGCAACGCCGGCGGGTATCTTGTCGCGCAGGGCAAGCCGGAGCAAATCGAAGCCACTGCGGCGTCGCTCACCGGCCAATATCTCAGCGGCGCGACAAAAATTGCAGTGCCCGAAAAGCGTCGCAATCCCAACGGAAAAGTCATTCAGATTCTAGGGGCGCGCGCGAACAATCTGAAGGACGTCGACGTGTCGATTCCCCTCGGTCTTTTCACGGTCGTCACCGGAGTTTCCGGCTCGGGCAAATCGACACTGGTCAACGACATTCTCTATCGCGCGCTCGCACAGAAACTCTACCGCTCCGCCGAAGCGCCCGGCGCGCATCGCATGATTCTAGGCATCGAGCACATCGACAAAGTCATCGAGATTGACCAGGCGCCCATTGGCCGCACGCCGCGATCGAACCCCGCGACGTACACCGGCGTGTTCGCGCCCATCCGCGATTTGTTTGCCATGCTGCCCGAATCGCGCGAGCGCGGCTACCGCCCGGGACGCTTCAGCTTCAACGTGAAAGGCGGGCGCTGCGAAGCGTGCCAGGGCGACGGATTGCGGCGCATTGAAATGAATTTTCTGCCCGACGTTTACGTGATGTGCGAAGTGTGCCGGGGGCGCCGCTACAATTCGGAAACGCTGGCGGTGCGCTACAAGCGCCACTCGATCAGCGACATTTTGAATCTGCCATCGACGGATGCGCTGAAGCTTCTGGAAAACATTCCCCAGATTCAGCAAAAACTCTCGACGCTGGTCGAGGTTGGGCTTGGATACGTCACGCTGGGGCAGTCCGCAACCACGCTTTCCGGCGGCGAAGCGCAGCGCATCAAGCTGGCGCGCGAGCTTTCCAAGCGGCAGACTGGCCGCACGCTCTACATTCTGGATGAGCCCACAACCGGCTTGCATTTCGACGATGTGCGCAAACTGCTGGACGTCTTGCAGCGGCTCGTCGATTTGGGAAACACAGTGCTGATCATCGAGCACCAACTTGATGTCATCAAGCAGGCGGACTGGATCATCGATTTGGGCCCTGAAGGCGGGGAAGGGGGCGGACGCATCGTGGCACAAGGCCCTCCCGAGCAGGTCGCACGTACGAAAAAATCTTACACGGGGCAAGTCCTCGCCCGCGTCCTCGGCTCAAACGGCAATTCCAATGGTGGAATCGATCGTGGGAAATAGGAAGAAAGTTTCGCTAGGACTCGATTTGTTACATCCGCCTCACTTGCGGTTCGACTTGCTTCTTCGTAGAGTGAAACGTCTACGATGAGCGTCTATTCGATCCAGCCGCTGACACTTGGTGGCGTGCACACTTATCCGCTGGCGTCGCGGAAGAGCAAAGTCAGCACACAGGAATTTGCGAAGCCTCCTGCCGCAAAAACTTCGCTCACAAAATTTCTCGATTCGCTGCCGCACATTCTGGCTGCGGAAGATTTGCGCGCGCTGCTGGCTAATGTTCATGCGGCGCGAAAGCAAGGCGCAGCCATTCTCTGGGGAATGGGCGGGCACGTCATCAAGGTCGGGCTCGGCCCGGTTCTGATCGACTTGATGCGGCGCGGCTTCGTTTCTGGGGTCGCGATGAACGGAGCAGCGCTCATTCACGATTTTGAGATTGCGCTTGCAGGCAATACTTCCGAAGAAGTCGAAGCCAGCCTGAGCGTAGGCCAGTTCGGCATGGCGGAAGAAACCGGAAGATACCTGAACGACATCGCCAAACTGGCGCATCGCGTTCGCATCGGCTACGGCGAGGCGGCCGGACAATTCCTGAACAGCGGAATCATCGAAGTGCCGCATGCGGCATCGAGCGTTCTCGTTGCTGCGTACAAGCTGCGCATACCGGTGACCGTGCATATCGCCATTGGCACGGATATTCCCCACATGCACCCTTCGGCGGATGGCGCGGCTCTGGGCTACGCCACTCATCGCGATTTCCTGCTGTTTTCCGCACTTGTGGATCGTATGCATCCAGGCGGCGTGTATTTGAACTGGGGTTCGGCGGTGGTGCTGCCGGAGGTTTTTCTGAAAGCCGTCTCCGTGGTGCGCAATCTGGGAGTGCCGCTTCGCCCCATTACCACGGCGAACTTCGACTTTATTCAGCACTACCGGCCGTTGCAAAATGTAGTGAAGCGTCCCACCGCATCCGGACGCGGGCGCCGCGGACCGGAATCCCGCGGATTTGCCATTACCGGCCATCACGAGCTGCTCTTGCCGCTGGTGGCCGCGGCGCTGGCCGCAGGCTGGCCAAAAAAGCCGCGCAAAGGAAGAGGATGAGTTTCCTAGACGAAAATTCGGGAAAGCCCCCGGCGGCAGATGCGGGCGCTGGCCCGGAAGAGAGTTCGGCCGGGGCCACGCCCCAGCCGCGGGGGCTCGCAGAGCCTCCGCTTTCCGGGGACCCGATTTCGTATGTGGCGGTGAATCCCGCGGCGGCTCATCTTCCCAGTTTGAAGTTGCCGGAGGATTTGCGGATCAGCTGGTCCTGGGTGCACTTGCTGGTTTTCACGCTCTTCGGGTTCATCAGCTTGGTGCTCGTGCAGGTGGCATTTGCCATCTACTACCTGCCGGCAAACCGGCATTTCGCGAACAAACACGAATTCGAGCAATTTGTGTTCTCGAAGCCGTTTTTCGCCATTGGCAGCATGATCATCTGGGAAGCGTCGCTGATTTTCTTTCTTTACGTAACCATTGCGTTGCTGCCGAGCGCGCCGTTTTGGCGGTCGCTTGGCTGGAGAACGCTACCTTCGCGCGAGCCGGGCGTTGTTCGAAAGCCGTGGCCGTATCTGTTCCTGGGATGCGCGCTTTCCATCGGCGTATTCGTGGTGAATTCGAAGACCCAGGCGCCGGAGAACGCGCCAATCGAGGAGCTTTTCAAGCATCGCACGACAATGCTCTTGTTTATGGCTATGGCTGTGCTTTTCGCGCCGCTGGTGGAAGAGACGCTTTTCCGGGGTTACCTATACCCGTTGGTAGTGCGACTGACTTCCTCGATTGCTTCGTCGTTCGGCGTGGAATCTACCGCTGCGGTGCGCCAGGGTGTGGGAACCAGCATCGTTTTGACAGGAGTGCTCTTCGGCGTGGTTCACGGCTACCAACTCGGATGGAGCGTGAGCCTGGTTCTTACGCTCATCGGTGTTGGAATCGTATTCACGTATGTTCGGGCGCGAAGCGGGACGGTGTATGCGAGCTACTTGCTCCATCTGGGATACAACTCGACGATCGCGATCGCGACGCTGATCGGTTTTATCGCCACCAAGGGATTCACGCAGATGCCCCCGAAACCCTGAGGAATTCGTCTTCTTCAGACTCTCCCGCTACAATGGATAAATCCGATTGAGTCTCACGAGGCCATTGAAGGAATGTACGTAGCACAACCCATCGAATGGACGGAACGCGGCGTGGTGATGCTGGACCAGCGGCGCCTTCCCGGCGAGGAAATTTCGCACACGTACACGGATTACCGGGAAGTGGCGACGGCCATTCGCGAAATGGTGATTCGCGGAGCGCCGGCCATCGGGGTTGCCGCGGCGATGGGCGCGGCGTTGGGCGTGCTGCATTCCAAAGCCAATTCCGCGAAGGAACTGAGAACCGAGTTTGCAGAAATTTGCAGCGTCCTTGCAAAAACTCGGCCGACGGCGGTCGATTTATTTTGGGCGCTGGAGCGGATGAAGAAGCGCTTCGATGAATTGACCGCTGACAGTTCGGACCTCGCGAAAATCAAGGCAGAAATGGTGGAGGAAGCGCGGCAGATTCACCTGGAGAAGCGCGCGACGGACGAAGCAATTGGCCGGTACGGAGCGGAACTGATGCCGCGCGAAGGCCACGTGATGACACAGTGCAACGCCGGCGCGCTAGCCACAGCCGGCATCGGCACGGCGCTCGGCGTGATCCGAGTAGCGTTTGAGCAGGGGCACAAGCTGCACGTCTTGGTCCCCGAAACGCGGCCGTATTTGCAGGGAGCGCGACTCACAGCGTGGGAGCTGCACAAAGGCGGAATTCCGCTGACGCTGATTACGGATAACATGGTGGGCCACTTCCTGAAATCCGGGAAGGTTGGCGCTATCGTCACCGGTGCGGATCGCGTCGCGGCCAACGGCGACACCGCCAACAAAATCGGGACGTATCAAATCGCGGTTCTCGCCAAAGAGAATAATGTGCCGTTTTATATTGCCGCGCCGGTTTCTACGTTCGATTTGTCGATTCCGGATGGCGACCATATTCCCATCGAAGAGCGCTCCGCCGCCGAAGTGACGCACATAAACGGGGTTCGTATCGCTCCGGATGTACACGCCGCGCATCCCGCGTTCGACGTGACGCCAGCTCGCTATATTGCGGCGATCTTCACTGAGCGTGGCGTGGCGCGCGCGCCGTACAACGAGTCCCTCCGCTCGTTGGCTGCGTCTGCCGCAATCCAAACCGCGGTTACTACCTCCTGAAGGAGACACTGGTCGTTTTCCCGCCGCTAGCGTAGGCTGTGGCGGCGCTGAGAACCAATTCCCCGGCTCGCACGTCAGAGTGTCTGAGAGGGTCAGGATGAAACTCAAACTATTTGTAATCGTATTGCTGTCGGTGTCGCTTGCGTCCGCAACGCCACGAGTTCCGCAAACTCAGTATCCCGATACGCCCGCGGCGCACCAGTTCGCGGCTTGGCTGGAGGTCTTTAATTCCGGCGACCGGGCGAAGATGCTCGAATTTCTGCAGAAGAACCAACCCGATCGAGCCGGGGATATCGACGGGGAAATAGGATTCCGACGGATGACGGGCGGATTCGTGTTCAAGAAAGCGGAAGAATCCACAGCCACGCATTTCAGCGGGGTGGTCAAGGAGCGCGAATCGGATACGTTCGCGCGCTTTGCGATCGACGTTGAGGCTGCGGAACCGCACCACATCACAAAATTTGATCTCAATCAGATCCCGATTCCCGCGGAATTTGCACTGCCACGAATGAGCCAGGATCCCGCGCTGGCGGCGCTTCGCGTGGAGATCGAGAAGCAGGTTGCTGCGGATCATTTTGCGGGCGCAGTGCTGGTGGCCAAAGACGGCAAGCCGGTCTTCACGGGAGCATACGGTCTTGCGGACCGGGACAAGAAAAGTCCAAACCGGCTTGACACGCAATTCCGTATTGGGTCCATGAACAAGATGTTCACCGCGGTGTCCGTGCTGCAACTGGCGCAAGCCGGGAAAATCAAACTCACCGATCCGCTTGGGAAGTACCTAACCGACTATCCGAACAAGGACCTCGCATCGAAAGTGACGATCCACCATTTGCTGACGCACACCGGCGGCACGGGCGATTTCTTCGGGCCGGAGTTCGACAAGCACCGGCTGGAGCTGCGCACGTTGCAGGATTACGTGAAGCTGTATGGCCAGCGCGGTGTTGAATTTGAGCCAGGCAGCAAGTGGGCCTACAGCAACTACGGATTTCTGCTGCTCGGCGTTTTGATTGAAAAGGTCAGCGGGCAGAGTTACTACGACTACGTCGCCGAGCACGTCTACAAGCCGGCGGGAATGACGTTGACGGCTTCGCTTCCGGAAGACCAAGCCGTGGCGGGGCGCTCGGTCGGCTACACCCGGTTCCGTGAGCAGCCAGGCCCTGGAGACTCCGCAGCTCCAGCTCCGGACGCTTGGCTGCCCAACACGGACACACTGCCCTATCGCGGCACTTCGGCGGGGGGCGGCTACTCGACGGTCGAAGATTTGCTGCGGTTCGCGAATGCAATCCAAAACCACAAGTTGCTGGATGCTGAGCACACGGAACTGCTGACAACGGGCAAGGTAGAAACCGGGGGTGGTGGGAAATACGGCTACGGTTTTGGCGAGAGGTCGTTCGGCGGGATGCATTGCTTTGGACACGGCGGTGGCGCGCCAGGAATGAATGGGGATCTGGAGATTTGTCCGCAGGCGGGCTTCGTCGTTGCGGTGCTGGCCAACCTCGACCCGCCCGCAGCCCAGCGCGTTTCCGATTTCGTGCTGAACCGCCTTCCCGAAAAGTAGGCCGCCAGCGAGGCCACTTGCTCCGGGGCAGTGCTCGGACAATTCTGTAGAGCCTTTTTGGATGCGATTGACGAGCTTGTTGGAGCGTGGCTATAGTCCCAAGGACCGCGAGGTGCGCTCATCCGCCAGATTTCCCATTATCAAGTGCTCGAGCGCCTCGGCTCCGGCGGAATGGGAACCGTGTGGATCGCTCAAGACGTGCAACTGGGGCGGCGCGTCGCGCTGAAATTCCTGTCGTCGGATCTGGCAAAACACCAGCAGGCGCTGGAGCGGTTCAAACTGGAAGCACGCACCGCCTCTTCCCTGAATCATCCCAACATTTGCACGATTTATGAAATCGGTGAAGCGGACGGCGAATATTTTATCGCCATGGAGCTGATTGAAGGCGAACCGCTGGACCGCTACTTGGCGCGGCATCGCCCGGATTTGCAAGAGATACTCGAGATCGGCATTCAAGTGGCGGATGCGCTCGACGCGGCCCACTCGAAAGGCGTAATTCACCGCGACATCAAGCCGGGGAATATTCTGATTACTCCCCGGGGACAAGCCAAGATTCTCGATTTCGGGCTGGCCAAGCTGGTCACAGAGCGGCAGACCGTCGAACAGCCAACGTATGCAGGAGCGACGCTGGCCACGGCGTCGGAACATTTGACATCGCCGGGCACGGCAGTGGGCACGATTGCGTTCATGTCGCCGGAGCAGGCGCGCGGCAAGGAACTTGATGCGCGCAGCGACCTATTTTCGTTCGGGGCTGTGCTTTATCAGATGGCCACGGGAAAGCTGCCGTTCGAAGGGCAAACTGCGGCGACCATTTTCGATGGCATTCTCAACCATTCCCCGCAATCGCCGCTGGAGCTGAACCCGATTTTGCCTGCCAAGCTGGATGAAGTGATCCGTACGGCGCTCGAGAAAGATAAGGACTTGCGGTACCAGAGCGCGGCGGAAATGCGCGCGGAGCTGAAGCGGCTGAAGCGCGACACCAGCTCGGGGAAAGTGGCCGTGAGCAGCGGGTCTGCGGTTGCTGCGGTGAAGGCGGGAAAACCCAAGAGCACGATCAAGGTTGCGGCAGGAGCGGTTGTGGCAATCGCCGTAATCGCGATTGCAACCGCAGTTTACTGGTGGGCAAGCCATAGGCCTCGCGGGTTCAACCTGCAAAACATGAAGATTGCGCAGATCACCACGACGGGAAACGCGGGGGCGGCGGCGCTATCACCGGACGGCAGATACATCGTTTACGTATTGCGGGATGGCGCGCAGGAGAGCCTGTGGGTCCAACAGATGGCGACCGGGAGCAATGTGCAGTTGCTCGCCCCGGATCAAGTTCACTTCGTGGCGGTCAGCTTCACGCCCGACGGGAATTACCTGATGTTCGTGCGCTCTGACAAATCCACGCAGAATTTCCGCTATCTGTACCAAATGCCTGTGTTGGGAGGCGCGCCGAAACAACTGGTGCGCGACGTGGATTCGGCGCCGGCGTTTTCGCCTGACGGGCAGCGCATTGCGTATATCCGTGGCATTGTGGGGCAGCCCGGGAATGAGGTTTTGATCGCTAACTCGGATGGCAGCGGAGAACGAGTCCTGGCCAAGCGAAAGGGGTTCTTTCCGGGCTGGCCAAACATCTCGTGGTCCACAGATGGACGGAACCTGGCCTGGGTTTCGCCAGAAACGAAAGACGGCATGAGCAAGTGGGTCCTGGAGACGGTTTCGCCGGACACCGGAGAGTTGCGCGAGATCCATCTCTTCGCGAGTCCCATGCGAGCGGCGGCCTGGCTTCCGGACGGCAGCGGCTTGTTGCTTGCAGGTTTTGATACGGAATCCATTCTCGGCCAAATCTGGTTTGTCAGCTATCCGAAGGGAGAAGTAAGCCGGTTCACCAACGACCTCGCCGATTATGAGAATTGCTGTCTGGAAGTGACACGGGATGGCCATTCTCTCGTCACCTTGCAGGATACGCATTTGAGCGACCTGTGGATCGCCAAGGGAGACGGAAGCGATGCCAAACAAATCACGAATGGCCAAAACCTGGGTTTCGAATTGCTGTGGGTCGGAGATTCGCTCGGGGCCGCCAATTTGCGGAGCCAGTGGTTTCGTGCAAGCGCGGACGGCAAGCAAATCGGTCCGCTGTTCAACGATCACGAACTCCGGTTCCAACTGTCCGCTTGCCGCGACGGGCAACGAATTGTTTATACCACGGCACACGACGCCAGAGTGGAGCTGTGGAGCAGCGATGTCGATGGAACCAACGCGCAAAAAATCAGCGCGAAGCCACTCTTCGCAAGCGGTTTTTGCTCGCCGGACTCGAAGTCGGTCATCTATGCGGTGGAGGACGCGATCTGGCGTTCCCCAATTGCCGGAGGAGCGGCTGAGAAAACGGACATTCCGTTAGCGGAATTCGGATTTTCGCGCGACGGAAAGCTGATGTTCTACACTTCGCAGAGCATTGCGGGCAGCCTGCATGCGAAATTTGTGGTCACGCCGGCAAACGACCCCAAAACCGTTCTCCATACTTTGGATATCCCTTACGGAATGCACATACCGAGATTCACACCGGACGGCAAGGGAATCGCGTTCGTGCTGAACCGCAACCGCGCCACAAACATCTGGGAGCTGCCACTTTCCGGCGGAGAACTCGCTCCGGTGACGAAATTTACGAACGGAGACATGTTTGCGTTTTCGTGGTCTCGAGACGGCAAGCGATTGGCGTTCTCGCGGGGCCAGTTGAAGACGGATGTAGTCCTGATGAGCAATTTCCGGTAGCAGGATTTTCGCGGGAAACCACTTACAATTTGTGACACGCTTGTGGCTATTGACCCTAAACCGGTTCCGCGATAGCCTCGCGCGCAACATTCCCACATCCGAGTTTTCCTGCAAGGAGGCTAGACATGGTTGCGCTTACCGCTTTGTGGATTCCCATCGTTTTGGCCGCGGTCATAGTATTTGTTGCGAGTTCCATCATGCACATGGTGCTGCCTTACCACCGAACTGACTACAGGAAATTGCCAGACGAAGAAAAAGTCTTGTCGGCGCTGCGGGCTGTGGGCCTGACGCAGGGGCTTTATACTTTCCCGTTTACCACACACAAAGAGATGAAGTCTCCCGAAGTGCATGAAAAATTCAAGCAAGGGCCGGTTGGTTTTCTAACCGTGTTTCCGAGCGGCCCGGTGAACATGGGAAAGTTCATGGGCCTGTGGTTTGTCTATTGCCTGGTCATTGGCTTTTTTACGGCATATTTGACGGGCCACACCGTGGCGCAAGGCGCGCATTATCTCGTCGTTTTTCGCGTCGCCGGAACTGTCGCGTTCATGGCCTACGGGCTGGGCGGACTCGCCAACGGCATCTGGAAAGGTCAGCCCTGGAGTATGGTGGCAAAAGAGTGTTTTGACGGCCTCATTTATGGTCTGTTGACTGCGGGGACCTTCGGCTGGTTGTGGCCGCGATAGGCGCAGTGTCCTGGCAGCCCGTGCTACTCACACCTGACGATCAGGCCGGGCGAATGGCAAAAACAATCCGCTCGCGCGGGCGAAATCGCGCGAAGAAATCGAGCAACTGCTTCCACGGCGCATATTTTTTGTTGAGCAACTGCATGCCGTGATCGGCTTCTGCGCCAGTCAAGATTTGGGCGCGCGCAGGAGTCCATTCGCCGAGCGAGTTGCCTCGCATGTCGCAGGGCATCACGCGAACCTGCGGATTATTTCGAATGCGTTTCACTTTGCCGGAAACGCCGATGCTGTAGACATAAAGCTTTGCCTCGTTCGAATCCAGGCTTGCAGCAGGCTCTGGGGCAAACCACACCGGTGTTTGTACGGCTTGGCCGTTCTTCTTGAGAGTTTCAAGGTTGAGATACTTGTGTCCTGCGAAAGCGGCGAATCGCATCGCATCGCTCCTGCCTCGTTGTTAGGAGGCTCCTCCCCTTTCGATGCGCGCCATGTTACACGGGTCACAAACAGAAAGGGCGGGCCAAACAACTCTGCCCGCCCTGTGCTGCGTTCTCGCGATTCGCAATCTACTTCGAGCGCACGTACTCGAACTCTTCGGTAAAAGCGTCTTTTTGATCTTTTCGAAAAGTCCAAGCCTCCCTGACATGATCCTGATCCACAAACTTGTATACGGCATGATGCATGTGCCCGTCGTTGGCGGATTTCAGGTTCGTGGCGCTGATGAAATCAAAAGTGATGGTCTTTGTTTCCGGGGAGTAGGTTCCACGCATCGTGGGCTGATTTCCTGCCATGCAGTAGTGGGTCATCTTGAGCTGGTCGCCATCGAGGTAGTACATCGTGATCATATTCACGGTCGTGCTCTTTTCCTCGACGCGCGACTGCTCCATGACTGTGGACCCGTCGGAAACCACTTGAATGTCCAGCGTTGTCTTCATTTTTGCCGACGGCCCAGACTCCCAGTGTCCGGCCATCGATTTTAGCCTTTCAAAGGCTTCGGCGGCGCCCCCGGGTCCTGCCAGGCTCTGTGCAGGAAAAATTCCAACCCCCAGGGCTACCAGCCCTAGAATCCTTGCCAGATGTTTCATTCCATTTTCTCCTTTCCAGATTAACCGCAACTCCCAAGTCCGCAAGCCCCAGAGTTACTGCGCCGTTTCGACGTCTGGTCTTGTGCCAAACTGCTGTGTGGCGTATCCAACGATTAATCCCACGATGCTTCCCGGCAGAATGATCTCGAAGTAGTGGCCGCCCTCCATCAGCGCAACGAGCAAGGCGAGTACGAATCCGACTGCAAGGCCGAAGAGAATCCCGAGCGGCACAGAATGCACTTTGCGCGCGAATATGCCCGCCGCAATTCCAGCAATCAGCCCCTTGATCGTTGACCCGATGATGATTCTCGCCATCATTGTTCGGGCAGACGGGTGAAACCACGCGGACCCGCCGTCCATTGCGCCCAGCACGGCCCCGAGCAGAAGTCCCAGAACAGGTTTCGTTAAGTTCATTGTTCCCTCCTACGAAACCGCCAATCGGCCGAAGAATTCACTTCGCATTTTTGTCTGCTTGCATCACGCCAAAGAGGTTTCCTTCGGTGTCCTCAAGATATGCGAAATAGCCGATGGTCGGAATCGGGGTTTTTGGCATGACCAGTTTTCCACCGGCCTTTTTCACCGCATCTATCGCAGAATCCACGGACTCGACGCCGATGGTGTTCGTTGTCGACGTCGTCGGCGCCTGCTTCTTCAATAAGCCGCCGTTGATGCCGGGTGCGCCGTCTTCGCCAGTGGTCACCAGCCAGTAGTCCAATGGGCCGGGCCACTTCTCAATCTTCCACCCAAAGGTTTTCCGGTAGAAGTTGGCGGCGCGCTCCGGATCGCTCGCGGGAATTTCAAAATGGATGATTCGAGACATAGTTCTCCTCCAGGGATTTCACTACAAAAGTGTTTGAGCGAATTTCCTGCGAAACTACCGCGTGGCGCCGGCCGTCGCAGGAGCCGCGCCGAATCTTTGCGTTGCGTAACCCACAATCAATCCAACCAAGCTGCCGGGAATGATGATCTCCTTGTAATAATGCTTGCCGGTGATGGCGTCAGGCATCGCGGCAATGGCGAGAGCCAGCAGCGCCCCGACCGCCAATCCGAACAAAATGCCCAGCGGCAGAGATTTCACCTTCCGTGAAAAGAAGCCGATAAGTATGCCGCCGACAAGCCCCTTGAACGTGGAGCCGATAATGATGGTTGCCATCTCGGGGCGGACCTCCGGCATGAACCACGCGGTCCCGCCGTCGATTGCGCCCAGAACAGCTCCCAACAGCAGCCCCAATAGCACTTTATTCATCCCAGCCCTCCCTCGCTTTCGAATTGGCTCTACTGTTCCTTACAACAAAGCCCGGAATTCCTTTAGGCCTACCAGTGAAAAAAGACCAAAACAGCCACGCGCATTACGAGATATGCGGCAATCAACAAGATAAAGAAACGGTAGCGCCGGTAAAAGCGGACAGTCTTGTCAACTAAGGTTTCCCGGCGCGCGCCGACGGCGAGACCGTCCAGGTAGCGCGAGACGTCCAGCGCCAGCTCCGAAACGCTCGCATAACGGTCTGAAGGGGCTTGTGCGGCCGCTTTCGAGCAGATGGCTTCCAGAGACTTGTCCAGTCTCTTGCTGCCACTTGGAGAGGAGGGATTAGCATTACCGGTCAACAGAGAGCGCAACAGCGCTCCTAATGAAAAAATATCGCTGCGGGCGTCGAGATGTTCCACGTCGCCGCGGGCTTGCTCAGGAGACATGTAACCAGGCGTTCCCATTACTGTACCGTGGCCAGTAACCACCGACATCCCAGTTGTGTAATTCGAATTGGACTGTTGCGTTGGTCTTTCGAATATCGTGGCGTCGGGGTCGCCATCCTGCAAGCTTGCTTGAGAATCGGCGCCTAAAATCTTGGCCAAGCCCCAGTCCATCACCAGAACTTCGCCGAATGGGCCGACCATGATGTTCGCTGGCTTGAGGTCGCGATGGAGCACATGGCGCGCGTGAGCGAACGCCACGGCATCGCAAATGCGAAGAAACAGCCGCAATCGATCCGGGATGGAGGAAACGGACTCGATGAATTTGTCGAGCCGCTGCCCTTCGACAAACTTCATAGTGTAAAAAACGCGGCCATCCGCGAGCGTGCCCACATCATGCACCGGTACGATGCCGGGGTGCTCAAGTTGTGCGAGGATGCGGGCTTCGCGGATCAAGCGATTCGCGAGATCACCGTCTGAACTGGGAACGTCGAGAACCTTTAGCGCCACGCGCCGCTGTAGCTTTTCGTCTTCCGCCGCATACACCACTCCCATACCACCTCGGGCAACGCGTTGGATCAAACGATAGCGTGCGCCGGTTAGGTCCGGCGTTTCCGCGCCCTCGCGCAATCGTTCAAGGGCTTTGTCCGAAAGAAATTTCACTTTGCGTCCCAACCGAAAGCAGCGCGTGCTTCCCGCTGAAATTCTTCCTCGCTGCTGCAAAGCTCGCGCAGCCGTTCCAGTGCGATTCTGCGGAATTCGCGGCGAGCCCAGGCCAGCGCGTTGGTCACATCAGTCACGGAGATGGAGAACTCTTTGGCAAGCTGCTCGTAAGAAACTTTGTCGTCGCCTTCGAGATCGTATGCCTCGAAAAGTTTAAAGCTACGCTCGCGTTCGCGGTCTGCGCAAAACTGCCGCAAGTCTTCTACAGAGAGTCCAAACAGGCTGCGCACCCATTCCTTTTCGAAAAACTCATCAAGTGACTCGGGAGAAGGAATCGCGGTGGGATCCATTGCCGCACCGCCGAGTTCCTCTTCCGCCGCCGCAAAATCGAGCGCAACGTGCGGTATGCCCCCGCCCCTCTTTTGCCTGCGTCCTGCTTTCTGCTGGTTCGAAACAAAACTGTCCACGCACACACGCAAATAAGTGCGCAAGCGGCTCTTCCCGGGATCGAATTTTTCGAGCAGCTCCCGCTCCAGGACTTCGACGAAGAACCCTTGCGTTAGATCCTGTGCTTCCTCTGAAGGACGGCTCCAGCGCAGCCGGATGTACTTGTAAACCGGTTTCCAATAGGCGGCGCACAGCGCTTCGAGTGCCCGCTCACGTTCTTCCGCGTCGATGCTACGCACGGCTTCGATCACGGAACGGCGTGTTGGTGGAAAGCGGTCGCCGCCATGTTGCAGGCCTTCTTCACTCATCCCAGGGCAGACCTCGGTAGGATTGTACACTCGGATTTGCAGCCAACGACTTCTTCGGCAATCTACTCGTAACGGAGGGCTTCGACAGGATCCAAGCGCGCGGCTTTCCACGCAGGATAGACGCCGAATACAACACCGATCAAAGCACAAAGCGTCAGCGCAGTGACGACCCAGAAGACTGACAACGCCGCGGGGAAGTTCACGCCATAACGAAGAAGCAGGCTCAGGCTCGAACCGAACAGCACTCCGATGACTCCTCCAACGGCGCTGAGGGTTACAGCTTCGATGAGGAATTGCGCCAGGATATTGCCTCGTTTCGCGCCGATCGCTTTGCGAACGCCGATTTCTCTCGTTCTTTCGGTCACGGAAACCAGCATGATGTTCATCACGCCGATCCCCCCGACGATCAACCCGACCGAAGCAACCGCAAACATGAGCAAGAAAATCAGCCCGCTGATTTTGTTCCACAGGTCGAGAAAATAGTCCGACGTGAAGAGAGCAAAATCATCCGGTTTGTCATTGGAAAGGCGGCGCTTGCGGCGCAAAAGGTCGCGAATTTCTTCAACGGCCTGACTTACTTGGGTTGGGTCGCTGGCCTTCGCGAAAATCACGTAGTCTTTGTTATTAGGATAGAGTTTCCGGAGCGTAGTCACGGGCATGACGGCGATGTTGTCTTCGGGATTCGACCCGCCGGAAATGCCCTGCCGGCGCTTATCCATGGTCCCAATCACCGTGAAGAGCTGGCCATCGATGACGACTTCCTGGCTGATGGCGTGTTCCGCCCCTTCCGGGAAGAGAAGCTTCGCGGTATCAAACCCAAGCAGCACCACGGGGGCGCGGTGCTCGGTGTCCGTATCATTGAATTCGCGGCCGTGAATCACTTTCATGTCGAAGATTTGGGTGATGGAGGGCGAATTCCCCTGCAAAATCACATTTGTCGCGCGGTATGCGCCACGCCGGACATCCGCTGTGCCGGAACCGAACTGCGGCTGGAAAATGCGCATCGATGGGGAAGCCGCCGCAACGTGAGGCAGGCGGGCCATGTCGTCCGCCCACTCCGGCAACAGCTCTTTGCGAGTAAACCATTCGCTGGGAGGACGCGAAAGTGAAGCCCAGGGGAAGCGGTACGCGATGATGGTATCGGAGCCGAGCTCGCGAATACCGCCGAGGACATTTTCATTCAGCCCATTGATCACGGAGCTGACAGTAATCACCGTGGTGATGCCGATGACGATTCCGAGGATGGTCAGCGCGGAGCGCAAAGGATTCTTGCGCAGCGTGTCGAACGCGAGCAGAACTTCCTGGCGGAGCTTCAGTGCGCTTTCTCTCGGTATAAACGAACGCAACGGGAGCGCTGCGGTTTGAGGAAGCGTTTTTCCTAGCGTCGCCATGCTACCGAAGTCTACTCCGACCGAAGTGCTTCGACAGGATCCAGCTTTGCGGCTTTGGACGCGGGGTAGGTGCCGAAGAAAAGTCCCACGCTCAACGCCACTGCCAAGCCGCTCAAAACCGACCAGAGCCGGACGGCGCTGGGCAAGGGCGTCAACCAGGAAACGAGCGTTGCCACCATCAAGCCGAGCATTACGCCAAGCGCACCGCCAATCACGGCGATGGTCGAAGACTCGATGAGAAACTGACGCAGGATGTCGCCGCGCCGGGCGCCGACGGCTTTGCGCATGCCGATCTCGCGGGTGCGCTCCGTGACGCTGACCAGCATGATATTCATGATGACGATGCCGCCAACGACCAGTGAAATCGAGGCGATGGCAATGGTCACCGCGAAAAACGAACTGCTGATGTCTTTCCACAGCGACAAGAAAGAATCACTTGTCTCAACGGCGAAATCGTCCTTCGCGTTGTATGCCAGATGATGGCGGCCGCGCATGATTTGCCGAACCTCGTCTACGCTGGCCTGGAGCGCAGCAGCCGAGCCTCCACGCGCGGTGATTCGCAGGGAGTTCTGCTGATTGCCGTATTCTTTGTTGTAAGTGGTTAGCGGCAGAATGATCCAGTTGTCCAGGGAAGTGCCCAGCGAAGAACCTTCCTTTTTCCCGACGCCGATGACCTGGCAGGGAATGTTGTTCCAACGCACTTCCTTGCCGAGAGGATCCATGCTGGGCATCAGGTTCTCGACGAGATCCATTCCTATGACACAAACAGGAGCGGCGCTGCTCAAGTCCGCCTCGGTCATGTGCCGCCCGGCGACCAGATCCACGTCGTATAATTCGGGCATCTGCGGTGTCCAGGCGCGGAGGTTAGTGTCCTTCAGGGAGTTAAGCCCGCTCTTCACCTCGACGCGGCCGCCCAGCGAGGCGCCGATTTCCTTGCACGATTTACAAAGGCTGCGCACGGCTTCAAAATCATCGTAAGTGATGCGTTTGCGTTTCTGAAATTCCAACCATTCGTCCACGTTGGTAATAATCGAAGGCTGTTTGGCCAAGCCGAAGACGTCTGCTCCCAAACGGAACACGCGTGTGGCTACATATTGATTCGCGCCATTGATTAAGCTCACCACGGCGATGACAGCGGACACGCCGATAACCACTCCGATCAGCGTCAGCACACTGCGCAGCTTATGTGCCCAGAGGCTGGCGGCGGCAATCGCCACCGCCTCGGAAAAATTCATCGTGCCGCGAGTGCGCGCTGGCGCTGGATTCAGTTCTGGGCTTTGGTCCGGCAACGAAGGCACCCCACCTGATGCGTTCCCCAAGTATACGCAAAAAGGCCTATGGGGATTTCAATTCCTCAGTTAGGGAGCGGCCAGAGGGCGGTGCAGGAACGGAGGTACCGACGATTCAACCTTGGTGGCGGAGGCGCTCTGCCAGCGAGCGGGCGCGCTGACGTGCAATGTCCACGAACTTGGGATCCTCCGCGATTTGGTCCAGCATGGGCAAGAGCCTCTGTGGCTCGGGAAGCAGGCTGCGGTTTAAATCCGACTCAAATTGCAGCAGCGCGTCGTTGATTCCGAGGCGGTCGTAGCGCATGCGGCGCGCAATCAAATCTGCGTGTTCCTGCTGTCGCGCCAGCCCCTCGCAAATTTGCAAGAGTTGCGAGGCCGAAGGATTCAGCGTGTAGTTGAATTTGATTTCGTGGACTTCGGAGCCTGATTCCCAGCGAAAGGTCTTCTCGCCAAGGTAGGCGATCTTGCGATGTACGTCTAAATCCAAGCCCTGAAAGTGATGGAGCTGCGCGGCTAGATCAAAAATCTTGGCGCGCAGAGGTGCGCCTACCTGAAAGGGAGACGCGCCTGCATCTTCATCGAGCTGACGTATTTCGTAGGAAGCCACGTCCGAATCCTCGCGGATGTTGATTTCGATCAATTCCGGAGAGCTGCCTTTAAAAACTCTTCGGAAGGTGAGTTTGGCCCCCGGGGGAGCAGGTGCGGCGAACAGCGCGCCACTGAGCGAAAAGGCGGCAGCGAGAATTAGGAACAACCGTGAAAGATATGTCTTCATCGTCTTGTGCAAGCACCTTACAGTCCGCGTACCGATAAGATGCGAGACAGGGGGGCACGCGTTGCGCTATTTCCACGGGTGCGATGTGATTCTGCAGCCCCGTTCGTTGCGGCTGCTACGGGCCGCGGCTTCCTACCATCTTTTGACCGCAGCAAACCGAAGCGCCGCCTTGCTTGCTCGGCCTGCAGATGACACAGCGCCACAGCCAGCGCGTCCGCGGCATCGGTGGGCTCGGGCGTGACGGACATCGATAGCAGCGCACGCACCATCAACTGCATCTGGCGTTTGTCCGCGTGACCATGGCCCGCAATCGAAGCTTTCACTTCGCGCGGCGCATAGCTGTATACTTCCAGGCCGTGCTGCGCTGCTGCCAATAATACTACGCCTCGCACTTCTGCGAGCCGCAGGGCTGTCCGCACGTTCAACGCGGAAAAAATGCCTTCCACCGCCATGACATCGGGAGCAAATTCCTCGATCAATCGACACACCAAGGCATGCACGTCTTGCAGGCCCGCGCCTTCGGCTTCTCTTCGCTTTCTTTGGGGGATTTGGAAGGCGCCGTAGTGCAACATGCGGCACTCTCGCGAGTCACTCTCAATGATTCCATAGCCGGTCGGCCCGGTTGCAGCAGGATCCACGCCTAGAACGCGCAGCCATCCATTCTTAACTCGCATTTCCTTTGTGGTTCTTGCTTCACTCATCGCCAACAGTCTACGACGAGGTCCTCAATGCCCGCCACTTCTTTGCAAGCACATCGAACTGCGGTTTGTGCATCAGCAGGAGCACCCACGTCCGGCGTCCACCTTTTCTAACACTGCTGCGAAATGAAAACGGCCACTGCATTTTCACAGTGGCCGTTTTTCAACTCGCAGAATGGCCGCGTGCTCTAATTCGCTCCAACGGCCGCCTGAATTTCCGACTCGTCAATATCAAAGTTTGCGTAGACGTGCTGCACGTCGTCATGTTCTTCCAGCGCTTCCACCAAACGGACCATCTGAGTCGCCTGCGGGCCCGTCAGCTTGATGTAATTCTGCGGCACCATCCCAACATCTGCGGACGTCGGCGTAATCCCCGCCTTGTGCAGCGCTTCTTTCACTTTCTCCAACGCCTCCGGCGGGGTCACGATGTACCACGCTGAGCCATCATCCCTCAAATCTTCCGCGCCTGCGTCAAGCGCCACTTCCATCAGCTTGTCCTCGGTCGCCGCTTCCTTCGGAACCGTAATCTCACCTTTGCGGTGGAACATCCATCCGACTGCTCCCGCTTCCGCCAGGTTGCCGCCGTTCTTGCTCATCAGGTGCCGGAATTCGCCCACAACGCGGTTGCGATTCGTCGTCACCGCCTGGATCAGCATCCCCACGCCGCCCGGGCCGTATCCTTCGAATGTCACTTCTTCGTACTGCTCGCCTTCCAGTTGGCCCGTGCCGCGCAGGATCGCCCGCTCGATGTTCTCGTTCGGCATATTCTCGTTCTTCGCCGCGGCAATCGCCGTGCGCAACCGCGGGTTGGAATTCGGATCGCCGCCGCCGATGCGCGCCGCAATCGCGATTTCTCGAATGATTCGCGTGAATACACGGCCGCGCTTCGCGTCGGTGGCCGCTTTTTTGTGCTTAATTGTGGCCCATTTTGAATGCCCGGACATGACACATCCTCTTTTTTTCTGCGTGACCCTGCCTTCGCTGGGCCATCTTTTGCTGTAATTCGCGCCGCAATGGCGCCTCGAAACTCAACCGCCGATTTGCGCTCGCAAGATAACGACACCAGTGCGGAGACGTACGGTGAACCGCATACCCCTGCGGAACTGCCCTAGTTTAGCACAGCCGCCCATCCCGCGAAACGGGTATACTTTTCCCGATGCTTCCCTCTCGATCGACATTTTTCCGCCATCCACTTCGGCCTCTGCACTCCCAGGGCGAATCTCGCCATGCGTGACCGCCGCTATCGCGTTCTGGCCATCGGCACCCATCCGGTTCAATACATGACTCAATTGCTGCGCCGCATGGCCGCGCATCCTTCTCTCGACCTGCAAGTTGCCTATTGCAGTATGCGTGGCGCGGAAAGCGGGCACGACCCGGAGTTCGGCGCTGATATTCAATGGGATGTCCCGCTTCTCGACGGCTACGCCTGGTCCCACGTTCCGAATCGCGGGTCTGGCAAAGAATCATTTTTTGGCCTTTTCAACCCAGGCCTTTGGAAACTCATCCGCCGCGGAAACTTCGACGCGGTTCTTTGCTTTACGAGCTACGTGCGCGCCACTTTCTGGGTCTCTTATTTTGCCTCGCGGAGCTGCAGGGCCGCGTTTCTCTTCGGTTGCGACCAGGGTTCGCTCGAGCCGCGCGACGGCCGACAATGGAAGCGTGCTCTCAAAAAACGCGCCTGGCCGATCCTTTATGGCCTTGCCGACCAGGTTGTCGTGTCCTCCACTCGCGCGAGGCAACTGATTCACTCCTTGGGCATTCCCGATGAGCGCATCACCCTCACTCCATTGGTCGTCGACAATGACTGGTGGCAAAGCAGGGCTGCAGAAGTGAATCGCCAGGCCATGCGCCAATCCTGGGGCGCATCGGACAACCACGCCGTGATTCTATTTTGCGCCAAGCTTCAGCCTTGGAAGCGTCCTTTCGATCTGCTGCATGCGTTCGCGCAAGCGAATATTCCGCAGAGCATCCTGGTCTTCGCTGGCGAAGGTCCCCTGCGTCCGCAACTCGAAGAGTCCGCCGGCAAATTGGGCCTTGCCTCGCGAGTACGGTTTTTGGGCTTTGTCAACCAATCGCAGTTGCCCGCCGTGTATGCTTCAGCCGATCTGATGGTTCTTCCCTCGGAATTCGAGCCGTTTGGTGTGGTTGTCAATGAAGCGATGTGTTGCGGCTGCCCGGTGGCGGCAAGTGACTGCGTTGGAGCTGCGCCCGACCTCATCGCGCCCGTCGTGCCGCGCTTCATTTTTTCGCCGGGGGATGTCGCGGCGCTCTCCGCCATTTTGATAGAAGCCTTCGCCGACCGCACGCGCCTTCGGGCTCTGTCGCAAGCTGCGCGCGCGCATCTCCGTACCTGGTCTCCCGATCGCAACGTTGCTGCCACTGTCGCGGCCGTCCGAACGGCCGTCGGGCGCTTGCATCCGCAGGCATCCGAGGAGAAAA